>JAYVUA010000046.1:0-54242 GCA_043788255.1 Anaerolineales bacterium | reverse complement strand
AAAACGATTGCAGGGAAAACCTGATTGCGAGCAAAGACAAGATACCATAATTAACAAGTGACTTGTTTTCACAGATTAAAGAAAAACATGCGGTCTAACTATGTGTTATACAGCATAATGCTGTAAAATGTCCTCATGCGGGGTGTTATACAGCATGTTGCTGTATAACAGACTATATACAGCATTATACGATTATTCCCCCAGTCACGCAACAAAACAAAGGACACAACTCCCGCATGCGCCTAAAAGCAGACTTACTTCTATTTATGGTAGCCATCATTTGGGGCACCGCCTTTGTAGCCCAAGGCATTGCCGGGCAATATCATATCGCCTATTTATTTAATGGCGTCTGTTTTATGCTCGCGGCTGTGATTCTGATTCCCTTTATTCCACGTGGCACAAAGATTTCCAAAACCCAACTCAAGTGGATGCTGGCGGCTGGCTTTTTGTTATTCGTCGCCAGTGCCATGCAGCAGGTCGGCTTGTTGTTTACTAAAGTTGCCAACGCCAGTTTCCTCTCCAGTTTGTATGTAGTCTTTACCCCCTTCTTTTTATGGATCAGTTTCCGCGAGAAGCCGCACTGGCTCGATCTGGTCGCCGTCACATTGGCAGGTGTCGGCGCTTTTCTTCTCTCCACCTCTGGCAAATTTGCGATCCAACCCGGTGATTTGATTGAGATCATCGGCTCGCTTTTTTGGGCCGCACATTTCGTCTTGCTCGGAAAATTCGCCTCAAAATTCGAATCCGTTTCATTCGCAGCCGGGCATTTCTTCATCAGCGGGTTGCTCAATTTCATTATCGGCTTGTTCGCTGAGAACCTGTCCATTCTGACAGCCTTACCCCTGCTCGGTGCCATTCTCTATCGTGCCACCTTCTCCATTGGAATTGGCTATACTCTGCAAGTCTGGGGACAAAAGCACACGCCTCCCACAGATGCCGCACTTATTCTAGGCTTGGAAGCCGTCTTCGCCGTAGGGGCCGCTTGGCTATTACTCCATCAATCACTTGCCTTCATTCAAGGGATTGGATGCATAATTATTTTTGCAGGCGTTTTACTCTCGCAATTAAAGGAATGGAATTCAGGTACAATCGAACACGATCATCTTGTAGAAGGAAGATAATTAACGAACCTGCGCGAAAAAAAATAAAAAATTGCGACTTTCGTTTTTTCGTACTATTTGCATTAAGTATTTTCTGGCTTTACAAAAGCCATGAGTTATCCAGCAGTTGTACTCTTGGACAAATAAAACAATCGGGAAACACGCATGACCGAAGAAATAAACCTCATCGAAGAACTCGACCTATCCTTTCACCCCCTCACCCAAAAGCTCTGGCGTGACTTTGAAATGCTCTTTGGCAGAAGCGGTGCCTGTGGCGGCTGTTGGTGTATGCATTGGAAATTACGAGGAAAAGACTTCAGTGAAAACACTGGCGATACCGCGCGCCAAATGCAAAAGTCCATAGTAGACTCGAAAACCGTCCCTGGCTTGCTCGCCTATTCAGAAGGCTATCCCGTTGGCTGGATCGCCGTCGAGCCGCGCAGCGCATATCCCAAGCTCGCACATTCGCGCATCCTCAAACCCGTAGACGACCAGGAAGTCTGGTCGATCACCTGTTTCTACATCGAAAAAAAACATCGCCATCATGGGCTAACCGTTGAATTACTAAAAGCCGCAATTGAGTATGTACAAAGCCAGGGCGGAAAAATTATCGAAGGCTATCCCGTGGATGCAAAGAAAGAAAAACCTGCGCCCTTTATTTTTACAGGCGCCGCCACAGCATTTATAAGTGCCGGCTTCAAAGAAGTGGCGCGTAATTCACCCACTCGTCCAATTTTCCGCTTCCATATACCCCCTCCGTTAGAAAGGGGCGATGCGCTGTGACATTTCAGATTCCCACTAAATCATATACCAACCGCGACTATCAATTCATAGCGCTCATGGTGATTTTATTTTTAGGTGTTTCCACCGCGCTGGTCTATGCAAACCTCACCCTAAAAGGCGGCGGAGATTTTTATGTTGAGTGGGTGGCCAGCCGCGGCTTTATCTTTGACAAGCTTGACCCCTATACCAACGAAATCCCTGCTCGTGTTCAGCAGTTGGTTTATGATGGCCCCGCCCAGGCAGGCCAGCAGCCATATATATTGGATACACCCTTCCATATACTCCTGCTCTATTTTCCCATCTCGCTTCTCTCTGACCCCCAGCTTGCCCGGGCGATATTTACATTATTTCTGGAATTGGCATTGTTCATCCTTGCCATCCTCAGCCTGCGCCTCACAGATTGGGAAATCCCCTGGTTCTTTTCTGTGTTATTTATATTCTTTGCTGTATTTAATTACTACTCGTTTCAAGCCATCTACGCCGCCAGCCCTGTACTATTGCTTGGGTTTTTATATGCTGAAATATTGCTCTCTCTCCGCCTCGAAATGGACGAACTTGCAGGCGCTTTGATTGCGGTCTCCTTTTATTATTGGGAAGTCGGCGCACCCTTTATTCTTCTGATCGCCTTACGTTGTTATTCTGAAAAACGTACCCCTGTGTTTTGGGGATTCTTCATGACAAGTTTCGTCCTTGCGGTGATATCTTTGCTTGCATATCCCAATTGGATCATTCCATACTTCAGGGCCATATCCAACAATCTCCGCGTAGATTTTGGATTCAGTATCCGAAATATTTTCATTCATCTTTGGCCTTCACAAGGCGCTTTTTTTGCGTGGGTGTTTATTATCGTACTAATCATCGCTCTCGCGTATGAATGGAACCTCGCCCGCCGTGGAGACTTTCGTCGTTTCTATTGGGCAGCTTGTCTTTCGCTTGCGGCTGCGCCTTTATTAGGCTTCCGCACAAAGATGGAAAACCTTGCTGTGCTTATCATTCCACTGGCTTTAATTTTTGCAATTGTTCATAATCGTTGGTACAAGATCAGAAATGGCCTGACCCTGTTTCTCTTGGCATTTGCCTTTGCTGTTCCATGGGCGCTCTATATGTTTGCCCTGCCTCGCTTCGGAAAATTTGCAGAAGAGTTGATATTCTTTTTCCTTCCTCTTTTTACAGTCATTGGCTTATACTGGATTCGTTGGTGGGCAATACGCCCGCCGCGAATATGGAAAGATTTAGCCGATCAACTATAGTATTTCAACTGACTTTGAGAAAGCCCGGGCGCGTATTATTTTTCACCACAAAGACTCGAAGTCACGAAGCCTCAAAGAAATAAGAGAGTGTCCAATTTCAGAAACATAAGTTTTATGTCGTTGCGAGCCGCGTTCTTGGCGGCGAAGCAATCTCCAACTTTACAGGAGATTGCTTCGCCGCACTGGCGGGCGGCGCATATGTCGGGAAAATCACTCTTGCAAATACATTTGTGTCTTTGGTTTTGAACACTCCCAGAAATTACTTCGTGTCTTCGTGGAAAGGTTTTAAGGCAATCACTAAATATATGAAACCTCGAATTTACCAGATCCTCTTCATCCTTGGGCTAATTCTGCCAGCCATTATTGCCCAATTCCAACCTGCTCCGGGCTATCTTGACTCGGACTATTATTTTGCTGGTGGCATTCAACTTGCAACCGGCAAGGGATTCACCGAACCATATCTGTGGAATTATCTGGATGGAGCAACCTCGTTGCCGCATCCATCTCATAGCTATTGGATGCCGCTCGCTTCCATAATAGCAGCCCTCGGCATGTGGTTGACTGGCCAAATCACGTATGCCTCTGCGCGATTGTTCTTCTTCGTAATCGCAGCCCTTGTCCCACCGATTACGGCACACTTGGCTTTTACATTTTCTAAAAGACAGGAACTCGCCGTTACCTCAGGTCTGCTGGCGATTTTTTGCGTATACAACGCGCCGTTTATAGCCGTTACAGATAACTTCGGCATTTTCATGTTGTTAGGTGGTTTGTATTTTATTGTTGCAACCAGGCTTATCGAGGACTCTACTCGAACACGCTATTGGCTTTTCCTTGGTCTGATTGCCGGTGTTATGACTTTCTCTCGCAGCGACGGCTTGCTCTGGCTTGCGCTTACCTTTCTATTTACACTTTGGCGCGCGCCAAAAGAATCTTTTATTGGCCATGCGAAATATGTAATCGTCAACTCCATTATTGCGCTGTTTGGTTTTCTTATTGTTATGTCTCCCTGGTACGTGCGTAATTTAAGCGTCTTCGGCACTTTGATGGCCCCAGGTGGAAGTCGTGCTCTCTGGCTTGCCAACTATGACCAAACCTTTATTTATCCGCCCTCATTGCTTAATATGGATTCTTTTCTGGCTTTAGGCTGGCAGAAGATCATGGCAGACCGTTGGGCTGCTGTTGGCTCGAACATAATAAGCGGCTTTGCGGCACACGGTTCGATTCTTTTATTTCCATTTATCATCTTGGGAGCGATTGCCTTTCGCAAAGATGACCGTGTCAAACTTGCGGCGCTTGCCATGTTAATTCTTTTTATCGTGATGAGTTTTATTTTCCCCTTTGCAGGTTCGCGCGGATCTTATTTCCATGCGGGCGCAGCACTCCAGCCCATGTGGTGGACTCTCGCTCCGTTTGGTCTTGAGGAGTTACTGTCTTTCCTAAGAAAAAGAAATTGGGGCAACGACCAGACCAAGGTCATATTTAGAAGCGCGCTTGTCATGATCGCCATGATCCTCACAGTCTTCGTCGTCTATTTAAGATTGTTCAGTCTCGGTTGGAGCGAAGGCGAGGAAAACTATCCGCCAGTAGAGCAATTCCTGATTCAGCAAGGCATCCAAAAAGAAGATGTTGTGATTGTTCGTAATGCGCCTGGCTACTATTTGCAAACGAGGCGTTCATCAATATCCGTACCGAACGGCGGCGAGCAGGCTGTTCTTGCAGTGGCCGAACAATTCAATGCGTATTATTTTGTAATGGAACCTGAAGCGACCATTCCGTCTTTGGTGGATGTCGCCGATCATAATCATTTTATCTACCTGGGTGAACTCGATGGCGCGCGCATCTACAAAATCGACATCAAGTAATATTTCAACGCAAGATACCATTCTCATAGCCGCCGCAGTTTTATTGATCGCAGCCATCTATTTGATTGCGAGTAAATTTGTATACGGCATTGGTTTTCCGCTGGATGATTCCTGGATTCATCAAACTTATGCTCGAAACCTTGCACAGCTTGGCGAATGGGCATTTCGTCCTGGGGTTCCCTCAGCAGGATCAACTTCACCTTTATGGTCTGCCTTGCTTGCCATTGGCTTTTTAATTCACCTCTCCCCATATATATGGACATATTTTCTAGGCATCCTAACTCTTTTTATATTAGCATTTGTTTGTGAATGGACGGTTCGAAAGTTGATTGATTCGTATCGTCCGCGCTTTCCATGGGTTGGGATTTTCATTGCTTTTGAATGGCACCTCGCATGGGCTGCGATGTCTGGGATGGAAACCCTGCTTCACGGATTAATTGTCACGACGGTTCTTGTTTTATTAATGACCAACACGCCTCGTCACCTGACCCTTGGCCTGCTCACCGGTCTGGCAGTTTGGGTTCGCCCCGACGGTTTGACTCTTCTCGGCCCGGTATTGATGACCATTCTGCTCACTCAAGAAGATACACGCTCGCGTTTTACTTCTATCTCACGTTATTTGATCGGCTTTGGCTCACTTTTTGTTCCGTACCTTTTGTTTAATCTTGCGATTGGTGGAACTCCCATGCCTAATACTTTCTATGCAAAACAAGCTGAATATGTGGCCTGGCAGTCATTGCCAATTTTAAATCGATTGGGTCAATTATTGTTACAGCTTTTGGTTGGTCCAAGTTTGGTGTTGTTGCCCGGTGTGATTAGCCAGTTTGTGATATCCATTCAAAGGAAATTATGGGGAGTCCTCGCGTCACTTATTTGGTGTGCAGGTTATTTTGGCCTTTATGTTTCCAGGCTGCCTTTATATCAACATGGACGATACATTATGCCTGCCATGCCCATCTTTTTCCTGATCGGATTATTGGCGTTCGTAGAGTTTGACAAAAGTAAATTGTTCGCGCGCTATCACTGGATAGCACAAACAGTTTGGCGGGCTGGCATTGCAATGCTTACAATTGGTTTTGTGGCCATTGGCGCAAATTCTTATGCAAAAGATGTGGCTGTTATTGAAAGCGAAATGGTCGTGACCGCAAAATGGGCTGCTCAAAACCTTCCACAAAATTCGTTGATCGCCGCTCATGATATTGGTGCGTTGGGATTTTTTGACACGCATGAAATCATAGACCTGGCCGGCCTGATCTCACCTGAAGTGATTCCCTTTATGCGAGATGAACCACAGATTGCCAATTATCTAAATTCTCGCGGCGCAGATTATTTAATCGCATTTCCAGATTTTTACCCCTTATTGACAAAAGGCGCGTCAAACGTGTTTGTAACGAATAGCGCCATTACACAATCCTTTGGCCAAAGCAATATGGTTGTGTATCTCTGGAAAAGCCCTTAATGGGTTAAAATAAGAAAGTTTCAAAAATAAATCAGAAAAAAAGAGAGATAGGCTTAGGGATGAACCAGATTACGCTATTAATCGTTGATGACCATCCATTGTTCCGACAAGGCGTTGTAGACGCTTTATCACTGGAGCCTGACATGCGGATTATTGCTCAGTCTGCCACTGGGGATGAGGCGCTGGAATTGATTCGTACCAAGAAGCCCACAATAGCCGTACTGGATGTAAACCTTCCTGGTATGAACGGACAACAGATTACACACCAGGTATCCCAGGATAGGCTGCCAACAAGAATTATTTTAATGACCGGCTACGATGATGTTGAGCAAGCCATTCATGCTGCCATTGCAGGTGCGCATGGATATTGCTCCAAAGATATTCAGCCGCAGACCTTGTCCCGCATTATTCGCGAAGTGGCAGAAGGTAAATTTGTTTTTGCCAATAATGTGTTCAATCGCCGCGAATTGGAGCTTTGGGTTGAAGATAGAATGGAAGGGGCCCGCCGTTCATATAGTGAGCCGGGCACACCATTTCATCCATTATCTGAGCGGGAAATGGAAGTTCTGGGTTGCGTGGTGCGCGGCATGAGCAACAAAGAAATCGCATCCTTATTGGGAATCAGCCATCAAACGGTTAAAAATCATGTCACCGCAATTTTACGGAAATTTGGTGTCGAAGACCGAACTCAGGCAGTTGTTTATGCCCTGAAGCGGGGTTGGGTGACCTTGAAAGATGCAGATATTCGGCCTCAGGAGTAATGTATGACTATTGAAGAATCAATCGATTACCAGAGCGAACTTGATGAAACCCAGCGCGCTTTGCGTGAAGTGACCTTGATGATCGAACAAAGTCAAGGCGAACTTGGCAAGATAACACAGAGAAATGCGGCGATCTCAACTCATCTACAGCAGGTGCAAAAACAAGGCGCTGCAGTGGATGAACTAAAAATGGCATACGACTCGGCGTTGGATGTTCAACAGCGGTTATTTATTATGCGCGGCCAATTGGAGAAGTTACAAAATGATAAGGGGCATCTGGAAAAATACAAAGCTGTTTTGCAGAATATGGTCTCCGGTGGAGTGGGGAACGGGGATACGTCAACTTCATCGACACCTGCAAACAGCGTGAAAAGTCAATTGGCTGGGATTGAAATGATCGTCAATGCTCAGGAAGCTGAGCGCCAGCGATTGTCTCGTCAAATGCATGATGGCCCGGCTCAAGCACTTTCTAATTTTATTTTGCAAACAGAAATTGCCATGCGGCTTTTGGATATTGACCCAGTTCAGGCAAAAGACGAATTAGGAAGCCTGAAAGCATCTGCTATGGGTACCTTTCAAAAGGTGCGGAACTTCATTTTTGAGTTACGGCCCATGATGCTTGATGATCTTGGTTTGACACCGACTTTGCGTAAATATTCTGATGCATTTAAAGAACAGGCAGGAATGGATGTCAGCGTAACTGTTACCGGTGTTGAACGCCGTTTAGAACCTTATTTGGAAGTTATGGTGTTTCGGGCAGTTCAGGAGCTCCTTGGAAATGCTTCACGGCATAGTCAGGCTTCTGTTGTCAAAGTCCAGGTTGATCTTGGCAGCGAGTTGATTCGCGTTAGTGTTGATGATAATGGTAGAGGTTTTGACCCAGAGACCCTAAAATCTTCAACGAACCTGGGATTGAAACTTATTCGCGAACGTGCTGAAATGCTTGGCGGCAACTTTGAAATCGATAGCACTGCTGGTTCTGGTGCGAGAATTTCCTTCACAGTTCCCACGAAGGGGTGATATTTTCATTCTTCACTGATTTTGCACACCCTTACAGTATTGTCAGGCTGCTTTGCTGTAACAGAGTGTTGAAAATATGTTTTTGCCATTTTTCTTGTATAATGAATGTGTTATAAAAGACACTTGTAAAGATTTTGTTGAGAGGAGAATATTATGCGTCGCGGACGAACTCTGATATTAGTATTTTTGATAATAATTATTGGCTTGGTGGTAGGTTATTTTGCTTTACAGCAATTGACTGCGCCTGCTGTTGACACGACCCAACCACTTTCTGTTGAGGTTTTCATCGCGGGGCAAAATATCCCACAAGGTGGAAAAATTTCTGAAGATTTATTGACCACCATTTCAATTCCCCAGGATAAAGTTGTGGAAGTTATGTTTACACGTGACGAACTTCCAGTGCTATTAAGTAATAAGGTTGCTAAATTCCCGCTTGATCAGGGAGTTGTAATCACAGAATCAATGGTCAATGATGCTTCAGCTGCTGTGCCGATTTCCGGGCCGCAATGGGCATCTTTAATTCCGCCTGGCATGACCGCCATGTCTCTCCCGGCAAATCGGCTTGCTTTATCCGGTTATGCAATAAACGACGGCGCACATGTGAACATTAATGCTTGTTTCTTGTTTGTGGATGTTGATCCCGCATTCCAAACTATTTTACCTAACACCACTGGTACATTAACGGGTACTGGCTTTGGCCCGGATGCATTACCACTTCTTGCACTGGGATCAGCATCTTCTGGAACGCCACAAGGAAGATTGGAGCTGGACCCGTCGCTTCAACAGCCTTATTACCTGCTTCCTGCGGAGGTACAACGTCCCAGAATGGTATGTCAAATGTTACTTCAGGATGTAGTTGTGATGAAATTAGGCAATTTCTCTTTAACTCCATCTGTAGACACTGCTGCACAGCCAACTGATCCTCAAGCTCAGCAGGCACCTGTAGCTCCTGATATTATTACTTTGATTGTTTCACCACAAGATTCAATTACATTGTCATATTTGATGTATACCAATGCTCAAATTTCAATGACACTGCGCAACCCAAGTGACCTTGCTCGCCAGGCAACAGAGGCTTCGACTCTGCAATTCTTGTTAAGTCAATATAACATTCCTGTTCCCGCGAAACTTCCTTATTCCATGCAGCCTGCAATTAGCACGCTCTTATCTCCGACTTTGCTTAATGATGGTGTTGCGGTTCCACCACAATAAAGCTCTCGGCTAAAACTGTTTTTAATGTCTTAAACTAGTCTGGATAGGTAATATGGCAACAGATAAAATTCGGGTTCTAATCGTAGATGACATAGCTGAAACACGTGAAAACGTACGCAAACTGTTGCAATTTGAAACAGATGTGGATGTTGCTGGCACGGCCCGTTCTGGAAAAGAAGGTATTCAGCTTGCGCAGGAATTAGATCCTGATGTTGTGTTGATGGATATCAACATGCCGGACATAGATGGAATTTCTGCTACTGAGATAATTCGTCAAAAATCACCGCATATTCAAGTAGTGATTTTATCTGTCCAGGGCGACCCAAATTATATGCGTCGGGCTATGCTTGCGGGTGCCCGTGACTTCTTAACCAAGCCTCCAATGGGTGACGAACTGATCTCAGCGATAAGACGCTCTGGAGAAATGGCACATGCAGAACGGGCGAAAAGTGCACAACAAAGATTTGGAGCAAATAATGCTGGCAGTGCTCCGATGTCCATGGCGAATTTGGCACCGGTTTCAAAAGGCAAAATCATCACAGTTTACAGCCCGAAAGGTGGAACGGGTTGTACAACTATTGCAGTAAATCTTGCAATTGCCTTGCATAACGAAGATACCCAAACAGTTCTCGTTGATGCCAATTTGCAATTTGGTGATGTGGCTGTTTTCGTTAATGAGCAGGGAAAAAATACAATTCTCGAACTTGCCCCGCGAGTAGACGAGTTGGATGTTGATGTAGTTGAAGAAATATTAATAAAGCACGAAGCCTCCGGGGTTCGAATTCTTGCTGCACCACAGCGGCCAGAAATGGCTGAGAAAGTTGGCGCAGATCAATTTGCCAAAGTGCTTCAGTTTTTGCAAAAGATGTATTCGTACGTAGTTGTCGATACGTCCCCGATCTTGACTGACGTGATTCTTTCAACATTAGATATTAGCGACGTCATTGTTTTGGTGACTACGCAAGAAATACCTTCCATAAAGAATTCGCGTTTGTTCCTTGATCTTTTGCAAACAATGGGTGTTGCTAAAGATCGTATTGTTTTTACCATGAATAGATATGACAAGAGAATTTCTATAACCCCAGAAAGGGTAAGTGAAAATCTTAAACATGAAGTCTCAACCACGATCCCGCTAGATGAAAAAATTGTTATTACTGCCGTAAATCGCGGCGTCCCTTTTATGTTGGATAATAAAGCCCAGCCAGTAGGCAAGGGTGTGCTCTCTTTGGCTGGGGCTGTACGGGCACGCTTAACTTTATTGGAACAATCTGAAAGTGAAACACCGAGTAAACACTAAGGAGTTTTATTATGTCGCTACTTCGACGTATTGAGCAAGGTCAAGGTGGAAGTCAACAGGAAGGTGGGGCAACTCCGCCTGTTCCGCAAACCCCAGGAGGAGCAGGCCAATCAGGTGGGGGAGAATCCTCGCGTCTTTCCTCTTTGCAGGCAAGAAGAGTAAGCGCTCCGATTACATCTCCACAAGCCGGCTCGTATTTTGACTTAAAAACCCGAGTGCAGAATAAACTACTTGCTGAAATAGATCCATCCATGGATGTTTCAAGAACTGATGACGTTAAAAAAACCATCCAGGGTTTGTTTGAGCAAATTCTTACCGAAGAGAATATTGTTCTTTCGAGACCTGAAAGAGCCCGCCTGTTTGAGCAGATATCAGCAGAAATATTGGGCTTGGGACCTCTTCAGGCTTTATTGGAAGATGACACAATAACTGAAATTATGGTAAACGGGCCAAAGAATATTTATATTGAACGTAAAGGTAAGCTTCACCGAGTTCCAGTTACTTTTGAGAGTAACGAGCACGTGATGCGTATTATTGATCGTATTGTTGCTCCTTTAGGACGTCGTATTGACGAATCAAGCCCTTATGTTGATGCACGCTTGCAAGACGGCTCTCGTGTAAATGCGGTGATTCCTCCAATCTCTCTTGTTGGGCCAGTTCTAACCATCCGTAAATTTTCGAAAAATCCAATTTCAATTGAACAGATGATTCAGTTTGGCTCAATTACAAATGAGGCAGTACAATTTCTAAAAGCCTGTGTTGAGGCTCGATTAAATATTATTATTTCGGGTGGTACTGGCTCAGGTAAAACAACGTTGTTAAATGTTCTGTCTGGTTTCATCCCGTCTGACGAACGTATTCTTACGATCGAAAATGCGGCGGAGCTGCAATTGCGGCAAGAGCATGTCGTTACCCTTGAATCCCGCCCGCCGAATATTGAAGGACGCGGGGAAATAACCATTAGAGATTTGGTTATGAATGCATTGCGTATGCGCCCTGAGCGCATTATCGTAGGGGAGTGCCGTGGTGGTGAAACATTGGACATGTTACAGGCTATGAATACAGGTCACGATGGCTCAATGACCACTGCGCATGCCAATACTCCACGAGATGCTATTTCTCGTCTTGAGACAATGTGTCTTATGTCAGGCATGGATTTACCAATTCGTGCTATTCGGGAACAAATTTCAGGTGCGGTAGATGTGATTTGCCAACAGGAACGTATGCGAGATGGCACCCGTAAGGTAACTACGATTACAGAAGTAAGTGGTATGGAAGGTGATGTTATTACCATGACAGATATTTTTGTGTTTGAACAAACGGGTATGGAAAATGGCAGGATTGTTGGGCGAATCCGTCCAACAGGGTTGCGCCCTAAATTTATGGATAAAATCGATGCTGCTGGTATACACTTGCCCCCATCCATTTTTGGTATTGGCGAACGTCGTCGATATTAAATTGGAGTAAAAGTTGTACAATATAGATTGCAATGATTGATTTCAGCTTTTTAAAGGAATAGTATGAATTGGATTATTATCATCGGCGGTGTAATATTAATTGTTTTGCTGATTATTGGTGTTGTCATCTCCTCTAATAGTGAGCGGACGATTGTTGAACAACGACTTAGCCAGTATTTGGATGATGATAAGTCAAGTGGTGGCTCGAACGATCCGCAGCGCGCTATTATTACAGAGTGGGTGTCGCGCAGGGTTGAAAAAACTTCTTTTGGAGATCGCGTAGCCCGAGATCTTGCTCGTGCCGACATGAAGTTTAAGGTTGGTGAATATTTTGTATTAATCTTGGTTTCGATGTTATTAGGCGGTCTCATTACATGGTTTTTAGGAAGCCGAAGCTCAATTTCTGCTCTGATCGGGGTTGTTGGCGGAGCATTTGCCCCTCGATTTTATATAAAAAATCAACAAAAAAAGCGCCTTCAAAAATTTAATGATCAACTGGCAGATATGCTTAATTTGATGGTGAATGGTTTGCGTGCAGGTTATTCAACCAATCAGGCCATGGAAGCGATTAGCAAAGAATTACCAGCACCAATTTGTGATGAGTTTCGGCGTGTTGTGCAAGAGATGCAAATTGGCATACCGATGGAAACTGCCTTGGAGAACTTGTTGCGACGCATTCCAAGCGAGGACCTCGATTTTGTTGTTACGGCGATCAATGTACAGCGCGAAGTTGGTGGTAATTTATCAGAAATTTTAGATAATATCTCCTTTACAATTCGTGAACGTGTTCGAATTAAAGGAGAAGTACGCGTATTGACATCACAAGTGCGTACATCAGGATCAGTTCTTTCATTGATTCCGTTTGGACTTACCCTGATATTATGGTTCCTTAATCCAGAATACTTGATGTCAGTAACCCAAGGCGGGCCTTTTCTTACTGCAGGTATTATTTGTGTTGTTCTTGGATTGATTGGCTCTAGTTACTTTATCATGATGAAGATCGCGGATATTGAGGTGTAATATGTCAACTATTATAGCCATTATTATTGGTGTTGTAATTTTAGGCGGGGCGGTTACTTTGGTAGTAGTAGGGGTAAGATATTCCCGAGAGAATCAAGAGAATGAAGTGGACCCGGTTCTTTCCCGCCTTGCCGAGGCCTCTCAAAGGGGTGAGACAGTATCTCTTGAGGAAGCTGAATTACAGCAGCCATTTATGGAGCGTGTTGTTATACCGATAATAAAAAGAGTTGGTGAAATTTCGACACGATTTACGCCTCAACAATTACTGCAAGAAACCACATTGAAAATAGAGTTGGCTGGTAACCCTGGTCGTATTGATGCGGCTACTTTCCTGGCTACGCGTTTTGTTGGAGCGGCGCTGTTTGGCGGCGGCTTGTTACTTATTTCATTTCTTTCAGCTACCCCTTGGCCGCTTGGAAGAGTAACCATGGTTGTGGGTATTTTTACTGCGCTTGGATTTTTCTTTCCGCAACTTTGGTTGCAAGGTCGAATTAATAGCCGCCAAGGTGAGGTGCGGAAGGCAATGCCGGATGCTCTTGACTTGTTGACCATCTGCGTGGAAGCTGGATTGGGTTTTGATGCAGCCATGTCTAAAGTTAGTCAAAAATGGGAAAATGAACTTTCTATTATGTTTGGCCGTTGTATTCGAGAAGTTCAATTGGGCAAGCCTCAGCGTGAGGCATTACGAGATATGTCTGCCAGGATTGGTTTGCCTGAGTTGACAAGTTTTACAGCAGCTGTGATCCAAAGCCAGATTTTAGGCGTTAGCCTGGCAAAAGTCCTTCGAATTCAATCTGATCAAATGAGAATGAAGCGAAGGCAGTTTGCAGAGGAACTTGCTCACAAGGCCCCTGTAAAAATGATTATTCCAATGGCCTTATTAACCTTCCCATCCATTATGATAATCTTAATGGCACCTGCTGCATTTCAAATTGCAGGTGCGTTTGGCCCACTTTTGGGAAATTAAAAGTAAAGCGGCACTGCCAAGTGATGACAGATTTTTCGTATACTCTCTATCATTCATTTTGGAGCGCGCTTGATCTGGTTTTTCCGCCTTCATGTGGAGGTTGCGGAAAAATTGGATCTCGATGGTGTGTAGATTGCCAGAAGCGTGTTGTAATCTTACATGGAAGTCTTTGTGAAATATGCGGTGTTCCTGTTGAAGAGGCGGTGATTTGTACTGCCTGCCAATCGGATCGGCCGCATTTTCGCGCTTTAAGGGCATGGGCGATTTTCGGCGAGCCAGTGCAAACTGCTTTACATAAATTAAAATATCGAAGTGACGTTTCCTTGGGGGATGCGCTTGCGTCTCAGATGATAACCTTTGTTCGAGAATTAAATTGGCCCATTGATTTAATTGTCCCTGTGCCGTTGGGGAAAAATCGACTCAAGGAACGGGGATATAATCAGGTAGGTATGATTGCAAAGCCGCTTGCAATGGCATTGAATGTACAATATGCGCCACAGGAATTAAAGCGCTCTAAAGAGACGCGTTCCCAGGTAGGTTTGACAAAAAATGAGCGGAAGGAAAATGTTAGCAAGGCTTTTCAGGGAGGAATGGGGGTTGGTCAAAAAAATGTGCTCGTAATGGATGATGTTTCTACAACAGGATCAACTTTGTCGTCAAGCGCAGAAGCGTTATACGCATCAGGCGCGAAAGAAGTATATGCGTTAACAGTCGCTCGAGCTCTTCCTCATCACGGATTGAGGAATGTTTAGGCGTTTGTGTAAGTGACTTAACATCCTAATAAGGAGGACCCAATGTCCAACAAAGTGGAAGTTCAGACACGCAATATCCGATTGACAGAAAAGATAGAGGAATATGTAAACAAGAAAGCAGGTAATCTGGATCATTACCTGCCAGCCATTGAGGACGCCCGTGTAGAGCTTGTGCATTACAAGGCTGCGCGCAACGCAGATGATCGCAATGTAGCCCAGATCACAGTGTATGGGAAAGGTTTTACGCTTCGTACAGAAGAACGCTCGGATGAGGCGCTGGCTGCGTTCGACAATGCACTTGGAAATATGCAGCGCCAGATTGAGCGATATAAAGGCAAGCATCAGCATGGACGCGGGGATGGGCGTTCAGCAGCAGAGGCGGTTGAACCGATTATTGATGACGAGACCGGTGAACTCTCTCCATTGGTAGCCAAACATAAAAAATTTGTTCTGTATCCAATGAGTGAAGATGAAGCGGCAATTCAAATGCGCAACCTTGACCACGATAATTTTTTCGTTTTTTATAACGCGAAGACCAGCAAGATTAATGTTCTATATCGCCGTCGAAATGGCAGCTATGGGATCATTGAACCTGAACTTGGATAAGTAAATAAAAACGGGTCAGACGAATTCGTCTGACCCGTTTTTATTTAAGAGTCTTTATAATTATTAAATTGTTTCTCGAGCAGAATAAAAATAAATAGTAAGGCAACCCAGGCTATGATTTGAGCCTGCTTAAAACCATAAAAAATTAGAACACTGTCGCCGTGAAAAGCTTGAATGAAAAGCTGGGACATCGCAGTGAGTGCGGCAAAGGTGAGGAAAAGAATTCCTGGGCGGGAATTATGCTTTTTGAACCAGATCAGGCTAAAAGTCAGGAGTGATGCGAGAGTTTCGTAGATTTGAGTAGGGTGTCGTGTCGCATTCCAAAGATAAATTCCCCAGGGCAGGTTAGTCTCTTTTCCAAATGCTGTGCCAGCAGCGAGATGGCTTAGTCCAAGCCCAACGAACAAAATAGAAAAAAATGGTGTGAATGCATCCAGGCTGTTCCAAATGGATAATTTTTGCCGTTGGCCCAAAATAAAAGCGGCAATCAATGCTGCTGCTATTGCACCGAACAGGTCAAAGACATCTGGATTAATTGAATATATGTCAGACGGGCTTTTCATAAAGGCAGGAATGTTTTGTAAAACGAAGGAGATTCTCCCGCCAACGATAAATGCGATCAGGCTGAAAAATATTAAATTGTTAAGTTGGTCTTTGGTAAGGCCATGACGTTCGGCTCGTTTTTCTGCCAAGGTGAGTCCGATCCATGCGGCGATGATGAGCAGGATCATGTGACGGGGAGGTGCAAATAAGTTACGAAAGAGTGTGAGCATATTATTTTAGGATTTGTTCGATTCGTGTGCGGAGCAAAGCTTCAGACATTGGGCCGCCAATGACAACTTCTGAAATGACGCCATCGCGATTGATGAAATATGAGGAAGGCAGGGATCGAAGCTGATATGCAGATGCGGTGTCCCCGGTTTCTTCTAGAAGGATCGGGAAGGTTAATCCGTATTCTTTGGTAAAAGGGACAACTGCAAGAGGATCGTCCTGATAGGTCATGTTAATCGCAAGGACGACAAAGCCGCGATCCTTATATTCCTGATACATTTTTTCAATTGCAGGCATTTCTGCCCTGCAAGGGGGGCACCATGTTGCCCATAGATTTACCAACACCGCCTTGCCTTTTGTGTCTGATAGAGTATATGTTTCGCCATCAGGGGTATTAAGAGTAAAATCAGGTGCATTGAATCCTGCCTGTGGTGCAGAGCTAATATTTGCAGCCGATGCGCCTGAGCTTTCGGAGCTTAATACTATCCATGATGCGCCTGCAATTAGGGCCAATATATAGAGAATGATTCTTTGATTTTGTTGCATGTTTTTCCTTTTTGGAATACACTCGTGTCGATAACCTGATTTTATCCCACTATGCTTTTTACAGACTCTGTTTTCATTGGCGTTGACCCTACATCGAGCCGCAAGGCCTTTACTTACGCTGCCTTGGATCGGGATTTGAACTTGCTCGCTTTGGCAGATGGCGAGATGGAAGATGTGACTGCTTTTCTGGCTGGTCAAAGCTCGGCAACGGTGGCTGTCAATTCTCCTTCTGGGGTAAACCGTGGCCTGGTGCACGAAAAAATGAAGAAGGACATGCTCGCGCCGCAGCGGATTCGCGGGGCAGAGATGCGGCTTGCAGAATATCAATTACGTGAGCATGGAATTGTAGTGAGTGGAACTGCTGCCAGTGCTGCTCTATGTACTGCATGGGTACAGGTGGGTTTTAAATTGTATCGAAAATTGGAAAAACTTGGGTTTCAAAAGTATCCTCAGAAAGAATCTGAATATCAAATTTTGGAGACGCACCCACACGCGGGATACTGTCTGCTGGCAGGAAAGATTCCGTTGGCAAAACCTTCGTTGGAAGGCAGGTTGCAGCGCCAACTGCTTTTGTACGAGTGCGGCGTACGTATCAAAGATCCCATGGATTTTTTTGAAGAGATCACGCGTTATAAAATGACCCAGGGAATTTGGCCCATGGATGTGTTGTATCTGCCCGAGCAATTGGATGCATTGATCGCTGCATACACCGCGTGGCTGGCTGCGAACCGAGCAAACAATATTTTGATGATCGGGGATGTAAAAGAAGGATTGATGGTTTTGCCTGGTAAGGAATTAAAGGAAAAATATTAGTATTCAACGACCTCTAATCGTGACTTTTTACGGGGGTACGTGTTATCTCACCATTAACATCCCTACGTGTTTCATTTGGTAAAATAGACCCATACTTTTTCGATAAGGATTCTTATGTCTTCCAACCTTCAACTTCGCTCCATCAACACACTTCGATTTCTTTCTGCTGACGGCGTACAAAAAGCCAACTCTGGCCACCCCGGCCTTCCGATGGGAACAGCCGCGATAGCCTATACAGTCTGGACTCGTCACCTGCGACACAATCCGCGCAACCCAAAATGGGCTGGACGTGACCGCTTCGTCCTTTCGGGCGGGCATGGTTCAATGCTCCTTTACTCTTTGTTGCATCTGACGGGGTACGAGCTGCCGCTTGATGAATTAAAGAATTTTCGTCAATGGGGCAGCCTCACTCCGGGTCACCCTGAATACGGATTAACTCCCGGTGTGGAAGTGACCACAGGTCCGCTGGGACAGGGGTTTGCTAATGGTGTCGGCATGGCGATTGCAGCTTCTCATCTCGCGGCGACCTTCAATCAGCGCGGACATGAGATCATTGATCCCTTCATCTACGCCATCGTCACAGATGGTGACCTGATGGAAGGTGTCGCCTCAGAAGCTGCGTCATTAGCTGGTCACTTATCCCTTGGCCGCTTGATCTATATTTACGATGATAACCATATTTCAATTGACGGCTCAACCGATCTTGCTTTCACCGAAGACCGCGCGATGCGTTTCCAATCCTATGGATGGCACGTGTTAAGTGTGGCCGATGGAAATGATGTTGAAGCCATAGATAAGGCAATTCAGGAAGCCAAGGCTGACCCAAGACCTTCCATCATTATGTGCCGCACTACCATTGGATTTGGCGCCCCAAATAGACAGGGCACATCCAAGGCGCACGGCGAGCCGCTTGGTGATGAGGAGTTGAACGCAGCCAAGGATAATCTTGGCTGGCCAAAAGAGCCGCGTTTCTTTATCCCCGATGATGTGCTTGAGTTCTATCGCAAGGCTGTGGAAAAAGGCCGTGAACTTGAATATGATTGGAAGATGCGCTTTGACGCCTACAAACGGATTCATCCTGCTTTAGGTATCGAGTTGCAGCGTCGACTTGACGGCAAGCTGCCAGATGATTGGCAATCTGCTTTACCAGCTTTCCCAGCAGACCCGAAGGGACTTTCTACTCGTGTAGCCTCGGGTAAAACGATTAATGCGCTTGCTCCGAAAGTTCCTGAGTTGATCGGTGGTTCTGCAGATTTGGCACCCTCGAATAACACAAAAATTGATGGAAGCCCTGATTTCCAAAAAGATTCTTATGGCGGACGTAACTTCCATTATGGTGTGCGTGAACATGCGATGGGTTCAATTGTAAATGGTATGGCTGTCTTTGGCGGCATAATTCCTTATGGCGCCACATTCCTTGTCTTTGCAGATTACATGCGACCTGCGATTCGGCTGGCCGCGCTGTCACATTATCCGTCTATTTTTATTTTCACTCATGATAGTGTGGGACTCGGCGAAGATGGCCCGACACACCAGCCAATTGAGCAGCTTACATCCCTACGCATAATTCCAAATCTGGTTGTTCTGCGACCTGCGGATGCGAACGAGACTGCTGCTGCTTGGAAGATTGCTGTTGAGCGAAGAAATGGCCCCACGGTTCTGGCTTTGACTCGTCAGAACCTGCCGATTTTTGAATCATCTGCTCAGGTGGATAAAGGCGCGTATGTATTGAAAGATTTTGGAACTCCTGAAATCATTTTGATGGCTTCAGGCTCTGAGGTTGGATTAATTCTTGAGGCTGCACAAAAACTTGCGGACGAAGGCAAAGGCGTGCGCGTGGTTTCCTTCCCAAGTTGGGAATTATTCGAAAAACAGGATGAGGATTACCGTGAGTCTGTTTTGCCGAAAAACATTCAGAAGAGACTCGCTGTCGAAGCGGGAGCAAGCCTCGGCTGGGAACGATACGCGAAGTCCATGATCGGGATCGATCATTATGGCGCATCCGCTCCAGCGAAGATCATTTTTGAAAAATTCGGATTTACTGTTGAGAATGTGGTTGCGAAGGCGAAGGAGCTGTAAATGTCATTGCGAGGAGGGTGCTCTTCCCGACGAAGCAATCTCACACTATTGGAGATTGCTTCAGGCTATCGCCCTTGCAAAGACAGAGGTGATTTATGAAAGTAGCAGTAGGTTGTGACCACGGGGGCTTTCCATTGAAAGATATTGTGATCGAAGCAGTGCAGGCTGCGGGTCACGAAGTGATCGATGTGGGAACGTTCAGCGCCGATGCAGTGGATTTTCCTGATTTCACGAAAAAGGTTGGCGAGAAGATTCAATCAGGCGAAGCCGAGCGTGGAATTTTGATCTGTGGCTCAGGAATAGGCGCGTCAATTGCGGCGAATAAAATGAAAGGTGTTTATGCATCCATTTGCCACGATACCTATTCTGCGGCGCAGGGTGTGGAACATGATGCAATGAATGTCTTATGTTTGGGCGGGCGCGTGATCGGTCCTGAATTGGTTAAAGTATTAATTCCCGCGTTCCTGGGCGCGCATTACCTTGGTGTTGATAAAAGCGGTGAAAGATTTGCAAGACGCGTAAACAAAATAAAGGCAATTGAACAAAATCAATAATTGCGATGCGTAATTCATTTTTGGGTTACGCATTTTGCTCTTAAATTTAAGGAGTTTATTATCATGTCTGAATCAATAAAGAAGTTAACAAGTCTCGGCCAGTCCATCTGGTATGACAATATTCAAAGGAAACTGCTCGTCAACGGCGAATTGAAAGCCATGATCGAGCGCGGCGACATTCGCGGTGTGACCTCGAACCCAACGATTTTTCAGAATGCCATTGCAAAAACAACAGATTACGATGCCGCATTGACTCCGCTTGCCTGGGCAGGTTGGGATGCTGAAAAGATTTTCTGGCAAGTGGCTATTGAAGATATTCAGGAAGCCTGCGATCTCTTCCGCCCGTTGTACGACAAGACCAAAGGTGGAGACGGCTTTGTGAGTCTTGAAGTCAGCCCGTATCTTGCGAAAGATACGGCAGGTACGATCAAACAAGCCCAGGAACTTTGGCGGCGAGTCGATCGGCCTAATTTGATGGTGAAAATCCCTGCTACAAGAGAAGGCATTCCCGCGATTCGTGCCAGCATCGCCGCAGGCATTAATATCAATGTCACTTTGATCTTTTCTTTAGATCGTTACGCCGCTGTAATGGATGCGTATCTCGCAGGCCTCGAAGAACGCATTGCACAGGATCTGCCAGTTCAACATATTGCTTCGGTGGCATCTTTCTTTGTTTCGCGTGTGGATGCCAAGATCGATCCGCGCTTGCCAAAAGATTCGCCGCTTGCTGGTAAGGCGGCAATTGCAAACGCCAAGTTTGCTTACGATGCGTTTGAATCCATTTTTACTTCGCCGCGTTTTGCAACGCTCAAGGCGCGTTTCCGCGCCCGCGTGCAGCGTCCGTTGTGGGCTTCCACGGGCACAAAGAATCCTGCTTATCCCGACACACTGTATGTTGATAGTTTGATCGGCCCTGATACGGTCAACACGGTTCCGCCCGCCACGCTGGATGCCTTCCGCGATCATGGCAATGCAACTCTCACGATCACCCGCGGACTTGAAGAAGCGCAAACTTTGTTCGCTGAGTTAAAGGCTCAGGGAATTTCCATGAGCACCGTCACTCAGGAATTGGAAGAAGAAGGTGTGAAAGCTTTTTCTGATGCATTCAAGACTTTGCTCGATGCCATAGAAGATAGACGGAAGAACGCCGTCGCTTCGATCCTGCCGATAGCTGATTCTGTTTCGAAGCGCATCACCAAGCTGGATGCGGATTACGTCCCTGACCGTGTCTGGGCACATGATCCAACGTTATGGGCAGAAGATGCCGAAGGCCAGGCTGAAGTAAAGATCCGCCTCGGCTGGCTGGACTCGATTGAAGATGCGCGAACACGTCTCGATGGGTATTTATCTTTCGCCAAACAAATCCACGATGAAGGCATTGACCGTGTACTCGTCATCGGGATGGGCGGCTCATCATTAACTCCTGAAGTGCTTAGCTCGCTTATGGCTGGTTTCAATCTTGAGGCAAAGTTGAGTCTGGCCATCCTTGATTCAACCGACGCACAGCAAGTAGCGACCACAGTTGAACAATATCCTCCTGATAAAACTTTGTATATCATTTCCAGCAAATCTGGCGGGACCGCTGAATTGCTGGCTTCATTTGATTATCTATGGAAGCTCAGCAATGGAAATGGTTCTCGATTTGTTGCCATTACCGATGCGGGCACGTCCCTTGAAAAACTTGCCAAAGACCGTGGCTTCAGAAAAATATTTAATCCTGATTCGAATGTGGGTGGTCGCTTCGCCGCGTTGACCGATTTTGGTCTTGTGCCTGCAGCTTTGCTTGGCATGGACTTTGATCAATTGCTTGGTAATGCCGAACGCATGAAGGATCAATCCACAAAGAATATTCCATCTGCACGCAACCCTGGTTTTGCGCTGGGTGCCATCCTCGCTGAATCTGCTCTCGCAGGCAGAGACAAGATTACGATTGTGGCAGATGCGCCTGTATCCGCTATGGCAAATTGGATCGAGCAAGTCATCGCTGAGTCGAGTGGCAAGCATGGCAAGGGAATGCTGCCTGTGGCTTTGGAGCCGTTGGCTTCGCCTGACTTATATGGAAACGACCGCTTGTTTGTTTATTTGCGCAGCAATGGCGAATTGGAAAAAGGTGTCGCTATATTGAAGGGAGCAGGTTTTCCTGTTCTTGAATTCCCAATTACAAGTCCCTATGATGCGGGCGCGGAATTTTATCGCTGGGAAATGGCGATCTCAATTGCCTGTCATATTCTTGGAATCAATACGTTTGATCAACCTGATGTGCAGGATAGCAAGCTGCGCACGATTGCCAAGATCAAGGATTTTCAGCAGACAGGCAAACTCGCCGAAGCGGACCTGGTGGATGGCAAGGATGCGAAATCTGCTTTGGAAAAATTCCTTGCAGACACAAAGGCTGGCGAATTCGTCACGATCAATGCGTATGTGCCTCGTAACAAAGAGATGATCGATGCCATTCAAAACTTGCGTGTGGCGATCCGTGCAAAGACAAAACTTGCCGTGAGCGCTGGCTTTGGTCCGCGCTTCCAACATTCAACGGGACAATTTCACAAAGGCGGCCCGAACAAAGGCTGGTTCATTCAGGTTGTATATGATGCCGAGAATGACTTTGAAATCCCCACCGAAGGTTTGACCTTCGGCACGCTCATCCGCGCACAGGCACTGGGTGATTACGAGGCATTATTGGCGGCGGGACGCAAGGCGATACGAATTAAATTAAATAAATTGGAAGATTTGAAGGATTTGCTGTAGGGACACGGCGTTGCCGTGTCCAAAGGCATAGCAGCACTGTGCCTTACGGAGCTTATGTATGAAATACGACCCGCAGATCCATCACCGTCGTTCCATTCGGTTGCAGGGATACGATTACACACAAGCGGGTGCGTATTTCATCACGATCTGTTCATCTCAACGTGAATATATTTTTGGGAATGTTGTTGATGGGGAAATGGAATTAAATTCATGGGGTGAGACCGCTAGTACAGAGTGGTTTAAATCTGCCAAGTTACGTACGCAGGTGGAGTTGTACGAAGAAGAATTTGTAGTGATGCCAAATCATATCCATGGAATTATTTGGTTGAAAGATGTAGGGACACGGCGACGCCGTGTCCCTACGGAGAAATTTGGTAAATCTGTTATGGGTTCCATTCCGACAATCATCCGCGCCTATAAATCTGCTGTGACCTATGCGATCAATTCTTTGCAAAATGCTCGTGGTTCTGTAATTTGGCAAAGAAATTATTACGAACATGTCATCCGAAACGAAAAAGAATTGGAATTAATTTCCAAATATATTGACTATAATCCGCTTAACTGGCAATTAGATCGTGACAACCCCGATAACAGCCGTAAATTACCAGTCCCCGGATCAATAGAAAATTATCTAAAAGATGCTGAAACAATGATAGGAATTAAAACCCCATGACAAATCTTTCTTCATTCAAGTGCGTAGCCTGCCGCGGCGGCGAGCCGACCTTGACGGACGCCGAAATCGCGGAGCTTCATACTGAGATTTCCGAATGGCAGATAAAAGAAGTTGATGGTGTCAAAAGAATTGAGCGAATTTACAAATTAAGGAACTACGTTGACGCGGTTGCCTTTACCAATAAAGTAGCCATGATCTCAGAAAAAGAAGATCACCACCCATTGATCATCACCGAGTGGGGCAGGGTGACTGTGCAATGGTGGTCACATAAGATCAAGGGGTTGCATAAGAATGATTTCATTATGGCTGCGAAGACGGATGAAGTGTTTGGGTAACAATGAGGAATAATGAGCAAATCTAATACGACTGTAAAATCTTCAAATATCGTAACAGGTGTTTTTCTTGTTTCATTAATAATATTTGTAATTGGCCTTTTGCCTGCAAGTTATAGCGCTGGTTATTTATTCGGCACAGCAGGTGTAGAGTCTGACCCTACTACTCCTGTTGTACCATCAGCTGACAACACGCCAGAGACTCCTTTCGAGAAGTTTCTTGGCATACTGCCAGGAATTGTTACTGTTGTCACAGGCTTATATGGCGTGCAAATAGCCAGAGCACAATTTATGGGTCAGAAAATGATACTCAAAAAGGCGGAGATTGAAAGTGATATGCAGAAACGCGAAATAGAGAAACTGTTTTTAGAATTAGAGTTGGAAAAACAAAAGAGCCAAAGGGGAAAAATAAATCAGAAGAATAGAGCTAAACCAAAGACTCAAATAAAACAGGAAAAACAAATGAAACAATTGAAGAAAACAAGAGGGTAGATCGTATTTTTTATTATTGCAAATTGAAAATTAATGAAATTAATTAATTCAAAACTATATATCTACAAACTTTCCCTTCTCTTTCTCAACTCTTGATCATCCAGCATCTTGAAAATTCTCAACACGAATGGCGCGCTCCTGGATACCCAAAGATCGGGCACATGTAAATCCTTCACTGATTTGATTTGGTTGAAATCTTATGGCATATGGACACTATGGTTCTCTTGCATGTTTGGCTGCGAAGGGAAGTTGCGCTCCTTTTTACCTTGTTTATTTGGTATGCGATCAATAATTTAAATAGCGGTTAAATTACGCTGTTTCTTTTCCAGCCTGCCAACATACAGCCAGGCCAACAGGAGCATGAGCGGCGAAAAACCGAATCCTGCAAATATGAATATTCCAAAACTATACCTGGGATGTGACTGAACTACGGTCAGCCAGGCTGAGTCAAGTGGAGGCAGGTCTTTAAACGAGGATATTTCATATTTACTTATATTGTTGGCAGGGAGTAATTTGCACTCGTTGTCATCGCGGCATACTCCGATTCCGGAGAGAGGCATATCCGCAGAGTCATAGCTCAACGTAACGGATTGATCGGGTGAAAGAGGAATATTACGTTGGCGGATGGAGCCGAACTGGGGAATGACTCTGGGGTCACCATAGGTGGTTGTGATCGGGGTGATGAAGAAAATTTCGTTCGTTTTATTTTCCACCAAAGCATTTGATTCAAATAGATTTAAGGAGAAGTCCATTGCGGGCGGCAGCATGGATCCGGGTAGTGCATCCAGTAAATAGATGCTGCCGCAACAGCCAAATGGAATGGAGATGAAAAGGAGCAGGCGCAATATTTTCCTAATTCGAAGGAAATTGTTTCCTTTGCTTGCATCACCAGTGTTCGACATGAATACCTCCTTGGGTATAAATAATTTTACAAACTCGCCCTTCTCTGCTTCAACTCCCTATCATTCAGTATCTTGAAAGTTCTCAGTACAAATGAAAAATCTATTTACTCCACGGACCGTTCCCTGTAAAACGATGTGGAGTGATGTGAGTAACATATCCAGGTTGACTTCTAAATGGTTCAGGTGGAAACTCAACCGTTGGACCCAAATATAGATATGCCAGCTGTTGTAACAAGTCTGCTCCGCCGCCTTCGGTGACATGGGCATTTCCATACACAACAAGATATTCTTGCAAACCGAAAGCATTTTTCCCATGCCCAAGCATGGATAAAACTACGCGTGGGTCTTTTTTTATATTCTTAATCTTTTGAAAGTTGCTCATGTGCCCGCAAACAAATTCATCATCTTGAATGCCAACCCAGACCACAGTCACTTGCGGGCTGCCGTCAGGATTTAATGTTGTCAAATGAGCCAATGGAGCGGATGTGATTAAATTTTTAATCGTGTCAGGAATGATCATGATGCCTCTTTAGGTATATCAATTTTGTTTATGATTAGAAAAAGCAGGGACACAGCGAGTTGCTTGTCAATCATGACAATAAATTGTTTCGCTGTGTCCCTGCGAGATCGCAAACGAGATTACAAACTCTCCCTTCTCTTCTTCAACTCCCTATCATCCAGCATTTTGAATATTCTCAACACGAATGGAAAATCTCCCAGCCAGCCGAGGAAAGATGCCCATAACGCGATAAGTCCACGGGGGGAATCGGGGAGCGAGATCGCGGGGGTAAAGTCTACTACTCGGCCGTCAATGTTGTAGATATATCTGTCAGTTTGAGTGATTGTTGAATTTATTTCCAGGAACTCACGTAATTCTTCGCGCTCGTCAGGGGTCATCCATTGGGGCAGGTCAGATGTGGCTTTGAATCCGCATACGAGGGCGAGGTCTTGCAGTAATTTTATTTGCTTCTGAGTCATTTTATTTTCTCTTTCAGTGAAGTACGCCACATCAGAGTCAACGTGAAGCAGGGGTTTTAACCATAAACGATGGATCACCGTGCGGATGGCGTTCTTAGTGCCAGGTATGGCGGGGTTTTGAAGCAGGTGTGCATCTCGATAGGATTCCCATTTATGAGACACATCTGGTCCAATGCGGATGGCGTCACATAGTCCCAGCGCTGGGATGATGGGTGTGCCGCAAGTGAGGAAGAACGCGTCTGCGCCCATGGCTTCGCGCATCACACGCAATGACTCGCGATATGCTGCTTCGCGGGGCATGTCTTTGTAACGTTTCCCCTGCAGAGCGCCCCCATATAAAAAGTCCAGTTTGAGATAGTCAAAGCCCCAGGTGCGGACCTGCTTCATGAGCGCAACCAGCCACGAGATTACGTCAGGATACGTTGTGTCGAGTGCGTATAACTGCTCGCCCCAATTAAATCCAGCAGAGACAAGGAGTCCGCGCTCATTGTGTAGAAACCAATCGGAATGTTCACGGAAGAGGCGCGAAGATTTCACAGCAATCAAAGGCGCAAGCCATAGTCCCGCTGTTTTTCCCTTTGACTTTATTTTTTCAGCGAGGGCTTGCATGCCCGATGGAAATTTTTTATTCGCTTCCCAATCGCCAATGGAAACCTGCCAGCCATCGTCCACTTGCAAAACATCGAAAGGCAGGCCTTCTAACTTATCGAATGTTTCAAAAATAATCGGCTCATCAATGATCGTGTAAAGGCTATACCATGAACACCACACACGCGGCGCGGTCTCTTTTTTAATTCTTCCAAATCGATTTCCCAACTGCTCAACATATTTTTCGAAGACTACATTTTCATCGCCAAAAGCAATGAACCAGTCAACTTCATCCGCTTCACTGCTCGCCGATAGTTGATTCTCATCAAGTGACACATTTGTATCTGTGGCGAGTGCGCCAAGCAGAAGAACCTTGCCGTCTTCAAATTCAACTGCGCCCAGCCATGATCCATGCGGATGTGTTTTGTTTGCGTGCACCGCATCCAATTGCAGAGGATGAAAGATCGCAGGCTTTTGAATCGGGCGGTGGACGATATCCGTCCACGCTGTCAGCGACCATGATTGCCAGCCATGACGATAATATCGGACTGGCATGGAAGGAAGTTCGATCAGCAAATCTTTTGCGGAAATGATTTGAAAGTTTTTAATTTCAGAGAACTGCAAATTTTTCATGGTTGAAAGCCTGTAGTAAAAGTGGGTTTGTTACATTGTACAGGAAAATGCCCAACCTGCCTAATTTTTAAGCCCTTGACGACTAAAACGCCGTAAGGTATAGTTTCAGCGTTACTTTCGGAAATGGTGTGTGTAAATTATGTATGAATTCGACAAAACAGATATAAAAATCGTCAATTTACTCCTTGAAGATGGCCGTATGTCTGCCTCTGGAATTTCGCGCCGTATGGGCGATATTTCCGAGCGGGCTATTCGTTATCGCATTGACCGAATGATTGAAGACGGGGTCATTCAGATCAGTGCGGTGGTCAACCCTGAGGCATTGGGTTTCAAAATAAAAGCGGATGTCTGGCTTGAAGTTGAGGCGGATGCTGTTTTGGAAGTTGCCAGAAAGATGGCGACTTTTGAAAACGTGACGTACGTAGCCTGCGGCATCGGGCAGAATGATATTAGTATACAGGTCGTTGCAAGGGATACTTCTGAGATCTATTATTTCGTTACAGAAGTGGTTCGTAAAGTCCCTGGGGTGCGTAAGACCACAACTTCCATCGTGCCAATCATTCTCAAAGATGTTTACCAGTGGAGAGTGCCCGAACGAATCGCAAATGAATTATCAGATAAAGAATCAGTGGCAGCATCCAAATAATCCATTAAGGAGAGTGTATGTTTGGTTCAAAGACGCAATCGTTACAAGCGCGCGCGCAGAAAGTATTACCTTTGGGGGTAAATTCCAATTTCCGTTTTTGGGGCGACGGGATTACACCCTATGTAGAAAAAGCCAAGGGTGGTTATTTATGGGATGTAGATGGCAAAAAGTATATTGATTATCGAATGGCCTTTGGCCCGATTATTTTGGGCCACGCCTATGACGAAGTAGATCAGAAAGTTATTGAAGAAATTCAAAAAGGCATTTTATTCGCCATGACAGGCGAGCTTGAAGTTGCCGTGGCTGAGATGATCGTTGAGATGTCGCCCGCAATTGATATGGTCCGCATGGCTTGTTCAGGTACAGAAGCCACCATGCATGCCATTCGCGTGGCGCGCGCTTTTACAGGCCGTGACCTGATTGTCAAGTTTGAAGGCAATTATCACGGCTTCCATGACCACACGCTTTGGTCCACATACGCTCCTGTTGAAGCCTATGGCAATCGAAGAAGCCCCATTGCAGTACCCGCATCATCAGGTATTCCAAAAGGGATGCGTGAATTCATCATCACATTGCCCTTCAACGATTTTGAAGGTTTCCAGCGCGTGATGCGTTCCTATGGCGAGCAAGTTGCAGCTGTTATTTCAGAACCATGTCAGGGAAATTGCGCGGCGATTAATCCGCAGGATGGATTCCTCGAATTGATCCGCAGTGAAACGGAAAAATATGGCTGCATTTTTATTCTTGATGAAGTGAAGACTGGTTTCCGCATTGCGAACGGCGGTGCGCAGGAATACTACCGCATCCAACCTGACCTGGTCACATACGCCAAAGCCCTTGGCAACGGTTACCCTGTGGCAGCCTTCGGCGGTAAAAAAGAGATCATGTCTATTATTGGTCAGGGTGTGGCACAAGGTGGGACATACACAAATAATAAGCCTGGCATCGCTGGTGCATACGCCACTTTGAGTCTGTTGAAGTCCAAACCCATTTTGAAGACAATTGAAAAGCGCGGACAACGTCTCATGGACGGATTAAAAGATATCTTTGAAGAAAATAATATTCCCTCAGTATTCACTGGCTATCCAGCCATGTTCTCCTTCTCGTTAAATACTGACTCTGTTACCTGTCAACGGGACTGGTCCAAGAGCGATCGCGACTTAAATCTCAAAATAGCTGAGAAAGCAATTGCCCGCGGCGTGATGCCCGATTACGACCCGCGTGAGCCATGGTTCTTATGTTATGAGCATTCAGATGCAGACATTGATGAAACCTTGAATGTGTATGCGGAAGTTGTGAAGGAATTCAAACAGTAAATAATTAAAGGTCAGAAGTTGAAGGTCAATTGACTTTAGATATTTGACCTTTAATTTTTTAAAACAAGGATTGAATATGTCAAATAAACTAACCTCCAAAGAAATCGTTGACCTCAACAAGGAATACACCTTCTTCTCCTGGTCCAATCAGGGACAGGTGAATCCGATTCCCGTTACAAAAGCTGAAGGCGTGTATTTTTGGGATGCGGATGGCAAGCGCTATCTCGATTTTGCTTCGCAATTGGTTAACCAAAACATTGGGCATCAACATCCAAAAGTAGTAAAGGCAATTCAGGAGCAGGCTGCAAAAATAACTTTTGTATCTCCCGGTATGGCTACCGAACCTCGTGGACTATTGGGTAAAAAACTTTCCGAGATTACCTCGGGAGATTTGAAGAAAACTTTCTTTACCCTCGGTGGCGCAGAAGCAAATGAAAATGCGATCAAGATCGCACGTCAATTCACAGGCCGTCATAAAATATTGGCACGCTATCGTTCCTATCACGGCGCTACACATGGGGCGATCTCTCTAACCGGAGATTACCGTCGTTTGCCCGCTGAGCCTGCCATTTCAGGCGTCGTTCATTTCCTTGACCCATATTGTTATCGCTGTCCATTCGGCTGGACGAAGGATACCTGTCATCGCGAATGTATCAGCCATGTGGAAGAAGTAATCCAACACGAAGGTCCAGACCAAATCGCTGCAATTATTCTCGAAGGCGTGACAGGCACGAACGGACTCATTATTCCGCCCGATGAATATTGGCCGCGCATGCGCGAAATTTGCGATAAGTATGGCATCCTGTTGATCTCTGACGAAGTCATGAGCGGCTGGGGTCGTACTGGCGAATGGTTTGCTGTGGATAACTGGAAGGTAACTCCTGACATCATAACCACAGCAAAGGGCATCACGTCTGGGTATGTGCCGTTGGGCGCTGTCATTGTTCGCGAGCATATTGCAAAATATTTTGATAGTCATATGCTTTCTGCAGGCCTAACTTACAACGGTCATGCTTTGGCTTGTGCAGCGGCACTCGCTACGATTGAAGCTTATGAAGAAGAAAAGATATTTGACAATGCCAAAAAAGTTGGCAAGCACCTTGGTAATCGATTGGAAGAGTTAAAAGCCAAACATCCTTCCGTGGGTGATGTTCGTTATATCGGCATGTTCTCCGCGTTGGAATTGGTGAAGAATCGCGAAACTAAGGAGCCATTGGATATCACCACACTAAAGAATTTCATGGTTGCCAATGGCGTGTATGTGTTCAATTTCAAAAATATTCTCTTCGTTGTTCCGCCGTTGATAATTAATGAAGAACAGTTGGACGAAGGCTTGAATCTGTTGGACGAAGGTTTGGCCGAATTGATGGATACGCAAACCTCGTGATTCGATACTCGATATTCGGGAATTGAATTCGAATAACGAATTACCGAATATCTCTTTTGGAGAATTTATGGAAATCTTAAATTATATAAATGGTGAATGGGTCAAGCCAGCCGTAAAGAGTTATTTCGATGTTATCAACCCTGCAACTGGAGATGTGATCGCGAAAACTCCGCTCGGCACAAAAGCGGATGTAGATGCTGCGGCAAAAGCAGCCAGTGAAGCATTTGTTTCATGGCGCAAAGTGCCTGTCAATGACCGCGTGCAATATTTGTTCAAACTGCGCAATCTTATGCGCGAGAATGCAGACGAAATTGCAAAGTTCATTACCAATGAAGCTGGCAAAACTTTCGAAGAAGCCAAAGCTGAAATGGTGCGTGCGTATGAGAATATCGAAGTCGCCTGCGGCATGCCGCATATGAGCAAGGGCGAATTTGTCGAAGACATTGCACCCGGCATTGACGAGATCATGATCCGCCAGCCTGTGGGCGTGTGTGCCACCATCGCGCCGTTTAATTTTCCCGGCATGATTCCATTTTGGTATCTGCCCTATGCGCTTGCGGCGGGCAACACCTACATCGTCAAGCCTTCTGAAAAAGTGCCAATGACGATGCAGTTTATTTTTAAGCTGATTGAGCAAGTTGGTTTTCCGAAGGGTGTGGTCAACATGGTCAATGGCTCAAAAGATACTGTCGATGCGATTCTCGAACATCCCGCTATTCGTGCAGTTACTTTTGTTGGCTCGACCAATGTTGCAAAATATATTTATGCGACTGCTGCGGCAAACGGTAAACGTGTACAAGCGCAAGGCGGGGCGAAGAATCCCGTCATCATTTTGCCCGATGCAGATATGGAAATGACGACGAAGATCGTCGCCGATTCAGCCTTCGGGTGTGCTGGTCAACGCTGTTTGGCAGTTTCCCTCGCTGTGACAGTGGGTGAAGCGCGCAATCAATTCACTGAGTTGATCTGTGATGCCGCTTCGTCAAGAACTGTCGGTTATGGCATGGACTCTGGTACTCAAATGGGACCTCTCATTAATACAGCGTCACAACAACGCGTTGAACAACTGATTGCTCTTGGCGCAAAAGAAGGCGCAGGTGTTCCAGTGGATGGGCGCGGGACTGTAGTAAAAGGCTACGAGCGTGGAACCTTTGTCAGAGCCACGATTCTATCCGACGTCCCGCAGGGAAGCGAGATCTCCAAGACAGAAATCTTCGGGCCGGTATTAAGTCTCATGCATGTGAATTCGATCGACGATGCCATCCAATTGGTAAACAGCGGACAATATGGCAATCAGGCCAGTTTATTCACATCCAGCGGCAATGCAGCCCGCAGGTTTAGATATGAAGCCGACGCAGGCAATATCGGTATCAATATCGGTGTGGCCGCGCCGATGGCCTTCTTCCCGTTCAGCGGCTGGAAGGATTCTTTCTTTGGCGATATGCATGGACAAGGCATGGATGCAGTGGAGTTCTTTACACAAAAGAAAATTGTGGTGGAACGCTGGCCCAAAGAGTGGACGAGGAAATTCTAAATTAATAATGTCGTTGCGAGGAGCGCTCTTGTTCTTCGCAACGAAGCAATCCCTTCGCACGTGGGAGATTGCTTCAGGAGGAAAACCGCCACCCTCGCAACGACATGGACTTAAGGATTTTTATGAACCCTGATTACGAAGATGCATTGGACTATTCATCCCGCTGGCTGGATTTGATCCAGAAGAACGAATTTCCAACACAAGAAGAAGCGTACAAGATCATCGCTGAATCAAAGTCAAATTTTGCAGAGCATTACAACCGAAACTGGCTGGAATATCGCAAGTCTGTAACTGAGTCAGGTGATTGGGCTGCAGTGGAGTGGACAGGCTCAGGCTCAGTGTTCAAAGATGTCTTAGGCCGTGAATACCTTGATTTTCTCGGCGCTTACGGAATGATGGATTTGGGATGGAGTCATCCTGATGTGGTAAATGCGGTCAAGGCACAATTGAATCGGTCACCTATGCCGTCACAGGAATTAATTGACCCGTTGCGCGGTGTGCTGGCAAGGCTGCTCGCAAGCATTACACCAGGCGATTTGAAATATAGCTGGTTCGCTGCAAGTGGAGCAGAAGCCAATGAAGCCGCGATGAAGATCGCCAAACTTTTTACTGGCAAAACCGCGTTCATCGTTGGTGTAAAGGCTTTTCATGGCAAAACAATGGGCGTACTTTCATTGATGGGCAAGGCAGATTACCGTGCCTCAATGGGTGCGCTATACGCAGGGCAGGTGTATCACGTCCCATTTGGTGATGCAGATGCAGTTGAAAAACAGCTTGAAATTTGTGAAAAGGTTGGCATCGGTGTTGCTGCGGTGATGTTTGAGCCCATTCAAGGCGAGTCAGGCGCGATCGTTCCGCCTGATGATTTCTGGCCGCGCATTCGTGCTGCGACAAAGAAATATGGCGTTCTATTAATTGCGGATGAAGTGCAAACGGGTCTGGGCCGGACGGGGAAGCTGTGGGGCGTTGACAATTGGAATGTCACACCTGATATATTAACCGTTGCCAAGTCCCTTGGCGGAGGTGTTATGCCGGTTTCCGCGGTATGTACTACCGAAGAGATATATCAGCCAATGATGTATCCCAACCCATTCATGCACACGACAACTACAGGCGGCGGTGCTTTGGCTTGCTCTGCTGCGATCGCTGCGATTCATGTCACCTTGCGGGAACGCCTCTGGGAGAAGGCTGCTGAAAAAGGCGAATATTTGATTTCCAATTTGAAAAAATTCGCTGAGCAATATCCGCAAATTTATGAGAAAATAACAGGCAAAGGTCTTTTGATCGGAATGCATTTCCAAACCCCTGAAATTGGCTATAAAGTTGCCTCAGGATTATTTAAACGGGGTATATTGGTAGCTGGCACTTTAACCAGTGCTCAAACCATCCGCATTGAACCGCCGTTAATTATTACCCAGGCGCAAATGGATATATTGCTTGATTGTTTGGGCGAAGTTCTAAAAGAATTATAATTTTCATTACGGAGAAGATAAATGGTCAGTGAATTTGCAGTTGAATTGCGAGATATTGTAAAGCGTTTTATTACACCTGAAGGAAATGAAATGGCTGCTGTAGACCATGTGACCATGCAGATTAAAAACGGAGAATTCTTTTCCATGCTTGGTTCTTCGGGTTGTGGAAAGACCACTTCATTGAGAATGATCGCTGGGTTTGAATGGCCAACCGAAGGTGAGGTATATATTGAAGGCGAGGCCATGGGGCACACCCCTCCATTTCAGCGAAAAGTGAATACGGTGTTTCAAAGTTACGCATTATTTCAGCATATGACTGTTTTTCAAAATGTTGCCTTCGGTTTGGAAATGGAAGGCGCAGATAAAGTCGAGATTGATAAGCGCGTGGGGCACGCACTTGATATGGTGCAGTTGACCGGTTTGGGGCGCCGCAAGCCCAAGCAGCTTTCTGGCGGCCAACAACAGCGAGTTGCGCTTGCTCGCGCCTTGGTCAAGACCCCTGATGTTCTTTTGCTTGACGAGCCTCTTGGTGCATTGGATTTAAAACTTCGCAAGGAAATGCAGCTTGAGTTAAAGGCTTTGCAGGTTCAACTTGGCATAACGTTCATTTACGTTACGCATGATCAGGAAGAAGCGTTGACCATGTCTGATCGTATTGCGGTAATGAGCAAGGGCAAGGTTCAACAAATGGGTACGCCGGTTGAAGTATACGAGCGCCCGTCTAATAAGTTCGTGGCTGATTTTATCGGGGAGTCAAATTTCCTCGAAGGCAAGATCAAGTCCATGTCCAAAAATGAAGCGAGCGTTTTTATTCCAGGATTAAATTCTGAAGTGGTGGGAATGCCAATTTCGGAAGGGCTTGTCAAAGGGGAGGAAGTCGTAGTTTGTATTCGCCCTGAGAAAATCAGAGTTACAGAAAAATCTGCAAAGGGTGAAAGTTTGTTCCACGGCAGGGTGACCAATACGGTTTACATTGGCGCAGACACGCATGTGTTTGTGGACGTGAAGGGCACTCAACTTAAAGTGTGGGAACAGAATCGTATTTCCCGCCTTGATCCAAAATCATTTTACGTTGTAGGGCAGGAAGTATCATTGATGCTTATGCCTGAAAATACGTTGATATTGAAAAAGGATTAACCATGCTTAAGCGACTTCGCGAAAGTAAATCTGCGCAAGGTACCTTGCTCGCGCTGCCTACAACAGTCTGGCTGTTCGTCCTGCTTATTATCCCTTTGATTCTGACTTTGATCGTAAGTTTTGGAAAGCGCAGCCCTGACGGTAATGTGATTTATACCTTTACGTTGGATAATTACACCCGCCTGATCGGTTATAGCACTGATTGCCCCGATGGACAATCTTCATGTTTCGATCCTTTATATGTGAATATACTGTGGCGTTCCTTGTCGCTGGCCTTTAATACCACACTGTTGGTCATTACACTGGCGTACCCGCTTGCGTATTTTATTGCCCGTGCGCATCCCAAGCAGAGAAATATGTATTTGTTTATGGTACTCATTCCCTTGTGGACTAACTTTGTTATCCGTGTATATGCCTGGATGATGTTGCTGCGCAAGGAGGGTGCGATCAACATCATAATCGGCTGGATTATGCATTTGTTGCACATTCCATTTACGCCATTCGAGATGCTGTACACACCCGGCGCGGTTCTGGTTGGCATGGTCTATGAGTTTTTGCCTTTCATGATCCTGCCCATTTACACTTCTCTGGAAAAAATAGACAACTCTTTGTATGAAGCTGCTGCCGATTTGGGCGCTAATGCGGTCAAGACTTTTTCGCGTGTCACGCTGCCATTGTCCATGCCTGGCGTGGTGGCTGGGACGATCCTGGTGTTTATCCCCGTAATGGGAACATTTATCGTTTCGGATATTCTTGGCGGCAGGCAGGTAATCCTTGTTGGAAATTTGATCCAACGCCAATTCCTGGATGCGCGAGACCCAACCTTTGGTTCTGCTGCATCCCTGATATTAATGGTAATGACGTTGATTGTTACATATTTCTACACTCGCAAATTTGGGTTTGGAGAGGAGATCGTAGTCGCATGAACCCATTTCGCCGTTCTCCATTTGTTACTGCTGCTGCGGTTCTGGTGTATGTCTTTTTATATGCTCCGATCGTCGGTTTGATTTTATATTCTTTCAATGCTTCCAGGGCAAATGTGACATTCGAAGGATTTATTCCAGCCTATAGCGATCGGGTTGTTATGGAAGGCAGCCTTGTGAAATCAAGCCCGTGCGGACCATTTCACTGGTATTGTGAACTCGCAAAGAACAAGGATGTTGGGGAGGCGGCTCGCAATACGTTGACGATTGCCTTTGTCGCAACCATTGTTTCCACGGTCATTGGCACCATGGCGGCTCTTGCTCTTCAGCGCTATGACTTCAAAATGAAGCCGTTTTCACAGCTTTCATTGTATATTCCCATAGTTATCCCTGAAATTGTAATGGGCATAGGTATCCTTTCTTTGTTCAGTCAGTTTTTTGGATGGGTAAATAATGCGCTTCACTTGGTGGGCAATGCCCGTCTTTCGCTGGGAATATTTACAGTCACGATCAGCCATATTGCATTTATGGTCCCGTTTGTTGCTCTGGTTGTGCAGGCTCGTTTGCAGGGATTTGATAAATCCTATGAAGAAGCTGCAATGGATCTTGGCGCCAATGAATGGATCACCTTTAAGCGTGTGACCTTTCCTATGATTTTGCCTGGTGTTCTTTCGGGAGCCTTGCTGGCATTCACTCTGTCTCTGGATGATTTTGTGATTACCTTTTTTACAAATGGCCCAGGGTCCACCACTTTGCCGATCTATGTATATGGTCTGTTGAGACGTATTATCACGCCGCAGGTTAATGCTCTCTCCACGGTTTGGATCCTGGTAGTTTTCCTGGCAGTGTTGACACTTCAGATCATTCAAAATCGTGAAGAAAAACCGCATTCATAATTTAGGCATCCCGCGTTCTGACTGAACGCGTATCCAAACATTTTTCTTGAGGAGAAGAAATGAATAAAAAAAATCTGTTCAATTTGATGGGGCTGGTTATCGCCGTAAGTATGGTGTTGATAGCCTGTGGCGGCGGAAAGCAAGCCACTGCCACAGCGGTGAGTGCCTCTGAAAAGGTCACTTCCACTGGGTTTGTGTGCCCTGCGGCGGAATTCCCGTCTGAGGTTAAGTCAACCGAGTTAAACATTTTCGTATGGACGGAATATATTCCGCCTGAAATGATCGAGTGTTTTGAGCTCGTCTATGGAATCAAGGTAAATCGCGATGAGTATTCCAGCAATGAAGAGATGTTCGCCAAGGTCTCTGCGGGTGGGTCTAATTACGATCTTGTTCAACCCACTGATTACATCATTGCTTTGATGGCGCGCCAGAATTTGTTGAAGGAACTGGATCATGCTAAATTACCAGCATTGAAAAATTTTGACTCCAATTACCTTAATTTTGAATTCGACCCAGGAAATAAATATACCATTCCTTATCAGGCCGGCACTGACGCGATCGTAGTCAACACTGACGCAGTTGCTAATGTTCCCCAATCGTGGGAAGACCTTTGGAAACCCGAATATGCGGGTAAGATGGTTTTCCTTGATGATTCTCGCGCTACAATTGGGCTGACTCTTTTGACGCTGGGTTACGATGTCAATACGACTGACAAGACTCAACTTGATCAGGCCAAGGCGAAACTTGCTAAACTTGTACCAAATATTAAGTTGTTTGATAGCGATAGCCCCAAGACTGCCCTTATTGCTGGCGATGTAGACCTTGGCATGACATGGACCGCTGAAGCATTGCTTGCCCAAAAGGAAAAACCCTCCATCCAATATGTCTACCCAACAGAAGGTGCGATTTTATGGCAGGATAACTGGGCAATGCTCGCCGATGCGCCGCATGCCGATGCTGCTTATGCCTGGCTCAACTACACCATGCAGGGCGATATTTTCTGGATGATGCTGCGAGACTTCCCGTACACGAATCCAAACCAGGCTGCGCTTGATTATGCCAAGACCAACCAAAAGGAACTCTTTGATGCATATATGGCATCACCAATCACCAACGTCCCTGCAGATGCGGTCAAGAGAGGACACCGTATTGCAGATGTTGGCGAAGCCACGCCTTTGTATGATGCGATTTGGGTTGAAGTCAAAGGTCAATAAATTGCCCCCAGATTTCACTGCCAACTTTTTGAATCAAATCTGTTTGTAAATAAGGAATTCCCCGATGGGTGCGTTTGCCTGTCGGGGAATTTGCATATTAGACCTTGTTTCGCGTCAGGTTTATGATTATTACGCATTCAAAAGTTTGATTTTATAACTTATCGTCATATAAATATTGACAATAATTCATTAAAGGAATAAAATAAACCAATGGAAAGCATAATCGATAGTGGTCAGTCCAATCGACTCGATAGTATCGATCAACATATTATTGAGGCCATGCGCAAAGATGGCCGCGAAGCTTTTGCTCAAATTGCCGAGCAGCTCAATGTTTCACCCGGTATGATCCGTCAGCGCTATAACCGCCTGGTTGAGCTTGGTTATCTCAAAGTGGTTGCAGTGACCAATCCATTAATGATGGGCATGCGCACCATGGCGCTTATTGGTATTCGTACAGATGGACGTAAGATGTTGCAGGTTGCTGAGAATGTTGCAAAGATCAAGGAAGTGGTTTACCTCGTTGTCGTTAGCGGCAGATACGACATCATGGCTGAGGTATTTTGTAAAGATGATGAAGATATGCTTAGATTTCTCACCGAAAAACTCGCCAAGGTGGATGGCATCCGCGAGACGGAGACTTTCATGCACATGAAGATCATGAAAGAGATATATTTCTAGGATGTAAATCTCGCCTCGACACTAACCACAGGCCTGCTTCGCCTCAACAGCCAACTTAACACATTTAGCCTTCTTTCCATAATTTTTTCGCTCTTAAATTGAATAAGTCACAATAGGGCGAAGACAAATAAAATGTTAATCTAACCCTGACGGGTTATAAAACTAATGGAGAAATAAAAATATTATGAAAGTTCTTTTGGTCGGAGTAGGCGGTGTGGGTGAGGCAATTGTGGCAATTGCAAAACCGCGTAAATGGGTGGGTATGATGGTGCTCGCAGACTACAACATCAAGCGCGCTGAAGAAGTGCAGAAGAAAATGGGAGACAACAAGCGTTTCCCCGTTGAATTTATAGATGCGAGTAACCAGCAAAGCATCGAAGACCTCGCCAAAAAATATAGCGTAGACTTGATCATGAATTCGGTTGACCCGATTTTCAACAAACAAATTTTCGATGCGGCTTACAATGTCGGCGTGATATACATGGATATGGCCATGACTTTGTCTGAGCCGCATCCGACTGATCCGTTCAATAAACCCGGTATCAAACTGGGTGATTATCAATTTGAAAAAGCCCTAGATTGGGAAAAGAAAAACTTGCTCGCGCTCGTCGGCTTTGGTGTGGAACCAGGCATGGCAGATGTGTTTGCTCGTTACGCGGCAGATCACCTATTTGATGAAATCGAAGAACTGGGTATTCGAGATGGAGCAAATATCACCATTGAAGGTTATGAGTTCGCTCCCAATTTCTCGATTTGGACAACCATCGAAGAATGTTTGAACCCGCCTGTGATTTGGCAAAATGGTGAATGGACCACCACCGCGCCATTCTCTGAACCTGAAGTATTTGACTTCCCAGAGATCGGCCCCGTGGAAATTGTCAACGTGGAGCATGAAGAAGTGTTGCTCATGCCGCGTTGGATAAAGACCAAACGAGCCACGTTCAAATATGGTTTGGGTGATCAATTCATCAGCGTGCTCAAAACTTTACATATGTTGGGTCTCGACAATAAAGAGAAGATTACCGTTAAAGGGTTGCAGGTTGCGCCGCGTGACGTAGTGGCTGCCTGTTTGCCCGACCCCGCTCATCTGGGTGATAAGATGTCTGGCAAGACTTGCGCCGGGACATGGGTAAAAGGTACAAAGGATGGCAAGCCGCGCCAGGTGTATCTCTATCAAGTGGCGGACAACAAAGCCTGTATGGATGCGTGGGGTTGTCAAGCTGTGGTAGCGCAGACGGCATTTAGCGCGGTCATTGCAATGGATTTGATCGAACATGGCATATGGAAAGGGATAGGCGTGCTTGGCCCTGAGGCGTTTCCACCTGATCCATTTATGGAGAAGATGGCCGATTACGGCTTCCCGTATGGAATCAAAGAGATGACTAAAGAATTAGCATGACCTAAGAAATATATATTGAAAATCTCGACCTGAATATATTCATCAGATCGGGATTTTTTACACAAAAAGGGATTCCATTTTGAGGCGGTCAGTGAGATTTTGCATTTGCTCATCAGAAGGACATGATTCAAAACGATGGGTAGCTTCAAGAATGCGCGGCAGGATGTTAATATCGCCTGCGGTGTTTAAGAAGGCTTGTGGATTACCAAAAACCCAATGTGTTGCGAGGTCGATATCGGCCTGCTCTTCAAGCGGACGATACCATGTGGTTCGGTTTTGCTGTACATCATTCCATGGTGAACGCAGGATACCTTTGATGGTTTGCAGGGCGATGTTCTTTTCCTTGCAGACCGCCATTAGCTTGTTGAAGTTTTCGGCGTAAATCGGATTTTGCATCATCACATAGCTATAGGGAAGAAGTACAGCATCAAAATCAAATTGTTCGAGTGAGCGCAGATGAAACTCGGGCACAGGCACGCCGTGACCTGTTACGCCGATAAAGCGGATCAATCCTTCATCGCGTGCCTGAATCACAGCTTCGATGACTCCGCCAGGAGCAAAGGCAGTTGTCCAATCGGGTTCCTCGTGCAGGGCGTGGAGTTGGATCATGTCCACCTGGGGGACATGTAATAGATCGAGCGAGCGGCGGATTTGATCGTAGGCGGCTTGTTTTGTGCGTTGATCTGTTTTCGTGGCAAGGAAGAATGGCTTGCCATTGCGCCGAATCCAGTCTCCAAGCAGTTGTTCAGATTGGCCGTAGCTTGCGGCTGTGTCAACATGATTAATTCCATTTTGGAGGATTAAGTCCATCGTGGAATCAACATCTTTTTGAGGGGTTTCCCAAAATGCGGCTGCACCGAAAATAGTGCGGGTACTGTTGTGGCCGGTTCGCCCAAAGGGCAGGGTAGGAATCATGAGTTTTCCTTTCTTGGTGGGACATGTTTAGGAGGATAATGTCGTTAGCATACCTTCAATTTTGTGAATGAACAAGGTGGTGAAATGTCTCTTGGTATCGTGTCAATTGTCGGCTAGGGAAGGAAGTGGGCAGCAGAACGTTGGAAAAAATTATTAGGTAGTTAATTGCTGTCGCTTTCGGAAAAGTCAAGTTGTCATAACTCATCCGTAATTGTATAATCAAAAAAACTATATTTTCGGAGGATGTCTCATGCCCAACGGATATAACGGAAAGATCCTGCACGTTGACCTAACAAAAGGCACGCTTGAGGTGGAGGAGCCAAAAGAGGCTTTTTACCGCAAGTACCTTGGCGGTTCGGCGATGGGAATGCACTACATTCTGCGCGATATGCCCAAAGGCGCTGAGCCGACTAGCCCTGAAAATGTATTAACCTTGATGGCTGGTGTCACAACCGGCGCGGCAATTTCTGGCCAAAGCCGTTTGAACGCGAATGCGAAATCTCCGATTAGCGGCGGCATTGGCGATTCGCAAAGCGGTGGATTTTTTCCTGCTGAATTAAAGTTTGCGGGGTTTGACGGAATCGTTGTCAAAGGAAAATCACCCAAGCCTGTATATTTGGCGATCATTGATGGGAATTATGAATTGCGCGATGCTGCGCATTTGATGGGCAAACTGACGGGGGAAGTGGACGATATCATTCATAAGGAAGTTGACCCGAAGGCGGAAATTTTACAGCACGGCATCGGCGCGGAAAATGGTGTGCTGTTCTCTTCGCTGTGTTCCATGTCCAACCGCCATAATGGGCGCACGGGTATGGGGCTGGTGATGGCTTCCAAAAATTTGAAGGCTGTTGTGGTGCGCGGAAAGAAAAAAGTAGCCGTGGCTGACCCGAAAGCATTAACCGCATTGAATCGTATTGGCCCGAAAGCGATTCCTGAAAATGGTGACATGGACGGTCTTGCCAAGTTTGGTACGGCGGTTGTGGTTTTGTTCAACAACACCATCGGCACATTGCCGACTCGTAACTATACCGAAGGTCAATTTGAAAGTTGTGAACCGATCAGCGGCGAGAAAATGGCTGAAACCATTTTGAAGGAACGTGATACCTGTTATGCGTGTGTGGTCAAATGCAAACGTGTGGTTGAAATTAAAGACGGCGCGTATAAAGTGGATCCACGTTATGGCGGCCCCGAATATGAAACTCTCGGCACGTTTGGCTCGTACTGCGGAGTGGATGATCTCGCGGCGATCTCGTTGGCGAATCAAGTTTGCAACGAATACGCAGTTGATTCAATTGCCGCTGGCGCAACGATTGCTTTTGCAATGGAATGTTTTGAAAACGGTGTGATTACCAAGGAACAAACAGGCGGACTTGAACTCAAATTCGGGAATACCGATGCGATGATTCAGGCTTTGTACATGATGGTCAAGGGTGAAGGTGAATTCGGTAAAACTCTCGGCATGGGTTCCGAACGCGCCGCAAAAGTTTGGGGCAAAGGTTCTGATGAATTCCTGATTACCTTTAAGGGCGCTGAAGCTCCCGCGCACATGCCGCAAGCCAAGCGCAGCCTTGCGCTGATCTATGCCGTCAATCCTTTTGGTGCAGATCATCAATCAAGCGAGCATGATCCATACTACGAAGAAGGCGTTGGCGATTTCAACCTTGACCGCCTCAAGCAAATTGGGCTGGGTGATCCACAGCCTGCTTACAGCCTGACCGATGAAAAAGTCCGCTTTGCGTATGAGACCGAGGTCTTTTATTCAATGCTGGATTCCGCTGAACTCTGTCAGTTCGTCTACGGCCCCACGTGGACTTTATACGACGGCAAAGACACAGTCGCGATGATGAACTCAGTCACAGGCTGGGATTTGACCCTCGAAGAAATTATGGAAGTTGGCCGCCGCCGTTTGGATCTCTTCCGTACTTTTAATGCCCGCGAAGGATTCGGACGCAAGGATGATCAACTGCCAAAGAAATTCCTCAAAGCTTTGAAAGGGACAGGCCCAACAGCGGGCTTCGTTCTGACTCAAGATGAATTTGATTCTGCTCTCAATACATATTACAAGCTGGCAGGTTGGACCAATGACGGTGTGCCAACCCGCGAGACTTTGAAGAAGCATGACATTGAATGGGCAGCGGAATATCTGCCTGCATAAAAACATTAAACACCAAGGACGCAACGGACACGAAGGAAAAAGTGGGCAAGATTAATCGTCTTCCCCTTTGTGTACTTCGTGTCCTTCGTGTTTAGGCTCTTTAATCTCAAGGATAATTATGACCAATCAACTCTATCAAGAAAACTTCTCCCACATGACTCCCGCCTGGAGCCGAATCTTCAACTTTGTTGCAGACCGTGCCGAAGGCGCATATATCTACACCGATGATGGTAAAAAACTATTGGATTTCACCAGCGGAATTGGTGTGACCAATACAGGTCACTGTCATCCGAAAGTAGTCGAAGCGATCCGCGAGCAGGCTGGCTTATTTTTACACGCGCAGGCAAATATTGTTGTTCACAAGCCAATGCTGCAATTGATCGAAGAAATCAGAAAAATTGTCCCGCCTGAAATTGATAGTTTCTATTTTGCCAATTCTGGCGCGGAAGCTCTTGAAAACGCAGTTAAAATTGCAAAAGCCGCCACAGGCAGGCAGAACATCATCGTCTTCAACGGTTCCTTCCACGGGCGCACACATGCCACCATGGCGCTCACCACGTCCAAGACGGGCTATCGCACGGGTTTCGGCCCATTGCCCGCAGGGATTTACGTTTCGCCCTTCCCGTACGCTTTTAATATGGGTATGAGCGAAGAACAAGCCAGTCAATATGCTTTGGGTCAGCTTGAATATTTGCTCACCTCACAAACTGCGCCAAAAGATACTGCCGCAATATTGATTGAATCCGTTTTGGGGGAAGGCGGATATATTGTCCCGCCGACTTCATTCATGAAGGGTTTGCGCGAAATCTGCGACAAACACGGAATTATGCTGATCTTCGATGAAGTGCAATCAGGTTTTGGCCGTACAGGAAAATGGTTCGCGCTTGAGCATTTTGATGTTGTTCCCGATATCATCACGGCAGCAAAAGGCATTGCCTCGGGCATGCCGCTTTCAGGTGTATTCACCCGTACAGAAATCATGAAGAAACTCGATGTCGGTTCCATTGGCGGAACCTATGGCGGTAACGCAGTCGCTTGTGCGGCAGGTGTGGCAACCATCCGCGCGATGCGAGACGAAAAGATGTTGGAAAATGCCACAGAAAAAGGCATCCAGCTAATGATAGGCCTGCGCAAATTTCAGGAAGAATATCCACAGATCGGGGATGTGCGCGGTAAAGGTTTAATGGTCGGCACTGAATTTATCGTGGATGGAACCCAAGCCAAAGCCAAATCATTAGTCAAAGACATCGTTCACTCTGCTGAAGAAAAAGGGATGCTGCTTTTATCTTGTGGAACCTACGATAATATTTTGCGTTGGATTCCCCCATTGAATGTTACATCCGAGCAGATCAACGATGGCTTGAAAATCTTTGGCGAAGCCTTGAAAGATTCAATTAAATAAATTACAAGAAGCCCAATTCATTGTTGAAGTAGATTTTGATTATTTAAATAAACTAAAAACCTATAAAATGCATTTATGATCTTCAAAAGAGGCACCTTATGAAATATCCCTTGTGGTCTATTGCTATATTTGCCTTTTTAATTTCTTCTTGTGCCCCATCTGTAAGCGCCCCGACGTCAACATCTTTGCCTTCTGCGACTGTTGCCCCATCTGCGACGGCAACAGAAACTCCATTGCCAACCCTTACATCTACAGTTGCGCCTTCGCCGACGCCCACATTGTCGACTGACCTAAACACTTATCAATTTGCGGATAACGTCTCACAGGTAGACCGAGACTTTATACAAAATGGTATTCAAATCGCAAGATATTTTTTACTGAATAATTTTGGCAGTGACTTTGCGCGTGGTGTCAAGATTGTTGTATTGAATGATCCATCTGAGAAAACTGCTAAAGAGGCGGGAGGTGCTGGTGCATTTACTGTGCCAACAAATGGAGATCCCTATATCCATCTCAATGTAGGTTCTGAAGTATTTAAAGCAGAGAGACCTAAGTCTCAGGGTCGTGCAATTGCTCTCATAGTTCATGAATTAACCCACTATTGGCAATATGAGCATGGATGTGTTCAAATTAATTACCCGCCCTATCAACCCACAACTTTTATGATTGAAGGGCAGGCAGGCTACGTTGGTTATATAGCGGCTGGAGCTGTGAATCCCGAAGAATTTAAATATGATTTGAGTGATGAGTATGCATTAGGTTATTGGCAAGTTGACACATGGAAAGAAAATGATTGGTTTAATGAGCACGCTGTAAGTGCTGTTATCGTCAGACATTTATTTGATCAACATGGAACAATGGCGTTCACTCAGTTTTGTGATTCAATTGGTCGCGGCACTAAACCGAACGATGCCTTCCAGTCTTCTTTTGGTATTTCAGTTCAAGATTTTCGTGCTCAAATAAAGCAAGAGATATTAGGGGTGCTGGCTGATTGCACAGTTGCTACATGTGGCGCAGGTGTTGACAATTATAGCGATATTTATAAATTGAAGCATATGCTCAATCCATTGGCAACAGGTCCGAATTTAGTTGTAAATTTTGTAGATCAAAATGATCAACTTGTCAATCTCACCCATGTAAGTATGCTTCGCCAAGCTGAGAATTCTGATGGTACACGTGGCTATGCTCAGCCATTCATGGTTTCGGGCACTTTTTCTCAGGCAATGAAACCAGGTCGTTATTCCTTTTGGTTTTGTGAGCCGGGTTATCCAACTAATGAAAATGATGGAGCGTGTATCGAGCATGAGACAGATTGGATTGATGTTTTCAGTGATAAAGTCACCAATATTACTTTCAAAATACCGCTTGCCATTGAACTTCAGAAATCTGCTGAACCTAATTTTATTCTGACGATTAAAGATAAGGACGGAAACCCATTACCAAACATAGGATTGCAAGTCTGTAATTATGATACTCCGGTAATAATCTGCACCCCTTCGAATCCAGGAAATTATACGGATTCTACGGGTGTGTTTAAAGGCTCGTTCAGAAGTGGAAAATATTTAGTCAGGATAAATACAGAAAATGAATTTAAAGACATTGATATAAGCGATAATAATATAACCACTTACACCTATCAATTGCCAAATCCAAATCTGATAGTTAAATTTACAGATGTTAATGGTAGTCTTGTTCCTGAGCATTGGTTTGTTATATGTAAAATTACTGATGGAAAAGGAATTTGTCAAAACTCAACAAGTTTGTCTTTAGGATGGTCTGGTACAAATAAGCAGGGGGTTTTCGAGGCGCAGCTAGAGCCGGGTGAATATTACATACTTACATGTAAAATGAGTGATTGTCCAGGACATCCATATGATTATAGAATCGACAATATTATAGTGAAGAGCGAAGCTGAAGTAACGACTGTTGTTTATCAGTTGTATAAATAAAGAATATGCATTTATCTAACTAGTACTTGGGAAAATCATGCCTAACCTTAATCGCCCTAAACTCGTTTCACTTCTTACAAAAGAGGAGCAACTATTCCATAAAAACCATCCCAAATCCTACGAACTCTATCAGCGCGCGCGCAAGTCTTTGCATGGCGGCGTGCCGATGTTATGGATGATCCGCTGGGCGGGTTCATTTCCCATCTTTGCAAAAGAAGCCAAAGGCGCGCATTTTACTGATGTAGATGGCAATTCATACATAGATTTTTGTCTCGGTGACACAGGCGCAATGACAGGTCACGCGCCAGAAGCTACTGTCAAAGCCATTACCGAGCAAATCCAAAACGGCATCACGCTTATGCTGCCGTTTGAAGATGTGATCTGGGTCGGCGAGGAATTACAGCGCCGCTTCAAACTTCCATATTGGCAATTTGCTCTTACCGCCACCGACGCGAATCGTTTCGCGCTTCGCATGGCTCGTCTCATCACGGGCCGACCGAAAATCCTCGTTTTCAATTATTGCTATCACGGCTCGGTGGATGAAACCTTTATCACGATGGACGAGGAAGGCACGCCCATGTCGCGCCCCAATAATATGGGCCCGCAAATTGATCCGCGTGAAACTTCAAAGGTGATTGAGTTCAACGATATCGGCGCACTTGAAACCGCGCTCTCGTCTCGTGAAGTTGCGGCTGTCCTTGCCGAACCCGTCATGACCAATATTGGCATCATACATCCCAAGCCTGGTTATCACGATGCTCTGCGCGAATTGACTCGCAAATATGGGACCTATCTCATCATTGACGAGACTCACACTATCTGCGCAGGCCCAGGCGGATACAGCGCTTCGCACGGTCTTCAGCCTGATTTCTTAACCCTTGGCAAACCCCTCGCTGGAGGAGTGCCCGCTGCGATCTATGGTTTCACTGAAGAAGTGTCGCAAGCTTTCAATGAGAAACTCTCTGTGGAAGACTCAGATGTGGGCGGTATTGGCGGCACACTTTCAGGGAATGCTTTGTCTATTGCGGCGATGAAGGCCACGTTGCAACATGTATTGACTGAAGAGTTTTATACGAAAGCCACAGCACTTCAAGAACAATTTACGGCTGGTGTTCAAGATGTGATCAAGGAGTTTGAATTGCCGTGGATCGTTAAGCAACTGGGTAATCGTTCTGAGTATTGGTTTCGTCCCAACCCGCCCAAAAATGGTGGAGAAGCTCACGCTGCCATTGACGCAGAACTGGACCGCTACATGCATCTCTACGCCCTCAACCGCGGCATTCTGATGACGCCTTTTCATAACATGGCATTGATTTCTCCCGAAACCACACAAGCCGATGTGGATTATCATACGAAGGTATTTAAAGAGGCAGTAGTTTCCTTGTTTGCATAAATCTGTCAAAAGTCGAAGGTCGAAAGTTATTCATAAGACCTTTGACTTTTGACCTTCGACTAAACTGGAGAAAATCATGACCGATTACAAATCACAAGTCTGGCGCATCAATGTGCGTGAACAAACCCTTAATCGTGAAGATATCCCTCAAACATGGGAGCGCCTCGGCGGCCGCGGACTACTTGCACGCATTATGCTTGATGAAATGGATGCAAAATGTGATCCGTTGGGTGCAGAGAATAAACTCATCTTTGCGCCAGGTTTGTTGGTGGGACACATGCTGTCTTCCACAGATCGAATTTCTGTGGGCGGTAAGTCTCCATTAACTGGCGGGATTAAAGAAGCCAATGCGGGTGGACGAACTGGTTATCATATGGCTTTCATGGGTATGAAGGCGCTCATTATTGAAGATAAACCCAAAGGAGATGGTTTCTGGGTTTTGCATCTTTCACTCAATGGCGCCAGGTGGGAAAAGGCTGATGATTTGGCGGGTGTTGGAGTTTATGAGACTGCACCGAAACTGCTTGAAAAATACGGCGATAAAGTCGCCATCGCATTGATCGGCCCTGGCGGTGAAATGTTGATGAAGTCCGCGGGGATTCAGAATATTGATAAAGACAAAGTCCCAGCGCGTATTGCTGCTCGCGGCGGACTCGGCGCGGTGATGGGTTCGAAGGGATTAAAAGCCATCGTGTTCGATCATGCCGGTGGGCAGAAGCCGCCTATCGTGAGTCCCGAAGCGTTTAAAGTCGCACAGAAAGATTATACAAAATCGGTTATGGAACATCCGCAATCTGTCACCTATCGAGATTACGGCACAGCGGCAATTGCGCAATTGTGCCAAAGTTTTGCCGCATTACCTGCTCATAATTTTTCACGCGGCACATTTGACCATGTGGATAATATCAGCGGTGAAGCATTGCGTGAATTTACTTTAACCCGTGGCAAGCCGTCTGACCCGTCTCATGCCTGTATGGCGGGTTGTACAATTAAATGCTCGAATGTTTTTGGCGGAGAAGACGGCAAGATTATTGTTTCGCCGCTCGAGTATGAAACGATCGGACTTATGGGTACGAATCTTGACATCGATTCATTAGATACTATCGGACGTTTGAATTGGCACGTAAATGATCTTGGCCTTGATTCAATTGAGGTGGGTGCGGCGCTCGGCGTTGCCGCAGAAGCTGGTTTAATGAACTGGGGCGATGGCGACGGCGCGATGAAGTTGATCGATGAGATTCGCAAAGGCACTGAACTCGGACGTAAACTCGGCGACGGCGCAGCAGATATGGGCGATGCCCACAATATTGAACGTGTGCCTGTTGTCAAGCGTCAAGCCATGAGCGCGTATGAACCGCGCTCGATCAAAGGCACAGGCGTCACATATGCCACGACTCCGCAGGGCGCAGATCACACTTGCGGCCTCACCATCCGCGCAAAGGTAGATCACCTTGACCCGAATGCTCAAATCGAAGCGTCGCGTAATGCCCAATTAAATATGGGTGGATACGATACGATTGGCGCTTGTATCTTTGCAGGTTTTGGCTATGCAGCCACACCAGATGGGGTAGTGAAGCGTTTATTAAAGGCACGCTATGGCTGGGATGATTTGCCCGATAATATTTTACAAGCACTTGGCAAAGAAACCATCAAAATGGAACGCGAATTCAACAAACGAGCAGGCTTCACCAAAGAAGATGACCGCCTGCCAAAGTGGATGACACGCGAAGCATTGCCTGAGAATGGCTCTGTGTTTGATGTGCCTGAAGAACAATTGGACAGTATATTTGATTGGGAATAAAAATAATCGCCGAGAGCACCTTGGCGATTATTTTTATTGAAAAGGTAAACTAAAACAATAAGCCTTTAATTTATCCATCAGATTCCATGTTTTGATTGAATATATTTAATCTTCAAGATTTTTGTATATGATAAAATTTCTTGCAGAATAAAAATATAGCTTGCGTTTAAATTCCTTCCTGTATTTGTAGAATGATCAGTTTTGTTGTAGATGGACCATTTGTATGGATGAGGAGAGTGTTTTCTGATGAAATTAATTATTCTTATACCTGATGGTATGTGCGATCTCCAATATGAAGAGCTTGGCAATATGTCGCCTGCAGAATTTGCCTCAACGCCAGGGATGGATGAAATGGTTCGCAGGGGAAGTATTGGTCTGGCGAAAACAATGTATGAGGGACTTCCTTTGGGGAGCCTGGTTGGTATTATGGGAATATTTGGTTATTTTCCACCGGAATATGTTCCTCGCGGGAGGTCAATTTTTGAGGCGTATGCCCTCGGGCTGACGACTAATCCGAATGATCTTGTTTTACGTTGCAATATTGTTCGAGTAAGTTCATCTGGAATTCTTGAAGATTTTACAGCAAGCCAGATCACTAATGAAGCTGCCCTTGATTATCTTAAGGGAGTAACTATTCCTTCCGGTTATGAAATCCACCATGACAATAGCTACCGAAATGTAATGATCTGTCGTGACTTTGAAGCTGATGATACCCAGCTTCAGTTGTTTGAGCCGCATGAATCCATGGGCCTTCCAATAGAGGATATTTTGCCGCGATTTCAAGGCGAAATTTATAAGCCAATGGTGGATATGATCCATCAATCTAAACGAGATGGCTTGATGTTATGGCCATGGGGAGCTGGGCGGATCCGAAACTTTCCGTCCATGCCGTATCGGAATGTAACGGTGACTGGATTAAGCTTTCTATATGGGATGGCCACAGCTTTGGGAGGAAAAGCAATTATCCCGGAAGGGGCCACAGGGTACCGCGGCTCAAATCTTAAGGCTAAATTCGAATCTGCTGTGGATCATTTGGATGATGTGGACGTTTGTTTGATTCACTGCAATGCGCCAGATGAAGAGGCACATGTTCACAACGTTACAGGGAAAGCTAAATCCATTGAAGAAATCGATGCTCAGATTGTGCAGCCCCTGCTGAAGTTTTTGGAGACATATCCAGAACCATGCCGCGTTATTTTGATTCCCGATCATTATACGGTTTCCAGCTCAGGCAAACACCTTCCCGATCTGGTCCCTTATGTGACTTTTGGCGCTGGGATACACCCCAATCACAGCCTGAATAGATATTCCGAGACCCAGATCATTAATTCCAAGCCGCCGATAATAGATAGCCATCAATTAATAAATTTGCATTTAAGGAGATAAAACAAATGAGGCGGCCTGTTCTGGCTGCCTCATTTGTTTTATCTATTTTTCATCATTCTTGCGGTTGCTTCTTTTTCGAATATCGGCCGCTCTTTTTTGCAGGTCTATGAAGAAATCGTTGTCGACGATATCCTTAACTTGTTGTTCACGTTTTGATTGATCAATTTGAATGCTTAATTCCCTTACTTGCTGTCTCAAGGCTTGCTCGCGTGCCCTTAATTCCTGTGCCATTTTTTGAAATACGCGTGCCAATTGGCCCAGTTCGTCGGTTCGGTTGGAAACTATTGTCAATGGGTCCAATTCCCATTTTTGTTCTTCAATATTTGCGGCTACGCCGGTGATAGTGAAAACGGGTCGAATGATCCAGCCAGCTAATAGATATCCCAATATTGTGGATAAAATTAAAGCGGCAATACCAAGCAGGGTTGTATTGCGCAGGTTTTGTGTGACCTGTGCCATGAAGTCGCTTTCAGGGACTACTACAACAACCAGCCAGTCGATCCCGTTGGCATTTAATGAATTAACCTGTGCATAATACTTTTCGCCATTTTTTTCAAATGCTAGTGGTTCAGGTTTGGAGATTTTTGCGAAATCTCCGTATTTCGAAAGCAGATATTCAGTAGTGTCGCGCAGTAGTTGCGAATCACTATCTTTTACATTTAGACGAACTTGCACGTCATTTACAATTGCATAAGGTGGTTGATCTGTGGATGTGGCCACCATGTTTCCATCTCGCTCAATAATAAAAGCTTCGCCGTTGGGGCTTACATCAAGTTTTCGCAGGAAGTTGCTAAGTTCCCCGAGTGTCAGGTCAATCCCGAGCACACCCAGTAACTTGCCCTGGCTAGTTTTCACAGGTATAACCGGTGATATACCAAGTTCTTTTAGCGCCGAGAATGAATATATCGGAGACCAGGTGAAGCTGTCTGCGGCTACCGCAGCCTTGTACCAATCCCTTACACGGGGATCATATTCCTTGGATTCGAGCTGTTCTTTGGGCTGCCCACCGGCCGTCACGCTGTACGTTACACGGTTTGGAACAGTGTCTGCATTTAAAATCTTATATGCAGGTTGATCTCCTTTATATTTCGTATCTATACCCAGGAAATATCCATCTTCGGTGCCGTAATATAGATAAGGAACAGAGTCGCTAATGTAGACCTCGTTCCAAAAAAGTTTACGCATAAGGTCATACTGCTCCAACTGGGTATTTGTAGATTCTAGAACAGAAAGGTTTATCTGGTGAAACAACTTGGGAGGTTCGACAAAGCTGACAATGCGTTCCTCAATACGGCGGGTAACTTCAAGGTTTAAACGTTTTGCCAGAATCTCGACAGAGGCCACACCGTTTTGATATGAAAACCAGCCTGTTAAACCAAGGGCTATGATAATAAGCAGGGCAAGCAGCCCCGGTATTGCGTAGCGAATGGATATGGAGGTTCGAGAAGGATTATTTTCGGTCATGGATTACTCCTGTTGAAAAATATTAGTCTTAAAAGTCCAACTTGTTGAAAACATCGCTGCCGCGTTTACGGCGTTTAAGGCGCCAGTTAAACAGGCTGTTATCGTATACTTTTCGCATCTGCAAAAGGTTGTATACGGCAATTCCTGCGAATATTAAACTGAGGCCGAGGTATATATAAAAGGAATTTGGAATATTGAATTTATCACAGACAATAACAATCCCCAATGTTAGCAGCGCTGATAAAAACATTCCTATTGCAGGAGCATAATTGTCAGTGAAGAGTGCTACACGCCCGCGTCTTTCCTCAGGGACAAAACCTTGAAAAGACTTTCTGGTTGATTCGTCGATTGTGTTGCGGCCGATTTTTAATACAAGTGAACCGATCGTGGCTGCGATGACTTCAGGGGAAAGTATCATTGCCAAAGTTGAACCCAACGCAACAAAGGGCTGGATCAGGAAAGCATTTTTCAATTGTAAACGCTGAACAATTCGGCTGGTAACGAAGCCTTGAATGGCAAATGAAATCAGTGCAACAATAAGCAGATAAAGGCTATAAAAATTTTTGTAGGTGGCAGGGTCACTAAGGGTGCCTTTTGCAACCACAAAAAAGCGGTATTCCAGGATCACGTCACAGGCGGAGATAAAAATAGCCCCAATTAACAAATATCGAAACGAAGGGACTTCTCTAATAAAATCACGGCCTTCCGTTAAAGTCTCTTTTAGTGTCTCTTCAGATTTTGCCAGCGGACGCAGTTTTATATTCTTTAGGCCGACCGTTATCAGTAAAAAGACAAGCATATAATAAAAAATGTTCAACCGAATTACAATGTCAATGGATAATACTTTGGTGCTTGCCAGCCCAAATTTGAAAAGCAGGGCGGGTAAAAGGGTTGCGCCGATCCCAATCACTTTTCCTATAAAACTCCAGCTGCCAATGGCGGGAATCAAACGCTTGGCTTGTGCCATTTCAAAAATATCGTTTGCAAGCACCCAAAAGAACATGGGAAACAGCAGCCACTGTTGTTGAGACATGAGATAAACCAACGCGGCGGTAATTTTTTCAGATGAGCCAATGACGCTGATGATTTCGACAATGACAAATACGAACGCGAAGGCAAACGAGGTCCACTTAAGCAATTCCACACGGTCAAAGCGATCCACGATCAGAGATGCAAGCAGTGCGGTAATGAAGATCAGGACCCCGTTGATGGCATTTACGATCAGAGTTTGGTTTACACCGGCAGTAATGATCAGGTCACTAATGCCAATTGTCCCAGTCATTTGGCGTGCAACGGTATTGCCCAGTAATAATATGCTTAATAAGACAAATAATCCGAATTCGTCTTGATTAACATTGAATATTTTGCCTAAGAATCTTTGCATAAAGCCTCGTAAAATAATTTATTTTCCAAAAAATTCAATGTTGATTTATTAATTTTGACCATACCGTGAAGATTCTGATTAATATCGCCCGATTATATCAAGGAAACGCCCTCTACCAATAACAAAACCGCGC
>JAYVUA010000045.1:0-35889 GCA_043788255.1 Anaerolineales bacterium | reverse complement strand
TTTCTGAAAACTTCGATTTCTTCATCTGGATCTCTCCTGGCTCTATTTTGCCACGATTTTTCCACTTCTCTTTGGTATGATTTTACGGGCTGGTTACCGATGGGCAATAAACCTGCCATCGGGGGATAAAGCCTCTTGAGAATATGAGTAACTGGAAGCACGGATATAAGGTATATCATGGTTTTGTAGGAATTTCTCTTCCCGATCAGGGGTCTCACCTGGAATGTCAAATGAATCGGCGATAAAATTATGTTCTGGAAAGTCATGAAAGTCTGGCGCTATGGCAACAATGTCGTCATAGCCAGTTAAAAAAACAGCTCTCGCTTTTTGTAATCCTTCAATCAGTACGTTAATATTTACTTTACCATTAACATAAGCATCTGAACGCCAATATTCGAACTTCGATAGCGGGTATAGTTTTTCGGTTGTACGATCTAAAATATATTCGCCCCCTTCATGGCTTTTACTATAACGCAGTTGAAGGAACATCAAATCATCTGTCAGAAAATAACTGGAACCATTGGGAATGGTGTATGAGTTTTTTTCGCCTGTCTGCAAATTCAAAAAGTAACTAACATCATTCCAAAGCATATTTCGGTTTACATATAATAATCGTCCGCTTGGCGACAGAATAACTGCATTTTGAAAGCAGGCAGGAACAACAACGTCTACTTTATCTGGATAACGGGACTCATTACTGGAGGTTGGGCAACCGCACTGAAAGATATACTGTAGGAGTAAACTGTTTCGTCCCCACCAGCCCCAACAGTACCCGTAATACAATAGCAATGGTAATCCCAATAGGAGGATGACACGGCTTAGCCAAAAGCCGTGTCGTCGCCGTTTGGATAGATGAGTCGGTTTAGTTTGCGAGGTTTCCACTGTCACTCAACTTACTTCTTAAACTTGAAATCTGCGCGATGATAACTTCCATCGTTTAACTTCAGCACAAATGTGCGGCATGTACCTGCCCAGGACTTATCGGTCTTCCAGACATAGATATATTGGTCAGTCGTGGCATCATATGAGAGATTGCTCGCACCTGCGGTGACCGTCTGTTCAATAGCATCCAACTCAACTGCTGTGGGCCATTCCCCGTTCCCAGACCACTCATTATGATTCCACCCATGACCCAGAATCCACTCGCCAGGTTTTGCTTTTTTTACTCGCTCGGCCACCCGATTCAGACATTTCTGCTTGGTTTTTGTTTCACAATCGATCTTTGTGAGTGAAAGCGCATAATGCTGAATATGTAGATGCGCATCGGTTAACCCAGGCAAAATAGTTTTGCCTTTCATGTCCTGCTTTTCCACCTTACCATGCACGAGGGATTCCAGTTTAGACTTATCCCCGACAGCAATGATCCGTCCACCTGCAATCAAGATCGCAGAGGCCGATGGATGGTTTGAATCAAGTGTGTGGATGTTCGCGTTGTAGAGGAGTTTCATGGTACAGGCGGTGGAGCTTCAAGGATTATTTTCACTGCTTTCTCAATCAAACTGTTCATCAATCCCTCAGTAAGCACGCTTTTGTCCTCGCTCATAAACCAAATTTGTGTAAACCAGTGCTCGTAATATCCAAAGTAAACACAGGTATGATGATTGTCGTCCCAATCGCGGCATTTCAAGGTTGATGGGATAGTTACGTTAGTAGGAAACGAGATTTCATGAAATCCGGCCAAAAAATCTTCGTTGTCATATTCAAATTGATAAAAAGAATACATATCGTAATTCCTTCTAACCAGGGTGCTCTCAAGTTTGCGCAAAGTAGTTATTAGATCCTGTGAATTTCTATACCAGTTTGTTATATGATTAATGCTAATAAAAGTCGTTGTATTTTCATGAGCATAAGAGTGCGATAACCACACCTCATATTGGCGCTCGTTGTAAGAGGTTTTTTTTCTCAACGACTTGATAGTACTGCCCTGCCAATCTTCATTAGATAAAACAGGCGGATTAGGAATTGTTATGCTCCAATATAATTTGTGCCAAGAAGATGTATAAGTCATTACGCCAATAAATAAAAGAAACAAAATGCAGCTAATGTCTATGGCGTAACTGGTAATATTGTGAAAAAAGTGATTTGCAAATTTCATAATACTAGTCCAGGTAAGGCAATGAATAATAAAAAAATCCGAAGAAAAACAACATTGCTAAAAAGAGTAGTATTGATGCGATAAATACTACTATATAGGGCCAGTGAATGCCAGCAAGCCGCAGGCAAACTGAAACTATGCAAATCAATAAAAAGATACGTGGAAATTTGGTTGGCTCCAATAATAAATAGTAAAAGGGATCATATTGCCCTAAATGTATTGACCATCCTGCTGTAATAACAAAGGTTAGACACCAAATTGCAATCTTGACTTTTCGGGGCAATTGATCTAATCCAAGCAGGCCAGTATAGGGTTTGGTTTCAGCCATAAGATTATTCCATAAACTATTATTTTCATACAAAATCACACGCTTTAGATAAATCGGTCAATAAAATAAAGAGAAAAGTCTCAAAAGTTCAAATGACTTAGTGGCTTTTCTCTTATCCATAAATATTTAAGGTGCACCAGGTATATTAATTCTCAATTGATAAGAATTGGCCGCACTCCATGTTCCATCAATACCCATAATGCGTACATAGTAATAGCCTGGCGTTGCGTTTGTAAGTTTCACCATTTCAGCCGCTTTTTTGTCTTTAATGGAACTACCTACTAACTGCCCAGCAGAATTATATACATAGAGGTCGTAATTTGCAGGCAAACTGCTTCGCCATTTCATTGGTTTGATTTCTTGATTTTCCATTTGATTCAATTCCATATAAAACTAATTCTTAATAAAGTGTTTTTCTATAGCGAGTTGAAACATAATTGCTTCTTCTTATCTAAAACATTACGACATGCCTGGTAAAGCAATATAATCACTCATAGAATATCCTAAAATTATATATAAAATTAATACTACTCCTCCTAAAATTATTTGGTTTCTTTTTCCTGATGCTATTAACATTCCAACTCCACACCAAATCGTAAAATATATAAACAGTGAAACAATCCAACCAACAATCTGTTGCGTAATATTTGAATCATCAAAAATTTCAAATAGTAGTTTTGCTAAGATTAGGAATTGCCCTGCATAAATTCTTCCAACAAGGGTAGGACCAATGATAACATTACTAATTAACAGCAATCCACTACTACTAAAACCAATAAAAGCTCCAACTAACCAACGAACAACTAATGGCGCATTTTTGTTAGGAATATTGTTATTTTTTATTAATTCATTCATTTCATAAACCTGCTTTAAGATAACTTAATGTTTTTATAAACGACGAGATTCCTGATCAGTAAAGTAGAACTATATACCGCATTCATAAAATAGCATTTTACGGTTTAACATCTTTACGGTGAATTGAAACGTAATTGATAAAGATTTGTTGAACTCCATGCGCCATCTACGCCTACAACACGAACATAATAATATCCAGATGGAGCATTATTAATTTTAACTAATTCTGCTGCCTTTTTATCTCTTGTTGAACTGCCTAGTAATTGCCCTGCTGCGTCGTAAATATATAAGTCGTAGTTGGCAGGAAGGCTAGTTAATTGGATTTTCGGGTTCCCACCAAGCTGCCTTCCAGCCAAACCAATTCCGAACTTAGGAATACCCCGTGGTCAAGGAAAAGTGGGTTGTTGGGAACATCCCTCTTTTCACCGGTGCGTAAATCCAGAAGATACATCTTACCTGTTTCTCCCTCTTGCACAAATAATACTTCTCCACCAGGCACGCCACGTACTTCTGGTCGCTTACATGCAGAAACAAGCATTTCCGCGTTGACTGGAATGTCACGATCTTGATCAGTGCATAATTTCCAAAATAGAATTTTTTCTAGGAAGTTAAGACATAAAAAGACCAGTAAAACGCCCATTAGCATCTTTGTGAAGAGGAGATGTCTTTCAGTTAGTTTTTGCATTGGTTTGATTTTCATCTCACGGCGCAGGCAGACGCAATTTGAGAACAGGGACGGGAATGTCATAAAACGAACTGACCCCTGGAAAAGTAATCAGGGAGTAACCTCCACCCTGGAGTACCACACCAGTTTCGTCGTTATACCAACTTACAAAATAATCTCCTATAAAGCGCTTACCCGTATACTCGCGAGTCACAACTGGCGTGTTCGTTCCCGAAAGATAGATACCATCACTGCGGATTGTATACTTGCCTGTTGGCGAAGGGATGTCTTTATATTGGAGCGAGAGATCCACGATCTCATATTTTACTCCCAGGTCATTCATGAGTTTTTCAAGTACCTCTTCATTCTCGTACCTTTTTTCCGCGCTGGGCGGAGACTTAAAATAAATCACATTTCCTTCGGGGTTTTGGCGAAAGTCAGGAGACAATGCAATCACTCTATTTCTTGTATTATGGATGAAAACCTGCTCAGCAGATTGAAAATACGCATAGTTTTTAGGATCGAACTTGCCATCCTTCAGTGGAAGCCAGTTCAAACCAATCAGTTCATAACGCTGACCATCAGTCAAATCAAGAATATAGTCGGGCCTATAATCTATATCCCAGGGTGGGGCGAAGCTACCTTCCACCCAGACTAGTTCTGGGCTTAGAAATACTCCACGACCGCGATCAGGCAAATTCGGATCATCAGGAATATCTTTCTTTTCCCCGGTGTGTAAATCCAAGAGATACATCTTATCCGTACCTGCCTCGCGCACGAGTAATACTTCCCCACCGGGAACACCAGTTGCAACCGGGCTCTTACAAGCGGAGACAAGCACTTCGGTATGCGGCGGACGAAAGATGTCTTCTTTTAAACATAGTATGTAGAACGGCAGTGATGGTAAGTTGTAGCACAGCAGAATTAGGAAAACAACGGCTGATAATTTTATATGCAGGGGTTTTCTTTCTTTGAAAGTTTTCATTGACTTGAAACCTCCCATCAGGTTCATTCGAAATTCACCAAACAGATACAAAAAGGGCACAGCAATGCTGTGCCCCTGCCAAATAATTATGTCAATTTATCAATGAGCGCATCCAACTCTTCACCCGAATAATAATAAATGGTGACCGTGCCGCCTTTTTTGCCATGTTTCAATGCGACCTTTGTGCCGAGACTATTTTGCAATCGCTTTTCAACATCGTTCACATCTGCATTGCGGCCTGGTTTCTTGGCCTTGATCGGTTTTTGTCCTGCAAGTTTTCGTACCAACTCTTCGGTCTGACGCACACTCAAAGAGAGATTCAAGACTGTTTGCAACACAGATGCCTGCGCCTTTTGCGTGGACAATGCCAGCAATGCGCGCGCGTGGCCTTCAGTAAGCTTGCCATCCACCAACGATTGCTTGACCACATCCGCGAGGCCGAGTAAGCGCAAGGTATTCGTTACGGTTACACGATTCTTACCGACCCGTTTTGCAACTGCTTCATGCGAAAGGCCAAATTCCTCAACAAGTTGGCGGTAGGCTTCGGCTTCTTCCATTGAATTCAAATCTGCGCGCTGCACATTTTCGATCAATGCGATCTCAAGTAATTCCTGATTACTTGCCTGACGCAGAATAACAGGGACTGTCCGCAAGCCGGCTTTCTGCGAAGCCTGCCAGCGACGTTCACCTGCAATAAGGATATAAGTCCCATCTGGCTTGGGTGAAACAATAAGCGGCTGGATCACGCCATGTTCACGGATCGAAGCAGCCAGCTCGGCTAAATCTTCCTCTTTGAAGTGAATGCGCGGCTGACGTGGGTTTGGCTGAATGGCGTCGACTGCCACTTGTAACACTCCGCCGCTGCCCGCGTTGGAAGAAGCGGATGATGATTTCCCGCCAGTCGGTATGAGTGCATCCAATCCTTTTCCAAGACCTGTTCGTTGAGCCATAAAAACTCCTTAATTTAATTGCGAGAAGAACTCACTGCCTACTTAACTTTCACGCCGTCGCTCTTCAACAATTCTTTTGCCAAAGCTTCATACGCCTGCGCACCTACTGAGCCTGGTGCATAAACAGAGATCGGCAGCCCATAAGACGGCGCTTCTGCAAGGCGAATACTGCGCGGGATAATACTTTTAAATACTTGATCAGGAAAATGTTTACTGACTTCCGTCACTACATCGGCGGATAAGTTTGTGCGGCTGTCAAACATGGTCAATACTACACCGCGTACATGCAATTCTGGAAACAGCAATGAACGCACACGATTAATGGTTTGTGTTAATTGACCCAAGCCTTCCAATGCAAGATACTCGCATTGCACTGGCACGATCACTCCATCCATTGCTGCCATTAAACCATTTACAGTCAGAAGTCCCAACGAAGGCGGACAATCAATTAATACATAATCAAATTTATCGGCAAGCGGCTCAATGGCTTTGCGTAAGCGTAATTCCCGCGCAAGTTCATCCACCAATTCTATTTCGGCACCTGCAAGGGAAGGCGAAGATGGAAGCAGGGATAATTTCAACCGTTCATTCAATAAAATATAAGAAAACACATTCGTATCCCCAAGCAAGGCTTCATACGTGCCGCCTTGTACACCTAACTTATCCACACCCAGGCAGGATGTTGCATTGGCTTGCGGGTCCAGGTCTACAACCAATACGCGCTGACCAAATTGGGCAAGGTATGCGCCAAGGTTAATAGTAGTTGTGGTTTTACCCACACCGCCTTTTTGATTTACGAGCGTATAAATACGCGTCACGATAATACCTCCATAAGACACTCTTCTATTTCCTGTGAAGTAGGAATTCCATTTAATCCTAAACGCGTCACAGAACGCGCTGCGAGTTGAGTGGCAAAACGCGCGGCCTCCCACGGGTCACGTGTGGAATGCAAACGCACAAAAAATGCGGCCGCGAAAATATCGCCTGCTCCAGTTGCATCCACTTCTTCAACAGCAATCGGGCGAAAGCGGCGGCGGTCTCCATTCCAATATAAAACCGATCCAGCCTCCCCTTCTGTGAGACACAAGACTCGTGTTTGATGTGCCATCTCCTCGACTAATTCCAGATCGCGGCCGATATCTTCCACACTCATTACAACGGCTCCTGCATGACGAAGGGTCTGCTCGCTATTTTCCCAGGCATTTGGCGTCACTCGACCATTTTCATCCCAACCACGCATCCAGCCTTGCGGAGTAATACCCAACAAAGTACTGGAAAAATTACCTGACAGCGACGAGTCCAATTCACGCGCAATTGGCGCCAAGTGAACAATCGGAGCACTTCGCCATACCAGCGGAATCCGTTCAAATGAAATCTGCGAGGCTTGATGATGTAAGGTCTGTTTACGTCCGTTTTCTGTTTTTACATTTTCAAAAGTAGTATTGTATTCCGCAGGAATATTGATGACTTGAATACCGTCCAACGCCTGTAATGGTGCGCCTTCTGCAAAAGATGTAACGATGCCCACACGCAACCCCAATGCTTTGGCCGTCAACGCAGAATAAGAAACTGTTCCGCCGAGTTGATTACCTGCGGGAGTGATGTCCACGGCAATATGGCCGACAGCAAGATAATCCACTGGCTGAAGCGGGACAAGTTCAAGCATGCATTGAATTATACCGTAGGGGTTGAATCTTTCATTCAAGAAAAAGGTGTATATAAAGAGACCACCTTTCGGTGGTCTCTTTATATATTTTGTAATTTTATTCTTTTGGAAGAATGACCACTTTGCGATGAGGTTCTTCGCCTGTGCTTTCAGTGGTCACTGCGGGATGCCCGCGTAATTCAATGTGGATCGCGCGGCGTTCGCTGGCTGTCATCGGTTCAAGGGTTGCTTTGCGCCCTGTCTTGATCACCTGATCCACCATACGAAGCGCAATTTGACGGACTTGCTTTTCACGTCGGCTTCGATAGCCTTCCACGTCCACTACCAGTTGCACCCATTGCTGGGTGGCCTTACCAACCATCAGAGATGCGACGTATTGAAATGAATTCAACGTTTCTGCCTGACGGCCAATCAGTGCGCTGAGATTATCTCCGCGAACGTCCACATGGATGCTGCGGCGATCGTCCGAACTGGTTTCATCATAATGAGCTGAGACTTGCGCCTCCATACCCAAATGATGAATCAACTTGGAGACGATTGCTTCTGTTGTATCCAACACTGAATCGTGTTCAGTGTTTTCCAGTTTTTTTACAACAGGTTCTTTCTCTTCAGGCTTCTTCTCGGCGCGGCGAGGCTTGGTCTCTTTCGGCCTCGGCGCTGATTCTGCTTTTTTAGCAGGAGCAGGCTTGCCCTGAGTTTGACCGGAAGGTTTCGGCTTAGACTCCGAAGCGGGAACATATTCCCCAGGCGCTGGATTAACGGTCAAACGCACCCGCACTTGGCGGCCGCCGAGTCCGAACAATCCCTTACTACCTGAATCCAATACTTCAACAGAAACGGCGTCTGCCGTGAGTCCAAGTTGAGACAGTCCTTGTGCAAGGGCCTCTTCAACAGTGGGTGCAATGATCTCAAGCGTAGTTCCGCTCATAATGGAGCCTCCCTATTTTTTAGTCGAGATTTGTTTATTACCGCCAGGCAACAGATTGCGCCAATTGGCGCGTCCTGTTGCAGCGTACTGGGCAATACCCAACAAGTTACTGGTGATGAAATAAATTGCAATGCCTGAGGCAAAGTTCAATGCGAACCAACCAAGCATTAATGGCATGTAGATGCTCATCATACCTGACATTTGGGCAGATTGATCATTGGGGTTTGAGGCGGCAGGCATGGTCAGCTTGGATTGAACGTAAGTTGTGAGTGCTACAACGATTGCAAGAGTAGGCAAAGCGTAGCCTAACAAATGAATAGACTCAGGGCGGCCCAGGTCCATCCATAAAAATTTGCTATTGAGTGGAATGATCCCTTCCACATTCTGGAATGGGTAAATAGTGCGGGCAAGCTTGAGCATATCAAACGGAGTAATGGAGAGCGCACGTGTGATGCTCTGATACAAACCAATGATAATTGGAAATTGAATCAGGGTTGGAAGGCAGGATGCAAAGGGGTTGATGCCGCGTTCCTTGTAGATGCGCATTTGTTCCTGAGCGATCTTTTCCTTATCTTTCGCATATTTCTTTTGAATATCCTGCCATTCTTTATCATTTTGTAATTCCTGCATGGCCTGCGCACCCTTTACTTGCGAGGCATTTAAAGGCCAGGTGATTACTTTGATGATAATGGTAAAGAGAATGATCGCAAGACCAAATGTATGCGGGCCATGACCAAGCAAGTCATAGATAAACAATAAAAGGTTGGTCATTGGGTGGATAATAATTGTGTCCCACATGGGTCAGTCTCCTTATTTGGTGGTAACAGGCGTGAATTTCCAGGCTTGTTTGCCTTGCGCATCATAGGCGGCAAGGACAAAATCAGCTTGGTACGGTGCGACAAGAATCAAATCGCCTGCGGCAACAGGTGAAGTATATAGTTTACCGCCGACTTCCTTACTCCAGATGGTTTTACCGTCACGGTCCAGCGCTACAAGTGTACCTAGTTGGGATGTAGGATTCGCTTCGCTCGCAACATATATCTGATCACCCGCGATAAGCAGGTTTGCCACGACAGGGCCTTCTGGTTGTACCACATCCCAATTTTGCTTATTGCTTGCAAGATCAAGAGAGTATATCTTTCCATTCAGATCAGCATAATAAAGGGTTTCACCATCAAGCACAGGTGAACCCCAAATCCAATTTTCAGTTGTCGCAATGACTTTGTGGTCGCCGTTCGGTTTAATGAACTCAATAGTGGATGCGAAGGAACCTACATAAACGCCATCCGCTCCAACAACAGGGCTGCTTGGAGCAGCACCACCCAGGTCAATGGGGCCAGCTGTTGTGCCTGTAGCAGGATCAATCACGTGAAAATGGTGATCAAGTGATGTGACGTATAAAAGTGAGCCATCTGTGGATGGAGCAGACCATAATGCCCCGCCCAATTCAATTGGGTCGGCTGCTTGCTTTCCGTCCATGCCAATCACATACAAAAAGCCGTCGGTATTAGGGGCGTAGATTTTGTCATTGAAAACTAGTGGCGAGGCCAGCCATGCACCTTTATTCGCGGTAAACGCCTGTACCCACAGTTCTTTTCCAGTGGCAGGATCAAGACTGAAGAAAGGGTGCTTTATTCCCGCACTTCCAATCAGGAGTTGCCCATCTGAAGTAAGCACCGGGGTTGCATAAAACATCATTTTGGAATCGGCTGCAGCAGGAAAGTGCCAGACTTCCGTACCCGTTTTCAAATCCACTGCATAAAGAAAAGTGCCATCTGCGATATACGCACGTTCAGCATCTGCAGCCAAACCATGCCAGTTATTGGACACACCTCGCCCACCCGTACAAGCGCTCAAAATCAACGAAGCGAGCACAAGCAATGAAATCAATGTCAGTCGTTTTGTATTCAAGTTGATTACTTCTCCTAATTAATTACAGCAATAAAACCAGCTGCTGTAAAATATTGCTAACGAACGGGGTCATATCCGCCCGGGTTGAAAGGGTTACAACGTAGTACGCGCCAAATCGCCATAAACGAACCTTTAAGCGCGCCATGTTTATAAACGGCTTGATAGCCATAATGTGAGCAGGATGGATAAAAACGACAGGTGTTTGCAGGAAGTCCAGGCGAGATGATCATTTGGTATAAGCGAAAAAAAGCCAGCACACCTATGCGCGGCCAATTAACCAGTTTACGCGACATATCACGTAAACGTGGCTCATGTGAATAATCATGTAAATGGTATTCTTCTTCAGGATTCATCCGCAGGAAAAATTTTTGCGCGTCGAAGGAGGTTGAGTAAAGCAGAACGGGCGTCTTCCATAGTGGCTGCCACAAGCGCAGGGCGGGCAATCAAGACCAGGTCCCAGCCTGAGGCGAGAGATGCAAGATAAGGCCGCAATGCTTCGCGCAGGAGTCTTTTGGCTCGATTACGATGAACTGCGGTCCCCGTTGTCTTTCCTGCCGCAACCCCAACTCTTATTTGCTGGGATTCATCATTTGCTTGTGCTACTAACACAACAAGCGGGTGGGCATAAGACTTACCAATTCGCCGCACCCGCTTGAAATCTTCAGATCGGGACAGACGAAATTTTCTCTGCACCCGTGCCTCAATAATATTTTCTGCGTAAAAAAAGTACGCAGAAAATTCCTACCAACGAGTTTTCTTGACGTGCTCGTTGGATTTCACAGTAAGCTTATAGCGGCCACGCAAACGGCGGCGCTTCAGCACATTACGGCCATCGGCTGTGGACATGCGCTGTCTGAAACCGTGTACGCGCACGCGGCGGCGGATCTTTGGTTGATATGTTCTTTTTACCATTCGAAATACTTCCTTATTATGTAAAGATGATTGCGCAAATCCCTCAAGGGGACTGGCTTGCAAGGGTTAGACTGGCGGGGTATTATACCGCAAGGGTTCCGATTCGGTCAATTTTGAATTTGTATCGTTTTCTTTTGTATAATAAAACTATTCAAGGAGTTTACCATGGCAATTCAAGTTGACCATTATCGAAGTCTGTTCGAATATGCCCCTATTTCACTATGGGAGGAGGATTATAGCGGGATAAAACTGTTCTTTAATGATCTAAGGATGCAAGGCATCATAGATTTACGCCAGTATTTCAACCTTCACCCCACTGACATTGATACCTGTATGAAACAAATCAAGGTTAAACATGTCAACACAAAAACGCTGACTATGTTTGGGGCGCAATCAGAATCAGAACTCGTCAATAATCTCGACAAGATATTTCGTGGCGAAATGCGTCAACATTTCCAAACTGAGCTTCTTGCTCTATGGAATAACGAGACAAGCTGGTCTGGCGAAGGTATCAATTACACACTACAAAACGAACCGCTGAACATTCGTCTGCACTGGCAGATATTGCCAGAATGCATTGAAACTTGGGAATGCGTAATGGTTGCGATAGAAAACATCACCTTGCTTAAAAAAGCCGAGGAGCGATTTCAGAATCTATTTACCTATGCGCCAATTTCCCTGTGGGAGGAAAATTACCGTGGAATTGGAGAGCTTTTTGAAACGCTCCGCGCCGAGGGCATTAGCGACCTAAAATCTCACCTTAGGGGGCATCCAGACCTGGTCGATCAATTTATGAGCAAAATCGCTGTTATGGATGTTAACCTGAAAACCCTTGAACTCTTTGGAGCCCAAACAAAAGAAGATTTGCTTTCCAATCTTAATAAAGTGTTTCGCGATGAAATGCGGGGGCATTTTTCAAGTGAGCTTGTTGACATGTGGAACGGCAAAACCACTTATGAATATGAAGGAATTAATTACTCGCTTTCAGGCGAACCTTTCAATATTCATCTCGACTGGCGCCTCATGCCCGGCCATGAAAAAGATTTCTCATGGGTGTTGGTCGCCATTCAAGACATCACAGCCCGAAAAAAATCAGAGGAATACCTGCGCTATCTCGGCACTCATGATGTAATGACAGGCTTATACAACCGCGCATTCTTTGAAGAGGAAGTAATCAAGCTGGCAACAACAAATGCTGAGATTAGTTTCATTATGGCGGATTTGGATGGATTGAAACAAGTAAATGACAGCCTAGGGCATCAGGCGGGCGACAATTTAATCCGCCGTGCTTCGGAAGTGTTGAGAGCTGTGTTCGATCAAGGAGAAACCGCCGCCCGCATCGGCGGTGACGAATTTATTGCAATTCTTCAAAATCAAAATCCGCAAGATTATATAGAACGTATTCAATCTCTTGTTGTACTCAACAATAAATACTATCAGGGATCAGAGTTAAGGCTTGCCATAGGTTCAGCCACCCGTAAAAACAACGAAACACTTGAAAAAACCTTCACTCGCACCGATGAAGCCATGTATTTGGATAAGGATAATCACTACAAAAACAAATCTGAATACAACTGGGATAGGCGAAAAAATGCCGAGTAGCAGACTTTTCACACGAAGTATTTGTCCCATATTCTTCGCCTGGAAACATCATTAATAAAAGATGCTTCAAATGCGTATTGGTTACACTTCGAAATATCAACCATGCTCATTCCCAGGATTTCGTGAGCAATACGATACTCGTTGTTTACATTTGTCTCCAACACCTCAGGGTCATCGGAATTAATCGTCACCTTCACACCGAGGTCAAATAGCTTCTTCAGTGGATGTTCTTCGATCGTCCGTACTGAATTCGTCAGGTAATTGCTCCAGGGATTTACTTCAAGCGTAATATTTCGTTCCTTAATTAAATCAATCACTTTCATATCTTCAATACTATGAATTCCGTGGCCAATTCTGTCTGGCTGAAAAGCGTGGATGGTATCCCACACTGTAGAGGCTGGTGTATCTTCTCCTGAGTGAATGGTTACTTTCAAGCCTGCATCCTTTGCTTTCATGATCGGTTTCACAAAATCGCTCATCGGGTAAAGCAATTCCCCATCGGCAAGGTCAACCGCTTGAATATGCTGCTTATGTCGAATCGCCCAATCTACAGTTTTGACACATGACTCAGCGCCCATGCCGCGCGAAGTAATAGCAATGATTCCAATAGCCATATCAAATTCATGCTCGGCACGTTCCTGGGCTCGCAGCAATCCATCGAGGCAAGCGTCCCAATCTACATTATGACCGTGAAATGCCCAATCGGGCGAGAAACGAACTTCAAACAACTTGATGTTCTGCTTCGCACAATCTTCAAACAATTCCCAGGCAATACGTTCAAATACGGCAGGTGAAGTAATGCTATTTTGAAAAACCCCAAAGGCTTCCAATACTGCTTCCAAGTCACGTAATTGGTCATAGACCTTAACATGTCGGTCCAACTCAGCGATAGTATAAGAAGGCAGTTTCAAATTGTATTCATTTGCAATATCAAGAATTGTTTGCGTGCGAATTGCACCCTCAAGATGGCAGTGAATTTCGGTTTTGGGGATGTCATTATATTTGGGGTCAAAGTTTTTCATGGGAATCTACTTTCCAAAATAGTTTTACTATTTTACCCTGCAAGATGTAGGTCACACTTTCAGCGCAGCTTATGTTGTTAATCTCAATACGGTTTGCAACAAAACATTTGCACCATTTACACAATCTTCCCACTTTGTGAATTCGCGCGACGCATGACTGGCGCCATTCACAGAAGGGACAAAGATCATACCAATCGGGCAGACATCTACCAACGATTGCGCGTCGTGAATTGCCCCCGAAGCCAATATGGTACTAGATAAACCCAAAGCATGACATGAATTCTGAAATACCTGCTGAATATTTGCGCTCATCAAATTTGGCAAATGTCTTCCAAGAGGCTCTGCCATCAACTGCAAACCAAATTGTTCCGCTTTTTGATTTGCCAGCTCCATCAATGCAATATCCAATTTTGAAAGTTGATTCTCATCTGGTGAACGAAATTCCAATAACAGATCTGCACGCGCAGGCACAATGTTTGATGCTCCCGGTGCGAATTCAATCTTGCCAACATTTGCGACACAATTTGGGAAATCGCGCATCACAATTTCCCGCGCCGCCAGAATAAATGCGGCTACACCCTGCCCCGCATCCAATCGATCTTCCATTGAAGTTGAGCCTGCATGATCTGCACGGCCAATAAAACTTAGTCGATACGATCCATAACCGACAATGGCAGAAACAATTCCAATATCAATCCCGGCGCGTTCCAATCTTTTTCCCTGTTCGATGTGTAATTCCAAATACCCTGCAATCGATTCTTTTGAACGTTTTGCCTGCAACAAATCCTCTTCAGATAATCCTGCACGCACCAGTCCTGCTATAAAGTTTTCGCGTCCGCTGTATGGATTCTTCAAATCTTCAGGATGAAGATGACCCGCCAAAGCACTGCTCCCAAACAGACTCAAGTGTGTGCCTTCCTCATCTGTGAAGTCAATCGCTTCAAGATTTAACTTCAAGTTGATCCTGTTTTCTTTGACAGTTCTCAACACTTCGAGAGCTGCCATTACGCCAAGAGCGCCATCGAATCGCCCGCCGCTTGGGACGGAGTCAAGATGTGAGCCAAGTAAGAGCGTTTGCACGTTTGAAGGTTGGCAAGTTAGAACGGCGGAGTGGTTACCTGCTCCATCGGTATGGAATTCCAAACCAGAATTTTCTATTTCATTTTGAAACCATTTGCGCGCGGCAAGATGCACTTCACTGAACGTCGGACGGTTTACACCGCCATCCCCCGTCGCGCCGATCAATGCCAGTTGATTAAACGCAGCATGCATACGGTCAGGGTTGACACGCAGGGTTGAGAATGATTCAGTCATGTGATGAGTCTCTCCTTAAAACTTTGAAAATATTTTAACAAAAAAAGAGTCCATCAGTATGCTGATGGACTCCAGAGACTATTACTCTTTGCCGCGTTTGTAATCCACAAAGCGGTAGCCTACGCCGCGCTCAGTAAGAATGTACTTGGGATCGGCGGGGTCTTTCTCCAATTTTTGACGTAAATAGTTAATGTAGAGGCGCACATAATGCGGCTCATCACGATATTCATAACCCCAAACTTTTTGAAGCAATTGATCATGTGAGACAACCCAGCCTGCATTTTGCACAAGGTGAAAAAGCAGACGATACTCTGTAGGACGAAGTTTGACGAGTTTGCCTTCCAGCCATATTTCGCGGCGATCAAAATCGATTTTGAGTCGTTTGTCTATTTCAAGCAGACCATGCATCGAGCCTGTTGCGCCTTCCGTTCGGCGTAACACTGCCTTCACACGGCTGACCAATTCACGCGGGCTAAACGGCTTGGTGACGTAATCGTCAGCGCCGCCTTCGAGGCCGCGTACACGGTCATCTTCTTCACCTTTGGCAGTGAGCATGATGACAGGGACGGTGGTAATCTCACGAATGGTCTCTAGCACTTCAAAGCCATCCAGATCGGGCATCATGATGTCGAGCAAAATGAGATCAGGCGTTACGTCACGAAGTTTTTGAATGGCTTGCTTTCCATTGAAGGCTTCACTTACTTGAAAGCCATCATGCTCAAGGTTCATTCGGATGAAACGCACCATGCGTTCTTCATCATCCACAACGAGGATACGGCGGCGTTCCAAAGAATCAGACATCTTTTATTATTCCCTCACAAAGCCAATAATCTTTTCCTCATCGGCACTTTCCAGAATTTCGATAAAGCTTACCTTTGAAAGGGGCCAGATGACCTTTACAACATTATTATCAAGATAGTGCAAATCCTTGCCATCTTTCTGGCGGGGGTTCATAACCAGAATACTGGTATCAGTAGATTTGGGAAGTTCTTCGATCTCACCAGCTACGGAGGGTTCTCCGGCAATATGTAAAATTATGGAAAAAGACATAAATTACTCACTTTCCTTTTCATTAATTCTTAATAAGGATTTGCATTTTCAATTTGCCAAGTGCAACAATATCGCCATGGTTGAGAAGTTGTTCGGCATTGGGGGCAAGCCGTTTCCCATTGACATACGTTCCGTTTGCCGAGCCAAGGTCAACGATTACGATGTTATTACCAAGTCTCTTAATAACGCCATGTAAACGTGAAACACCAGCAGCATAAGCTTGATAAGGTGACAGATCAATATCCGGCATGATTGGCTGACCTTCACTAATTCGGCCCATGGTAAATTCATTTCTTGAAGAAAGAGGAAGTACCTGGCCGGTATCCAGCAAATGCAAACTTCCCCATGCATCACTGCCATCAAAAGGCTGATAAGCATCCGTTTTGGGTTTGGGTGAACTTACCTGATTAAATTGCTGCGTGGTGATATGCTGGGTTGTTAGGTTATCCCTGCCGACCAACTGAGCCCCACACTCAGCACAGAACATGGTCCCATCTAAATTGGAATGCTTGCAATTGGAACATTCAATCATCGAGGCTTCTCCTTCGACCCAGCCAGCAAAAGCGCACGGGTCTGGTACTTAAGATCCTTATTCCCGCTGGCACTCCAGGCGTGCATTTTCTCAAGATTATCTGCTTCAAACAAAGCTGTTTTTGCCATTGAAGCTTCACCTTGTGACAGCAAGTGAGTCGCAAGATTTTGTAAATGACGTGCTGCAGCATCAAACTGACCAGCATCTGCGGCAATTCTCGCACGCTCCTGCATACGATATAAGGTAAGGCGGGAAAGCGCACTTAAAATACGAGTTGGCGGAGGTGTAGGCGACGGAACGGTTTCGACCTCGCGAGTCAATTTCAAACGAATAGGCGGGACCGGCGTTGGACGAGCAGTAATCGAAATTTTCAAAGAACCGTTCAAGAGCGATACCACATTCTCTTCCAAGGCAGCCGGGCTTACAAGAATTTCAAACAAGACATGCAACGGGGTGTCGCGCAAAATCGGCCCAAGATGCATAGGGGATTCAATTTCAACAGATCCGCCCTCGGGTTGTAATCGAAACGCATAATTGATCTTTACATGTTCCGTTTCTTTGAAATCAAGAAGGACATCGTCGGCATAAGTACTAACCAGTGCATTAAATTTCTCAACCAGCAGGCGCTGAATATCTTTGGGGTTCGAAATATAAGCCGAGGATCCACCTGTCTTGCTGGCAATGGCATCCAAGAAGATGTCATTCCATTCATGGCCTATCCCCATTCCTGTAATTCCTATATTTTGAGTTGCAGCTTGGTCAGCAAGTTGCAAGCAGGCCTGTTCATCTCCATAGGTTTGGCCATCTGTAAGTAGAATGATGTGGTTAACCCGTGAGGGGTCCAGAGTCCGTCTAATTTCTTTAATACCGGCTTCCAAGCCATTAAAAATTTCAGTCGCTCCAGATGCCTGAATCATCTGAATTCGACCTTCCTGTTTTCTGAGATCCACATTAAGCCCGGCAGGGACAATCACTTCAGCGCGATCGCTAAAAGTTACTACACTCAATACGTCCACTGGGCGCAAACTGCGCAGTAATTGTATGGCTGTTGCTTTTACCATATCCATTTTTTCGCCTTGCATGGATGTGGAGCGATCTAAAACAAGGCAAATATTTAGAGGGGGCGCTGGCAGGCTTTCTTTTTGATCACGCGGACTGATTTCAAGCAAAGCATAAATTAATTGCGGCTCCGCCACTTTTACAAGGTTTGTACGGCTTAAAAAAATCTCATGCTTTACAACAGAGTTTTCGTCAATAATGGGAGGGAGTGTTGCATCATACAAGTTACGACGTTTGGGGTTGGAAAGAACTTCGTAGGATTGTTGTATTTCAAGAAATAATTCAGTTTCTCCAGCAGCAACATTTTTATCCGGATGCAGTTTTTGGGCAGCTTCAAAATACGCGCGTTTAATTTCCTCTTGTGAGGCATCGCGGAAGACTCCAAGGATAGCGTAATGATCCGGCTTGTTGGGTGGCATTTGTTTATCCAATCATTTGAGCCAGGATAACCGTAATATTATCCGGGCCGCCAGCGGCATTTGCAGCATCAACCATATTTTGACATGCGCGATGTAAGGTTGGAGCTTCGGTAATTGCGCGCATAATATCCTTCTCATTGATGACACCCCAAAGACCATCGCTGCAAATCATTAGATAGCCTGTTTGCGGGAACGGGACAGTAAAAATATCAGCCTCAAGGGTTTCGCCCTGACCCAGTGCGCGAATCAATACATTTCGATGCGGGAAATTTTCAGCCTCATCCTTGCTAAGGTGTCCGAGCTCTTCAAGTCGCTTGACCAGTGAATGGTCACGTGTGATCGGCTCTATTCTTCCATCTGTATAAATGGAGTATGCACGGCTATCACCCACGTGAGCAATGGTTACCTGTTGACCTAAAACAAGAGCGGCTGTGACTGTTGTTCCACTGCCAGGGGCTTCTCGCTGAACATACTGATGTGCCTCCAGAATGGATGTTTCCATGACTTCTTGCAAAGAGTCTTGCAAGCCCTGTGTGGGCAAGTTATAAAGATAGGAGTGAAATTTTTTGGTGATATTACCACCCATGATACGTATGGCGGCATTGCTAGCCACTTCACCAAATTGGTGACCGCCCATTCCATCAGCGACAATATATAAACCAAATGGAATGCTTTCTGCGCTACCTGAAATGGTAGAAGTAAGAGCCAGCAGGCTGTCTTCATTATGGTCGCGTTGTTTTCCAACAGATTGACCAGCACTTGCAACAAGCTGCTTCATCTCATATTTCAGATTCTGATTCGCGACAATTGAGCTGACTTGCTGATCAGAAAGCGGCGCAGTAGTAGCCATGTCAACCTGTCTTGGTTTCGGGGTCTCAGGTTCTTCTTTATTACCAAATAGTTTTCGAAAAAAATCAGCCACAAGGACTCCTTTTAGGCAAACAGAGCGTACACATGATGATCTGTTGAGCCAAAATATACAATATCGTCAAGTACTACCGGTGAACCCGTAATAGCGGCCTGGGATTCGAATTTCCAGCGCAGGCGACCCGTGCGGTATTCAAGGCAATACATATTACCATCCACCGAACCACAATACATGGAATCTTTATAAATAGTTGGGGAACTACTTACTTGGTTCTCAGTGCGAAAACGCCAGACTTCCTTTGAAGTGCGGGCATCAATACAATAAATAAAACCATCTGCTGCGCCAACAAATATTAAATCATCTGCAAGTGCGGGAGAAGATACTGAGCCTTTACCAAGGCGGAACTTCCAGATCGCCCACCCGTTCTTTGAATCCAGCGAATACAAAGTGGCATCAGCGGATGCGACAAAAATAGCCTGGCCTTTAAGAATTGGCGATGATGTGACTGCGCGCTTAGCCTGGAAACGCCATTTCAAAGTTCCGCGAAAATCGACAGCATAGAATGAGCCTGCCTCAGTGCCAAAATAGATCATTTCATTAGCGATTAACGGTGTTGAATGGATTGGAGCATCGGTTGAGAATTTCCAAATTGCTCGTCCAGTATTAACATTAACTGCATGCAAATCCTGGTCATCTGAACCAAAGAAAATATGACCATCTGAAATACGCGGGGATGAGTATATTTTTCCTTCTGTATAGTAAGTCCAAATTAATTTTCCGGTGCGGGCGCTGATCACATGTAAACGCTGGTCTTCAGAACCGAAAAATATATTGTTATCATATACCAATGGGCGGGAAATAATTCCACCTTCTGCAGCGTACTTCCATTGGAATTTCCCATCAGCAGCGTTCAAAGCATATAAGTTATTATCATAACAGCCAATATACAATGAACCTTGATTCAAAACCGGTGTGCTTCGAATTTCATCTTCGCACTTAAAAGACCACAAAGGTTTAACACCAGCACTTGAAACAGGCAGGGCAGAAGTGATCTTCGAAAGCGTTCCTGTCTTGCGAGCGACATTCATTAACGCATCCTTCATCGCGGTTGCGCTGGGAAAACGCTCAGCAGGGTTGTATTGCAGAGCCGTATTGACAACGGCTTCAAACTCAGTTGAGATATTTGGATTGATACGCCGTAATGGACGCTCGGTAAATGAAAACGGAGGTTCGAGTCGAGGGTCACGGCGGGTAATTGCATGGTGTAAGGCTGCGCCAAGGGAATAAATATCTGCTATCGGAGTAGCTTCTCCACGATATTGTTCGGGGGGAGAATATCCTTCAGTGCCGATCATGGTTCCCTTTTGACCGGTTTGGAAAGTCTTCGCAATACCAAAATCGACAAGTACCACATCCCCATTGTGATTGATCATCACATTGGACGGTTTCATATCACGGAAAATAATTGGATCTGGTTTATGACCATGCAAATAAGCCAGCACATCACAAAGCTGGATCGCCCAGCTAATGACCTGATCTTCCGGTAGAAATCCATTTGCATCGTTGATCACGGTTTCAAGGTCTTTGCCATGGACGAATTCCAGAACAAGGTAGGAATGGTCATTGTGCGTGAAATAATCGTAAATTCTGGGAATCGCCGGATGATTGAGTGTGGCAAGCATGTTCGCTTCACGCTCAAAATTTTGCACAATAGTCTGGCGTATCAACGGATCCGGGGCAAGGTTAATCATTTCCTTAACCGCCACCAATTTCACGACATTGGGAAAATGGAGATCGCGGGCACGATATACAGACCCCATGCCCCCCACACCAATTACATCCTGAACGGTATAGCGGTCAACGAGGGTAACTCCGGATGGGAGTTGCTGGCGGGATGAACTATCCCCTTCCGAATCCATCGGTGATGAAATGTTTCTTGTTTCCAGAGAAAACTCCTATTAACTTCTAATTAATGAATTATAGTGCCCAGTGAATGGAATTGCAAATACCAAACAGTTGCAATTTCGTCTGTAAAACAACTTGCTAGGAAACCGGTTATACGGCAAAATACATACTTGTGAAAATTCTTGCAGTAAGTGACCAGGTGTTAGAACGCATGTACAGCCTTTCGACCAGTGGACATTTCCAAGGTGTGGAGCTGATCATTGGCTGTGGAGACCTTCCTTATGAATATCTGGAATATATTGTCACGGTCTTAAATATTCAGATGCTGTATGTACCGGGAAATCATGATCCAAAATACGATCCAACTAAAAAGGAAACCTTTGCAGAAGGCGGTGTTAATCTGGATTTGAAAGTTATCCGACATAACAAATTCCTTATCGGCGGCTTTGGCGGAAGTATCCGTTACCGACCTGATGGAATTAATCAATATACCCAATCAGATGCTTACATACGCGCGTTTCGCCTGCTCCCCCGTCTCATGCTTAACCGCATCCAATACGGCCGGGCGTTGGATATTCTCATCAGTCATTCTCCACCCTTCGGCATCCACGATGATACAGACCCTGCTCATAATGGCCTAAAAGCATTGAATTGGCTAATTCGGATAGCCCAGCCACGTTATCATTTTCATGGCCATATGCATATATATAGAAGAAACCTTGAAAATGTAGAGACCAACATTGGCCTTACAAAAGTTATTAATGTTTATCCTTATAAAACTTTAGAAGCGAGTCATTAAAATGTCTGACGAACTTGAATCCCGTACCCGTGCTGACTTTAGCAAAGCACGTTTCAAATCCTTTATGAATCAAGCCATTGCAGTTCTCTCGGGTCAGCGCCCAACCACATTGCTCTCTTACGATGAGATCAAGGAAAAGCTGCACATTGGCGGCCCAATCTATCGGGGTGTAAAAACCATTCGTGTGAACCAGATAGCAGGAAGTCTGAACCGATATCATGAGTTTGACCGCGCCTTCCTACCGAAGGAAGATCAACTCGCCAGCCGCTGGCAAAAAGTCGATCGCGCTTTTTATCAGGATGTTAATCTTCCGCCTGTGGTCCTTTATAAAGTAGGCGAGGTTTATTTCGTCGTGGATGGTCATCATCGCGTTTCAGTTGCTCGCGATAAAGGACAGGAATATATAGATGCGGAAATCCGCGAATGTGCCACGCGTGTAAACATCACACCAGATATCAAACCTGAAGACCTCGAAATCCTTGGCACAAAAGTTCACTTTCTTGAACGCACTGCTTTGGATAACCTCCGCCCGCAGGCCAATATCAAAACAACAATTCCAGATGGCTTTGAGCGCATGTTGGAACATATTGCCGTGCATCTTTATTTTATGGGGTTGGATCAAAAAAGAGATATCACAGAACAGGAAGCCATAACGCATTGGTACGATACAGTTTATTTGCCCATTGTTGAGGTTATCCGCAAGAGCGATATATTGAAGGACTTCCCAGGTAAAACTGAAGGCGACCTATATCTCTGGACATTAGACCACCAACATTATTTATCCAAAGAAAAAGGCGAACCGTTATTGCCGCCGCGCGAAGCCGCGAAAAAATTTATTAAGAAGAAAAAGAAATAAATCTTATGACTGACTTGCACCCCCTTGCTGGAGTCTACGCTGCGGCAGTGACTCCGCTAAAGCACGATTCAACGCTGGACCTGGAAGCTGTTCCCGTTCTTCTACGTTTTCTCGCCTCAAGAGGATGCCACGGTGCTTTGCTCTTCGGCACTACTGGCGAAGGGCCGTCCTTTTCCCCAAAAGAACGCGAGACGTTGCTCCGCTCTGTGCGCGTATACCGTCAACAACTTCCTGGATTTAAATTATTGGCAGGGACAGGAACACCCAGCCTCTCCGAAAGCATTGACCTGACCAAGCTGGCTTTCGACCTTGGCTATGATGGCGTTGTTGTCTTGCCACCCTATTATTTTCGCAAAGCAACTGACGAGGGTTTATTCAACTGGTTCAGTGAGTTGATCACAAAAGCCGTACCCACCAGGGGACACTTGCTCGGCTATCATATTCCTGGCACATCTGGCGTTGGTTTTTCACTGGATTTACTTGCTCGCTTGAAGGATGCTTTCCCAACTCAATTTGCAGGCATCAAAGATTCTTCTCACGACGAAAAATTCATAATAGCAATCGGTCAACGCTTTGGCAAAGACCTGCTTGTACTCAACGGAACTGATTCAGACTTGCAACACGCACTGCAAAACAACGCGCAAGGAGCCATTACCGCACTTGCAAATTTATTCTCGGAAGACCTGCGCGAAATATGGGATTTATTTCAGGAAGGCAAAGATATTTCTGAGCTACAAGCACGGGTTACAGAGCAAAGACATATTTTAGAGAAATACATGCCCTTCCCGTCAACTCTGAAAGCACTTCTACACAAAATGCACAACATGCCATACTGGGCTGTCCGCCCGCCGCTGGAAGAGATTTCATCTGAACTTGAAGAACAGGCAATTCAAGAGTTTGAACGTTGGCAGGTTTAAAAGTTCAAACGTTTAAACCTGCCAACCTGTAAACAATTCAACCTATAAACCATAATGAATACTTGGCGACTTTTATACACTCCCCCATCACGCGGTGCGTGGAATATGGCCGTGGATGAATCCATTCTTGAGCATATTCATCGCGGTGAATCTCTGCCTACTTTGCGCTTATATACATGGGAACCTGCCTGCTTATCTTTAGGTCACGCGCAGCCTTTTGCAGATGTGGATATGGAACGAGTCAAAAAGCATGGTTGGGAAGTTGTCCGCCGTGTGACGGGTGGGCGGGCAATTCTGCATACAGATGAATTGACTTACTCGGTGACGGGCAGCACCGAAGAACCTGTATTGTCAGGCGGCGTTTTGGAATCTTATAACCGCCTGGCGCAGGCTTTGCTATTTGCGATTCGTGAACTGGGATTGCCCGTTGAAATGAAAGAACATTTCCCATCAGGTGAACCGTCCACACAAAACTTAAACCCAGTTTGTTTTGAGGTGCCATCCACTTATGAGATTACTGTGAGTGGGAAAAAGTTGATTGGTTCAGCACAAGCGCGCAAGAAGGAAGGCGTGCTGCAACATGGGTCACTTCCACTCACCGGGGATTTAACGCGAATCTGTCAGGCGCTGGTATTCAAAGATGAAGCTTCGAGGGAGAATGTAGCACAAAGATTACTAACGCGTGCCACAACTGTCGAATCTGTTATCGGCGTGAAAACTGATTGGGAAACAGCAGCCCAGGCCTTCGTTAAAGGATTTGAAGCGCAGCTGGGAATCCACTTTCAGCGTGGAGAACTGTCCCGATCCGAATCTGAAAGAGCTGAAGAGTTCGTCAACGAAAAATATACCAACCCAACATGGACGGAGCGAATTTGAAAAATTTTTTGATTTATGGTTCGTATGGATACACGGGGAGTTTGATCGTTGAACAGGCTATTAAAGTGGGGTTGCGGCCTTTACTCACAGGGCGTGATGAAAAGCAACTACAAACACAGGCTGAGAAATTCAATTTAGAATATCGCGCTTTCTCAATCGATGATACCGCGGCACTTGACTCGGCTTTGCTCGAAGTGGATGCGGTCTTGCATTGCGCAGGTCCGTTCGTGCTGACATTTCGTCAGATGGCCGAGGCATGTATCCGCACGAAGCGGCATTATGTAGATATCAGCGGCGAGATCGAAGGCTTTGAAGCGTTGTTCGCGATGAGTGAAGAAGCGAAACAGGCAGGCATTATGTTATTGCCAGGCGGCGGGTTTGATGTGGTGCCGTCAGATTGTTTGATCGCCTATACGGCGGAAAAACTTCCGAGTGCAACTCATCTTGTACTTTATATAAAAAGTATCGGCAGCGGAGTCTCGCGCGGCACGGCGCGCTCTGGAATTGAAAACAGTCACCGGCAGGGACGTATTCGCCGTGATGGCAAAATTGTCAGCGTGCCGAATGTATGGGACAGCAAAGAAATTGATTTTGGCCGCGGGCCTACGCGCTTGGTTTCAATGGGCTGGGGCGATGTCAGCACAGCATATCACAGCACGGGCATTCCAAATGTAACCGTGTACATGGGCTTCCCTGCTGCAATGGTTACTATGATGCGCCTCACTCGTTTTGCTGGACCTGTGCTATACACACGCAGCGCTAGAGATTTTATAAAATGGCTCATCGGGAAATTCTTTGCGCCTGGGCCTTCACGCAAACAAAACGAAAATGGATTTAGTTTGTTGATCGCCGAAGTGACCGATGGAAAGCAAACCGTTCGCGCGAAATTACAGACGCCCGAAGCCTATCACCTGACCGCACTCACTTCTGTGGAAATCATGAAGCGTATTTTAAATAACAATTATCAGGCTGGTTTCCAAACTCCAAGTAAGGTCTACGGCGCGGATTTTATTATGCAATTCGATGGAGTGCAGCGCGAGGATTTATAAAATCATGCTTGAAAAACCCGATATTCAGGATGACGGCATCATCTCTCATTTGGGGAATGAATACAGTTTGCAAATCACGGAATTAACCTTCCTCCCCATTGGCGCGGATTTGGGCACAGCCGTCTATCGTGTTGTCACAGATAACGGAATGGCATATTTCTTGAAATTGAGAAAAGGCTTTGACGAAATCATTGTGACCGTTCCCCTTTTTCTTAAGTCAGGGGGCATTCAAGAGATCATTGTCCCATTTGAAACAAAATTAAAACAAAGCTGGGCAGACTTCGGCGAGTATAAAATGATTCTATATCCATTCATCGAGGGAAAAAATGGCTTTGAGATGGAATTAACAGATCATCATAAGCGAAGTCTCGGCGCGGCGCTCAACAGGATTCACTCCGCACAAGTCCCACCTGCACTCAAGCAACTTATCCCACAGGAAATCTATTCACCAAAGTGGCGTAAAAGCCTAAAATCATTTCAAGAACAGGTGGAAAATAAAACTTTTGAAGACCTGCCTGCTGCGAAACTGGCCGAGTATATGAAATTAAAACGAAATGAGATAATCCATCTCATTGGCTGCGCTGAGCAACTTGCTTTGGAACTTCAATCCAAACCTTTAGAATTGGTTTTATGTCACTCAGATATTCATGGCGGAAATATCCTAATCAGCAAGGACAACCACCTTTACATTGTAGATTGGGACAACCCTATCCTTGCGCCGAAAGAACGCGACCTGATGTTTATCGGCGGCGGAATAGATGAAATCTGGAAAAGCAAACGGGAAGAAACAGTTTTCTACGAAGGCTACGGAAAAACAGAGATTAATTTTTCAGCGCTGGCCTATTATCGATATGAGCGAATTATTGAAGATTTAGCTGCGATTTGTGAGCAGTTGTTGTTGACCGATGAGGGTGGAACAGATCGAGAACAAGGCTATGGGTGGTTCATATCCAATTTTGAGGTTGGTCAGACCATTGAAATTGCTGAGAAGGCTTATAAGTTGTTGAAGAAATAACCAAGTCTCACCGAAAGAAATTGAAAGGATGCTGACAAACGCAGAAAACGCTGATTCTTTTTTCAGCGTTTTCTGCGTCGCGACTCAAAGTGTAAAGAATCAAACCTCCACCTTATAGTTCAAACCAACCTCATCCCCAGGCAGTCCACGAAAGCCCCAATTGTGTTTTGGCGTCTCGGTAATCGTCACTTCAAGGTCTTCGGGCTTCAACCCCAATACTTGACCAATCCGCTCAAATAACAAACGGATGAGATGTTTCTTCGTCTCAATCGAACGACCTTCGAACATGCTGATCTCGATGATCGTATAACGAGGAGTACGTCCAACTGGATAATAAAAATCCTCTACTTCCAATGGGAAAAATCGGTGCGCCCGTTTATTTTTCGGGAATGCAAGCGCATCCACAACACAGGAATGAATCACATCTGAAAGCTGACTCTTGATCGGGTTCAGTTGTTCTTTGACACCGTAAACTTTAATTTGTGCCATCAACCCACCTCAGGCTTGATTCTCAAAACTCAACTCGTAATGCTGCACAACAGGAAATGGATCGTAAAAATGGTGCAACAACTTTTTCCATTCCAGATATTCTGGTGAACCACGAAAGCCAACCGTATGCGCCTCCAACGTTTCCCATTGCACAAGCAAAAGAAAACGCGTTGGCGCTTCGATGCAATGCTGCAATTGATGCGAAATATATCCATCCATGCTGGCAATGATGGGCGAAGCCTGTGCAAATGCGGATTCAAATTCCACCTCACGCCCTGGGATGACATCAAGGATTGCCGCTTCGAGAATCATTTTTTCAACTCATTCAATGCGCTTCTAAACTCCGCCGCAAACTGTTTCGCGGTTTCGACAGGCTTTTCACTACTTCCTATCGTCTTCACACACGCCGAACCGACGATGACTCCATCCGCAAGCGCGCCGACTTCTTTAGCTTGTTCAGGCGTGCCGATGCCAAATCCCACACACACTGGCACGGACGTATGCTCTCGCACACGGGCAATCAAATCACCAAGCCCATTTGAAATGGATGTACGTGCGCCCGTCACACCTGTCACTGAGACGAGGTAAATAAATCCCTTCGCATTGCGTGCAATCATTTCCATGCGTTCATTGGGTGATGTCGGCGCGAGCATTTGAATCAACGGCAGGTCATCCACCAAAACCTGAAATTCACCCGCCTCTTCCAATGGAAGATCAGGAATGATAAATCCATCCGCGCCTGCTTCACGAGCATCATGGATAAATTTTTCCAATCCATAGGCCAGCATGGGATTGAAATATCCCATCAGGATTAATGGAATGGTTACACCGCGCTTACGCAACTCCGCAACCGCCGCAAGTGACTTCTTGACCGTGATTCCCTGCTCCAGCGCGATCTGTGTTGCTTTTTGAATCACAGGCCCATCTGCGAGTGGATCAGAAAAAGATAGACCCACCTCGATCAAGTCCGCGCCATTTTGCGCGAGCGCCTCAATGACATCAATGGAGGTGTCCAAGTCAGGATAGCCCAAAGGATAATAAGGCATAAAGATCGGTTTATTTTTGAATGCGTTTTCGATTCTGTTCATAATTTCCTCGTAGAGGCAGGGCTTTGTCCCTGCCCTTTTTATTGGCAAGCACAAAAGGGCGACCAAAAGGGTCGCCCTTACAAATTCGTTCCTAATTCTTTTATCACCGTATTCAAATCCTTATCGCCACGTCCCGACAAATTGACCAGAATCACCTGATCTTTCCTCATCGTTGGCGCGCGCTTGATGACTTCCGCCACAGCATGAGATGACTCCAGCGCGGGGATAATCCCTTCAGTGTGGCATAGCACTTGAAATGCATCCAAAGCCTCGACATCTGTTGCAGATGTATAAAAGGCGCGTTCACTATCGCGCATCATCGCATGTTCGGGACCCACTGCCGCATAATCCAAACCAGCGGAGATAGAATGAGTCTCGGCAATCTGACCATCTTCATCCTGCAAGACGTATGTGCGTGTTCCATGAATAACACCAACTCTTGCCTTAGACGCATCCCCAAACCGCGCCGCATGTTTTCCCGAAGCAATTCCGCTGCCACCCGCTTCGACGCCGATCAACTCGACATGCTCATCGTCCACAAATCCACTGAAGACGCCGATGGCATTTGATCCGCCGCCTACACATGCAATCACTGTATCGGGCAAACGACCCACATCACGCAGCATTTGCTCGCGCGCTTCGATTCCGATCACCGATTGAAACTCGCGCACGATTGTTGGATACGGATGTGGTCCTAATGCAGAGCCTAATAAATAATGGGTATCGCCTACATTCGTCACCCAATCGCGAATTGCTTCGTTGATGGCGTCCTTCAACGTCTGCGTACCCGACGTCACGGGCCGAACTTCCGCGCCAAGCAATTTCATGCGAAAGACATTCGGCTCCTGTCGTGCAATGTCCACGACGCCCATATACACAACACAATCAAGTCCAAGCAATGCGGCGGCAGTTGCCGATGCAACTCCATGTTGGCCTGCGCCCGTCTCAGCAACTACGCGCTTCTTCCCCATGCGTTTTACAAGTAATGCCTGTCCCAGCGCGTTATTAATTTTGTGTGCGCCCGTATGCGCCAGGTCTTCGCGCTTCAAATAGATTTGCGCGCCGCCTAATTTTTCAGATAATCTTTTAGCATAAGTCAACGGCGTGGGTCTGCCTACGAACGAGGCCAGCAATCCTTCAAACTCACTTCGGAAGGCTGGGTCTTTTTGCGCATCCACAAACGCCCGCTCCAACTCAATGAGCGCGGGCATCAACGTCTCAGGTACGAACTGTCCGCCATAAGGGCCGAATTTTGAAGGTAATAATGTTGTCATAAGTTCTCCGTTATTCAATGTTCGTCATTCTAATATTTGAGAATGGAATTTTTTCTACGCTGATTCCGAATCTCGCATATCGAGTATTGCTCTTACGAAAGCCTTCATCTTCTTCGCGTCTTTCTGACCTGGAGCTGATTCCACGCCAGAGGCAGTATCCACCCCCCAGGGTTTGACCTGCCTTATCGCCGTAGCAACATTCTCTGGTGTCAGTCCGCCCGCCAGCAACAACGGATACTTCTTCGCCAACTCCGCGGCCGCTGACCAATCTGCTGTAACACCACTACCACCATAAACACCTTTGACTGCGGCATCGACCAACAACGCAGGCGACTCTTTTCGTACAAATCCTGTTACATCAATTGGTATTCCGCGAAATGCTTTGAATGCCCTTTCGCCCAATACACTTAACATCTCAGGTGTTTCATCGCCATGTAATTGGGCAAGAGCCAAACCGCAAGTTTCCATTGTGGCAAATACTTCTTCAACTGAGGCATTGACGAACACACCCACGTAGGTGATATGTCCATATTTCCGCATCACGGACATGATGTCACGACATCTTCCGACATCAATACAGCGTGGACTCTTCGGATAGAAGTTAAACCCAATCAAGTCAGTGCCTGCCTCCATGGCAGCCAGTGCATCAGTTACAGTTTTAATTCCGCAGATTTTTATTTTGGTCATAGTTACAGGTTGTAGGTCACGTTTTCAACGTGACATCTCATGCGTATACATCGTCACACTTATAGCGTGACCTGCTTCTCCATTCCAGAAAGTTCACGAACTTTCGCAGGAATATCGTCCGAAGTTATCAACGCTTCGCCAACGAGAATCGCGTCAATGTTTATCCTTGCCAATCGTTCAATATCAGCGGCGGTGAAAATTCCGCTTTCAGCAACGACAGCAATATCCGATGAAATCATCGGGCGAAGACGTTCTGTGGTTTCAAGTGAGACTTCGAAAGTAGCGAGGTTGCGGTTGTTAATTCCGATGATTTTGATGTTTGGAATTTTCAGCGCGCGTTCGGTTTCGGCTTCATCGTGGACTTCGACCAATACAGTTAATCCCATACTTAAGGCGCAGGCGTGCAGGTCGGCGAAGTGTTTGTCATCCGTTAATGCGGCAGCAATAAGGAGGATAGCGTCGGCACCGTTGGCTCGAGCTTCGTAAATTTGAGTCTCATCAATGGTGAAGTCTTTTCTTAGCAAAGGTAATTCTGATTTTCTTGTAAAGCGAAGCTCACGAAGAGTTTCAAGTTTGCCCATGAAGAATTTTTCATCCGTAAGTACACTAATCGTGGCGGCGCCATTTTGGGCGTAGATATTGGCCACTTGAAAGAGGTCGAGGTGCGGGGCGAGAATTCCTTTGGAGGGCGATGCTCTTTTTAGTTCAGCAATCAGGCTCGGGCGAGTTCCGAAGCGGCGGCGCTTGATGGCAGCGAGAAAATCTCGAGGCACAGGACTCTGTTCTGCGGCGCGGCGTAATGTTGCAGCGTCGAGCGCCGCAATTTCCAATTTCTTTTGGTGGAGGATTTTTTTGAGAATATTTGTCATGGTCACGTTTGTGTAGAGACACAGCGGCGCTGTATCCCTACGTGATGGATTTTGAATATGCAACCAATGCATCCAGTTTGGCGAGGGCTTTGCCGCTGTCGAGAGAAGCGGTAGCTTCTTCGAGCGCAGATTTGAAATCGCCTGTTTCAGCGGCGATAGCAGCGGCGGCGTTCAGCAACACGGACTCGCGGCGCGCGCCTTTGAGTTTGCCAGAAAGCAAATCGCGCATCATAGCCGCAGATTCATCGGGCTTGCCGCCGCGCAAATCTTCGATGGCAGCGAGGGAGAAACCAAATTCGGCGGGGTCAAGATCATAGGTTCTGATTTCGCCATCCTTGAGATGACTGATGCGATTGAGACCACAAGTATTGAGTTCGTCGGTACCGCCCGCGCCGTAGACAATCATTGCAGCGCGCGAGCCAAGTTCTTTGAGAACATTGGCAAGCGGCTCAGTGAGAGCGGGAGCATAGACTCCCGTAAGTTGAATATTCGCACCTGCGGGGTTGGTGAGCGGACCGAGGACGTTGAAAATGGTACGCTGGCCAATCTCCTTGCGCGGACCGATGGCGTGCTTCATGGCAGGATGAAACTTGGCAGCAAACATAAAGCCGATGCCGATGGTGTCTATGGCATGGGCAATTTGTTCGGCGGTGAGGTCAAGACTGACACCGAGAGCGGAGAGCACATCGGCAGAACCACAGTGAGATGACGCAGCGCGATTGCCATGCTTGGCAACTTTACGTCCCGTGCCTGCGAGGACAAATGCGGCGGCAGTGGAAATATTGAACGTATGTGCGCCGTCACCGCCTGTGCCAACGATGTCGTAAATGTGTTCATCTGGATTCGAAAGCTTTACCTTGACCGCATTGGCGCGCATGGCGCGGACGGAGCCTGTTATTTCAGGAATGGTCTCGCCTTTCATTCGAAGTGAAACCAAATACGCGCTGACTTGCGCGGGCGTGGCTTGACCTGTCATGATGACATTCATGGCTTCTTCCGCTTCTTCAGCAGTAAGGTCAGTGCGATTGATGGCCTTGCCGATAAACGGTTTCAGCATGGATAGTTCTGCCGACAGTGGTGGGGCGATCTTGATATTGAGAAAATTCTTGAGCAGTTGCTTGCCATGTTCGGTGAGAATGGACTCAGGATGGAACTGCACACCATAGGTCGGGTGCTGACGATGTTTGAGCGCCATGATCTCGCCTTCTTCCGTTTGCGCCACAATCTCCAGTTCAGCAGGAATCGGTTCATAAACCACAAGTGAGTGATAACGCATAGCTGCGAATGGAGATGGGATGTCTTTGAAGACTCCTTGTCCATTGTGCGTGACAGGTGAGGTCTTGCCATGCATTAGACGCGGCGCACGATCCACTTTGCCGCCGTACACGGCGCCGAGGCATTGATGCCCAAGACAGACACCGAGCACAGGAATCTTGCCCGTGAAATGTTTGATGGCTTCGGGCGATACTCCGCCATCTTTGAGCGGTTCGCCTGGACCTGGAGAGATGACGAGATGTTCAGGCTTGAGGGCAATCAACTCGTTCAATGAGATTTGATCATTGCGAAAGACACGAATGTCCGCGCCGAGTTCACCGAGGTATTGGACGAGGTTGTAAGTGAAAGAGTCGTAGTTGTCGATTAGGGCTAACATAAGGTCTCCAAAAGGATGAAGGATGAATTACCCAGCACTTGCGTACTGGGCAAGTGTGAAGGATGAAGAAAAAAGCAGAAGACAACAGGCGAAAGGCGGCGGTCTGCTTTCTGCATTCCGCATTCATCATTCTTCATTCTTCATTTCCAAAGATATCCACTTCATCGGCGAAGAGGTCGAGAGAATACGATAAGCCTGTAGCATTGCGGACGAGTTTCATGGTTTCTTTGGCTTCGGTTTGCATACGGCGAATTCCATTCGCGAGGACATCGCGTGGGATGGTGGGATGGGCGAGATAGTAGGCGCGTTTCTCACGGAAGGGTTCGAGGAAAGCATTAATGGCTTTGGCAAGTTTCTGCTTGACTTCCACATCACCGACTTTGCCTTGACGATAACGTTCTTTCAAATCATCCACCTCGGCGTAGGAGGGATTGAAGGCGTCGTGATAAATGAAAACGGGGTTGCCTTCAACTGTCCCAGGGTCTGTAGCTCGCAAACGTTTGGGATCGGTGTACATGCCTTTGACCTTTTCTTCAACAATCTTCGCATCGTCGGATAAATAAATGGCATTACCCAATGACTTGGACATTTTATTTTGCCCGTCTGTGCCGATCAGCATCGGGACGTCACCGATAATGGGCTCGGGTTCTGGGAAGACTTCTGCGCCGTAGAGATTGTTGAACTTCCGTGCCATTTCGCGGGCGAGTTCAACATGTGATTGATTATCACGTCCAACAGGGACAACATTTGCACGCGGCAATAAAATATCCACAGCTTGAAGAACGGGATAGCCGAGCAAACCAAAGGGCATCGAGTCAATGTTGGCGTCGCGCGCCATGTCTTTGAGCGTGGGCATGCGTTCAAGGCGCGGCACGGTGACCAGCATTTCAAATAATAGATTCAATTCGTACGTTTCTGGAATCGCTGACTGTACAAAGATGGTGCTGACCTGTGGGTCAATGCCAACCGCGAGATAGTCCAGAACGATTTCGCGGATGTAGGTTGGAATCTCTTTGATAAATTGCGGCTCTGGCTTGGTGGTCATTGTATGCAGGTCAGCGATAATGAAGAATGAATCATACTGATGCTGCAGGCGCACGCGATTGCTTAGCGAGCCAACATAATGTCCAAGGTGCAGGCGTCCTGTGGGACGGTCACCAGTGAGGAGGCGGGGTTTTGTGTTTGTCATAAGGTTATCCTTTCGTTTCCTTTATGTCGTTCTCCGTATAACTGGGAGGTTGCTTCGGGCAAAGTACGCCCTCGCAACGACATTATGAATTTGATTCCGCAGCATCAATAGCACGCAACATCGCAGATGCTTTATTGACTGTCTCTTGGTATTCAGTAGACGGGTCCGAATCCGCGACGATGCCTGCGCCTGCCTGCACGCTGACAGTGTTGCCACGCCCGACCATCGTGCGGATGGCGAGACAGGTATCCATAGCGCCGTCGAAGCCGAAGTAGCCGATCATGCCTGCGTAGGCATTACGCGCGTCTGACTCCAACTCGGCGATGATTTCCATCGCGCGGACTTTCGGCGCGCCGCTGACTGTCCCTGCGGGGAATGCAGCGCGCACTAAATCGAAAGCCGTTAACTCAGGGCGCAGAGTCCCTTCAACGTGAGAGACGATGTGCATGACGTGTGAATATTTTTCAACAGTGAAAAAATCAGAAACTTTGATCGTGCCATATTCGCACACACGTCCGAGATCGTTGCGGCCTAAATCAACAAGCATCACATGTTCCGCACGTTCCTTCGGATCGGCTAGGAGATCTTTGGCAAGATCGGCATCAGCAGCGGCATCTGCTCCTCGGGGACGCGTCCCAGCAATCGGTCTGAGTGAAGCGGTCCTTCCTTCCAATCGCACAAACATTTCAGGCGACGATCCAACAATATAAAGCGGCTCATCATCCACGAGTCCGAAATCAAAAAAGAACATGTACGGTGATGGATTCAAACGGCGCACGGAACGATAGACATCGAAAGGCTCCACATTGGTTTCGCGGCTGAAGCGCTGCGAAAGCACCACCTGAAAAATATCGCCCGCAGCAATGTGTTCCTTTGCGGCGCGCACCATGTCTTCATACGTGCCCTGCGTGTGATTGGCCTTGACCTTCGAAGGCTTGACCTCAATTTTTTTCGCGGCGGGCAAAGGCTGATGAATGCGTTCTGCGATGGTATCCAATTTTTGATTTGCAGCATCGGCGTTACCATCCAAAACATTTGCAATCAGGAAGATGGTGCGGCGCGCATGGTCGAAGGCGACGATGGTATCGGCCAGTAAATACATTCCATCGGGGATTTCAGCGCGGTTCATTTTCGCGCTGAGAGTTGGTTCAAAAAACCGAACAGACTCGTACCCGAGATAGCCCACCAACCCGCCCGTGAAGCGCGGCGCGTTCGGCAAGCGGAGGGCGGGAAAGCGGCTCATTTCATTTTGCAAAAATTTTGTGGGGTCAGAGTCGTCGAGTTGAAGGGTGCGCGTTGCGCCGTTCTCCTTGATTTCGACTTGACCGTCGCGCAGAATATATTCCGCTCTAGGCTGGACGCCGATAAAAGAATAACGCGCAATCCGTTCACCGCCTTCGACGGATTCCAATAAAAACGACGCGCCGTCGCCGCGGAGTTTGAGATACAAACTGACGGGAGTTTCAAGGTCCGCGGATACTTCACGGATGATGGTTTGGACTGCGATTGATTCAAGTAACATATGGTTCTCCAATCGATAATCGATATTTGATATTCGAAAACCAAATATCGATTATCAAATATCTTTAAAATTAAAATCCTCTCCGTCCGTTGGGACGAGAGAGGACTCCCGTGGTGCCACCCAGATTGAAAGCCGTCTTAACAAAAAATCCCTGTTGTGATGCAACAGGGATAATAACCAGCTTCACTCTTTTCAGGTACGGCCTGTGACAGGCTTATACCCTTGCTCTGTAACGGGAGCGTCCCGAAGTAGGCTACTTATTGCTGTTCACCCATTCAACTCAAAGGGCCATTCGACTTCTGCGCTTTTGCCTCGCTTTCAGAACTTCTGCTTGGCTCTCTGGTAATCGCTTTGAAATGTACTCGTCCTCGTCAGCGTTTTTTATGTATGATATTGGGCGGTATTCTATGACGGAGAGGGGGATGTGTCAAGAGGGAGAAACGACTGTTAGCCCAAAGTAGAAATGTCCCTTTTGGCCAAAGTTAAAATGTCCCCTTCGGAGGACAGGAAAATGGAGACAATTCTGAAAATGAGCAGCAAAGA
>JAYVUA010000044.1:0-46104 GCA_043788255.1 Anaerolineales bacterium | reverse complement strand
TTTCTGAAAACTTCGATTTCTTCATCTGGATCTCTCCTGGCTCTATTTTGCCACGATTTTTCCACTTCTCTTTGGTATGATTTTACGGGCTGGTTACCGTGTAACACGCGAGAGGGTGCGACAAATTCAAGAAGCCGTAGCTATTCGTTACCTAAACCACACAAGATATCCAGTTGCATTTAAATTGCTTGAGAAAATTGAAAAAGTATTCTCAATTCATGGCGATGATTTGTCTCTAACAGGTCTTAAGACAATATTGAATAGAGAGGGCGTCCTTGGTCAATTTTCTGAAACAATGAAGACGGAGTATATTAAAAAAATAGATACGTTAGAAACCTTGATTTGCTGGCTGAGTCTGATGTCCAACAAGAAATACACTTTGCAACCTACTGAATTTTCAGTAGACATTTTCAATTTAACAAAATCTGGCAAAGTCTCCATTAGAGATCGTGCCGCCCTAATGAACATCTCAACAAAAGAACGAAGGAAAATCATAAGGAAGGTGCTGTTTACTGGTGGGATAACAGTCAAAGAAGCCTCTAAAATTTTGATAGAAGATGAAAGAGTTACAGCTTTAGCACTGAAAAATCTGAACTTACAGAAAATAGATAATGAGTGGTTTAGCTTTAAAAACCTGACTGAAGATAGAGATAACAGTAAAATTCCTTTGAGGATTGCTGGACTAAAGATGTTGGCTGTCAATCCCATTATGGAAATTGATTCATTTCATGATGGACTTCGGAGACATGCAAGTCGTTTCTATGCAAGTATTGCCCCACTACTTGTTATTGAACATTTTTTACTAAAGTTAGGATTTGATATTAACAACTCGAAAATTTCAACGCAACTTCCAGTGAAAGGCGTTTTATCCCAGAGCGAAAAAAGCCTGATTTCTGCAATCAGAAAAGGTAACGGCGTCGCAAGCTTTTTAGAGATCACAGAAGAATTTTTTCTTCAAAATCTTTCTTTGCCTGCTGTTTCTGTTACCCTCAAAAGATCCCCAATAGCAGAAAAAATGAGTGAGGGGTTTCATAAATTGCGAGGCACAGAAATATCTTGGCAAGATATTGAGATTGCTCGAAAGAGGCAAAAGAGATTTGCACAGGATGACGAGATTACTCATGGACTCGATGGCGTAGTAAGAATGAAATTCACTGTAAATAGTTATGCTTTCTTGACGGGGGTAGTTGGGGCATGGAGCGTGAAAGAATTATCGGGCTCTTGGACGCTGCTTCAAGATGGAAGTCCATTCGGTGATGCAAAAATTGACGAATCATATCTTTGGGGATTAGCAAAGATTTTCAAAAAAATGGAGGTAAAAAGGGGAGAACGGATGGAACTGGCGTTCAATACGTGGAACAGGACTCTATCAGTCCAGAAGGCAGCCTATGAAAATTCATGACGAATTAAGTAACCCCGAAATATTAACACTAGTGGTTTATTTGCTTGAGGGAACAACTACCCCAGTTGACCTTGAAGACGCAGCTATCGAAGCTTTTAAATTAGCCCCAAAGAAGTTCAGTTGGATAAAATACGATGACCGAATTGATTTGAGAATTGTTGAGTACGGCTTGCGAGGGGCATGTAGGCCAAGTATGAAATATCTAAAAGGAAGTAATAGGTATGGCTATATGCTTACCCAGACAGGGCTAGAATGGGCTGAGAAATTTGATGAAAAAAAACAAATTTCAACGACATCCAGAAAGTTGTCACCTTCAGACATTGTACTAAAAGAGCAGATTCGCTTAAAGAGTACATATGCCTATAAAAAATTCAGAAATAACGATAAAGAAAAAATTACGATCATGGATTTTCGTGAATTCACAAGAGTGAATGATTATTTTCCAGAACACATTCGCAAGCAGAGATATGCAAAAATTGACAATGTAGTAAAAGATGACGCTGGTTTGAAGAGTGTTTGGAACTTCATCAAAACGAAATTTGAGGAGAAATAAATTATGAGCAAAAAAATTTCTGTAAAAAGTCACGTTTCGCGCGATTTTCTTCAAAATGCCGTATATTTCAATACACTTCCCAAGGTGGTTTGGGAATATGTTTCCAATTCCCTCGATAACGGCAAAGAAGATATCCCAATCACTGTTGCTGTGGAAATTCGGAAAGAAGAAGATATGCTCATTGTTGCTGACAATGGCGCAGGCATGTCGCGAGAGGATTTAGGGAGATTTTTTACTATGCATGGGGAAAATATTCAGAGGAAGCGAGGGAAGCGCGTTCGTGGAAGGTTTGGAACGGGTAAATCAGCTGCTTTTGGAATCGCTAAGTCCTTAACCATTGATACACGACGCAATAGTAAAAGAAATGTTGTTTCCCTTCATTTAGAAGATATTAAGAATGCCACTAGCGGGGATACATTTGAGGTAAATGAAATCGTAATTGACGAGGATGTAAGTCAAGAAGATGGAACAATCATTGAAATAAGAGAGTTCATGACATCGCGTATGGATATTGACGCCACTATAAGTTACATTGAAAAACATCTGGCTCGTTACCGATTACGAGCGAATGTAATTATCAATGGACATACTTGTAAATTCAAAGAACTTCCTGCAAACCAAACTATTACCCTCCATGCGCCCAGGGAAATTGAACAGTATATTGGATCGCCTATATTGACCATCAAGGTAGCTCCTTTTACATTAGATCAAGATGAAAAGGGAATAGATATACTTTCGGATGGGATATGGCATGAAACAACGCTAGGTGATATAGATGGAAAAGAGTTGTCTGAAAGGATTTTCGGCGAGGTGGACGTGCCTATATTGGAGCAGATAAATGATGATATTGCTCCTTTTGATAACACTAGAAATAATCTTTTGAACCGAGCAAATCCAAGAGTGGTAATTCTAATCGGATGGATTTCGCAAGAATTGGAAAAAGTTCGTCAATCACTTGTGAAAGAAGAGAGAGAAAAACGCAAGACAGAACAAGCAAAAAAGTTGGCGCAAGAAGCTCAACGCATGGCGGATATCCTCAACGAGGATTTTAAAAGTCTTATGATTGATCTTGAAGTTTCTCGTCGCATTACAGGAAAATCAAAAAGCAAAGTTGATGATGCTGTTTCTTTGCACGGTGAAATCTTGCCTGGAAATGGTGATCAAAATTCCAACTGGCAACAAGCTGGACAGCCACATGGTGATGGTCATAGAGGAAAAAACCCTCCTGGTGAAGGGGATTTACAGAGAGATGGTCCAAATTTAATACCTGGAGACTCGATAGGCGCACAAAAAGAATCGAGCGAGTCTGGTAGCAAACGCAGGTCTGGTTTGTTCAGTATTGAATTTGTAAATTCTACAGCAGACTATCCAAGATCACAATATAAAAGAGAAGAACACAAGATTTTGATAAATTTAGATCATCCTCAAATTGCGCTTGCGCTCAAAGAAAGCGGAGGCGCACAAGACTCGCGTCATTTCCTTGCAATGGTGTATGAAGTAGCTGCTGTAGAGTATGCACAGGCTATTCAGTTTGAAAGATTTCATCAAGGAGAACAGGTTGATGCAGCCGAGGCGTTATTCGCGGTTGGAGATGCAATAGATAGGGTAACAAGAAGATTTGCTGAAGTTTTACAGGTATAGTGAAAAATCCAAACGGGCGAGGGAAGAGGAAAGGGAGGGAGGGACCTTTCCCCGACTGACGTTATAGTTCGCGGTGTTGACTTGCCCCTTTCCTAAAGGAAAGGGCATGAGGGTGAGTTTTATTCATAACAAAGATAATTGATCTGTCTTCGGTGGATAAAACACGCCAATAATCACAAATGGATTTGGGGCAACATTATGGTATTGCTTGGTTGTGCCAACAAATAGATATAAATCTTTCTTGGCAAATTCTTCAAGATATTTCTGCTTCACCAATTCAACTGCGGCTTGCTCATTTCCATCTGTTCGGTAAAGGCAATTCCAAAACAACGCACCGATTTCCCAATCTTCGATCATCATTTTGCGTGGTTCTTTGTCGCCTTCGGAGAAAAAACGATATGAGAATTTGTAGGGGAGTTTCTTGACGACTTTCTTTGGTCCACGTTGGGTTGGCAATTCAAACATGTTGAATTGCTTGAGTTGGTCTTGCCATTCCTGTTTCCACTCACGTTCATCTTCTTCAATGACAAAATCCACAATGCGGGAAGGTTTCAATGTTGCAAGTGATTTTCTTTGATTTGGGTCTTTAGCAAGAGCAATCAATTCGTTCATTGAAGTGAATACTTCTTTGAGAACATAACTCTTGCGTGCCGCCCATTCATTCGTTGTCCCAATTTGCTCGAAAACCTTGATTGGCTCATCCACGCCAAGTTTGGGGCTATAACTTTCAGGGCGAAAATCACTTGTGTTACGAGTTAAATTTAATTCCACCCATGAATACTTTGGATACTTCTTTTGTTCGTCTTGCAAAAAACGAAATGGAATTGGATACATCCGAATCCATTTCTCGCCGTTTAGTAATCCCGCCGTACAAACCAATTCGGTGTAACTGCGCGATGGCAGAGGGTATGTTTTTACTGTAATCAAAACTCTGGCGTTCGGGAGTTCGTCGGGAAGGTAAGTCATGTGTTCCCCCTTGTGGGTTTACAGGTGAATGACGGCTCGTTTGAACGATTTATTCTCTTGCAAATGCTCAATCAATGTGTGGCGATGGCAAAAATTATGATCGGCTTCAAAACAGACCAATGCGATCCGCTCGTTTTGATTGGTCAGGTCAATTAATTGCTTGATTTCAGTTTCCTGCTTTGGCAAAAGTTTGTTTTCATATACCTTGAACAAGGTTTTGTGGGAAACGCTTTCGCCAAGTCCCTTGCGCATGGAGGATGGAATTCCAAGTTCTGGGATGTGGATATATTTCATTCCCGCGCTTTCGATATATTGCTTGAAACTCTTTTTGGAAAATCCATATTTCATAGATTGCGGGTTGTTGCGAACATCCACGACAATTGTAATATTGTTGGCAATGAGTTTATGTAGGAAGGAGTCAATGGTCAAACCTTCGTAGCCGATGGAGAAAACGGCGGGCTTGGTATTTGTATTCCATGCAAATTGAAGTTGATTTATTTCATCTACGGTAAAGTGCCTGCCCACGATTTTGCTTCGGGACGTGAATTGTGGAAAATCACGATAGGTCTTTTTGACAAGTTTATCCCCGCGTAAATCGCCAATTTGAGATTTGAATGTCAATAAAGCGGCTTTGTCTGTTGGTTTGAGTTCGTTTAAGTAAGAATGGGCTTGCCCTGAGCCTGGTTGAAGGGTTGTGTTTAGTTGGAAATCATCGGCAGATTTCAGCAATCCCAATTCAATCATCCGCCGTTTGTCGTAATACGATAGAAAACTAAAAGGTCCGAATTTGTATGGGAAAAAATCATAATGATTCTTGCCTGTCTGCTGGCAGAAGTTAAATAGAAGTTTCTCACAGTCTGTGCTTTTCAGACTGCCATCAAAAACTTCAAGTAAAGCAAGGAGAATTTTTCTTCTGTAATACATTGTAGTACACAAATTATACAGCAAGTTTGTTCTAAATTTCATTGCAACGTGTTATTACTTGGCAAATCCAAACGGGGGAGGGAAGAGGAAAGGGAGGACCTTTCCCTGATTGTGGTGATTTTTCGGCGTGTTGAGACCTATCCCCGACTGACGTTATGTTTCGCGGTGTTGACTTGTCCCTTTCCTGAAGGAAAGGGCATGAGGGTGAGTCCTATCTTGTCCGCTGGCGCGGACTTAGGCATGGTCAACGCTTCGGATGGGGATGGTTTTGGCTTCTCCCCTTCAGGGGAGACGGGAGAGGGGTTTTCCGTTTTGCATTACAATCCTGCCATGCCGATCAAAAACATTGTCACTGGTCAAAAAGTCACAAAGGAAAAACTTCAACGCGCAAAAGAACTGCGCCGTGAGATGACGCCTGCTGAGAAACTTCTGTGGCAGGAAGTGCGCGCCAAGAAGCTGGGAGTCCGTTTTCGGAGACAGCAGGTCATTGAGGGATTCATCGTTGACTTTTATTGTCATAAAGCCGCGCTGGTCGTGGAAGTCGATGGCGACATCCACGACTTGCAGAAAGAGGAAGATGAAAGGCGCGAGAAGGTTTTGAGTCAGTTGGGGCTGAGGATTGCCGTTTCAGGGCTTTCGGAATGATGAGGTGATGAAGGACGCGGAGCGGTCCGCGGTGGTGAGGAAAATCAAATCGGTGATTTCAGAGTGATATAATTTCCAAAAGGAAAAGAAATGACTACAGTAACCGTGCAGAACAAGTTTACCGAAATCCTTGCCTCTTTTGGAGATGTGCAAGAATCTGTCAACACGGCTGTGCAACGGTACACGATTGAACAAATCACCAACAAGATCACTGAACTTCGCCGTAAGAACGAAGAGCTTCAAAAGAAATACGAATTAGATTATTCTGCTTTTGTGAAACGCACAAGCGAAGATGAAGATTTTGTCAAAACTGTAGAAGCCAATATCAGCAAGATGTGGGAAGTGGATTTGGCTGATTGGGAATTCTGCCATAAGGGGATTGAAGATTGGTCGAAAAAACTTCAAGACATTTTGCTCAAATAATCGAACTTGCCCAGTCCGTTTTTGAGAATGTCGTATATGAAATTGACGCGACACCAGATCGGTCAATTTTGCGAATTAATGCAGAGTACGCAAATATCAGATTCTGGTCACGGAATTGTTCGGTGATGGGATTCGGAAATACCGCTACTATGTCATGCGCGGTGATTGGGTCGAAGCTGGTTTTGATAATGCGCCTGATCCACGCGCCATACGCCTGAAGTATGAAAAGATCGGTGAAGAACATGCAGGGGAAAATGTCCCGCATTTGCATCGCGAAGATAAAACCAAACTGTACTTGACAGAGGAAATGACCTTTCAAGATTTTGTCGATTGGCTCAAGGGAAATCTGTAAGATCGAGAAGCATTGGAGATAAAATGGAAATAAACTCCGAGGAAAACTCGGAGTTTATGTTTGTGCATTATCAAATCCAAACAAGCGAGGAAGGTGTAGCCCAGACGTTCACGTCAGGGCGGTGGTTGGGATGAGATAAGCCCAAACGGGCGAGGGAAGAGGAAGGAACCTTTCCCCGATTGTGGTGATTTTTCGACGTGTTGAGTTGCCCCCTTCCCTGAAGGGCATGAGGGTGAGTCCTATCTTGTCCGCTGGCGCGGAGTTGGGCGTTGTCAACGCTTTGGTTGGATGGTTTTAGCTTCTCCCCTTCAGGGGAGACGGGAGAGGGGTTTGTTTGAAAGCGGGTAAAATAGCATAATCGTTTTTCAGTTAGGAGTTTGAGATGAATATTGAAGAAATTCAACAGGCAATTACGAAGTTGTCACCAGATGAGTTGGCTCGTTTTCGTAAGTGGTTCAAGGAATACGAGAGCAATGTCAAAGCTGGTGAGTTGAATGATTCAAAGTCGCCAATCGAAGAGACTCTCAAAAGGTTGAGAGGTTCTTTGAAGGGATCAGGAGCATTGGAAGCCTTGATGGAAGAACGCTATAAAGAGAGTCTTCTGTAATTTAAACTCCGAGCGCTTCGCAGTCTGGGAGCTTTTGTTTTAGAATCCTGCCATGCCAGTCAAAAATATTGTCACAGGTCAACGAGTCACAAAAGAGAAACTTCACCGTGCAAAAGAACTCCGCCGCGAGATGACTCCCGCCGAAAAGATTCTTTGGGAAGAACTCCGCGCCAATAAGTTAGGCGTTCACTTCAGAAGGCAACAGGTCACACCTGCACTTGCGTGCAGGTGCAAGTGTTCAGGGATTCATTGTGGACTTTTACTGCCATAAAGCCGCGCTGGTTGTTGAAGTCGATGGCGACATCCACGATCTGCAACAAGAGGAAGATGCCAGACGGGAGAAGGTCTTGTCCGCGTTGGGGCTGAGGGTTGTCCGCTTTAGGAATGATGAGATTGTGAGGAACGTGTCCGCGGTGGTGGGGAAGATCAAAGAATTGGTTTAGCCCCCTCTGTCCGTTGGACATCTCCCCCCGCGAAGCGTACGACAATGAAAATTTGGGTTGTGAATTGAGCAGTTGAATCGTCGGATTTGGGGGAGACTCCGCGATGGGAATTTTCCTGCAAATGCGATAGGCTGCGGTCTATATGCGGATTTAAAAAATTCATCCTTCATCATTCACACTTGCCCAGACCTGCAAGTACTGGGTAATTCATCCTTGCCCTTCGGCGGAGAAGGCTTTGAGTGAGTTGCGGTTTGTTTATCCTATATTTCCAGGGTCTTGAAGTTATAATTCTTTAAGATTTTTTATTGTTATGGCGTATCGCCTGGACATGGTGTTATGTATAAGATTTTCAAATTTCCTCAAACAGACAAAAGAGCTCACACTCTGCACCTGCTCGCGTGGGTACTCAGTATTTGCGCGTTTGTCATATTGTTGGGGGCACTGATAAATTTTTTTAATTCTGGCGATGGAATATTTCAAGTAGGCGTGACGGCGATTACTTTTATTGTTTTGTTATTTGCAAACTCGCTGCTTGCCAACCTGCCGAACAAAAATGTGGAGAATCAACTGGCTTCCGAAAACTCATCAAAATTATTGAATGCCATTCTTGACAGTATTCCTTTCGACATGTGGGTCAGCGATAAAGAACATCGGTTTGTTCTTCAGAGCGGAGAATCCCTTCGAATTGGAGGAAACATTCTTGGGAAAACACCAGAGGATCTTGGCCTGCCAGCCGAGACCCTCGCACAATGGAATGCCAATGACCAGCGTGCTTTAAACGGGGAAATTGTATATGAAGAAGTAACAAGGGAGGTATACGGGGAAACGCGCAACTTTATAACCATCATTACACCGGTCAACAAAGAGGCTGCTTTCAAGGGGTATATTGGCATCAACCTGGATATCACAAACCGAAAGAGATTTGAAAAACAAATACTGCATACCGCAGACCATCTGGCCATGTTGAATGACATTGGACGGGCGATCACCACTCTCAGTGATGTGGATGGAGTCTTGAATATCATCCGCGAGCAGGTTCAGCAGATATTACCTGTGGATGCTTTCATCGTATTGCTTTATCAACCTGAAACGAATATGGTTTCGTTCCCTCTTGTTTATGATAATGGAAAAAACTGGCCTGAGCCCGACAGGGAACTTACTCTGGATATGAAATCATATGAGGTATTAAGGTCTGGTAAACCATTGCTGGTAAACCTTACTGAGAAAGAATTTGAAGAAACCATTAAGAACACAAACAGAACCCTGACAGGTGATTATTCCACAAGTTACCGTTCTTTTATTTATGCTCCCTTGATACGAAAAAATAAAGTCATCGGTATTGTTTCTGCAATCAGCTACACTTTTAATACATACACACCTGAACATCTGGAATTATTGGATGGCGTTGCGATCCAGGCCACGATCGCAATCGAAAACGCGCGTTTGTTCCAGGCACAGCAAAAAGAGCTCGCCGAACGCAAACAAGCCGAGCAGGAAATCCTTAAACTAAATGCGGAACTCGAACAGCGCGTGGAAATCCGCACACTTGAATTACAGGATGCCAATGAAAACCTCAATCACGAAAAAGCACATCTGGAACAATATAACCGCCAGCGTGAGATCATCGCCAGAATGACCGATATGCTTCAAGCAAGTCGGAAGGTCAATGAAACGGGCGAGATCGTCTCTACTCATTTAAAAATGTTATTCCCTGAAAGCGATGGAGCGTTATATCTCGCCAACCCATCTAATTTATTTGAGCCGATTGCCGCCTGGGGAGAAGCGAAATCACTCAATACCACATACAAAGCGGATGATTGCTGGGCATTACGACGCGGCAAGCCTTATCAATACGGTATCGGAATACCCAACCCAGCCTGCCCTCACATTGGCGGAGATGCTCCCAGCCACTCCATCTGCGTCCCGCTTTCTGCTCAAAATGAAAGCCTTGGTAATTTATATATTTCATCGAAAAAGGAACGTGATGCTAAAGTAGTGGATGAAGAGCAGCGGTTCATTGAAGATATTGCCAACAGCCTGGCTCTTGCCCTGGGAAATTTACGCCTGCGCGAAAAGCTGCACATCCTTTCGATCCGCGATGCGCTGACTGGATTATTCAACCGCCGCTATCTCGATGAAACTCTGCCCCGCGAGATCAACCGCGCCGAACGCAGCAACGGCCAGTTGAGCGTGCTCTTTTTCGACATTGACCATTTCAAAATATTTAATGACACTCACGGTCACGATGCCGGGGACATCATCCTGCAAAACATATCAAACGTGATCATTTCCAGTACTCGCGAAAGTGATATTGCCTGCCGTTACGGCGGTGAAGAATTCATTATCATTTTGCCAGATACTTCCATTGAGACTGCTGAACGGCGCGCAGAGTCGTTACGCAAGGATGTTTCCCTGATGAAGCTGGATTACAAAGGACAGGAAATGGGCAGGATCACGATTTCAATTGGCGTATCTGCCTATCCCCAGCATGGGACGAAACGTGATACATTGATAAAGTCTGCTGATGTAGCTGCCTATGAAGCAAAAAGAGGTGGACGTAATCAGGTGGTGGTCAGCAAGTCGATGTAGCTGCGAAACGAATTATCCTGAAAGTGAATCAGTTGTCGGCGCGGAGTGATACGTGCTGTTTTACATCCATATAAAATTCTGCTGCTGCGCGGTCAAATAAAATAAAGGAGCTTGGTATGGCTACGATTATCTTTAACGGCAAAACCTATAGCAGTATTGAAGAGATGCCGGCAAATGAAAGGCAGGCATTCGATCAACTCTCCACGATGTTTGTAGATAAGAATGGCAACGGCATCCCTGATTTTATGGAAGGGGATTTGGCTCAAAATATATTCACTGCATATTCAAGCAATGTCAACATCAACGGCAGGAACTTCAGTAACATGAACGATCTGCCGGAGGATATTCGTGCGCGCGTGCAGGGTGCATTTGAGAAAATGGCTGAGCTTGGCATTGTAACAAAAACAACCTCCCCGATGGGTATGCAAGTCAACGAAACGCAATTGGAACAAATTCCCCAGTCGCTTTCAAAGCCTTTTATCTCACAGGAAACATCGCCTGCCATTCAAGAGGATCGCGGATCAAATACATTCCTATGGGTACTGGGAGGGATCATCCTATTCTTTTTGGCGCTTGTTGCAGTCATTGCGGTTCTCTATTTTGTAGTGAAGTAAATGAAACTTATTCTTACCTATACTTTGATCGCTGGCATTATCTCTGCAGTTACGGCACCCATCCCGGGAACGTCCCTGCTTTTAACTGGCCTAGAAATTTATATGATCGTTCACCTTGCCAGGCTGCATGAATTTAAACCCGGCTTGAAAGAGATTGGTTACACCGCTGCGGCCATTTATGGACTTTCGACCCTGCTCAAGGATGCGGCACTTGAATTGCTTTTTTTCATTCCTATTATTGGCTGGGCGGCAGAGGTGATCGTGGCAATTCTTTTTGTTTTCTTTTTGGGAATTCTGGCAAATTTATATTTCAGAAAACCATCACGGAACAGGCGGGACCTTGAGAATGAATCCCACTAAATAACCTGCCAGTGCGCTGACGGTTCCGATCACTGCCATTTCAAGCCCACTCTTCATGGGCTTGCCAACAGTCACACGGGCTTTGTATGCTCCAATTCCAAAAAGGACCAATGCAGTCAACAAAACCGATAACCACATGCTTGTGGAAACCGACAAAAATATAAAGGGAAATAACGGCACAAGCGAACCAGCAATTGCTGCAAAGCCAACCACCAACGCAGCACGTATCGCTGTTTTACGGTCTATTGGCGCAAGTTTGTGTTCTTCAGCCATCATTACCGCCACCCAAACATCCTGATTTGCAGTGATGGTCTCAACAATTCGATCAAGCAATTCCCCGCTAAATCCTTTATTTTCATAAATGTCGCGAATCTCTTTTATCTCAAGATTCGGCGCTTGGATAATATGGCGATATTCCCGTTCGCGCTCGCTTTGATATAAATCTGCATCAGCTAATGTTGTTGTGTACGCCACTGCGCCCATGGAAATGGATTCTGCAAAGGTGGTGGCGAGCCCTGCCACTAAAACGATTCGTGCATCACTCGTGGCCGCAGCAATCCCCAACACCACGCCGAGGACGTTGACCAGCCCATCCTGGGCACCCAGAATAAAGTCTGAAAGCCCCGTGGCTTGTTTATGCGGGTCGGTTTTTGTATGGTGCAAAACTTCATTTATGATCTGGTCATACGTAATAGGGTTCATAGCAAACATCATACAGTCCCTTGATATCCTTGATAATGGACAAATGTCACATATTATTAAACGCGATTTATTAATGGTTTTTGTTAAATTCACATTCACACCAGCACTTGAATACAATATGGATGATAAGCATCTTGATCGATTTTGTTTAATGGAGCAAAACCAATTATTCCGCTGGCCGCAATCGACCCAAATCATTCACCAACTAATGGGCTATTGTGACTTGTAATTTTGCATTGTATTATTGTTCATTATCATATAACAAAGGAGAAGCTCTATGAATAAACGCATTATTGCCGCAAGTCTTGTTTTATTGTTATCCGTTTTAGCGTGTAATCTGCCTGCAGGAGGAACGGCCACACAAGCCCCAGCAATAACAGACACACCCGCTGTTGCAGTGAACACCCCCATCCCCACATTAACTTCTTTACCCACAGATACACCTCTCCCAACACTCACTGCCACACCCACCATTCCAATCGCATGGCCGCTTGAAAAAGGTGTTAACTGCCGCTTCGGACCCGGGCTGGAATGGGCAACAGTTGGCTCATTGCTTGTAGGCCAAACAGCAACGATCCAGGCCAAGAACGGTGACAGTTCCTGGTATTTTGTAACCACATCCAATGACCCCGGCAAACCGTGCTGGGTGGCTGCCAGTGTGACTCTGACAGCGGGTAACTTGCTTAATCTTCCAATCGTAAATGCGCCTTTTGCGTCAGTCACAAACGTCAGTGTAAAGCTGGACCCAAATGAAATTGATCTATCTCCCACTTGTGGCGGGCCAGTTCCGCCAATTACGATCAAAGGCATAATTGATACCAATGGCCCCACTTTGGTTAAATATTATTTTGAAACCGAGCAAGGCGGTCAGCAGCCTGTGGAGCAAATCAACTTTAAAAGTGCAGATTCCAAAACTGTTGAATTCGCTTACTCTCCGCCAGCAGGTTCAGGAACCTATTGGGTTAAGTTGGTCATTGTCAGCCCCAATGACAAGGTGGGAGAAGCAAAATATAAGATTAAATGTTAATCACTCACCTTACTCGCCTAACCGTGATTCCCTCCCGAAAGACATCGGGACGATGTGAACGGTAGCGACACTTGCACCGCAATGCGTTTGGTGCAGTGCAGGTGAGGGCCTCTGAGACAATCGTAGAGGTTCTCACCGCACTGGCGTACGGCGCAAGTGTCGCTACACTCAGAATGACACTGCGTAAGGTCAGTTAATAATATAAAAAGCGAATAAACAAAAAATGGAGACCAGACTGGTTTCCATTTTTTGCTTGCCGCAAGCCAGTCTGACCAAATGACAAATTTGATGTATCATAAACAGGATAACAATCAAAGATGCGAGTCTAGAGAAATGTCCACCAGCCAAGATATCAACATTGATCCAAAAATAAAACAAAAGCGATTATTTATCATTTTAGGAGCAGCGGCTATCACGCTCCTGCTGGTTTTGGTTGTGAGCACTTATATATTTAACAAAGCAGAGAATAGCGGCGAAACTATCGTAACCAAACTCACCCTGTGCGACCTGGATTCCAGCGAATTATGTGTCGTCACCTTTGGCGCAAATAATCTAAATCGTATGGTGATCAACATCCAATTGCCCAACGCCGATTATCCTGGTTTCTATATCAAGGGGAAAAACAGAGGCATCATTAATGTGTATTCTTGTGAAACTATCAGTGATTTTCCAACCAGTGCCTATTGCACAGGCACGCGGACTCCGCTGGGAGAATCCATCGAGCTTGAAGTCTATTCGACAGATGGAGACACATTACTTGCACATGGAACGTTCATTGTTTCAGCCATATTGCTTTCGACACCCGCAGATGATTCAACCTCAAGCCCTGAAGATGGGACGCCCCGCCCAACCCGAACTCCCACGATAACACCCGAATCGACTCAAACAGAATCAATATCCACGCCTGAGATCACCTCTGAACCTACATCCGACAATGCTTATCCAAACCCAACCAGCGAAACAGGCTATCAAAACCCATAAAACCTCATCGTGAATAATGATTTGTTTATCAACAGCATTCGTGTGCTTCAGCAAAACTGGAAGCTCATTTTTGCGATCATAGCCTGTGTCGCCTGGGGTGTCCTGCTCGTTTTTGCAATTCTAAAAAAAATAACAAAGCAGAGCTTCACAGACACAGAAATAACCGCGCTTGCACTGGGTGGATGGCCCATCCCCTTGTTATTATTATCATTACTAATTATTTTTCTCAAGGTTTTCATTTCAGCCACGTTTCTTATTTACATCTCTTTATTTCTCACCGTAATCAGCACTGGCTTTGCCATTATTTTTGTTTGGAACAAAGCCTCGCTGAATATTCTTCCGTTTATTTTTATTTCATTTGTTTTTGTGCGGCTCGGGTTTGCGGCAGAAATTATCCTGCCTCCTTACTTTGACTCTGCCGAACACTATCGTATTATTCGATCTTTATTAAATACCAGCAGCATTTTCTCCGAAGGCACTTATTATCACATTGGTTACCATGTGATCTTGACAGCCTTTATATTGATCACTCATCAAAGCATAAGCCAGAGTATGCTGCTCTTCGGGCAAGTTATATTGGCAGCCATTCCTTTCCCAATTTATTTTTTCGTACTGCGCACTACAAATTCACATAAGTCAGCTTTATTCGGCGTGCTGCTGGCTGCGTTTGGCTGGTTCATGCCGGCACATGCAGTTAATTGGGGAAAGTACCCCGCATTATTAAGTCTGCTTTTGATTCAATTTACACTTGGCATGGCATTAATAAAAAATCACAGGCTTTTTATATTAAGTTTAATAATCTCAGTACTAATCCACACGCGTTCCATTATATTAATTGCCATTATTCTTGGCGCATGGACAGCCTCCATAATTTGGGCCGGGCAATCTCGAAACAAAGGCGGCTTATTCTTCGGGTTTGTTGGTCTTTTGTTGGGATTGGTAACTCTGTTGATTAAACAGAATCAGATTCTCGGTCCGATTTTGGAACCTTACCAAATATGGGCTACGCTTCTGGTCGGACTTTTATCTGCTCTCGTTTTCCGATCATTTCCCCAGCTGATATTTTTCTCTGCGCTTTCCATGGTAGTCATGCTGGCAGGGATGTTCATCCCAATTACATCCACGATCACCCTGCTTGATAGGCCGCTTGTAGAAATGATATTGTTTCTACCACTTGCATTTCTCGGCGGGCTTGGCCTTACACGCGTTCCAAAATTTATAATACCCATTCTCATGGCAGCCATTCTGATTAATGCCTGGGCACTGTATGATTTTTCGCCGTCAAGCTGTTGTCAACTGGCTGGCCGTGACGATGCAGTTGCCATGGACTGGATCGATAAAAATCTCCCTGCAGATGCTCGTATTGCCATCGCCAGTGCTGACCTTATGCTTAACAGTTTTGGCATGCCTATGCAAAACACCGGTACCGATGCGGGTATTTGGGTCACACCATTAACGCATCGCGCCACTCTTAGCCTACCCTACGCTATTAGGTTTGCCGAACCGAACACGTACGCTCTGCTTTGCAAAATGAAAATCACATATATTTATGTTGGAATCCGTCAGCAAAGTTTCAACACCGAGTTTGTTACAGCAAACCCTGCACTCTATGAGTTTATATTGTTTTTGCCAAACGCAAAAATCGTACATGTCCTTGGCTGCGAATCAGCATAAGGTAAAATCATGTCAGCTTAATTTTTTTGTCAATCAAATTAAAACAGGCCGCATAAATGACTGCAAAGCAATTCCTTGATAAATATAAAAAAATAGTTTCATCATTCATACTGGGCAATATTTACTTCCTAAGTGTTGAGCATCATTTTTTTCAATACTGGGAGAAACCCGGGCGGGTGATGGTTGGGACCTGGCTGATTTACGTCCCCTTATTGACATGGCTTTTAATCCCCATTATTGAACGATTTCAACTTCAATTTAGGAAGATAAACAATAAACTGCTCTTCATTTTCCTTATTCCCGCCATTTTGATCAGTGCTGCAATTACCTGGAATTACTACAGCGTGCCAGCCACCTTTCATACTATAACGATCACACCAAGAGTTGCACAAAATCAGAAAGTTGAATTGCTCGAAATCAAAGCAAACGGCGACATCATTCCGCCAAATGAAAAAAAAGCATTGGAGCATGGCTGGCAATTGCTGGATAATACACTGGTGGCGACAAGTAAATCACAGCCATTGCCCATCTCATTCAAAGCGGAAATTGATGCACCGGTAACGGCACTATTCTTTGCGTCACCTCAAAGTGGGACAGCTCAAATTTCTTTTGAAAATGAACAAGTTGATGTGGATCTAAAAAACGTTGAAAACGGCCAGAAAACTTCCACCATTTATACCCGGTCTTATCGTGGGATTTCGAATTGGTTATTTATACCTTTGCTGGTTATTGTAGATATTTTGGCAATTGGCAGCCTTCTACTTTTGATTTTTTTTCTTCAAGAAGCAGATCAAAAAAGGCTGAAATCAAACGGGGTTGTCATCATTAATCACCGCAGAAATATCATAATCCTGTTGGGAGTAGCAAGCACCCTGCATTTGCTTAATGCGCTGGCTGTTCCTTTACTTATTGACGCTGACAGTCCATCCTATCTACAGGGCGCTTTGCATTGGCTGGAGTTCGGAAACCTTGACGGGGTATCCATGATTCGAGGCCCAGGGTCAACTTTTTTACTCATGCCATTTGTCTTGTTATTCGGGCGCAATCCATGGGGAATAAAAATACTCCTGCATCTACTGGCTCTTGCCTGTGTTCCTGTCAGTTATCGAGTTGGCTGGCAGCTTGGCAAAAATCAATGGATGGCAATTGTAAGCGGGCTTGTCACGGTGTTATCTCCCGATCTGTTCTTTTATTCCAATTTCCTGATGTCTGATTTACCGAATCTATTCTTTGTGCTTGTATTTTGTTCCCTCTTAATCTCTGCGTTGAATTCATTCAAGGCTGGCTGGGTAATAGCTGCCATGTTTGCAGGGACATTTGCCGCACTGTTTCGATCTGAAAATATTACCCTGCTCTTTATCGGGGCAGGGTCTCTCTTTGTGGCTTGTATATGGCAATGGAAAACAAAGGGCTTTGAAAAACCGATATATGTTTTGAGCATGATCATCATAGCACTTATTATTGCAATCCTTCCACTCTTGGGCTGGTCTGCTCACAACCACAGGGTATACGGTTTCTTCGGACTGAGCAACTATGCAGGCGAAGTGTTTTATGACGGCTGGGTATATTTTGGAGATGCGAGTGGACTAGACTTTTCCGATCAAAATTTACAGGCATCTCAAAAAATCAAGGCGGTTATCGACCAATACCCAATTGTCATAACTGACAAAAGCGGGGTGCCTACCGGTTGGGAAATTTACCCAAGTTTAATTAAAGCAGGGTACACAACAAAACAGGGTTTTGATTTACTTAAACAAAACACACTGGATTCGATGAAAAAAGATTGGAGCCTTACATACAAGTTGCTGTTGATAAAGATCAGGGCGGGCCTGCGTCCTGAAACAACTGCGACGATTTCCCTATCCCTGCCATCGGAAAATCATCGTTCATACAAGCAGGGATATTTTGATGACGAGCAGTTAAGCATTCCTGTGTTGATCCTTGCACAAAGAAAAACTTATGAATATATACAAAGTTGGTACGATGGGTATTTTCCATGGTGGGTATATTTATGCATGTTTTCCATGTTTTTTAGCTTGTATCGTTCCCCATCAGCAATCTGGTTGACTCTCATTCTGATTATTGCAACTCGCATCTTCATTCCCAATATCATGGGGCTGTCTCATTGGCGCTACACTTTGGCGGGATTAATCCCTCTTCAAATTATTGGAATACGCTGGGTCACATCAATTATCCAGGGTGGAAAGACTCTTTTTAGCGATCAAAGCATTGAAGAAGAAAAAATTCATTCAGATTACAACTGAACATAGAAAGATAAAACCATAATGTCAACGCCGCCAATTCCACAATGGATATCAGTTCAAGGCATAATTCTCCAGGGGTATCGCGTGGCCTCTGCGCCTTCAAAGGATTACCCCTATGGCGCATTGGACAAGCAGCGACCCATCTTCAAGTCGCGCGGACTTGACCTTGACGCTTATTTCAATGCTACGCTTAACATTGACATCCATCCGTATACTTTCAAGTTGATAAAGCCACAATATACCTTCCATCATGTTGAGTGGACGGATATGCATCCACCAGAGCATTTTTCGTTTTCGCAATGCAAGGTGAGCTTTCAATCTGTTGAGTTTGATGGCTGGGTATATTACCCACACCCTGAGACCAAACTCCGCCACTTTCAAAACCCTTCCTTGTTGGAGGTGATCGCAGTTCAGATTCCAAACATTAATTATGGAGATGAAGTTCAGGTGCTGGTCAAGGTAGATGAGGTTGAAGTGACCAATGCTCTCTGATTAAAATGGAAAATTTACACCCTGAAATGTACTGTAGAGAACAACATAAAACTTTTAATCATATTTCATATTCAAAAAAAATTGGAGTGACTCGCGAATCGCGCTGATTTTCTATCGTACAGTTGCTGGAAACACCCAAGGCTTACAGGACTTATGGTCATCGGGGGAATGTTCTTTGTAGTGTATTATCCATTGCGATATAAAAACTTAACGCGGAGAAAGATAATGTTTAATTTTGGTAAAAAGCAGGATGATGATCCCAAGAAGGCTTTGGAAAAAGTGGATAATATATTGAACAAAGGTATGATGGGCGCATTGACCAAAGGGTTCATGGGCAAGGACTTTGTAGATAAAATGAACACTACACTGGACAAGGGCCAGTCTGCACTGGAGATGGCCACCCAGGCGCAATGGGCGGGACAAAACGGACTCGAAGCCACAGCAGAAGTGATTAGTGTACAAGACACTGGTACCACGATCAATAACAACCCGGTTGTGATGCTGCAGCTGAAAGTAACCTCATCAGCCGGGACTCAATTTGCCACAAGCGGACAAGCCATGGTTTCCCGAATCGCCGTGCCGCGCACGGGTGATCAGATCAAGATCAAATACAATCCTGCCGATCCTACACAGATCGCAGTGTTGTAAAGCACAAATACAGAATAGTAAGATAGAATGAATTTAGCTTACTCAGTCTTTGCCGGCTGTTTAAGTCAGACCCCTGTTTTTGCCTCGCCGCTGGACAGGGGTCGATTTTTTAACCCAACCTATTTCTTTGATGTTCAACAACTTTATCGAAAATGTTTTTGAGATAGTATTGTTTGAAATCATTTATTCCATGGCGAGGAGATATCAATGAAACTACGAGTAGTTGTACTGGGAGCAGGTTTTGGTGGACTCGAACTCACTTCGATTCTATCCGAGGCAATTGGTGATAATCTTGATCTCACCCTGATCGATAAGAACGACTCATTTATTTTTGGCTTTTCAAAGCTTGATGTCATGTTTGGCCGTAAGACATCTGACGCGGTACGCATCGCCTACCGTAACATTGTCAAACCCGGCGTGGACTTTCGCCAGGAGACGATCACTTCCATTGACCCTGAAACACGCCGCATCACGACGGATAAAGGAACGTATGATGCCGACGTGTTGGTCGTCGCTCTAGGCGCTGACTATTCTCAGAACGCCACACCAGGTCTCGTTGAGGGTGGAAACGAGTTTTATTCCTTCGCGGGTGCCGAACGGCTGCGAGAGGTAATCCCATCTTTTTCGAAGGGACATGCAATCATCGGTGTGACCTCGACCCCGTTCAAATGTCCGCCTGCGCCAAGCGAAGCCGCGTTGTTGTTGCATGACCATCTTATGATGCGCGGTGTGCGTGACGCGTGCGAGATCAGTCTTGTTATTCCGTTTGGTGCCCCGGTTCCTCCATCACCTGGAACTTCCAAAGGGTTGCTTGCTGCCTTTGCCGAGCGGGGGATTAAGTTCATTCCGAATCGACTCGTGCGGGCTCTCGACCCGGCGCGCCATGTTGCAATACTGGACGATCAAAGCGAGATGCCTTATGACTTGTTCCTTGGCGTTCCAAAACATCGCGTTCCGGATGTGGTGACAGCCAGCGGCATGACCGTGGATGGCTGGGTGCCTGTGGATCGAAAAAACCTCAAGACCCGCTTCGCGAATGTATATGCAGTTGGTGATGTGACCAGTGTTGGTACCGCAAAGGCGGGCGTGTTTGCTGAAGCCGCTGCGCGCGTTGTGGCCGAATCCATCATTGCGGAAGTACAAGGCGGCGAACAACCTGCGGCCTACAAAGGAGCAGGTACCTGCTACATTGAGTTCGGAGGAAATCGCGTTGGTCGTGTGGATGTAGATTTCCTTTCTGGGTCTTCGCCCACGGGGAGTTTTACAGAACCATCGGTTGCCACTTTCGAAGAGAAGCAGCACTTCGGAGCCAGCTGCCGTGCCCGTTGGTTTGGGCTGTAGCGATCTGTAAGAATCAAAACGCCCCAAATTTTCATTTGGGGCGTTTTGATTCTGCCATTGTAGTGCTTCCTTTTGATTGAATGCACTCATATTATTTTCTTTTATTTTATGTAAATACAACATGCGATAAGGGTATGGCAGGATTTTTTACTTCACCCTCGCAAACGCGCGAACGGGAAACGTGCCTGCTCCTTTGAATTTGGGCGGTACAGCACTGAATGTGAATCTCTCATCGGGGACATTCGCCAGATTGCACAAATGCTCGGCGATCAGAATCTCCTCGCGCAATAACGTCGAGTGGACGGGTCTAGGCCCTGCCTTGCCGCGGGTATCGTCAATATTCATCGAGTCAATGCCGACAAGTTTGACGCCGCATTGCTTTAAATAAATGGCCGCATCTTCCGTGAGGAACGGATGATTTTCAAAATACTTATCCGTTGCCCAATGTTCGTCCCGCCGGTATGGACCAAAACTGTGCGCCCGCGAAGTTCCCTGCCTTTGAACGCATCCGCCGTAACAGCCAATCCCTTGCGATAGTCCGCGCGGATGACGATACCTTCAATGTCTGCAAATCTTTCAAGCGCCACTTCGGAAAGATCCTTGCCATCTTCATATCTGTGAAATGGACAATCGATATATGTGCCTGTATTGATGATTATTTCGATCTTGCCGATCTGAAACTCCGTGCCTGAGGCATATCTTTCACGCGAGGCTTCACGGCTCAAATAATCACAGATGATCGGCGCAGGCATCCCTTTGAGAGTGACCAATCCAGCGTAGATGATATGGCTTAAGTCGATATAAGACAGGTCGTTTTGTAAAATGATCGACTGATGCTTGTGTTCTTTATTAATAATCTCTTTGTTGAGAATACGCACTTCGCCAACCATCAGCAATTGCATGTCTTTGACGATATGGTCTGCGAGAACTTTATCTTCAATATCATCTCCATCAACATCCTGGCGGAAATCCTGTCCCTGAATCCCGCCGCCGTTGGTGAAGTCAATTTCAATATCGAATTTTACGCGTTTGTTCATGATGTCACTCCCAAAGAACTATATTTTATCTCCAATTTATTTTACCTGTATCGTATCTGGAAGGAATTTGCGGGTTAAAACAGATACTTATTTACCTGGAATGTATTGGTAAGTAAATCGTCGAAAATAATTTAACTGTTGTCATTGCGAGCCGCGTTCTTTGCGGCGAAGCAATGACGAAACAGCTGGGAGATTGTTTCGGGCGGAAGAGCATCGCCCTCGCAATGACGGAGAATCTTTTTCCAAATACTTATGGCGACTTACTTAGTTGCTAATGATCAAACAACGGGAGAACAGACATGTTAAAAAATAATTCTAAAAAGCTTATTAAACTTGTCAGAATTATCGTAGTTGTTGGCGTAATGTTTCTGGGTCTGAAATTATTATATTACCCTAACCCTTACTTGTTTGTTAATGACTTTCATCCTTCCTGGTCGCCAGATGGCAATCGTATTGCTTTTGTCTCCAATCGTGATGGAAATCGAGACGAAAATACGGAGATTTATCTGATGGATGCTGATGGTTCAAATGTAACTCAGTTGACACCAGATCCTTTTAAACTCTTCTATAATTATCGTGATGACATATCGCCTATATGGTCGCCGGATGGCAAATATATAGCGTTTGCCTCCGCTAAGGGCAAAAGGAACTTCATGACCGATTTCTATGATCCATTTTACAGCTATCTAAACAAAATATATGAAATCTACAGAATGGACGCGGATGGATCGAACATGGTACGTATCAGCGGCGAGAATTCCAATTGTTTTTCTCCTTCCTGGTCGACTGATAGCAGGAAGATTGCATTTGTTTGTGACAGTGATGTTCCTGCAATTTATGTTGCCGATCTTGATGGGTCGAATATCACACGTATTAGCGAAAATGGTTCCAATTGTTTTTCTCCCACCTGGGCGCCAGATGGCGAGAAGATCGCATTTTTTTGTGACCAAGATATGGAGGGAATTGCGTCGGTAATTTATTTGATCGATGTTAACGGCTCAGGTTTGCGAGAGCTGGTTCAAATTCCTAATGTGGGCTCCATTATTTGGTCTCCAAATGGAGAATTAATATTAATTACTGAATTAACTTCCGACAAAAGGGACATTATAAATATGAGCGTAATAAATGCAGATGGAACAGATCTTAAACAATTATCCCCGGGGTTTGTTGCATCTGCCCCTTCATGGTCACCAGACGGCCGTCAGATTATTTATGTATCAGTCAGTTCGATTAATGTGATGAATACTGATGGCGCCAAATCGCATGCAATTTACACGATAAAAAATGTAGATTCCTTTCCATATTTGGGAGGAATTATTTGGTCCCCAGATGGTAGCCGTATTGCGTTCAGTCGTGCTCAAATCTATGTAATGGATGCTGATGGCACGAACGTGATACAACTAACTCATAAACCAAGTAATAAATAAATTAATTTCCCACTGCCATTGGTGAGGTCAATTTCAAAATCGAATTTTAGTGTTTGGATATCATATCTTCACATTGCTTATTCGAGGGCTTAGCCCTCAACAGAGCAGCAATTATTGCAACCCTTCCCATTCCACCATTGCCGCATCCATTTCTTTTTGTACTTGATCATATTCTTTCGCCAGTTTTATAACTGCTCCCGCATCTTTGGGCGGATGCGCCAGTTTCTCGCTAATCTCACTGAGCTGTACTTCAAGCTTGGCGATCTTTTTTTCCAAATCCTGCTTTTTCGCGTTCTTCTTTTTATCCTCTTTCGTATTTGCTGACTTTGCTTTTGGTGTTTCTTTCTTTTGAGCTTCGACTGTTTCACGTTCCGCCTGGACAGTAGCGCGGCGGACAAGATCTTTTTCGCGTTCGGCTTTTAATTCAGAGTAAATACCCTTGAAGATGATCAAGTGCGATTCGTCGGGGTCAATTTCCCAAATTTGAGTGGCGATGGCATCTACGAGATAACGATCATGGGTGACGAGCAGGATCGTGCCTTCATAATCATCGAGCACGGCTTCGAGAATTTCCTGTGAAGGGATATCCAAATGGTTGGTAGGTTCATCTAATAGAAGAAGGTTTGTATCTTGCAAAGCAAGTTTCGCCAATGCCAAACGTCCGCGCTCACCACCGGAGAGCATGGATACTTTCTTGAAGGCGTCATCGCCGGAGAACAAATATTTACCAAGATACTCGCGCGCCTTTTGTGGAAGCCAGCCTGTGATATCTGTAATTTCTTCGATCACACTTTTTAGCGGACTCAGACTCTCATGCGCTTGAGCAAAATACCCAATGTGCAGACTCTCTCCCAGAGTCACCTGACCCTCCAACGGCGGAATCTGACCGAGGATCGTCTTCAGAAAAGTAGATTTGCCCGCGCCGTTCGGTCCGATCAATGCGGCGCAGTCACCGCGTCGTAAATCTATGCTGGGTGAAGAGAATAAAAATTTATCTGAAAAACCAACTTTAAGTTTTTCAGTACGGATGACCATATCGCCTGAACGCGCGGCTTGCGCGAGGCGTAAATGTAAATTGGGCAGTTGGCGCACAGGCGATTGCAGCCCGTTGATGCGGCGGCCAGCTTCGTCTACGCCCATGATCGACATAGTCACTGCAACTTCGCCCGCGGTTTCGCTCCATTTTTGTTTGAGCGCGGCTTCCATGCCAATCTGTTCAATGGCTTGGATAATACGCGAGATGCGTTTGAGTTTGCCTTTGGCTTGCAGCACATTTTGTCCCGCCACATTTTTGCGGATGTATTCCATTTCTTTTTGCAGTTTTTCTTTTTCGCTGTCAAAAACTTCCTGACGGCGCGCCATACGTTCAACACGTTGTTTTAAATACGCGCTGTAATTGCCGCGATAGTTTTCTGTCGCGCCGGGGAACATTTCCAAAATGGCATTGCTGGCTTTATCCAAAAAGAATCGGTCATGTGAAATGATAATGGCCGCGCCTTCCCATTGACTCAAATATCCTTCAAGCCATTCCACAGCGGCAATGTCAAGATGATTGGTGGGTTCATCGAGCAGCAGCACATCTGGGTCTTCAAGCAGCAGGCGCGCGAGAAATCCGCGGGTGCGCTGGCCGCCTGAAAGATGGTCGAGGTCGAGTTGATAATCGGCTTCGCTGAATCCCAAACCTGTCAACACCTGGCGGATCTTCGTTGTGTATGTGTATCCGCCGCGACGCTCAAATTCTTCCTGCAATTTGCCGTAGCGTTCCATGGCTTCTTCAAGTTGGTCAGGGTCAGACATCAAGCCTTCGAGCCGATGCAATTCTTCCTGCTCTTCTTTGAAATGATCGAAGACGGATTCGCACGCCGTCCAGATGGTTCCTGACATTTTGAAATCCGCTTCCTGCGACAAGTACCCGATGCGGACTCCTTTTGAGCGGCCCACTGACCCCGAAGTGGGTTGGTCGGTGCCGACGATGATACGCATGAGCGAGGTCTTGCCGATGCCGTTAGGCCCAACGATGGCCATACGTGCGCCTTTTTCCACGGTGAAATTTACCCCGCTGAAAATATCAGTGGGGCCGTATGATTTGGAGAGTGAACTTATAGTAATGAGTGACATGTTTTTCCAGTTTTTCGATTTGAACGCCCCGTATTATAAACGAAAGAGGTTGCTTATTGTTTTTTCGATATTTTCCGTTCCCAATCACGGATTGCGGACTTTAGCCCGCTTCTTAGAAAAAAACGCGGACTAAAGTCCGCGCTCCGAACTATTTCACAATCGCATAAACATAACTATCCTGCGGCTCATCACTGATATTCGGGTGGACAATACATTTTCGTAACAATCCCTCGCGCTGCATGCCTGCTTTTTCCATCACACGCTGCGAAGAGAAATTGTCCACGCTGGTGGTGGCATATACGCGCCGAATGGTTGGTTGTTCAAATGCCCAGCCGATCAGGGCTTGCACGGCCTCGGTCATATAACCTTTGCCCCAAAATGCTTTTGCAAGCACATAACCCAATTCCACTTTGTGACCGTCCATGCGCATTTCAATCATCCCTGCCAATTGTTTCGTCTCTTTGACCGCAATCACAAATGGAAAGCGAAATCCCTGATCCCAGGCTGTGATGGTTCTCTCCAGTATCGATTTTGTCATCTCAATGTTTTCATGCGGACGCCATGTCAACAGTTTGGTCACTTCGGGGTCTTGCACCCAACCAGCAAAGATCGCAGGTGCGTCGTCCATGCGCGGTTTGCGAAGAAACAATCGTTCAGTTTCAATTTGTTCAGGTGGTCTCATTTCTCTTCTTCGTCATTCGTATCAACATGCCCGGGCTTTTCCTTCCCTAACTCCAGTGATCGTTGATACGCTGCCCACACGGCTCGTGAGATTGCTGTGCGGAAGCCTGCCTTCTCCAAATAATACAACGCCTCAGCAGAGGTCCCGCCCGGGGATGTGACTTGATTCCGCAAAGTGGCGGGATGTCTCGCCGCGTCTTGATAAAAGGAAGCAGAACCCTTGATGGTCTGCAAGACCAATTGCTCCGCAATGCGGCGCGGGAATCCCATGTGTACGCCCGCATCGATCAATGCTTCGGTGAAAAGGAAAACATATGCAGGGCCAGAACCTGAGAGCGCAGTTGCCATATCAAGGTAACTTTCGTCTTCCACGAAAACTTCCTCGCCCATGGCGCCGAGAATGGAGCGCGCCATCTTTTGTTGTTCTTCACTTACATCCTTTGAAGCCGCCCAAACTGTAATCCCCTCGCCGATCTGACCTGGGGTATTTGGCATTGAACGCACAATGGATTTATGTTTCAAGCCTGTGCCAATTTTCTTTATGGTCGCACCCGCAATAATGGATAAGACCAGCGCATCGCTGCGAATGCCTTTGAGTCCCTTCATTACTTCGCTGAGTCTCTGCGGCTTGACGGAGAGTACAACTACGTCCGCTTCATGCACAGCAGATACGTTATCTGTTGTGGCTTTGATGTCATATTTCTTATGCAATTCCTCGCCGCGTTCTTCGCGCGGACCAGATGCAGTGATATTTTTTGGGTCGGCAAGTTTTTGGCGTAATAAGCCCGCGATCATGGCTTCCGCCATTACGCCAGGTCCGATGAATGCGATTTTTTTGTTGAGCATGAGGGGTCTCCTAGTTATCGGTGGTCTCGATATGCCCCTCAAAAAGCATTCGGGGCTACTCGACCACCAGTAGATTTATGTTCCTTGTGGTGGTCGAGTAGCCTGAGGCGACGGCCGAAGGCGTATCGAGACCACGATTATTCAAAAACAGGCACAGGTTTTGACTTCCACTTTTCCGCCAACTCAAGTGCCTCTCTGGCTGCGGAATACATTTTCTCTTGAAATTCTTTTGAGTATTGGTATTTTACTGCGGCTTCAGCGAATTCATCTTCATCGATCAACTCAGCGGCTTTGGGAGGATATTTTGAAACATCCAACTCGTGGTCTTTGAAACTCATCATTCCATTTTCAAACTCTGGCGGAGAAGCAACGTTGATGTAGATATGAAATAACCCGCCACTGGGTTCAAAAACCTCAATCAGATTATAGAATTTATCGTGCCAGTAATAGGATCTCAAATGATGCTGGATCGGATAATCCTCACCTTTGATGTTGAGCACGGAGGAACCCGCAGGTGATATTGTAACAATCGAGTCTGCATCAACAGACTCGATTGTGGTGTGCCAGCTTCGATAAACAGTCCCATCTGTTTTGCACGCGCGGACGTGGATTATGTCGCCAATTTTTATCATGAACAATTTTACCCGCCGATTTTTTATACAAAAATTATTTTATTGGAAATATCCCAAGGCCAGCCTCAAGCGTTCACCTGTGTCATCAGGTGAATCTTTTGGAATGGATTGGATCGCTGCCTGCGCTTCCACAACGGAGTAGCCCAACGCGGTCAACGCGGCGAGCACTTCGCTGTCAGCATCGGACATTGCGGCGAGTTTGGATAATCCATCACCGGGTTTGAGTTTGTCTTTAAGATGCAGCGCCATTTTCTGCGCGGTCTTTTTACCCACGCCGGGTACACGGCTCAATATATCGGGCTCTTCAGCGAAGACTGCCCGTTGAATTGCATCGAGGGTCATTGTGGATAGAACAGATATCGCAACTTTCGGGCCGACTCCGTCCACGCCGAGCAGGATGTTGAAGAGTTCACGGTCGCCCTGGGATTCGAATCCGTAAAGGATTAACGCATCTTCACGCACCACGAGATGGGTGAACAAAAATATCATTTCACCCGCTTTGGCTTGTCCGCGCAAAGGCGCAGGCACAAAGACTCTTAATCCCACGCCGCCAACTTCGACGACGAGGGAGGCATCTTCTATTTGGGAGATTTCTCCGCGTAAAGTAGCAATCATAAGACTATTTTTACCACGAAGTCACGAAGACACGAAGGAATTTCTGTTACAAGTCTCATAAGCTTATCTTAAGTCCCATTTCTTTTACCATATATAAAAGAGCCTCTGCGTTGCCAATGACATCATCTACTGGATTGTGGGTGTGGATTGTTTTTCTTAAATGTTTGAAATTTTTGAATGTGTCTTTTACCAGCCCTTTGTATAGTGATCCCAGGTTGGTGGAGCTATGACCAAATGGATTTTCCCCTAGAAAATGGTGGAAATAATAATTGATGAATTGCCAGTCGAAACCATTGTTGTCGGAAACAAAGGTTATTTTATCTTTGCTATTTACTTTTACCCAGTTGTTAAATTTGTTCATTACCTCTTTTGGATCATCAAATTGCAAAGTCTGCTCTCTTGTGAAACCGCTGATTTGAAGCCTTTCAGGAATCCATTTTTCGCTAATTGGGCGGAGTTGGCCATAAAATGTTTTGTTGAGTGAATCGTCAACAATAGCCGCGCCAAAACAGATCATCGAAAAATCAGCGGGGATGGGGCCATCTGTTTCAACATCCATCATGATATAGGTCATATTCCCTCCAGCAGGGGCGGGTAACCCCGCCCTTACAATGAATCATATCTTTTTGTATTCAAATGCGTAATTGCAATCGCCAGCGCATCAGCGGCATCATCTGGCTTTGGGATTTTCTCCAATTGGAGTAATGCGCGCACCATATCCTGTACCTGGCGTTTATCTGCGCCACCGTAACCAGCCACGGCTTGCTTGACTTCGTTGGGAGTGTATTCAAAAGGTTCAATGCCTGCCTTTTGGATGCAGAGCATGATCACACCTCGAGCCTGCCCCACTGCTATGGCGGTTTTGACATTGGTCTGAAAGAATAATTTCTCAACAGCTGCGGTATCGGGTTTGTGTTCTTTGAGCAGAGCATTGAGCTGGTCAAACAACATTTCGAGGCGAGCGGCTGCGGTTGCGTCTTTTGGGGTGGCGATAATGCCATAGGAAACAGCGACCAGATCCCCGTTAGGCATGAGGCGCACGAGTCCGTATCCAGTGGTGGCGGTGCCGGGGTCAATTCCGAGGGCGAGAGTCATTTAAATAAAAAGTAGGGGCGGATCGCGATCCGCCCCTACAAATAATATTACGCAGCTTCGAGAGCAGCCAGTGCTTCGTCTGAAACTTTGACGTTGTGGAACACATCCGATACATCGTCGAGTTCTTCGATTGCTTCGACCATTCGCATGAATTTCAGCGTTGATTCCACATCGAGTTCTATTTCCTGCTTGGCGATCATACGCAGGCCCGCTTCATCGGGATGAACATGGATCTGATGAAGAGCGTCTGCGATGGTTTTGAAAGATTCAACGGGACCATAAATATCAATGGTGTCGCCGCCGTCCACCACATCATCTGCGCCGATTACGATGCCGAGTTCAAATGCTTTATCAAAAGATAACTGGCTCGAGGGAAAAGCAAAATATGATTTGCGGTCAAACTGCCAGCCTACTGCGCCCACATCTGCCATATTGCCGCCATATTTGGTAAAAGCGTGACGCATATCGGGCACGGTGCGGTTACGGTTATCGGTGACGCAGGTAACCATGAGTGCCGAGCCGTGCGGGCCGTAGCCTTCGAAAGTGATTTCTTCAAAAACTGTGCCGTCCTTGTCTTCGCCCGCGCCGCGTTTTATGGCACGTTCGATATTATCCTTTGGCATGTTTTCTGCGCGGGCTTTGTCTATCGCAAGGCGTAATCGAAAATTAGAATCGACATCGCTTCCGCCTTCGCGGGAGGAAATGACGATTTCACGGGCGAGCCGTGTAAAGATGGCGCCGCGTTTTGCATCGGCAACGCCTTTCTTTCGTTTAATAGTTGACCATTTTGAATGACCTGACATGGGAGCTCCTTACAAGATCTAAATTCGAAAAAATTATACCACCCCGGTTGTGGAGTAGACAAAAAACCCGACACCCATTGCGCGCGGACCCGCATGAACGACGATGGCTGGGGGTAATTCATAAATAGGGATTTGGGGAACGCTGACCCGTGACATTAACTCGGTGACAAGGGACTCCGCTTCATTCTGCGCCTCAACTTGCAGCGCGCACAAATGAGCGGACTCTCCGCCTTTGCATTGTTCCACTACAACTTCCACGAGACGTGCCAGCGCGCGTTTTCTTGTCCGCTGCTGCTCAAAGGATTCGACTTGACCATCCTTTACCTGCAGAATAGGTTTGATCTCCAACAGTTCAGCTAATAATCGCTTCGCCCCGCCGATACGCCCGCCCTTGGCAAGGTATTCAAGAGTATCCACGAGAAAATAAATTCGTCCACGGGGAATCATATCGTTGAGTTTTGCCACGATCTCATCAGCAGATTCGCCTGCCTTGGCCATATCATCTGCCAGGAGTACAAGTGAGCCGAGATTGCATGAGATGGTGAACGTATCCACTACGCGAATATCCACCTTTGGAAATTCCAACGCGGCCGTCTGTGCCGAGCGGACCGTTCCACTTGCTTTGCTCGTAGGCGCAACGACAATAACGCTTTCGCCTTTTTCCTCGGCCTGTTTGAAAATAGGAAAATACAACGGCAGCTCAGGTGCGGCGGTTTTCGGCAGTGTTTTGGATGCCTTAAGTTTTTGTAGGAATGTGGCTGTATCCATCTCTTTGTCGTCATGAAATGAATCTTCCCCAAACATAACAACTTGCGGAATTACAGGAATACCCCGCTGTGCAAGCAAATCTCGCGGAAGTCCGCAGGTGGTATCAGCAACAATGATAGTCATATTTCCATTGTAGTCTGTCAACGATTTAATATTAACTGTCAAAAGAACTGAAATTTTTATTACAAAGCGCGCACGTAAGTACGATGCGTTTTATAAAAATCAATTCCGAAGTTTTCCATTTCGCGCTACATGGCTTCGTTCTCCACGCCGATCTGCACGATTTCGGCATGTTTGAATTGACCAGACTCTCGTACTGACTTGAATATTTTGCTATAAAGAATTGCCGTCCCACCTGAACCGCGATATTCAGGGAGCAGGCCCGCTCCGTTGATGTTGAGCCAATCTGTGCGTTTGAGTTCGCGCAGCAAGGTCAGCCAGCCAAAGGGAAATAATATTCCTTTTGGCTTTCCTTCATTTCGCCCGCCGCTTATGTGACAGAGTTGTTCAACTATTGACAATTAGATAAATAACATTATAATACTCACTAATACCTTGCGGATTTGTAAGGATTAAAAGATGTAGTGATATTTTTTTAACTACAAAAATAAATTGGCTTAGAAACCTATACGTTGGCTTGATTCATGATCGGTACATCGTGTCGGTTCTTATTTTTTTAATGGCTGTATACATTTTAGAGAGGAACATAAGATGAGGAAAAAATTTCTTATAACAACTCTATTATTAATGACTATGCTTCTGACATTAATGATGGGTTCACAGTCCAAGGCCGCTGCGGCCCCAATAAAGCAGCCGGTAGAGCAGTCAATAAAGCAACCGGTAGAGCAGTCAATAAAGCAACTGGTAGAGCAGGTTGTAATACTTACCGACACACCGACCAACACGCCAACTAATACACCAGTAATACCTACCGACACACCGACCAACACGCCAACTAATACACCAGTAATATCTACCAACACACCGACCAATACGCCAACTAATACACCAGTAATACCTACAGACACACCTACGAATACTGCAACCAGTACTCCGACAAATACACCTACCAATACACCAACCAACACTCCAACAGATACACCTACGTCTACGCCGACCAATACACCAACTGACACGCCCACGTCTACACCTACCAATACACCAACTGACACGCCAACAGATACGCCTACCAATACACCAACCAACACTCCAACAGATACGCCCACGTCTACACCTACCAGTACACCAACGGATACGCCGACGAACACACCCACGCCGACACCATCGGTGCGTCCACTGACGCCGGGTTACTGGAAGAATCACGAGACTCAAACAACGGCACTCCTGCCAATTACTCTCGGCAATTACTCCGTGAATACATTCGCAAGGGCAACGGCAGTGTCCAACAACATGAACTGTAGCAGTAAAAAGCCCAATGGTGCAATCGGCTGTTTGGCGGGCCACCTGTTGGCTGCCAAGTTGAACGTCAAGAACGGTGCCGGGAATGCATGCATCAACGCAGTTATCGCCCAGGCCGATGCATTCTTGATCAGCATCAACTACACTGGCCCAAGCGCGACCTACACCCTGACAACCGCACAGCGTAACACTGCGATCAGCCTCAAGAACGCACTCGACAAGTACAACAATAACCTTGGCTGTCCGTAATACGATCAGATAGAGATCCAATAAACAATCAGGGCGCTGAGTATGACTCATCGCCCTGATTGTTTATAAGAAATCAAGGCTCACTTTTATAAATTTTCACCACACGACGAGATACGCTGTGTCTCCGTAATGCTTTCGTTCAACTTTTTGATACTTAAAGCAGAAAAATTTTGCATGTGGCAAAAAGACTTTTGCAAGAGATCTACTATAAGAATGCCGTATAAGGTTGCTCAGAACCAACAGAGATCATCTACACTAATATATTCGGGAGATTGATGTCACCAAGAGTTAACCAGAGTCCAGAGAGTCTGCCTGAGCAGCCTAATGGGCTAGAGGACCTTGAAGCCCAGATCAGCGGCATTCGTCAGAAAATCTCTGCCTTGCAAAGCGAATTGGCGGGGTTGGAACAACGCCAGCGCGACAGGAAGCGTTGGCAAGTTCTGCAACGTCCTGGCAGGTCGTCAGTGCCCGCACAGGCACAAGTCAATTCTCAACTGCGAACTTTGGAAGGCGACTCGATTCACAAACTCTCCCAAAATGGTGAATTAGTTTTGCTTGGTCTATTAGTGTTATTTGCATTGGTCATTAGAATATACCGGCTTGGTTCCTTCCCAGATACAGTACTCGCGGATGAGGCTGACAATGCTCAGGCTTCAGTACAAATCCTTTATGATCACCCTCCTGAAAATGGCTTGTTCGGTTTTGATTGGACGCCGCAACCAGCTTTTAGTGTATATAAAGAAGCTGCCTTTATTTCTATCTTTGGCTTTAATATTATGGCGATGCGGTTGCCGAGTGCCTTAATAAGTACTCTCGCTCTTATCCCCTTTTGTATGCTATTACGCCGTCAGTTCTCGATAGCAGCTTCATTTCTCGCTACCATTTTGCTTGCCACGAACGTCTGGTATCTTAACTTCTCGCGCAGCGGCTGGAATAATATTGACATCTGTTTCTACATGCTTATGGCTATGCTCTTCCTGATGTGGGCACTTGATGCCCTACAGGCATCTTCTGACCGGCCCTGGTTAAAATGGGTTTACTTTGCAGCATCTGGCTTTTTTTGTGCACTCGGATTATATGGCTACCCGTCCGGTCGGGCTATTAGTTTGGCAGTGGCCGCTTTCTTTCCGGTTGCGTGGTTCTTCAATCGCAGTCATTTCAAAACTTTACTGTTAGGTTACGTAGTCCTTTTTGCAGTGGAGGCGGCAATTTTCGTGCCAGAGGGGATTTATGTTGCCAGAAATTGGGAGCATTTCAACGGGCGAAGCAAAGTAGTAATTATTTTTAATAACCCCGACTTTAAGGCTGACCCATGGGGAACAATGTTGAAGCAATTAGACTGGAATGTTCGAGGACCTTGGGATGGACGAGTTAACAACACGCCTCAATATTCGCCAGTGGGAGAACCACAACTTGACAGGGTGACAGGCTTGCTCGCATTGGTCGGCATGGCACTTACACTAATCCTGCGTATGCTGAGGAGCAGATCTGAAATATGGTTTTGGTGGCTTATGCTACTGACCGGATGGGCATTGAGTCAGTTGATTACTGTTGGCACACCCAATGGGGCACGCGGCATTGGTTATATGCCCACCCTGATTTACTTCGCCGGTGTTGGTATTGAAGGAATTGTGTTATTACTGAGCCAAATAAGCAGAAAGGTCAGCGGGGTTCCAATTTTCAGGCCGTTATCTTTCGCGTCCCTCATTGTGATTCTACTGCTGGCAGCGTATGCCAATATAAAGCACTATGTAGACTGGCAGAATTTGCCGCATACGCGCCAGGACCGTTATATCTATGTGACGGCGCGAGAATTCCCTGATTGGTCTGAGCATATCGCTTTTCGAGCTCGAAATAATCAAGGCACACTAAATGTCGGCCAGTGGCGCGAACTTTACCCTATTGAAGATAGAGCCAATCCATATGGTGTTTCACCCTAAACAGATGGCAAAATTGGATTATCATTAATGTAATTCAAGGAACAATATCAAATGGATCAAGCCGCCAACACCGAAACCCAGCTATTGCGTGAGTCTGCGCCAACGGATACTCTGATCCGTCGGAATCTACTTACCCTCGCGCTTGCATTGATATTCGGCGGAATCGTCGTTTGGCAGCTTCGTCAGGATTGGGCCAAAGAGGTATCGTGGCCCTGGCTCTTTTTGCTGGTGGCAATGTTCGTTGCGGCACAAGCACTTCGCGGACTCGAACTGTGGCTGCCCGGAGAGCCAATATTGCCGAGCCTCGAAAAGTTTCCGTCCAAGATCCGCAATATTGTTGGCGCGCTTTGTATAATGATCGCAATGGTCCTAACGGCACTGATCGTTTGGCGCCTATGGCCCGATTATTATATCTGGCAGGGCACTCCATCTCTTTGGCTGGGAGCGCTGACGCTTGTATTGATCGGCGCATGGCTTATTGGGGCGGTAGGACGCGGCTCACCACGGGCAGCCACCGCACTGACCCTATGGCCCGCTTCCGCCCGCACCCGTTGGCTGGAGGCGCTTGCATTTATCCTTATCTTCGTCCTGGCGATCTTCCTGCGAACTTATCGCCTCAACAGCATCCCCCCGGGAATTTATGTAGATGAAACCAACAGTGGACTCGACGCGCTTTATATTCTGGAAGGCCGCGCCGTTTCCCCGTTTGGTACCGGTTGGTATGGCACACCGAATGGCTTTATCTACTTTATGGCTGGCATCATCAAGTTATTTGGAGCCAACTGGACGAGTCTCAAGATCATCTCACTGATTCCAGCCATTTTGACCATACCGGCAATTTATTTGCTGGGACGCTTAATGTTCGGCCCGGCCGCCGGGCTTTCTGCAATGTTGTTGATGGCGGTCAGCCGCTGGCATTTGAGCATGAGCCGCTGGGGTTGGAACGAAACTGCGCCGCCTTTGTTCCAGATCCTGGCAACGTTCTTCCTCATCCGCGGCTTGCGCGACCGTCGCGCGCTTGACTACGCCTTGAGCGGACTTTTGACCGGCCTGTCTGTTTATACCTATCTAAGCGCACGCCTTGCTGCGGCAACCTTGTTTCTATATATCCTGTATTGGCTCTTATCAGATCCATCCGGTTTGCGAGCATCGCTGCGGCGAAGCTGGCTCGGATTAATGATCCTGGCAGCCGCCACCATGGTGGCAGTTGCTCCAATTGCAGTGACGTATATCACCGACTCTTTCGCTTTCAATAATCGTGTTTCTGAGATCAGTGTCTTTCGTGATGTGCATGATCAGGGCAGTCTGGCCCCGCTCACTCAGAACATCGGCGATATCCTCAAATTCTTTCATCAGACCGGTGATCATCAGGGCAAACACAATTTGCCAGATGAGCCGATGGCCGATCCAATTACCGGCCTGCTGTTCGCCGTCGGGCTGGCGTACGCAATCATCGGCTGGCGTGATCAGAGGCGTGTCCTGCTGATCCTTTGGCTGGTGCTTGGGCTGGCTGGCAGTTTTCTCAGTTCACATCACGAATCCCCGCAGTCATATCGGGCGCTCACAGCTTTACCTGCAGTAATACTCATGGCAGGGGATGTGCTGGACCGCCTGATGCGCGCGGTCTATCGTGTCTTGCAGGGCCAGGTTTTTTCTCCTGCCTATTCATATCTGCCGTCTTTCATTGCCGCTGGAGTCATGGTCTGCGCACTAATGGGCGCGGCGCTTTGGGAATCGAATGTTTATTTTGGACGTCAAGCTGTATCTGTGGATGTGATCCGCGGTTTTAATCCGACCGAGAATAGTGTTGCGCGTGAGACGATTGCAGCCCTTGGAAAGGGAAATGAGGTCTATCTATCGCCGAAGTTTTCCGGTTATTCACCCTTGCGATTTCTAGTATATGGACTGATGAAGGCGGAGACAGGTAAAAACACACTGGAAGAGCGGCCCTACCATGTGGTTTTACCGGAGGTGAGCATGCCGCTTCCCGATCATGGACAGGACATAGTGATTCTGCTGGACAGCGATTACTGGCCGTTGCGTGATTACATCGCTTCGTTCTATCCTCAGGCACAAATGGAACTGGTGAGCCTGCCCGATGGGTCACCGATCTACATACGAATCGAAGTGCCTCATGCACAAGTTTCTGAATTACAGGGACTCACCGAACATATAACTTATTCTAATGGGCAAAGCGAAGAGCGCGCGGTTTCGCAAGTGGAAGTGACCCCGAGCGATCTGCAAATTATTGAATCCTTATGGGAGGGCTCGATCCGCCTGGAACATGGGGGTGAGTATGAATTTCGTGGCAAGGGCGGGCTTCAGGTATTTCTTGATGACAAAACGGCAGAGGGAAAACATTACTTGGGACGCGGGTTGTATAGATTGCGCCTTGTTTGGAAAGGTGAACCTGGTGATAAGCCGCAACTGATCTGGCAGGTTGGCGATAGCGAATTTGAGCCGGTACCGCCGGATGTATTATTCCGCATAAGCGCTCCTCCACAAGGGTTGCTTGGAACATACTGGAACAACATGAACTGGGAGAACACTCCACTTTTTCATCAGGTAACGCCATTCCTTCTATTGGCCTGGCCCGATGAGCAGCCTGTGATGCCAAACGGTGTGTTCAGCGCTCGCTATACCGGCACATTGCATATCACTGAGGCTGGGAGTTATACGTTCCGCATCGAAGCCGATGATGGCGCACGCCTGATCCTCGACGATGTGGTGCTTGGTGAAGCGGTAACAGCGGGGCAGCCAAATAATTTCGATGTGACCATCGATCTTGAAGCAGGCAATCATCCGATCCGGATTGATTATTTCCAACAGGGTGGTGGCAGTGGTCTTAAGTTGTTCTGGCGCTTTGGTAGCCAGCCACTGGTCCCTGTTCCTCCGACCGCCCTCACCCCGGCACAGCCATGACAAGGAGCATCGCATGAGTTCCACTGATGAGGTAAATGTGCCTTCCCCTGCATCCAACTTCCTAAAGCATTGGAGCCAGCGCTTGCAGATCAAGCAGCTGATCGGTCTGCTCGACCGTCCAAATGCAATAAACATCGCGCTGGGTATCGTATTACTGGTTGCGGCATTGTTTCGCTTGCATAATCTTAGCTGGGATGAAGGACGTCATTTGCACCCAGATGAACGTTTCTTATCTACGGTTACAAACGATCTCAAGTGGCCGCAGAATTTCGATTCCTACTTTGATCCTGAAACATCAACGCTCAGTCCGTATTCACTGCCTAACATGGGGTTGTATGTTTACGGCACCCTGCCAGTCTATGCCGTCAAATGGACAGCGATCCTGCTCGACCAAAACAACTATGACAAGATCACTATTATTGGCAGAACCATTTCGGGGCTGTTCGATATCGCTACAATCCTCTTTCTGTTTCTGATTGGACGTCGACTCTACGGCAAAAAAGTTGCTCTACTGGCAGCCGGGCTGCTTTCACTCAGCGTGCTGAACATCCAGCTTTCACATTTTTATACGGTTGACACTTTCGCCAATCTTTTTGTTGTAGCAACGATCTATTTCGTATTGCGTGCCAACGAGAGTGGCCGCTGGATGGACCACGCATTAACCGGCTTAATGTTCGGACTCGGACTTGCATCCAAGCTCAATGTTATAACGCTTGCTGTGCCCATTCTGGCTGCGGGCGGAATTGACTTTTATCAACGAACCCGCAGCGGTGATCTTCGCTCCGCCTTTGAACATACATTTGTACGCCTGGCAACTGTCTTTTTTATTGCAGCGCTTACATTTCGCGTGATCCAACCCATTGCCTTTAGCGGGCCGGGCTTTTGGAACTGGTCTTTCAACCCGCGTTGGTTGAGTAATATCAGCGAACAACAGAAGTTACTAAGCGGAGCAGCAGATCTGCCATGGATGCAGCAATGGACTAACCGATCTGTCATGTTCCCTCTTTACAACATTATTGTATGGGGAATGGGACTCCCACTCGGTTTGGCAAGTATGGCAGGTTTTATACTGGCCGTTTTCGAGCTGGTGCGTAATCGTAAACTTATACATCTTTTGCCTGTGGTCTATGTGGCGGTCACATTCGGCTACCATGCAGTTATGTTCGTCAAGTTCATGCGCTACTTTCTGCCGATTTATCCGTTTCTGGCATTATTCGCCGCCTATCTGATGATGCGGCTCTGGCAGTATGCCAACGCCCTGCATGAAGAACCCGTGGAGACGATTGAACCGGCGATTCCATTACGGCCCTGGGAACGTCTTGTGAGCCGCATCCATATCAACCGACAATTGATACTGCCATTAATGGGATTTGTGGTGGCCGGGACTTTGATCTATGCTCTGGCATTCAGCGCCATCTATGGCCAAATGAATAGCCGCATTGAGGCTTCACGCTGGATATACAAAAACATTCCAGTCGGCTCCACGCTAGCAAACGAACATTGGGATGACTGGCTCCCCATTGGAGGCTTGGACGGCAATACATCCTATGGCGACCAGGGCATGTTCAAGTCGGTTGAGATGGCAAACTACGAGGATGACACGCCCGACAAGCTCAACCGCATGGTAGAGAATCTTACACAAGCCGACTATATTGTATTGTCCAGCAACCGGCTATATGATTCGATTCCCCGCCTGCCAATGCGCTACCCAATGACCTCGCGTTATTATGAATTGCTTTTCAGCGGCAAACTGGGCTTTGAGCGCGTGGTTGAATTCAAATCTTATCCCACATTTCTGGGCATTCAGATTCCAGATCAAATGGCTGAAGAATCATTCAGTGTCTATGATCATCCGCGAGTGCAAATCTTTAAGAAGACCGCGGCATTCGACCCCACGAGTCTGCGCCAACAACTCAGCAAAGGAATTGTGTGGGAGTCGATCTTACATCTGACGCCACGCCAGGCAAGCACAACGCAAAAGATGCTTCAGTTCTCAGCGGACGAACAGGCACTATATCAACAAACAGCCACCTGGTCGAGCACCGAGGTCAGTGCAGGGAGTTGGGGTGGTCAAATACCCGTGATGGCCTGGTTCATTGTGCTTCAGATCATTGGATTGCTTGTCCTGCCGATCACGCTTATAACTTTCAAACATCTTGCTGACCGAGGCTATATCTTTAGCAAGGCCATTGGCATCCTGTTCGTCACATGGGGAGCATGGATGATCGCCAGCGTTCGCATCGCTCCATTTACATGGTGGGTGATTATGTCGGTGATGGTATTTATTGCGATTGCTTCTTTTTTGTTGATACCAAAACAACAATGGACCGAATTGCTCACGTTCATACGAACGCGCTGGCGGCTCATGCTATTCGAGGAAGTATTATTCTGGATCTTCTTCGCTCTTTTGCTCACCATCCGCTGGTATAACCCCGACTTGTGGCATCCAGGCATGGGGGGTGAAAAACCAATGGACGTAGCCTATCTGACCGCGATAGCTCATACACCCTACTTTCCATCTTATGACCCCTGGTTTTCTGGTGGATACATCAATTACTATTATTTTGGCTTTGTGTTGGTCGCAACACTTATTCATCTTACAGGAATTGTCCCCACGGTTGCTTATAACCTAGCGGTGCCCACATTCTTTGCAATGACAGCAATGGGTGCTTTTGCGGTCGCTTTCAACTTTGCTGAGAGCCGCAGCAAAGAAAATATCGAGGAAACCACAGGCTGGTTGGGTATGGGGCGCGCAGCATTACTCGCAGGACTGGCGGGCGCCTTATTTGTAGCCGTGATCGGCAACTTTGGGCAGGTTCAACTTTTGTGGGATGGTGTGCGGAATCTGAGTTCTATCAAAGCTGATGGCAATGCTTCGATCCAGGTCATACTGGCGCAATTTATGGATGGGCTTAATCAATTAATCGCCGGGCATCCTCTTTCGTTCCATAAAGAATGGTGGTATTGGAACGCAACGCGTTTAATTCCTCCAGGCCAGGGGGAGGCCGGTCCGATTAATGAAATGCCTTTTTTCACTTTCCTATTTGGCGACCTCCATGCGCACATGATGGCACTCCCTTACACACTGCTCGCACTGGCATTGGGATTGAATCTCGTTCGCGATTCATCCCGCATCTCTACAGACCCAGATTCGCTTGCCTGGTGGCAGGACCCGGCTGAGGTGCTCATATTGGCCCTGCTTGCACTCACCAGCGGTGCACTATGGCCGATGAACACCTGGGACTTCCCAACTTATATTTTGTTGATGGTAGCCGCACTGGCTTGCCGGGAATATGCTCGTCGCGGCTTGGTCAATCTATCCGCTGTGTGGGCAGTTGCATGGCGCACTCTGTTAATCGTTGCCGCTGGACGGCTGTTGTTCCTTCCATTCCATCAGAATTACGCCAGCACCTATTTCGGCGCCGAGTTATGGAAAGGATCGCAAACGCCCTTGTGGGCTTATCTCTTGATCCATGGATTCTTCCTCTTTGTGATCACCTCTTACCTTGTTGTTGAACTGTTGAAGGGTCAGGGTCATAACGTACTGATACGCTCATTGAGACTAAATCTGCGGCATTGGCGCCGGCGAGGGCGGATGCAGCGGCTGTTTGACCGCCTCACTCGCCCTGTATCAGGTTACCGTTTACTGATCGATATCTGCCAGTTGGCATTCGTGCTGATAATCATTATTTTCTTAATCAATCAGGTGATTGGGCTGATACTTGCGCTTACCTTATTAACTGCGTTATTGCTCTTCAGTGCGCTTCCCGACCCGCATCGTCAGTTTTTGCTCTGTATGATCGGGCTGGGTCTGATGTTAACTGCATTGGTTGAGTTTGTTGTACTCAAAGGTGATATCAGCCGTTTGAACACCGTATTCAAGTTCTATTTACAAGTCTGGATACTCTGGGCTGTTGCCTCTGCAGCAGTGTTACCTGAGTTGGCGGCGCGATTAAGAATAAGGGCTCGTCAGAAACGTCTGTCAGTCCCCGAACCCGAAGAAGGCAGCGCATGGACTCCGGAAATTGCAGCGGAGATGGAAAATGCATTTCCCAAACCGGTTGGGACGTGGTCACGCCGCTGGTGGTGGGCGTTTGGCCTGTTACTAGCTGCATGTTTCTTATATCCGTTTACAGCTGCCCCGGCACGCGTCCGTGACCGTTTCGCGGACAGTTTCTCGTCAACAATGGATGGTACTGCCTATATGCGAACTTCAGTCTACATGGATGATGGCAGGCCCGTCCAACTGGAGTGGGATCGTCAAGCGATTGACTGGTTGAGCCAAAATGTGGATGGGATACCTACAATCCTTGAAGCCAACACGCCGCTCTATCGTTGGGGTTCGCGTGTTTCAATTTATACTGGATTGCCAACCATTATCGGTTGGGACTGGCACCAGAAGCAGCAACGCTCGGTTTTGCCTGGGCAAACAATTGAACATCGCATCGAAGATGTGCGGACAATTTACAACAGCACCGATCTTGAACAGGTGAAAAAACTCCTCAATCTTTATAATGTGCAATACATTTATATTGGTGAGCTTGAACGAATTTATTATGATGCGAATGGGCTGGACAAGTTCGGTCAGGCAAATGACTTATGGAGTCTTGTATATCAAAACGAGGAAGTTAAGATCTATGAAGTACATTGAACTGATAAAGATCTGCGCGAAACTTGAGGTATGAGAATGCCTGCAAAGCGGAAACATCTTTGAGTTAAGTCTGAGGCGTTCGTCCATTTGCAGGGACGGCACCCATTCAGGAAAATCCTTGTAAATAGAAAAAGGCAAATGGAGAAAATCCTCCACTTGCCTTTTGTCGTTGAGATCAATTTGTTTGATGTTCATGTGTTGTTGGGGCATGGCACCGCCGTGCCCTTACATTGATTTTGCGCGGTTTGCCATTTGGTTTCGGAGTGAGTTGATATCCTTGTCTATTGTAAAGAACGCGCCAAGATAAAACACGAAACATAAGCCCCATGCGATGACGCAGATCCAAAGGATGGAGAATTGCATGGTGTAATGAAGCGCAATTTCTCCTGCGAGTACCGGAGCGACAGCGGCCCCGATATTTTCGACAAAACTTTCCACGGCTTGCGCGGATGAGCGTACCTCAGGGATGGTGATATCGTAAATGGTGGAAAGAACGTTGACAGCCGAGAGCGGGATAAAGAGTGCAGTTAGACACATTAGGATAAAGAAAGTAGTGCGTTCTTCCACGGGTGTGTTTAGAGCCAGCGACATAAACACACTGCCCATCAATACACCGGTCACTGACACGATAATGCGTCCTTTGTGTGTCTTTTTGAAGAGCCAATCGCCCACAGCACCGCCGATGAAATATCCACTGGCGAGGATTAGGATGACAGGGGCCATCGTGAACAGAATGCTGTTTTGGTCATAGCCGCGTTCTTTTTCAAGGTAGTAAAAGAACCAGTAGGTAATAACATTCCACGGAAAGACGCCTGCGAAACCTTGCAGGAAAATAAACCACATGGTTCGAAGTTTCAGAACATCTTTGATCTTTTCCCAGGAAAATTTGTACGCGCCTTCATCGTATGAAGCATCATCCACAAGTTCCGGTTCAGATTGTCCGCGCGGCACTTCTTTGACCCCAAAATAAATCACAACGGATAGAAGTACTCCAAGCGAGCCTGTAAAAATAAAAACCGTGCGCCAACCCCAACCAAGGGCAGGCGCAACCATAAGGGCTAGAATCAACCCCAGCAGATAACCAAGAGGTGAGGTTAATTGCAGCACGCCATATATTTTGCCGCGCAGGTTGGGACCAAAGTAATCGGAGATCAGACTATACAACCCGGGATATGCAGAGTTATCAATGCCGGTTGAGGCACGCGTTATTCTAAAAAGTGGAAATGTTTTTACGATGGAGCTCATCCAGGTGGTTGCGCCCCAAATGAACGAAGCCAATGCCAATAATTTGGGCCGCGCATAATGATCGTACAAATACCCCCATATTGGATAAAACAGAGTTGCAACCACCAGAGCGAATGTATCAACCCAACCCATTTGACGGGTATTGATATTGAACTCTTCCATAATTCGCGGCGTTAGTGGACCAATCAGCAGTTGATCCACTTGATGCAGCAACATAAAACAGAAAAACACACCAACTACGAACCAACGATAACGGGATGGCTGTTTTGACATACGGACCTCTCGACGTTAGGATGCCCTAGTATCAGGTGTCAAGTATCAGGTGTCAAGTGTGTCTTCTGAAATAATTTCCTGAGCGAGCTTTTGCAGTTCGTCTGCATCTTTAGCTTTTGATGCATCAAAATATTGCGAAAGCAAATCGAGTGGGCTCAAACTACTGACCACCTGCCCCTCAGCGATGCGCACACGCGCCTCACTTTGCGGACGTTTTACAAGATGAAATTCAAATACACCTTCGACATATTTTCGCAAAGCAGTTTCATCTATTAATGCATCCCACTCTCTTGGATATTCAACCGATAAGCGCACAATCGCCTCAGACATTTCCTTCGGGCTGGGCAATGCATCTTTAAGCGCCTCGTTCACGTTCTCATTTGACCTGAGAACTGTTCGGCGATCTATAAACTTTCTCACCCCTTTGAGTTGAATCCACTCCACGCTAGTGTCTTTTCCTTTTTCAATATCCGCAATGACAAAGAATCGATCTTCCTTTGCCTCACCAAAGTCCACGCGCTCAATTGAGCCAGGGTAAATGACTGGCGGCTGAAAGCCCTCGTTCACATCCTGCGGCTTGTGGATATGTCCCATGGCCACATAATTAAGTTTCGGATTCTTCACCAAACTGCCTGAAAGAACAAGATCATTACCCAACATCACAAGCCTTTCACCTCCAAATTTTGCGCCTTCAATGGATGCGTGTGCTGTGAGAATAATCGGAAGAGATGAATCCGCTTCTGCAACCCAGCCTTCGATTAAGTCACCGATATTTCCTTCGATGCGGGAAAAAGCTTCTGTTGAATCAGTTTCGCCCGTGGCGGCCATCAGCCCTGAACGAGTGATCCATGGCATGGCGATGACTTGAATGGGTAAATCCCAAAGATCGTTTGGTTTTAGAAAACACGGCTGATCCAATACTTTTACAAATGGAACTTGCAGTGTTTTGAATTCCTGAAGCGCATGCGCCCGCCCAGCAGCAGGAGAAATATCATGATTGCCGATCAGCAACAAGGTTGGGATTTGTGCCTGTGACAAACGCATAATGCGCTTGCCCCATTCACGCTGAAATGTTGGGGCAGGCGAACGATCTTTGTAGGCATCGCCCGCAAAGATAACCATATCTACTTTTTCAGAAATGGCGGCATCCACAATGGCATCCAGTGACTTGAGGAAGTCCAGTACGCGTACGGGCAATCCCGTTTCAGGATCGTGGCGGCCATAGTTGGCCATGTCAATATGTGCGTCGGCGAAATGAAGTAGTTTCATAGTTTATTAGTTAGGTGGTTTTGTTAGTTGGTGGTTTGGATTTACGCAGGTATCCGATCATACCGTTTATAAGGCGCTTGGTTTCAGTAGCAAGGTTGTAGGCTGTGGTGAGTTCGCTTTGGTTGATGTAATTGCGGTCAAGTGCCAAATACAATTCGGATTGTACCTCGCTGGCAGAACGTCTTGAGATTTTGAGGAAACGAATGAATTCAGGATTTGTCCCAGAATCAAAGCCTTCGGCGATATTATGCATAACCGAGCCTGCCGCATCCTGAATTTGACCCATCAAACGAAAGTCTTTGGAAAACTTTGGATGTTGAGAAAGATCGTAAATCAAGTTGGTTAACTGACGAGCCTTTTGCCAACTTTGCAAATCTTCAAACCGTTCGATCTTTGCCATGAAGATATCTTCCTTAATTCAAGAACTATCAAACTACTCAACTATCAAACTATTAAACTAACTATGGCTGTAATCCTAAATCTTGTAAAGCCTGCACAGCAGGAACCCAGTTAACATGAACTTTAAGCGATGCACGATAATCATCGACTGCGGCTTTGGTATTCCCTATTTGATAGAAGGCACGTCCGCGCCAAAGCAGGGACTCTTCCAGTGTAGGCGTGGAAATCGTATCGTTCAAGGTGGTGTTTGCCAGGTCGATCACATCCTGATAACGGGCGGAATAGAAATATGCAAAATAGGGTCCCGTTTGATACCATAGCATACGGAAGGGGCGATTTTGATCCTTGGTATTCCAGTTGGCATTTAAGATAAACGCCTGATCGTATGCAGTGGCGGCGTCTACATATTCCTGTAAAGCAACATGACTGGTGCCCTTGTTGAACCATGCAAAAAACAGGTTGTTTCCTTTGAGAGTTGTAATCTCTTTGTCTGCCATCTCAAGAGCGTGTTGCGCTGCCCATTTTTCATCGGTCCACGGACCGAGGGTTTTCATTACATCATTTTCACGATTGGCAGGGTATACCACCATGAACAGATAATTAAAGGAACGCCAACCGTCTTGAAAATCAGCATACTGACTGATCAGGTTTTTACCTGGTTTTAGGTAGGCATCTTGCACAGTAAAGGCGCCGCGTACATCGTCATAGCCAGTTGTGAAAAGATAATGTCCGAGCCAGTCAATTTTGCCTGTGTAATCGCGTTCGTAATATCCCTTTTCAATAATGACTGGGAAGCCTGCTGCCAATAAACTCTTGAGCAATTTTTCATCGCCGCCATAACGCATGAGCGCGCGGTACTCTGTCTTCTCGTTGACAAAGTCCACCAGTTCGTAGGGCATCACGTTTTTATCTGGCAATCCCTGTTCAATGAAGCTCTTGCTTTTATCACCTGAGCCGGGCTTGACCACCTTGGCAACGTCATCACGATTGCCCTTCCAGCCCCAGAAGTTAAGTGCCATGGTTAAATTTGCAGGCCCGCAATAATTCCAGCGGTTGTGCTGGTCAAC
>JAYVUA010000043.1:0-28230 GCA_043788255.1 Anaerolineales bacterium | reverse complement strand
TAGGATTGTGGAAGGAGCCAGGTGACAGTCATCTCCAAGATGACTGTCACCTTTTATACCCAACAAGAGCAGGAGATATTCCAGTAGGCTGGTGGGGATTAAGCCGCGTTTTGGAGGTGGGGTGTAAAATAAGGTAAGATTGAAATGATAGGAGAGACCATGGAATCAAATACGATGATCCCCCAGGATTTGATACGTAAAGCAGTAATTGAAGTGGCACAACTGCCAGAGAATGAGCTTCTGGTTGTTATAGAGTTGGTTATTGAACTCAAGAAGCAACGGTCTCATCCCAATCGTGAAGCCGCCTCCGAAATTGTGTCCCGTGCGAAGTTTCGCGCAACAAATACCAAAAAGCTTTCACATACTGAATTGATGAAGCAGTTTGGGGAAACTCTCGAAGGGATTCGATCTGAGGCAGTTGAAAAAGGAACCGCTATTGAAGGGGAACTGGAGGGTGGCTAAATCAATTCGCGCTGTGTTGGATACGAATGTATTTGTCTCTGCCGCGTTAAGCAAAAACCCATCCAGCCCAACACGTGAAGTGCTGGAGCGCTGGCAGCGTGGTGAGTTTGTTTTATTGATCTGCACTCCTATTGCGGAAGAAATTGTAGAGAAGCTGCTGGATCATAGTGTCAGCAAAAGCAAGGTGGTTGTTCTTGTTGAGCAACTGGCCCAGTTGGCTGAATGGGTGGAAGTGGCGCCAGAGAAAATTAAATCTCTTCTAACCGATTCCGATGATAATGTGATTGTTGCCTGTGCTGTTGAAGGCGGAGCGAATTACCTTGTCACATATGACCCGCATTTTGACCTGCTGGGTTCTGAACATCAAGGGGTGAAAATCGTTAAGGCCATTCCATTTTTGAATGTGTTGCGTAAATAACATCAAAAACTCCTGCTTGACTACGTGATTGCTATCTACATGTAGTTCGAGTGCTCAATCAATTGACCACAAACCTCTGAGTTCTTTACCCACAGGGTGCTTCGCAAGAACTCGGAGGTCTGCTTCTTCCTCCAAACCCCTAATGATATAATCTCCCACCATGGATGAAGGCATACTTCTCAACGATCGTTATCAGCTCATTGAAAAACTTGGCTCTGGGGGCATGGCTGATGTTTTTCGCGCCCGTGATCTCATGCTCGATCGCCATGTAGCCATTAAGGTTCTACGGAAAGATTTTTCGATCAACCCTGAATTTCAAAACGCTTTCCGTATGGAAGCGCGTTCCGCCGCGAACTTATCGCATCCCAACATTGTCACCGTGCATGATTTTGGCTTTGCCGATAACCTACTCTATATCGTCATGGAATTGGTCCCCGGCAAAGACCTCAAACAGTTAATCCGCGAGCGTGGACGCTTTACTGTCGAGCAGGGCATTCCGCTCATTGTCCAGGCTTGTGCCGGGCTGGGCTATGCTCATCGCGCAGGCTTGGTGCATTGTGATGTCAAGCCGCATAATATGCTTGTCGCGCCCGACGGCCGTCTCAAGGTCACAGATTTTGGGATCGCGCGCGCCCTCGCCACCATGACGCCCGGTGAACGCACCGATGTCGTTTGGGGGTCGCCGCTTTACTTCGCTCCCGAACAAGCATTAGGCGAAGCCCCATCGCCTGCCTCGGATGTATATTCTCTTGGCGTGGTCATGTATGAACTGTTTTGCGGCACGCCGCCTTTCACTGCATCCACCGCCGAAGAACTTGCGCGCTTGCATATTTCCGCACGCCCGATTCCCATTCGCGAATATATTCCAGATATTCCCACCGCGCTTGAAGAGATTATTTCCAAAGTGCTTTCCAAAGAACCTGCCGCGCGTTACCGCACCGCCGATCAACTTGGCCGCGTGCTGCAAAAATTCGGAACGATGCCAGATGAAATGCCTGCTGCTGCCATTGTCCCTGTACATGTCAACGTTGCACCCCAAATTGCCGAGCGACTCCCCGCCAAAGATAGACCGTCCCAGCCTCGGCCTGAACCTGTCCAACCGCGTTATATTGCACCTGAGTCAGCGCCTCAGGATTCGCCCGGGCTTGCTTCTGCCTTCGAAGAAATTGATTGGATCACTGTTGGCCTCAGTCTGCTTGCCGTAGTGGCTGTCATCGGCCTCGTCCCATTTTGGATGATCGTTTATTTCTCTTGGTTCCCCCGATAAATCGTAAGGGTGACCCGCCCAGCGAAAGCAAAACCTTCCGACCTTTATTGAAGGGTCGCCCCTACTCCATAATAACCTATGAATAAATTTATTCTCGCACCTTCCATCATTGCCGCAGATTTCACCCACCTCGCAGATGAAATCGCTGCCTGCGAATCCGCAGGTGCAGACTGGCTCCACGTGGATGTGATGGATGGGCATTTTGTCCCCACCATTACTGTGGGTCCGTTATTTACCGAAGCCTGCAAACGCGCCGCTAAACTTCCCCTTGATGTTCATTTGATGATCTCTGATCCAGACCAATATCTGGAAGCATTCGCAAAAGCAGGCGCGAACAATATCACTGTTCACGTTGAAACTACTCCCAACCTGATTGAAACGATCGCGAAGATTAAGTCCCTTGGCTGTACTGCTGGTGTGACCTTGAGACCTTCCACCCCCGCCTCTGCCCTGGATTCAGTCCTGCCGCTGATTGACCTGGTTCTGGTGATGAGTGTCAATCCTGGTTATTCAGGTCAGGCCTTTATGCCTGAAATGATCGGGAAGGTGGAGGAGATTCGCAACAAATTAAACGCACTTCGTTCCAAGGCTCACCTTGAAGTGGATGGCGGCATCTCCGTTGAAACTTTGCCTCTCATGTACAAGGCTGGCGCGAATGCTTTTGTCGCCGGCAATGCCGCATTCAAACATCCGCAAGGCGTGGGGGCAGGGATAAAGGCGCTGAGAAATTCAGTTTCTACTTAAATGTCACTGCGAGCCGCGCTCTTTGGGGCGTGGCAATCTCCCACTAACGAGGAGATTGCTTCGGGCATGGAACAAAAACGCCCTCGCAATGACATGGTAAACAGGTTAAAACAAAAATCACGACTCTCGCCGTGACCTTTGATTTGAATGGAAAAACAAGCCTTATGAAGCAGATTTGCCGAGTGTCTTGATGCACTTGGCGCACAGCGTTTTCTTGACCATTCGGCCCTTCTCCATTACAGAAACCCTCTGCAAATTCGGTTTGAATGAGCGATTGGTTGCGCGCAATGAGAAAGAACGGTTGTGTCCAAAGGTGGTTGCTTTACCGCAGGTGTTACATTTAGCCATGTTATATATCCTTTTCTTACAATGAGTCCAAAAACTTGTTGAAGTGTTATTCCTTTTGAAGGCAGGGCATTTTACCACATTACATAACCAACTTCAAGATTAGATGTTAAAATAGGAACAGTAAAGAACAGGTCAGGCTTTAGCCTGACAGTATTTGAAAACAGAGACTTTGGCGGGTACAAACCTGCCCTACAAATCGTTAACGAGGAAACCATGGGCGACGAATCAACTTCTTTGGGCGGGATCCACATCTCGCCAAACGCGGTGGCGACAATTACATATCATGCCACCTTGCAATCTTATGGCGTAGTAGGGCTTGCGCCAAAAAATCTGGCAGATGGCATTGTGTCCTCTATTACGCGTGAGCCTTCACGTGGTATTACTGTCCGCTATAAAGGCGAGGATATTGATATCGACGTTAATGTTGTTGTTGAATACGGTACACGCATTAATGCCGTGGCCGAGAGTGTGGCAAACACAGTGCGCTTCCATGTGGAAAAGGCGCTCGGATTGCGCGTTAATTCTGTCAACGTGCATGTGGCTGGGTTACGTATCAGCGATACAGATTAGGAGAGCAAAGTCATATGGATGTCGCAGAACATATCCCGCGCGTAAATAAACTTCGGCGAATGCCAATTGATGGTCAATCACTTAAACGTCTCATTGAAGCAGGCCTGACCTGGCTGCGCACTAATAAGGAAACGGTCAATGCTTTGAACGTTTTCCCGGTCCCTGATGGCGATACCGGTACGAATATGACTCTTACCGTTCAGGCTGCGTGGAATGAAGTCAAAGACTCAGGTGTTCGCAATCTAAGTGAGATGGCGGCTTTGATTTCCAAAGGCGCGTTGATGGGTGCGCGTGGAAATTCTGGCGTGATTACCAGCCAGATTTTGCGCGGTTTTTCGCGCGGACTTCACGATAAAGCCACCTTGGATGTGCCGACTTTGGTGAAGGCTTTTGGTGAAGCGCGTGATACAGCTTATAAGGGAGTCGTCCGCCCGGTGGAGGGGACGATCTTAACCGTCATTAAACAAGTTGCCATAGCAACAGAAGCAGCTTTAGGGTCTGCGAAAGATGCGATAGAGATTCTTGAAGTGGCGGTCAAAGCTGCGGATGAGGCTGTCAAAAATACACCGGAACTGCTTCCAGTCCTCAAACAGGCGGGTGTTGTTGATTCAGGCGGCAAGGGTTTATTTTTTATTTTGGAAGGTATGCTGCGGCATGTGTATGGCGAGTCTTTGGAAACGCCAACCATGAATGTACAGCCAATGTCTGCGATGAATTTGCAGGGTGCTCTTGATGAAGTGGAAGAGGGTCAGGATTACGAAGTGGTTGTGGATTTTGTGCCGACGAACGAATTGGATCTGGGCGCGTTTTATGGGCGGCTTGAAGAAATGGGTACATCCATTCAGGTGGGTGAAGGCGAAGGTATGTATCGCATGCACATCCACGTGCCGACCGAAAAACGTTATGAACCGATTGATTACATCATGGGCATTGGCACGGTAACCAAAGTTGCCATCGAAAACCTGCTCGCGCAAATGGATGATATTCAAAAGAGCAAGCAAACTCAATTCACTGCAGTGGAGCCAGGGCAGATTGCTGTTGTAGTCGTTTCGCCGGGCGCGGGTTTGAGTCGCATCTTTGCGAGTTTGGGCGTGGCCGCAGTAGTGGCGGGCGGACAAAGTATGAATCCATCTACCCAGGATATTTTGAATTCATTTGAAAATTTACCAACGGATAAGATCATTATTTTGCCGAACAATAAAAATATTGTTCTCGCAGCAAATCAAGCAAAAGATGTGACCGTGAAGCAAGTGATGGTTGTGCCGACTCGTACGGTTCCGCAAGGCCTGGCTGCCATGCTCTCGCTCATTCCGGATGGGGAATTAGCTTCTGTCGCCGAGAAGATGACCAAAGTTTTGAGCACGGTAAAAACAGGTGAGATTACTGTTGCCACACGCACAGTTGAAATTGACGGCGTGAGTGTGAAAGATGGTCAGGTGATCGCTTTGCTGGACGGAAAACTGGTTGTTTCAGCTGAGTCTGTTGAGCAGGGTGTTATGGATTTGCTCGCAAAAGCCAATGCCGATGAAAACGAACTGGTTACATTTTTCTATGGCGAAGGCATGACTCACGCGGAAGCCAATCGAATTGCAGATGTGGTGCGGCAAAAATATTCCAACCTTGAAGTGGAAGTGCAGGAAGGCGGGCAGCCGCATTATCAGTTCATTATTTCGATAGAGTAACTCACCTTACGCACCACCGTGATTCCCTGAGCAGAGCGAAGGGTCTCTGAGATAATCGTAGAGACCCTTCGCTGTCGCTCAGGGCGACACGTCTGAAAATATACAAAAGTGCGTAAGGTGAGTGAGTAAGAGCGAACTTCACTCAATGGGATGAGAGAATGCATTTGAAATTATGGCAGTAACTTGAGTCAAATAGGAGTGTCCAATTCCGTGGGCTTAGCCACAGAGCCCACAGAGAACTCAGAGATTTTTCTCAATGATCTCGGTGTTCTCTGTGGCTAAAAACAGAGTTAGCCCATCTTTTTGGACACTCCCAGTCAAATAAGAAAAGGCGAGGTACAAATGAAAAGGATTTTGATTTTCTCAATTTTAATTCTCATTGCCAACGCATGTGCACCCGCGCAGGCTGTGACAAGTACCTCAAGTGAAACACCCGGGCAAATTTTAATAGGAACGCAAGCCCCTGCACCAACCGAAGCATCAGCACCAACACCTATTCCACCCACACCAACTGAAGTGCCAACCTTGGCACCTATCCAAGAACAATCAATAGTCTGCTTAGATTGTATGGGTATGCAGGTTGATAGAGAGGGAGGGAAAAAAGCCTATCGTGAATATTGGAGAAGCCTTCTTAAGGGGGATAGTACAGGTAGAAAATGGGTCACAGATTCAGCTGGTAAAAAACTTTATACAGGTGATGAGTTTGAAGATAATACTGAATTTATAAAGTTTATACAAAAAAACTTTGGAATTGACCCAAGAAAAGTTGATGACGATGCTGTTTTAGATCAATTTTTTGTGGCTTTAAAGAATAGCAAAAAAGATGCGAATGATACCGAAGGGTATTGGATGCCAGAAGGGCTACTAATGCCTATAAAAGTGGACCGCAGAGAAAGATCTGTTGTACTTATGGATGTTGCACCTGGGTTTTATGCGGGTGACTTGCAACTATCAGTATTAAAAAGTTCTGATTATCACGATCAAGTCTTAAACGGTAAAATTAAAACCACCCAAGTTGCAACCGCCGGTTACGAAAGCAATCTATGGGGACAAATGTTTGTTGAAATAAATGGAAAATTACACCTAAAACTTATGATGTCTAGTAATTCACCCAGTGACTCTGTATATGGTGACAACCCTTTAACTTCAGGAGATAAAAATGATATAAATGCCGATTTGGGGTATTATAATGAGTTAAACCGTGCTATTCCATTTTTTATCGGAAGCTATAAAAAAGGTACCCACTTTGACGCACTGGTTTTATTTTTTGGCGATAGATCGCAAGTTTATGGTTATACTAGAGATTGGAAACCCAACGAAGCACCTGAGATAATAATTCTTAAATAGTCACTTGAGTTATATATTCACTTGACACTTCACCGTTATAAACTCAGAATTGGTAAATGTATTCCCAATTTAAAAAATTTGTAAAAAAAGTAAACTCAACCAACAAATCTAGTTCAGGATGGGGTGGATGGTACTGTTACTGCAACAGCAAGTTTTACCGCGCCAATAAACAATGTTACATTTAGCTCGTCTAACCCATCGAGTGTAACAATCGTTTCTACATTGCTCAAGCCGCCGGGGACAGCGCAGAAAGCATTTGAGATTTTTTATGTTAAACTTTCATCATGAAAATTGGCATCGTCACAGACTCCACCTCAGACCTCCCCGCCTACCTTATTGAAGAACATAATATTCAAGTTGTGCCCACTATCCTGATTTTGGATGGGAAAGAATACGCAGATGGGACTGGCATCTCCCGCGAGGAATTTTATACACGTCTGCCCGCACTTCAAACCGCTCCGACAACTGCTGCGCCTTCGATAGGAGATTTCATTACGCCGTACGAGACTCTCTTCTCGCAAGGTTGTGACCATATCCTCTCTATTCATCCTGCAAATCAATTGACGACCATCATCAATGTGGCACGTCAGGCTGCACAGGAATTCCCAGATAAAGTTACTTGTGTGGATAGCGGCTCACTTTCCTTGGGATTGGGTTTTCAAGTAATCGCCGCTGCTGAAGAATCAGAGTTGGGTTTGAAACCTGCATTGGATGCAATCACCTCCACAAGAAAAAGATTACAAGTCTCCGCTGCATTAGATACGATGGAATATCTCAAACGCAGCGGACGAGTTCCCAGCGCAGTTGCCACTCTTGGCGGATTATTATCCATCAAACCGATGATCGAGTTATTAGATGGAGAAGTGAAAGCGATTGGTGCAGTCCGCACTACCAAACAGGCCGATGAACGCATCTTGAAATTTTTGCTTGAAAGAGGAGAGCTTGAGCGGCTGGCGATCCTGCACACCAATGCTGAGCCGCGCGCACGAAATCTATTAAACGAAATGATGTCTCGGGCGCGTCAATCTGTGCCTAGGGATATTCTCTTTGTGAATGTTACGGCGGTCATCGGCACACACTTGGGTCCCAATGGACTTGGTTTCGCGGCAGTGAGGAAGTGACCTCTCCCCATGATAAAATTGACCCTATGCAACCGTCCCTAGAAAAACTTAGAAAATTCTTCCGCCTCGAACACGAAAACAAATATACAAATACCGCCATTATTGGCGGATTGGCTAAAATGCTTGACTTTTGGGAGGGCGAAGCCCGCGCCGATGGAATTGCCGAAGAGGTAATTCAGGCCGTTGTAGCCCGTCTTCGTTCCTATGAAAAACTTAGCCCAGATGGACGAGCTGAGTCACTTAAAGGTTTATGGAAACGAATTGGCGACACCTACCCGGAAGTAGGTCAAAAACAGAAACCGCAGCAGCAGGGGCCACAATCCATGCCGGTTGAAGAAATGCCTCCACAACTTGTAGAAACCTCAGAGGCCCCGTCTCAACAACCACAGCAACAAAGTCGCCCTGCGCAACAACAGCAATCTCAACAAAAACCTCGTCCTGTTGCAGCACCTCGTTCTGAATCGGTACCCGGTGCAAAGACCAGTCAAACCCCTGCGGCGCTGAATGCCAGCATCACCGTTCTTCAAGGTGTAGGTCCCAAACATGCAGAGACATTAACAAGCCTGGGAATGAAAACACTTGGCGACATGCTCTATTATTTTCCACGCCGCTACGAAGATTACAGTCAGCTCAAACCCATCAAAGACCTTTTTTATGGAAATATAGTGACTGTCCTCGGTACTATTCAAAGCGTGCATACCCGTCCGATTCGAGGTGGCAAGTCATCCATTATCGAAGTCGTGATTAGTGACGGCACAGGCGCGTTGCGGATTTCGTACTTCAATCAACCCTGGCTTGCGAATCGTTTCAAGCAAGGCGATGCAATTTCAGTCTCTGGCAAGATTGATCAGTATCTTGGCCGCCTTGTCATGAACAGCCCCGATTGGGAACCTGTTGATGTTGAAAGCCTGCACACTGCCCGCATTGTTCCCATTTATGCACTGACCGAAAAGATCACACAAAAATGGCTGCGCGGAATAATGAATCAGGTAATTACGCATTGGGCACCTGCCGTTGTGGATGCGCTTACTGAAAAAATAAAACTTGCTGCCAGGCTGGTGTCACTTGGCGAAGCCTTGATGCAAGTGCATTTCCCTTTTTCACAACTTCGTCTCAAAGCTGCGCGTGAGCGTTTGGGGTTTGATGAGATCTTCTATTTACAAATGGGAGTGCTTCGCCAGAAACGCGATTGGAAATCTGTGGAAGCCCGCCGCTTCTCTGCCTCGACCGAGTGGCTTGTGGAGCGTACGCGGAGCTTGCCCTTCACTCTAACATCTGCTCAACAAAAGACCCTCGAAGATATTCGCGCTGACCTGGACTCTGGCAGACCCATGAACAGACTTGTACAAGGTGATGTCGGTTCTGGTAAAACTGTTGTTGCTGCCTTGGGTACCAGCATCGTAGTCAATACGGGCGCACAGGCTGCGATCATGGCGCCAACCTCCATTCTTGCGGAACAACATTATCGCAACTTTACAAATCTTCTCGCAGGCGATGGCGGCACGCAGGGCGTGAATCAGAGCGAGATCCGCTTGTTGGTGGGAAGTACGACCGAAGCGGAGAAAGAAGCGATCCGTCAGGGTTTGATGGACGGTTCAGTGAAAATTGTCATCGGCACACATGCAGTCATTGAGTCGCCAGTTCAGTTTAAAGATCTGCAATTCATTGTGATCGATGAACAGCATCGTTTTGGTGTCGAACAGCGCAAGGAGCTGCGCAGCAAAGGTACGAATCCTCATCTGCTTGTAATGACAGCTACACCTATTCCTCGCTCGCTCGCGTTGACTGTGTTTGGCGACCTCGATATATCCGTCATTGACGAAATGCCTGTTGGCCGAATTCCTATCAATACTTATGTGCTTCGTCCGCAGGAACGTGAGCGTGCCTTTACCTTGATTCGCGGACAAATCAAAAGTGGCAGGCAAGCCTTCATTGTTTATCCATTAATCGATGAAAGCGAAAAGATCGAAGCCCGCGCGGCCGTGGATGATTTTGAAATTTTATCCAAGGAAGTTTTCCCTGATCTCAAACTTGGCCTTTTGCATGGACGAATGAAGCCCAGCGAAAAAGATGATGTGATGATGAAATTCCGCGATAAACAGTATGATATTTTAGTTTCGACCACAGTGGTTGAAGTAGGTGTGGATGTACCGAATTCCACCGTGATGTTGATCGAAGGTGCTGACCGTTTTGGCCTCGCGCAGTTACATCAACTCCGCGGGCGTGTTGGGCGCGGCGCTGATCAATCGTATTGTCTGCTGATTCCCACACATGAAGATGCAACAGAAAATGAACGTCTGCAGGCGATGTCTCGTACTAATAGTGGTTTTGAATTGGCTGATCTTGATCTTAAGACACGCGGCCCCGGTGAATTCCTTGGCACACAACAGGCAGGTTTTGCTTCCACCTTGAAGATGGCGAGCATTACTGATGTTGCTTTGATTGAAAAAGCGCGCATTCAAGCCCAGGCTTTATTCGAGCGTGACCCATATCTTGAACAAGCTGAGCATGCCTTGCTTGCTGAAGCCTTTGAAAGATTCTGGGGCGAAGGTAAGGGCGATGTATCTTAAACACAAATACACAAAGTTTTTAAGGCTTCCAACCTTAGTGACCTTTGTGGTTAAAGGTTTGGAGAAACATGGTTAGAGCATTATTTCCCGGTACATTCGACCCCATCCATCTCGGCCATATTGATATTGCTTCGCGTGCGTCACGCCTTTTCGATGAAGTGATCATGGCTGTTTACGATAAGCCGCTTAAGAGTTTAATGTTTTCACCCGAAGAGCGAATTTCGCTTGTACGAGAAGCGTTCAAAGATAACCCCAAAATCAAAGTCACAGGCTATAGCGGCCTGACGATTGACTTTGCTCACAAAGTGGATGCACAAGTGGTTGTGCGTGGTTTGCGAGTGTTTTCAGATTTTGAATTCGAGTTCCGCATGGCATTAGCCAACCAGCGCCTGGCGAAAGATATTGAAACTGTCGCTTTGATCACAGCTGAACAGCATACGTTTTTATCATCCAGTACGGTGCGGGAGATCGCCACTTTGAACGGAGATGTCTCCAGCATGGTGCCAGCACATGTCAAAGCGGCATTACATGCCAAGGTACTTAATATGGGAGAGCAATCTCCTCCCAACGCACTTCGTGATTAATTTGTGCTAGAATTAGTATTAATCTGAAGATTTTTCGGAGCGCGGACTTCATTCAGTCCGCCATATAAAGCAGACTGAAGTCTGCAACCCCTTTATCTTACGAGTTACCTATGGACATTCTGCAACTCATTGACCGCCTGGAAGAACTCTTCAACGATGCAAAGGCTTTGCCTTTCACTCACAACGTTGTCGTGGATGAAGACCGCATGCTCGAATTGATCGATCAAATGCGCATCGCCATCCCCGAAGAAGTAAAAAAAGCCCAGCAGGTAATGGCGCAGCGTGATCGTGTCATGGCACAGGCGCAGGAAGAAGCCAACCGTACTTTGCAGCTTGCCCGCGACAAAGCCGATCAAATGACTCAGAAAGACATGATCGTGCAGGAGGCTCAACGCCGTGCAGATCAGATCGTTGGTCAGGCACGCGCCGAAGCCGAAGCCACCCGCGTGGATGCCGATAATTATGTTGTGGATACACTAATGCAGTTGCAGGATCAAATTGCAAAACTAAGTAATCAAGTCAGTAATGGTGTTCGTATGGTGCAGGAAGAGCAAATGAGAAAGTCCGCTTCCATGGCAACGAACGTTACTGAAAAAGTGGAAAAATAAATACAAAAATCCCCGTCACATGACGGGGATTTTTTATAATTCCAAATCTCGCTTTAGTAGATCGTCAATCGTTTCTCTTCGCATGATGAGTTTTGCACGCCCTTCTTCAAGCCAAAGAACTGCGGGTTTCCGTGAGCCGTTGTAGTTGGATGACATGCTCAAATGATACGCCCCAGAAGCAGGGATGGCAATCAGCTCTCCCTCCTCGATTTTTGGCATGAGCAGATCTTCAATGAGGACATCCCCAGACTCGCAATACGGCCCGGCGATGGAAACCTTCTCGCTTCTTTCCCTGCTGACACCTGTTACCGGCAAACAAGAGTATCTTGCCCCGTACATTGCATGGCGCGGATTGTCTGTCATGCCGCCATCAGTTAATATCCAAACTTTTTCACCGCGTCGTTTGATTGCACCAACTTTATAAACAGCCACGCCCGCCCTCGCTACCAAACTGCGCCCTGGCTCCAAATGCAAATGGGGCAGAGTGAGTCCGCGTGATGTACAGCCTTCGATCACGTTCTCCGCAATTACCCGCACGTATTCATTTGTATCAGGCTGTGGAAGTTCATCCTCATGATACGCCACGCCCCAGCCGCCGCCCGGGCTAAAATGCCAATTATCATTTAGCCCGATTTCTTTTGCGAGATCAAGTGCCAGTTCAATTGCGGCTTTTAACGGGCTTGCATCGCGAAAGTTGGATCCCTGATGAAAGTGAATCCCATTTAGCGGAAGATCATAATCTTTGCAAAAGTATGCTGCTTCGAGAATTTCTTCGCATGTCATTCCAAACTTGCTATCATGCTGACCAGTTTGAGTATGAGCGTGATGAGTTTCGACTGCAATGCCTGGGAGCAGGCGAAGCCATAAATTAGGTGATTGGGTATTGGTAATTTGGAATAAGGTCGCTATTTGATGAAGTTCTGTTAAATTATCTACAACGATTGTGCCTGCATGTTGAATGGTGGAATTCAAATCTGCAATTGATTTGTTCACTCCATGCACAAGGATATGCTCCCGTGTTGCACCGCCAGCGACTGCAATTGCAATCTCTCCCTCACCTGTGCAGTCAATGGATAAGTTGTGAAGCTGAGTCCATTGGGCGATGGCGAGATTCAAAAAGGCCTTACCTGCATACGTGACAAAGGCAGGCGCGGGGTAGTGCGAAGCGAGAGCAGATTTATATTCGTCTGCTGCATTATCCATCGTTGCCTGGTCATAAAGATATAAGGGAGTTCCATGATCCCTGGCAAGCACTGCGACGTCGTGCCCCGCAATAGTTAATGTATTATTTTGGACCTTTGTTGATGTGGGAAAGAGCTGTAAAAGCTTCATGTGTTTTTAAGTCACTCGTAACGGAGATTTGATTTTTGCCAAGCTGCTTTGCCATTAATTCTGCGTGATCTGCTGCAATCAGTAAGGTCACATGGGTATTGCCGTCTTTGGGATATGTGGCAACTCCAATGCTAAGAGTGTACCCTGAGATGCTTCCTGCGCTGATTGCTTCTTTGGGCGCGCTTGATTGTGCGGCTGTAAGCAGTCGTTTTGCAAAAAGCAGGGCACCGTCTTCATCAGTGTTTGGCAGGATGATCGCAAATTCATCACCGCCGTAGCGTGCAGCCAGATCATATTTTCGCAGGTTCTTTTTGATGAGATCGGCTGTGGCTTTTAATCGCGTGTCGCCTGCAGGGTGTCCCCAGGTGTCGTTATAGTTTTTGAATGAATCGAGATCAAAAATTATAAGAGAAAGAGGAATATCCATTCGTTTTGACCGTTCAACTTCTGCGATCAATGCCTCTTCGAAAGCATGACGATTGGAGAGGCCGCTGACTGCATCCGTTAATGCCATTGCCTTTACTTGTGCATGCAGACGTGCATTATCAACGGCAAGGGCGATTGGTACCGCCAGCATGGTCAGCAGGTCTACATCCGCATATGTGAGAGTGGAATTTAATCTGCTCTCAATATTGAGTGTTCCAAGAACATTATTATCCTTAAGCAAAGGGATGCATATCTCACTCATTACATCATTTGAGGCACGCAGGAAATTTGTCTCTTTGGTTACGTCTTGAATGAATTGGGCCTTTTTTGATTTTATCGTCCGCCCACTTACTCCCTGACTGATATGAATTTTACTAATTACCATATCTTCCGGATAACCAACCTGGGCACCCAGATGTAAATACTCACCCTGAAGTAAATAAATGCTGGCATGGGTATATCCAAACGTATTCTTAAGTACCTGGATTACAGATGTGAATATTTTCTCCAAATCAAGAGATGTGGAAACCACATTGGAAATCGTCTGCATGGCAGACATCACCTGCAAGTGTTCTTGTGATCGTGAATATAGCTTTGCCCTTTGAATTGATGCCGAGATTTGGTTGGCAAGAGTTTCCAACGTTTTTGCATCGTCTTCATTGAATGCATTGGACTCCATGCTCTCTACATAAAGTACAGCGATAAGATCTTTATCCTTGGTGATTGGGATTCCGATTGCGGAGCCTGCCAACCTTTTTTGAGAGAAGTAGTATGGGTCACTATCAACATTCTCTGCAATATATGTTTTGCGAATTTTTGCAGTGTGGCCGATGATACCCTGCCCTACTTCCTGTTTGAAACCTATTTTGTACCCAAGGTCCTCGGTTCCAGCAATGGCAATTACTTCGAGCAGGTTGTCATTCGTTAGCAGGCATATGGTGGCTTCGGCGTACCCAAAGCGATTGACAGCCGCATCTAATGAGCGTTGATAGATTTCCTTTTCATCAAAACTATCTGCAATTTGACGGCCCACTTCTTCAAGCAGTCCGAGTTGGGCTGATCGGTGAAGTTCTGTTTCCAGGAGTTCCTGTTCCTGCGTAATATCGTGAAAGACAATCACGCTTCCAACTGTTTTTTTATCTGCCATCAATAGCTTTGTAATTGTCGCTTCATACCATTTGCGTTGGTTGTTTTCCACCAAATCAATTTTCACTTTCGCATCCGAAACATCCCAATTTTCTTTGAAAAGTTCAAGCTTGGGGGTGATTTCAAAAAAAAACTGGCCGATGGTATTTTCATCCAGGTTAAACCACTCTTTTGCCTTACCATTTATATTGGTAATCTGATTTTGAATATCCACTACAATAACGGCGTCACGCAAGTTTTCAACGATGATTGGAGCGGCAATTGGGAATAAGTTGAATAAGCCGAAGCGAAAGAATCCGAGGGCAAGCAAGGGTACTGCAATTACAAACGAAAGCGGCGTTGGATCAATGTTGGTGGGAAAAATGTCTGTAAGAAAAATACCGTTGACCACAATGCTGGAAAAAGCAGCGGCCAGCATCAATCCGGTTTGCGCTCTAAAGACTTTCGGGGAGCGTATAAAAGTGATTAAGTAGAGAATCATCCCCGCTAAAATGAAAAAATACGTGATCGCTGTATAGATCCAGAAACCAGGTCCATTTACAAGCTGTAACGGCCCGAAGCTGCCAGAAGACGGCATTTCGATGGAACGCCAGATTAGTCGATGATATTCATTTGTCACCCCCATGAGAAAGGCGATAACGCCGGGAATACCCAGTAAGGAAATACGTCCGCGCTGTGCCCACCATTTGCTAAGACCAGTGTATCTTAAAGAAAACCCGAGCCAGAGTGGACCCGATAATGTCATACCTAGATATAGGATTTTTCTGGAGGCTATTTTAAGTGGGAGGGTAGGCAGGTTGATCTCAAGCAGATAGAAACCTGCCCAAATCGCCATGACCAGCAATAAGAATCCAAGTGTGCGAGCACCGGGTCTATGCCATTCTAAAAGAGTTCGATATGCGATACCTGCTGTAAGTAGTGTAAGGAAAGCGAGGCAAGCAGAATAAGCCGATAAACTAACTAGCATTCGAGGTCAATAGGTTTTGAGTGTGTATTCTCATTTACCAAAGAATAAATTCCACCACTCTTCCCAATTTTGCATTGGGGTGGGAACGGGAGCGGGAGTCTCTGCGATAACCGGCTCGCTTCCCGGCTGACCGATGGGAATAACAGGTTGATCGCCTTCCTGTAAATAATGTCCTTCCGTTCGTGCCCATTCTTCCACGGCTGCAGTAGAACCTGCGTAGGCCACCTGGGTTTGTAGCGCAATTTGCGATTGCATTGCCTGTGTTGCCTGGGTACGTACCTCATCCCTTTGATCATTCAATCGATTAAGTTCTTCAAGGCGTGTATTGAATTCAATGACCAACAAGATTAAAATAAAAATACCTGCAAAAGTTGCTATGCGGCGAAGGTTTATGGAAATATTCGGCATGCCTGTATCTTAATCGTATTTGCCTGCATTGGCAAGAAAAGGTTTCTTTATGGTACAATCTGCCCCCGCAGAACGTAGTACCCTTCGTTCTGACACTATTTGCCAGAAAGGGCTTGAAGAAAATGAAAATTTTGCTCGTTAAAGATGTTTACAAGCTAGGTCGTGCCGGGGATATTAAAAAAGTAGCCGATGGTTTTGGCCGCAACTTCCTTATCCCACAAGGATTTGGTGTGCTCGCCACTGAAGGCGCAATGAAACAGATCCAGAAGATCAAGTCACAGGCTGAGATCCGCCGTAGCTCACAGAATGAAGAGCTCAAGGGCCTCGCTGACCAAGTTAAGGATGTGACCCTCACTTTCCCCGCCAAAGCTGGAGATACCGGTAAATTGTATGGTTCAATAACCACACAAGATATCGCCACTGCTTTGACAGAAAAAGTTCGTTTCGAAGTCAAACGACAGCAGGTGGATATTCAACCCATTCGTAATCTGGGTGAGTTCACTGCCCGCATCCGCCTTACGATGGACTTGGTTCCAGAAATCAAGATCATCGTCCACCGTGACGGCGAAAGCGCTGAAAGCGTAGTGGAACATGCCGCTGAAAACGCTGCTGAAGATGGACAGGCAGAAAAAGCTGAGAAGCCAAAGAAGACCAGTCGTAAGGCGAAAGAAGAAACTCCCGCCACAGCCGAATAAGAAACACTTCACATCACCGGCGCAAGTCGGTGATGTGTGTATTAGGCAGTACAATACTTTTATGTCCCCATCCATTGGTCAACGCTTAAAGCAGGAGCGCGAAGCTCGTTTTCTTACGCTGGAAAGAGCTTCTGAAGCCACGCGCATTCGCATTGTCTTTTTGCAGGCACTCGAAGCCGATGATTATTCTGTAATGCCTTCTGCCGCGCAAGGCCGTGGCTTTTTGCGTAATTATGCAGAGTATCTTGACCTGAGTATGGATGAGATGATCGCGGAAATTCAGAGAAATGCACCCGCTGAAATAAGCGGACCATTACCAACCGTAAATTTGGTTGAGACTGAAATCCCATCCTTGACAGATGTCGGGGATGAAAAGCCAGCGGCTCCTTTCTTAAGCTCATGGTTTGGCCGCCGTCCGGGGCCATCGCCCGAAGTTTTTTCCACCCACCCCGTGCAGGAAGAACAGCCTCCTGTTTCAGAAATAGATATAGAAAAAACAAAATCACGTGGAAAAAAGAAAAAGATAGTAGAAGAAATTTCTCAACCTGTCACGGCAGCACCCGTAATGCAGGAAGAAGTGATTGAAGAAAAAATTGAAGAGTTGAATCTGCCGGTTGAGATTGAGCAGGTTGAAGTTAAAGAAGATACGAAGCCCGCGTTACTCTCAAGGTTTGCTGCACTGTTCCAATCCCGTTCTGCGAAATCAGATCATGAAAACCTAGCTGAAGAACCCTCGCTTGTTGTTGAACCTGAAATACAGCAGATAACTCCTTCACGACCTGCGAATTTGATCTTTGCGGAAATCGGTTTGCAGCTGCGCGCACGCCGTGAGTTGATCAGTTTGACCCTTGACGAAGTGGAGCGCCACACCAAACTGCGTGCTGTGTTTGTGAAGGCTTTGGAAGACGGTGAACTAGATAAGCTACCGTCGCCGGTGCAAACGCGCGGTATGCTTGCAAACTATGCAACCTTCCTTGATCTGGATGCCGATGCGATCCTATTGCGATTTGCAGATTTTTTACAAGCCCAGCGTTTTGAGAAATTTGCAGAGACGCCGCGTGAAAAGATACAAACGCAAGTGGTGACTTCCATGCCGCTCTTAAGAAGTTTTATTGCAGGCGACTTGATATTTGGTGTGGTGATGATCGCCATTTTAGCGGCCCTCGCAATTTGGGGTGTGGGGCGTGTGGTTACATCTCAAAATAAAAATGCCAAGGCTACTGCGCCTTCAATTGTTCAAGTGCTTGGCAGTACGCCATCGCCAACTTCCTTAGGAGATGTGACATTTGTGCCTGTGAATGACCCTTCTTTGGCAACCTCTGCGGATACAAGCGGTGAAACCACGCTGGATGCTCCGACATCTGCCATCGCTGCGAATGTAGTTGTAAGTATATTTGCGGCGGAGCGTGTGTTCATACGAGTTTCAGTGGATGGAAAAGTTGTTTTTGAGGGAAGGCTTGCTCCGCGTGAGAACAAGATCTTTCAAGCGGACAATCAGGTCGTTGTGCTGACGGGAAATGCCGCTGCTATAAGAATTACTTATAATGGGCGTGATCTTGGTTTAATGGGAAATGTTGGCGAAGTTGTTAATCGTGTCTATTTGATCTCTGGTGTTGTAACCCCAACTGCAACCCTTCCTCCGACAGCTACAAATACACCATTGATTACGTCAACGCCAACATCGACAGAAACACCCACTCCTACAGCGACGCCCACAGCGGGTGGGTAGCGTTAAATAATTTAATTGTGAAATTTTTAGAGTTAGGAAAATAACGTGACAAAAAATACATTTCATTTAGTTTCTCTTGGCTGTGCAAAGAACACCGTGGATTCTGATTCGATGGCCCAGTTGCTTTTACGTGACGGGTATCAGTTTATGGAAGACCCAAATAAGGCGGCCGTGCTGATCGTGAACACCTGCGGATTTATTGGGCCAGCCAAAGAGGAATCCTATCGCGTGCTTGGTGAGCTTGCAAAAACAAAACGCAGTGGTCAGATATTGATCGCGGCAGGCTGCCTCACACAACGCTACGGCGTGGAAGTTGCCCAGAAGGTGCGGGGCATCGATGGCATTCTCGGCACACGTCGTTGGATGGATATTGTGCAAGTCGTGAAGGAAGTTCGCAAGGGTCCGCGCCCTGAACCGCTATATCATTTACCTGAAGCCGCAACCGTTGGCTCAGATGAGAACGAAGCCATGCGTGTGAGTGTGGCTGGCGCGAGTGCATACCTCAAAGTGGCGGATGGCTGCCGCCGCCCGTGTGCGTTTTGTGCCATTCCATTGATCAAAGGCACTGCCGTTTCCCGCCCTGTTGAATCGATCATCAATGAAGCTCGTAAATTGCGCGATACTGGTGTACGTGAATTGATTCTTATTGCGCAGGATACAACGGATTACGGTCATGACCTTGGCATGAAAGACGGCCTTGCTATTTTGCTCGAACAATTGACAGATTCTGTCCCCGATATGGACTGGGTGCGTGTGATGTATGCGTATCCTGGTTATGTGACTGATCGTCTGATCGAAGTGATGGCAACCCGCAAGCAGATTTTGCCGTATTTGGATATGCCGCTTCAGCACGCGCATCCTAAAACTTTATATCGAATGAAGCGCCCATCGAATATTGACTGGGTGCATAAGACATTGTCTAAGATGCGCGCAACAATTTCTGATCTTGCGATTCGGACAACCTTCCTTGTGGGTTACCCGGGTGAGACCGATGAAGAGTATCAGGCCTTATATGACTTTGTGAACGAAATCCGCTTTGACCGTGTGGGTGCATTCCAGTTTTCGTTTGAGCCTGGCACCACTTCTGAGCCTTTAGGCGACCCTGTGCCTGCCGAGGTCAAGCAGGAGCGTTACGAACGCCTGATGGAACTCCAGCAAACCATTTCATTGCAGGTAAATCAATCTTATGTGGGCAAAACCCTTGATGTATTGATTGAGGGATTTGATAACGGCATATCCGTTGGCCGTTCGTATCGCGATGCTCCTGAAATTGATGGAATGGTCTTTGCCGAAGGGCAGGCAAAGATCGGTGGTATTGTGCCCGTAAGAATCGGCGGCGCAATGGCTTATGACTTGACGGGCGTACTGGCTCAACCATTAATCAAGATTTAGAAAAACCCTGTAATTATAAAAACACGGTCGTTACGTTTGGTAACGACCGTGTTTTTATTTTATGAAACCCTTGCGAATGCTGTCGCCCCTAAAATTAAGGCGGAGAGTATCAGGTTGGCTCTTAGCAGGATTACTTCCCTGCGTTGTAATTTGGCAAGTTCATCTGCGTCTGCGTGTTCTTTTCTCAGCAAAGTTCGGTGAATGGCAGGGATTACTTCCCAGGTTTGGATGGCACTCACAACCACCATAATCACTCCGAGGATATGCTTGATCAGGATCGCCATTGACCATTGCGTGCTGAGCGAGAGATAGCCATCATAGTGAGGGCTGGTGCTCATTTGAATTAACCCGGTCACCAAAAGTAAACTGATACAGAACCATGCTAGGGGTTCGAGTCGCTTTTGTAGGGCTGAGATAAAGCTAAGTTGGTCGACCAGTTTCAAGGTCCGCTGGGATGCGGGCAGGACAAGCAGGTTGATGGCGGCGAGGCTTCCAATCCATGCGACGGTTGCAAGCATATGCAGCCAATAGATCAGAGCAAGCACCCATGATGGAGGTGTGGTCATAAATTAAGGAATGGGTGTTTCTGTTGGGATGTCAGTAGAGACAGGTGCTAGCTCAAGTGTGGCGGTTGCCGCTTCCAGAGTGGGCGTGGCGGGGTAACATTGATTGAATGCATCCTCTGCATTTCCAGCGGAAGGATGATCCAGTGCGCCGAATGTGGCTGCAATTATATATTGCTCACTTGCACTGCAATAGGATTGCTGTATATAAAGTTCATCGCCATAGCGCATTAATGCAAAATGGTAACGATCTGACGCGGTCATTGTCCCATCCCATAAAGACGGCCAGCCAGCGCTGACCTGAGAGAAGTAGTCCACGGCTTGCTTCCAGTCTAATTGCCAGAAGCTTGCACCGGTGATATACATTCTTGCACCTTCGCGTAATCCCATAGCTGTGTTATCCAGTGGACCGAATCGCTCTGCAAGAGTCAGGTAGTAAATACCGCCTTCAAGATTGCCTTGTTTAGTAATGAGGTCATAGCCATTATTTCGTAAGGCGAAATAATACATGCCGTCTACTTGTGCGGTCTTATAAGTTGAATCCAGCTTGCGGATGGTATCCAGAGCAGTTAATGCGCCGGGCCAATCTTGAGCGGAAATGAGTTGTTGGGCGCGTTGATATGCGCTTTCTGCACCGCTGAAATCAGGTGTGGCTGTGACGGTAGGTGCTGGGGTAGGTGTGGGGATCGAACTTAATACTAATACTTGAGTAAGCTTTTCACTTGCACCGGGGTAGCTGGAGTCGTTGTCGATAACGAATTGAAGGCGTTCTTTTGCGGTTTCGTAGCGACCGAATTCAATGTCCACCAGTGCCAGGGTATATTGCTCGCTGACTTGTTTTGAGATAATTTCATTTTTAGCGGATTTGCGGACACCAATACCAGACGAATAACCGCCGAAGCTGCCAAGCCCGATCAGCAGGAGGAATCCCAAAACGCTGATGAGGATTGAACGCCAGCGTGGGGCTTTCTTTATTGGTTTGATCGGCTGGGTATCGTCGTCGTTAATGGGTCGAGTAGGTTGCGTACTTCCAAGGTTTTCAGACATAGAATTATTATACTTCCCTTTAAAATGTTCAAAAAATTTTCTTAACTGTAGTTCATGTGAGAGTAGATTTGCTTCATTTACTCGTAGAATCTGCCCGATTGGAATTATCTCATTAAGTCAAGTGCAACGCACGCCGGAAAAGGAGTTACAAATTAATAAGCTGTTTTGCCTCTGACCAGACGATTGTCAGCGCGATGACTCCGCCAACGGACATTCCTGCCAGTGCGGTTACGACAGCACCGCCCGGCAGGTACAAAGCGATGGCGTACGTTACGACTCCGCCGATAACGGCAGCGATAAATCCTTTGAAGACTGCGCCGCTGACTTGTATCCGTTCCGGCAACCGTTGATTCAGCCATGTGTAAAGGACAATGGCTTCAATCGTTGGAGCAAACTCTGCCAGCGCAATTGCTGGTGCGCCGACCTGACGAAAAAATACAACTGCTGAAACGCTGACAGATAGATAAATGATTGTACGAATGACTACGCTAAAGAATGGAGTCCATGCTTGTTTGCGAGCGTAGAAGGAGCGGGCTAATACTTCCTGAATGGCGAACCCGCTCAACGTTAAGAGAAAGATGCGAACTGTCAGTGTGAAAAATCCCATTTGGTTGGCATCGAATTTGGTAAAGGCCACACGCAAAAGCGGACTAATCCCAGCCGCTAAAATCACCGCGACGGGAATGGTCAATACGAGCATGACACGAATCGCTTTTTCCATCGTCGTGCGGAAACTTTCCCAATCTGCGCGGGCGGCGAACTCTGCGAGTGTTGGCAGCATGGCAGTGGCAATGGCTGTGCCAAGCAAAGTCTCAGGGACTTGCATGATCATCCATCCGTAAGTGAGGGATGAGACTGCGCCATCCTGCCCGAGACGCGAAGCAAGGTTATCACGCACCAGCGCCATGGATTGAAGCAGGAACATGGTCAACAGACGCGGACCGATGATGCGCAAAGTTTCGAGCAGGATCGGTTCGCGGATGTTAAGCGAAGGCGTCCAATGAAATTGATATTTGACCAGACCGGGAATTTGAATCCCCAAATGTAATAATGCACCGATAATGACACCATAGACCACGCCTTGAATTCCGAAACGCGGGGCGAGCACTACAACTCCGAAAATCTGCCCAACGTTATAGAGGAGAGGCGCCATGGCTGGTAACAAGAAATGTTGATTGGCTTGCAAACTCGCCATTACCAATCCGCTGATCGAGAAGATGATCGTTGCGATCAGATTTAATCGCATCAGGTTGGTGATCAATGCCTGTTGTTCAGGCCCGAAGCCCGGTGCAATTCCAATTTGCGAACGGACGATTTGATTTGCAAAAATGGCAATGATGATTGCTAAAACTGCCGTTACCAGAAAAGCCAGATTGGCAATGCGTGAAAACAGGTCCCATGCGGCGGGGCGTCCGCGCAGTGTAATGACTTGTGAGAGAATGGGAACGAATGCCATTGCCAATGCGCCGCCGGAGATCAATGCAAAAAGTAAATCTGGTAAGTTATTAGCTGCATTGAATGAATCTTGCAAAGGCAATTCAAATTTGCGTGAAATTAAGATGAAGCGTGCAAAAGCCAATATTTTATCCAGCCCAAAGAAGAAACCAATCAATAAAGATGTGCGCGCAAGAAACGATAATTTTTTCATTCCTATAGAATTCCTTTGATCAATCCGCCGTCTACGCTCAACATTACACCTGTGATATACGAAGCCGCGGGCGAAACGAGGAACGCTGCCGCATTTGCGAACTCTTCAGGTCGACCCACTCTCCCCAGCGGAATCGCCCCAGCCAGTTTGCGCGTCTCTTCCTCAACCGTGGAGTTGTTTGCTGTTGCCCGGGCAGTCATCAACTGTGTAACACGTTCCGTCTCCGTCCAGCCTGGCAGTATGGAATTGACTCGAATACCTTCCTTGCCAAGTTCCAATGTGAGTGATTTGGTTAATCCAATCACAGCAGTTCTAACACTATTTGATAACAGCAAATTTTCAAGAGGCTGTTTGACAGTAAAAGATGTAACTGTCAATATATTGGCAGAATCAGACTTCCGCAAAAAAGGAAGCGCAGACTTGATCAGCCGCACATGCAGCATCAAACATAAATCCACGCCTTTCTGCCATGCAGCTTCATCCAACGAATCTATTGAACCAGGTGGCGGACCGCCCGCGTTGGTGATGAGAATATCCAAACCGCCAAAGGCATCTGCTGTTTGCTGAATCAATTTCGCAGGGACATCGGGAGAACTGACATCACCAGCTAACCCAATTACCTGAGTACCTGTTTCCTTTTGTATCTTCTCTGCCGCGCTTTTAATTTTCGCTTCATCGCGGCCATTAATGGCAACCTTGCAGCCTTCTTTCGCCAATGCCAAAGCCGTTGCATAGCCAAGTCCGCGTGAGGAGCCTGTGACAAGGGCGCATTTGTCTTTGAGTTTTAAGTCCATTGATTCTCCTTCTGTTTCATATGTCGTTGCGAGGAGGGTGCACTTCCCGACGAAGCAATCTCCACATTAATGGGGGACTGCTTCGTCGGGAAAACCATCCCTCGCAGTGACATCAAACGATCTCTATCTTTTCATCAATGATCTGACCATCTTCCCAATTTGCTTCCACCCATTTTGCCACACTTTGCAGAGACTGTCTTAACGTCACCGCGTCAGAATTGACCATGGCACAGGTGATTACCGCCTCCTGCCATTTGTCCTGCAAATCCATCTCGGCCACAGAGACATTGAATTCGCGATGCAAACGTGAAATAAGCGGCTTGATTCGTCCGCGCTTTTCTTTGAGGGAGGCACATGTGGGGAGGTGTAGGTGGATGGTGAGGGTGGCGAGCATGATTCGATTTACGATTTTTGATTTTGGATTTACAATCCCTCGCATGGACATGGATACTGAAACTACATACAACAAAGCCCTTGATTATCTTTATTCCTTCGTAGATTATAGCCTTAAACATTCCTCGGAACTTGCCAAGGCGGACTTCAACCTTGATTGTATGTTTGCGCTGATGGAGTCGTTAAGGAATCCGCAGAATCAATATCCCATCATCCATGTGGCGGGGACGAAGGGGAAAGGATCGGTTTCGGCGTTGTGCGCCTCAGCTTTGAAGGTTGCAGGTTATCAGGTCGGGTTATATACCTCGCCGCATTTGTTGGATTATACAGAGCGGATTCAAATCAATGGTGAGCCGATTTCGCGTGAACAGTTGGTTGAATTGGTTGAAGAGATCAAGCCGCATGTGGCGAAGATCGAAAAACTGACTACATTTGAGATTACTACGGCGCTGGCTTTCATGGCGTTTGCAAAATATGGAGTTAATGCGGCTGTGTTTGAAGTGGGACTTGGCGGGCGGCTGGATGCGACCAATATTGTCACGCCGAAGGTTTCGGTCATTACTTCATTGTCCTATGATCATATGGCGGTGCTGGGGAATACACTGGCTTTGATTGCTGGGGAGAAGGCGGGAATTATCAAACAAGGTGTGCCTGTGGTCTCGTCACCGCAAAAAGATGAAGCCCTCAATGCTTTGGAGCGCGTAGCCAGACTAAATAATGCAGAGTTAACTTTAGTGGGGCGGGATGTAAAGTTTGAGTTACTCGAGTCATCATTGGATGGACAACGTTTCAACGTTGAACGTTCAAATGTTCAAACGTTCAACATTCCTTTATTAGGCAATCACCAAATTGAAAACGCCGCCACCGCTTACACGGCTTTGAAAGTCAGCGGGATTTCGATCACGGACGAGCAGATACAAAAAGGGTTTTCTCAAGTACAATGGCGCGCCCGCTTTGAAGTGGCGCGTCGTGAACCTCCTGTGATCTTTGACTCGGCGCACAATCAGGATTCGTTTGAGAAGTTGAGTGAAACCCTTCAAACCTATTTTCCTGACAAAAAAGTTTATCTCATCTTTGGTGCATCGGAAGATAAGAACATCCCCGGGATGTTTGCGGAGTTGAAATCGAAGATTCGAAAAATTATTATCACGCGCGCCGATCATCCGCGGGCGCTTGAGGTGGAACGAATTCAACAGTTGGCTGAGCAGGCTGGGGTGGAGTCTGAGGCGGCTGTGCCTGTTAAGTCCGCATTGGTGCGGGCGCTGGAATTGTCATCAAAAGATGGTAGCATTGTCTTATCCGCTGGAAGTATGTTCGTAACTGCGGAAGTCATGTCTGCATGGAAAATGAGAAATAATGAATCATCAAAGTAACTGGAATGAAGAAGAAGATAATTTTGACCTAACGCTCTCACAGCGGACCGAGGAACTGTATCGGGTTCCAAATATGGAGCTGAACACTGACGGTTTGATCGAGGCCGTGGTACTGCCGCTGCGCGATATGGTCATTTTTCCGCGCATGGTCTCGCCGATTTTTGTTGGGCGCGAGGCTTCGCTATTGGCGGTGCAGGAAGCGCAACGCAAAGAACAAACTGTAATTGGTCTGACCCAAAAAGATCCCGATCTGGACGAGCCCGGCACTGATGACTTTTTACCCGTCGGTGTGGAAATGGCTGTTGGGCGTTTATTGAGCATGCCTGATGGCTCGCGCTCTGCGTTGGTGCAGGGACGCAAGCGTGTGGAGATCGTGGAATTCATCCACACGAAGCCATACCTTAAGGTGCGCGCGCGCGTGATCAATGAACCGCAAACTGCTGATAGGCAAACGCAGGCTTTGATGCGTTCTGCATTGAGTCTTTTTGAACGTTGTGTGCAATTGGATCGCTCGATTCCTGAAGAAGCACATTTGTTTGCCTTGAATATTTCGGAGCCAGGCTGGCTTTCAGATATGATTTCCACTTCGCTTTCGTTGACCTATGAAGCGAAGCTGCGCCTGCTGCTTATTCTTGACCCGAAGGCACGTTTGGGTCAATTGAATAATTTGCTCGCGCAGGAAGTGGATGTGCTTGAGCTGGAAGATGAAATTCATTCGCGCGTACAAAACGAAGTGGATAAAGGCCAGCGTGAGTTTTATCTGCGTGAACAGATGAAGCAAATCCAAAATGAATTGGGCGAAGGCGATATCTTTTCTCGCGACGCGTCTGACTTAAAGAAAAAACTGGATGCCGCGAATTTGCCTGAGGAGCCGAAGAAGGTTGCAATGAAAGAGTTGGAACGACTCAATCAAATGCCGCCGATGGCTCCTGAGGTGGGTATGATCCGCACATATATCGATTGGATCATTGACTTGCCGTGGAATAATTCGTCGCCAGATAATCTGGATGTAAAGAATGCCGCGAAGATTTTGGAACGCGATCATTACGGGTTGAAGAAAGCCAAAGAAAGAATTTTAGAATATATCGCGGTGCGTTCGCTTAAGCCGAAAAAGGAACGCCAGCCGATTCTTTGTTTTGTTGGACCTCCCGGCGTTGGGAAAACATCCTTAGGCCGTTCGATCGCAGATGCGTTGGGACGTAAGTTTGTGCGCGTCTCTCTTGGTGGAGTTCGTGACGAAGCCGAGATCCGTGGACATCGCCGTACGTATATTGGCGCATTGCCCGGACGCATCATTCAAACGATGAAGCGTGCAGGCACAGCGAATCCGCTGTTTATGCTGGATGAAATTGACAAGCTGTATTCAGACTTCCGCGGTGACCCTGCATCCGCCATGCTGGAAGTGCTTGACCCCGAACAGAATTACGCATTCAGCGATCATTATCTTGAATTGCCATTTGATCTGTCCAAGGTAATGTTTGTAACCACAGCCAATTCGCTGGGAAATATTCCATCACCTTTGTTGGATCGCATGGAAGTGATCGAGTTCCCTGGTTATATTGAAGAAGAAAAAATGGAGATCGCGAATCGCTATCTCATTCCACGTCAGATCGAAGAGAATGGGATTGATGATCTTGGCTTGACCTTTGAGCCTCCTGCCATGCAGCGTATCATCCGTGAATACACCTATGAAGCGGGTGTGCGTAATTTGGAACGTGAGATCGGACGGGTAAGCCGCAAAGTGGCACGCATGAAAGCGGAGGGGAAGAAGTATCCCGTTTCCATCGCGCCAGATATGATCGAGAAAATGCTTGGCCCCGCGCAGGTTTTCCCATCGGAAGCAGAACTCACCGATGAAGTAGGTGTAGCTACCAGCCTCGCGTGGACTGAAACAGGCGGCGAGATCATGTCTGTGGAAGTCGCCGTATTGGAAGGCAAAGGCGGCATGCAGATGACAGGTCAAATGGGCGAAGTGATGCAGGAATCTGGTCAGGCTGCGTTGACCTATATCAAGTCACGTGCTGCTGCGTTGAAAATTGACCTGGATGCTTTCGAACGTTTAGATATTCATGTCCACATGCCTGAAGGTGGAATTCCAAAGGACGGCCCATCGGCGGGAATTACCATGGCTACGGCCATCGTCTCAGCGATGACAGGGCGTGCTGTATTTCGTCACGTGGGCATGACCGGTGAGATTACATTGCGTGGAAGAATTCTTCCTATTGGCGGTGTGCGTGAGAAAGTCCTCGCTGCGCATCGTGCAGGGTTGAAGACTGTATTACTCCCAGAAAAAAATATGAAAGACCTGGTGGAACTTCCCAAGACTGCCAGATCAGAATTGAAGATCATCCCGATCAAACATATGGATGATGTGCTTGCGATTGCACTTTCCAAAGAGGTGACTGTCGAGCCGCCAAAACCAAGGAAGTCAACGCGGGATGATAGCCAGGACGATTAAAAATTATTTCATTAGGACTTTCGCTTGTCATTCTGAGCAGAGCGACACTTGTGCTGCACACCAGTGCAGTGAGAATCTCTGATTTCAGGGGTAGAGACCCTTCGCTACCGCTCAGGGAGACATGGAAAGGCGAGGCTG
>JAYVUA010000042.1:0-12299 GCA_043788255.1 Anaerolineales bacterium | reverse complement strand
CCGTGACACCCGAAAACTTCCACGCCTTCGCTCCACTTACCGCTTTTCTCGCTCTACTCGCACCTTTCTGTGCGTACCTTTTGGATAAAGTCTAGCTTAGTGAAACCAGTGATGCCATTCGTCAACGTGTACAGGCCGCGCGTGAACGTCAACGAATTCGCTTCTCAACCAACGGCTCATCTGACATCATCTGTAACGCAGACATGCGCATCGCGGAGATCCGTCAATTTTGCCAGTTGCAGGATGAGGGTCAGAGTTTGATGCGTTCGGCGATGAGTCAGCTACAGTTATCTGCGCGCGCCTATCATCGCATCCTGAAATTATCACGCACGATTGCGGACCTGGCGGGGAGTGAAGAAATTCAATCTGCATATTTGGCAGAGGCGCTGCAACATAGACCGAAGATTATGATGGGGTGATGTAAGAATATTATCCACTTTTTACGCATCGGCGTAATATTGTCAGTAGAATACTACCAACCCAATGCGGTATATAATTACCGCGTGCCTCCGATTTTTCTCCTGGTGAGATTTTATGTCTGATCGTCCACGCATTGGCGTTTGGCTGACTCGTACTGATCCGTACTGGGTGCAGATCAATGAAGCAGTTTATCTGCGCGGTCAACAACTACCCGTGGACTTGATTCCATTGGAAGCGACGATGGAATTTACAGGAACGCCAGATTCTGACCCCGACAAGCTCGTCGAGGATATTCTCTCGTTCGGGCTTTCAGCGCTGATCGCTACGTACATCCCAAAGCAAGCCGTGCTGCGAATCCTTGAAGCGGGGCTTCCCATCGTCCATTTGTCTGAAACAGATTTTACGCATCCAAACCTGGTTGCTTTTGCAGGCTATTATGACAGCGCACTGCTGGCTGGGCAGTTTGTAGCTGAGCAATTGAATGGCAAAGGTAGGGCTCTGGTAATCGGCGGTTTGTGGGAGAAAGATGGCGAGGGAGGTAATAGCCGAGTCACAGCTATTGCGGATGTGTTCAAAAAATTCCCGGCATTGAATTGGCAGCATATTCCCGCGCCCTGGGCTTACGAACAGGCTTACCCGGTCATCGAGAAATCTTTGAAAGCCATTTCCGGTGATATACATGCCATCGTGGGTATTTCAGATTCGCTGGCATTAGCCGCTTACAATGCCGGGCGTTCGCTGGGACGGATTACGCCTCAAACGATCATTGTGGGTATCAACGGCGATCCACTAGCGTTGGCGGCAGTGGCGGATGGCAGCCTGACTGCCACGGTCGAAACAGATTCGGCTAATTTTGGAAGCGAAGCCATGGACGTCGCTTATAACCTGGCGCTTGGGAATTCATTCCCGCGCAGCTTGAGCATCCATTCAGCCTTGGTGACTGTTGAAAATGTGGGGGAACTCGCGCTTAAAAAGTTGATCGCGATCGCAGATATTCCTTCGCGTCTGGTGGGAGTCAATCGCGAGGCGGAACAGTATCGGATCAAGCAATTGGAAACAGTGACCACTATCAATCAACAGGTGGGTGGTTTGCTCGATCGTCAAAAATTATTGCACAAAGTAGCCGAACTTATCGCCAAGAATTATCATTACAATCGAGTGGTTATTTATCGCTGGTCTGATTCAGCGCGGATATTGCTCAAAGAATACCCGCAGACCAGCTCAGGGGCAGAAAGCGAAGCGCCGATCCAGAAGACGGGGCTGATCGGTCAGGTGATGTTCAAGGGCGAATCCATTTTTATCCCGGATGTCCTGCACAGTCTGCACTATGCGCTTGACCCTGATTATCCACAAACTCGTTCGCGCGCGATTTTGCCCATTCGTTATAACCAAAAAGTTATCGGCGTGTTGGACTTGCATAGTTCGCGCCGCGTTCAACATTTGCGTCATGAACTGCTGGGGCTCCAACTGCTGGCTGACCAGTTGGGCATTGCATCTCAAAATGCGAGTTTGTACGAGGAGTCGCTTCAGGCGCGTTCTGCCGCCGAGAAAGCCGACCAACTCAAAACCCGCCTGCTTGCAAATGTGAGCCACGAACTGCGCGCTCCGATCAATGTTATTTTAGGCTACACCCAAACCGCCTTGAAAGAACCGAATATTTATGGGGTGAACCTGCCTAATGAACTGCGCCGCGATCAGCAACAGATTTACCAAAGCGGTGAACACCTGGTACGGCTGATCAATGATCTGCTGGATATGTCGCGGCTCGAAATCGGTGAGCTTGATCTATATCCTGAAATGCTCGAGCCGCGCCCGTTCCTTGAAGATGTGTTCAACAACATGGCTGATACTGTTCGCCGCGCTGGAGTGGAGTGGCGGCTCGACCTGCCCGAAAGCCTGCCGTTGCTTCAGGCAGACCCGGTGCGCCTACGACAAATTTTTCTCAACCTGTTGAGCAATGCCAGCAAATTTACAACGAATGGGCTCATCACCCTGGGCGCAGATGTGGAACCGCCGCACCTGCACCTTTGGGTGCGTGACACGGGCGCAGGCATTCCGCCTGAAGCACAGGAGCAAGTCTTCGAGCCGTTTGGTCGTGTCGAAAATTTACAGCGCCGTCCTGAAGGCATTGGACTGGGACTGAGTATTACCCGACGATTGGTTGCCCTGCATAATGGTTCCATGACATTGGAAAGCAGAATGGGAACGGGTTCGACCTTTCATATTTACCTGCCTCTGCCCGGACTCAATGGCTTGAGCATTGCTGCGTCAAGCGACTCCAACTCAGGCGTGCTCCTGCTCATTTCACATAATCCCGATCCCAGCCCCGCTATTTTGCAACTATGCCAGCGTCGTGGCTTGAGTTTGGTACGTATCACCAGCGCGCAAGAAGTCAGCAGATTGAATTCCCCATCTGTGTTAGCTTGGGATATGAACAACGCGCACCCCGATGACTGGGAGTTGATCGGTCAGTTGCGGCGTTCGCCTGCCGTTTGCCGTTTGCCATTTGTGATCTATAACCAGACTCCTGGCTCATCTGGGCTTACCAATGTTTTGGTTAAGCCCGTCTCGCACGCTACTTTGTTGGAGATGCTTAACAGCCTGCGCCCGGAGCGCGCAGAAAATCGCCCCGTTTTGATGGTGGATGATGACCCGCAGGTGCGCGAAATGTATGCGCGCCTAGTGGCTGAAGCTTTGCCCGGCGTATCGATCCAAAGCGCTGAGGATGGGCAGTTTGCTCTCGATATGCTGGAAACCATCACACCCTGCCTGGTCCTGCTTGACCTGATAATGCCGCGCGTCGACGGCTTCACCGTATTGGAGTATATGCGTGCCAATCCGCGTTTGCAAACAGTGCCAGTTTTGGTGATGAGCGGCAAGTTGTTGACCGAGGAAGACGCCCATCGTCTTGATTATGCCCGCGTGGTATTCCAGAGCAAGGATATGCTTTCAGAGCAGGAAGCGCTGGTCGCTCTACGGTCTGCGCTAAGAGATGACGAACGTCTCTTACAGGTGACCAGCGCATTAGTCAAACAAGCGCTGGCTTATTTGCATCAGCATTATGCCGAGCCGCTCAGCCGCCAGCAAATTGCGCGGGCGGTGGGAGTCAGCCAAGGTTATTTGAGTGAGATATTCAAGCAGGAAATGGGGATTTCTCCGTGGGATGCGCTCAACCGCTTCCGTATTCAGCGCGCGCGTGAGCTGCTTAAGACCAGCGATAAAAATATCACTGAAGTGGCGGCACAGGTTGGGTTCGATGACCCATCCTATTTCGGGCGGGTGTTTCAGCAACAAATGGGGATTTCGCCGAAAAAATATCGGGAACTGTAAACAGCCTCCAATAGTCCGAGTGAGCCGCCTTTTTATCCGAGACAGGCGGCTCGTTTTTTGTTAAATTAGAGCATAGGAGAACACATGTCGTACCAGCACCCGGCTATTCTCATCGTCGAAAAAGACCCCGCCACGCGTGAACTGTATCGTCGCGAGTTGGCTCTTTCGTACCAGGTCTTTGCTTGTGCTGATGGAGAAAAAGCGCGGCAGATTCTAAGCCAGCAAAAAATAGACCTGGCTGTGCTGGAACCGGTTGGTTGCGGATGGGATTTTGTTGACGAGTTGAAGGGCAGTCTGCCGTTGATCGTGTGCAGTACCCGCGAAGTACGCGAGGCGCACATCAAAAAGGAATTGGCGGCTTGCCTGGTCAAGCCCGTCTTGCCCGTTGAATTATTCAAGTCGGTTGAGGCTGTGCTGGCAGGTGTTCTCAAATAGCAGTTCGATCCAAAAGGGTTGCGGTATTGCCGCAGCTCAAAGACAACAAAGGAGCAGAAAAATGAAAAAATCAAGTAGTTGGCGCGTATTTGCAATGGTTGCTTTATCGGCAATCATCCTGACGGCTTGCGGTGGCAATGCAGCACCCACAGCCGCCCCCGAACAACCAGCCGTCCCTGCGGCTACGGAAGCACCAGCCCAGCCTGCAGCGACAGAAGCCCCGGCAGTTGCTGAACCGGTCAAATTGGTTGTGATGTCTCCTGAGAACGAACTTTCACAGGAGGTTATAGATGCTTATGTGGCAGCCAATCCCAGTGTGACCATCGAGCGCATTGATCCCGATACCACCAAACTGGCTGCTATGATTGCGGCTGGCGAAGCGCCGGATGTTATCTCTGGCAGCGGCGCCGATACCCCCACCTATGCCGACCGCGGTTGGGTGCTTGACCTGACCCCTTATTTTGCCAAGAGTGAACTGCTCAAAGCCGATGACATGGTTCCTGCTGTGGAATATTTCCGCTACAAGGACGGCTGGTATGGCATGAACAAAGACTGGTCTCCTGACCAATCCTTCTTTATCAGTAAAACTGCCGCCGAAGAAGCCGGCATCGAACTGCCCCCAGCCCAGACTATCATCACCTGGGCGCAAGCCGCTGACTGGGCACGCATGATGACCAAGTCTGAAGGCGGACGTGTGACTCGCGTCGGTATGGCCTACTCCGATTATTGGGATGGCACTGTCCAGACGATCTTGATGGAAAACGGCGAAGACCTGTACTCTGAGGATTTCAGCAAAGCCAACATCAAAGACAACGCCACTGTTGTGGAATTCCTAACCCTGATGGCCGGACTTGCCAAAGATAACGCAATTTTCAACCCGCTCAACCCATCTCCTGAATGGGTCGTGCCTGATCTGCTGAATGGTCGTGCGGCTTCGGCCACCAACGGCTACTGGATCCAGGGCGGCTTCCACGGTGCTGAAAATCCTGTGGTTGCCCCGTCGGACTATATGATGTATCCCGCGCTCAGTTGGGGCGGCAAGGTTACCGTCAACCCGGCCTTGGGCGGCGCTGGCTGGTTCATCTCTGCGACCAGCAAGAATCCCGATGCGGCCTGGAAGTTCTTTGAATATTACATGGGCGGCGCTCCCGCGCTCAACCGCGCCCAAACCGGTTGGGGCTTACCTGCGCTCAAGTCACTCTATTCCGAAATCCCCGCGACTGAGGATTGGCAAAAGCAGTTCATTGAAAACGTGCAGTGGGAACAGACGAACACCATCCAAACCCCGCGCCGCATCAATCCCTACTACAGCACCGGCATCTTTAACACTGCCTGGCAGGCAAATCTCGAACGTTACCTAAAGGGTGAGATCACCATCGAGGAAGCCATTGCAAACCTCGACGCTGATGTCAACAAAGCCATTGCTGATGGTATCGCTACCGCACAATAACCGATAACAGATAAGTCTCATGCCTGCTCCTCTCCCAAAAAAGCGGGAGAGGAGCAGGCAGTTCGTAGACAGGAGAAAACCTATGAGCGCTGATACACAAACCATCCTTCAAACAAAACGGAAATTCCTAGGCCTGAGCGGATATGGTTGGCTGCGCGCCAGTTGGTTCTATGTCTTTATCGCGCCCTGGTTTTTAGGGTTCCTAGCTTTTACCGTTATTCCGGTGGCAGTTGGCATGTTAATGTCGTTTACGAACTTTACCGGAACCAACTTCGATACGTATAAATTTATCGGGATGGCGAATTACAGCGAGGCGTTCGGAGAATTTTTCACCGATGGCAAAGCTTGGTATGCGCTCAGCCGCACGGGACTGTTCGCCATCGTCACCATCCCGATCAACATCGTGCTTTCATTGTTAATTGCCATTTTGTTGACCCGCAATATTCGCGGCAAGGGTTTTTTTCGCACGCTGTTTTATATCCCCAGCATTATCCCAGTGGTCGCCTCCGTCTGGATCTGGAAAGCGTTGATGGACAACAACTACGGCGTCGTCAACGCGGTGCTGAACGAAATCGTCCCCAACACCTACGTCCGCTGGATGACCGAGTATCCGTTCCATGTACTGGTGATGTGGTCGGTCTGGGCGGGCGTGGGCGGCGCGATCATCATTTTTATGGCCGGGATTCAGGGTGTTCCCGCCGAACTGGAGGAAGCCGCCCGTATGGACGGCGCGAATAACTTCCAGATGTTTCGCAACATCACCGCTCCATTATTAACACCGGTAATATTTTATCAATTCATTGTTGGCATTATTGGATCTTTGCAAATTTTGACCCAGCCGCTGTTACTCGCGCCCAAGGGCACACAAGGCGGCATGTCTGGGATCGCCACCCTGCCGCCGCGTGAAAACTATATGTTCCTGATCCACATTTATCAGGAATCATTTGTCCGCCAGCGCTATGGCTATGGTAGTGCCCTGCTCTGGATCTTATTTTTCTTCATTCTTATCCTGACCATCGTGATGACCTACACCAGCAAATACTGGGTTTACTACGAAGTTAACCCCGAGGATGCATCATGAATAAAAAGCCTTTCAACCCTGGTCGTGTGTTTGAACGTTTTTCGCTCTATGCGGTCATCATCGCGCTGACCGTCCTGTTTATCCTGCCAATCATTTGGATGTTGATCAGTTCCGTCAAAGCCGAAACAGATTTCATGAAGTGGCCCATAATGTGGTTCGCGCCTGTGCCCAAGTGGAGCAACTACGTTCAGGTCTTGACCAACCCGAAGTATGGCTTCATGAAAGGCTTGTTAAACTCAACCATGTTGGCGCTGATCTTTTCAATACCGAATGTCATCTCCAGCGCCGTTGCCGGTTATGCCTTCGCCCGTATGAAAGCGCCGGGACGCAATGGCTTCTTTATCATCCTGATGGCGATGATGATGATTCCTGCCTCCGTGACAGTCATTCCCCAATTTGTTTTGTATTCGCGCCTGGGGCTGATTAACAACTACCTGCTCTGGTTCCTGTGGGGACTGGCTGGCACGCCCTTTCAGATTTTGCTCTTCCGCCAGTTTTTCGCCTCCTTCCCCAAAGAGTTGGAAGATGCGGCTGCCATCGACGGCGCGGGGCCGATCCGCACCTTCTTCCAAATATTTTTGCCAAACGCTCAGCCGGTCATGGCAGTTACTTTCCTGTTCGCCTTCAGTTGGGTTTGGGGCGATTGGTTCCATCAGGCGCTCTTCCTGAGCGGCGAAAAAGCTACTCTGGCGATGAAGCTGGCAACCGCATTCACAGACCCCAAAGGCAATCCCATTGTGACCCTCACTCTGGCGGGGTTAACGATTTATGCTCTTCCACTCATCGCTGTTTATTTTCTAATGCAAAAGCAACTCGTGCAAGGCATTATCACCACCGGTCTCAAAGGATAATTTATGACAGCGCTCCATCTCATCGCTTCCACCCCTCCCTTGGGCTGGAATAGTTTCGACTGCTTCAACGCCTCGGTCACCGAAGCGGAAGTGAAAGCCAATGCGGATATTTTTGCTAAACGGCTGGCTCCGTTGGGCTGGGAATATGTGATCGTGGATTTTTGCTGGTCACATCCGACTCCCAAATTGGAGCTCTCACCCGATCTGGAACTCCTGCCCGATGGCAGCGTTCATCCCACGCTTGTACTTGATTCCGTTAGTCGGCAGATTCCTGCCCCGAACCGCTTCCCCTCCAGCGCCATCGGACAAGGCTTCAAACCCCTCGGCAATTACATTCACTCACTCGGATTGAAGTTTGGCATTCACATCATGCGCGGCATTCCGCGTCAGGCAGTCCAACAGAACCTGCCCACCCCAGGCGGATTCCACGCCCGCGACATCGCCCAACCCGAAAGCATTTGCACCTGGCTCAATCACATGTGCGGCGTGGATATGTCCAAGCCCGGCGCGCAGGCATACTACAACTCCCTTTTTGAACTCTACGCCGAGTGGGGCGTGGACTATATCAAAGTGGATGATATGACCTATCCCTATCACGCCGCTGAAATCGAAGCGGTTCAACATGCCATTCAAGCCTGCGGCCATCCGATGGTGCTCAGCCTTTCGCCGGGACCAGCCCCACTCGAATCTGTGACTCACCTGCTCAAATTTGCAAACCTATGGCGCATCTCCGCAGATTTTTGGGATGACTGGGAACAGCTCAAAAAACACTTTGAACTCTGTCGTGATTGGACTCCGCATATCGAAGCGCGTCACTATCCCGATGCGGACATGCTTCCGCTCGGTTCGCTTTCATTACGCGGACCGCAAGCCCTTCCGCGCCAAACCAACTTCACCCGCGCTGAACAGTTTGCGCTGATGTCGCTCTTCGCCATTGTCCGCAGTCCATTGATGATCGGCTCTGACCTGCCCAGCACTGATGAATTCACTTTTTCTCTTTTGACCAATCCCGAAGTACTTGCCGTTAACCAGCACAGCGAAAACACGCGCGTCTTATTTTTCAATGCTACCTCCGCCGCCTGGGTTGCGGATATGCCCAATAGTGCGGAAAAATATTTAGCCGTGTTCAACCTCAGCGATACAGAGTGTGTAGTGAAGGTCTCACTCTCTGATATAGGCTTACCTGCCGCCTGCCAGATCCGTGACCTGTGGCAGCGCGCCAACCTCCCCTCTCAATTTACGAACACCTTTGCAACCACGCTCCCCGCGCACGGCGGCGGCTTATATCGCATCAGCCACACATAAAGTAAAAAACGGCTCTACCGTTTTTAACGGGAATCTCTTTCTCAACCACAAAGGAGACAAAGAGTCACGAAGGAAAAAACCAAAAAACATCCTTTGTGTACCATTGTGACCCTTTGTGGTAAGGGGTTTTCCCGCCAGAAACGGGAGAGCCTAAAAAACAAAAATCCGTATACAAAGGGATTTATAAAAAGGACTCTCACCATGTATCTCAACCTGCTGCACCGCGTTTCATCCGGAGATATGCATCCCTACTACCTCTTGCAACAACAATATGCCCACGAGTTGGGTCTCAAAGTCACGCTCATGGTAACCATCGACAGCATGCAAGACCCACAACTCGTTGCTGAAGTAAAACGCTTCCACGATGAATACGGCGATGAGATCGGGCTCTCGCTCAACATGGGTTACGACTCGCCCGAATTCCGCGAAAAGATCGGTGGCGCTGAAGATTTTCTCTGGCTCTACAACACCGAAGAGAAACGCTTCATCATTCAACTGGCAGTGGACTACTTCCGCAAAACCTTCGGGCATGATCCAAAATCGGCGGCGACTTATCACCTCGACGCCATCAGCCAGCAGATCCTCCACGAAATTTGCCCTTCAATCAAAATCGCAGTGGCAGGCTGTTTTGAAGAAGGCGTCAAGGTTTTTCACGGCTGTAACAACTCGTGGTATCTGTTCAACGAAGGCATGCCCTGGGGACCCTGGTATCCTGCCAAAAACCACTCGCTCAGTCCCGCCAAAAACGAAGCCGATTGGACAGGCATCATCGGCGTGCCGCATCTCTCGCGTGACCTGGCACTTTCATATGAAGGACGCAACGATTTCTTTGCCAGTCATCCCGCCAACGCCCAGCGTGGACTCGCCAATGTCGGCTACGATCATCCCTACGATTACAACTTGTGCGATCTCTATCGCTATCAGGAAGATTTTAACAACGGTTACAGTTATTACAACGTCTTTGTCTCCCCCGGCTGGCTGGCTGGCCACCCCACCATTCAAGACCCCAACGAAGTCTCGCAAAAACTATACCGCGACCTGCTCGAATATTTTGTCGAACTGCGCGGGCAGGGCAATCTGACCGATCTTTACATGCACGAATTTGCCGACTGGTATCGCCACAACCTGCCGATCGGCACGCCCGAAGTCTATCTCGCCAAGGAAGTGCTCTACGGTTCCAAGAAACATTATTTCTGGTATCTCGACCCGACCATGCGCGTGCTCGTTGACACCAATCAGGGTGGCTCGATTGGCGACCTGCGTCCGTACATTGGCAAGAAACAGATCTCCACTGGTTCCGATCAGAAGCAGCTGATGATTGGTTCGTATCCGTATGTCATTCAATCCATTTATCGTACGGGCGCAGAAAATCATTTTCTCGATGGCGCACGCACCACGCTGATGGTCACGCACAACGGCGAAACGCTGGATTTATACAAATGCCAAACGCGCGTCGCCAACGTGGAGCGAAACGAATCAGGCACACGGCTGACTCTGACTCCCGCGCATTTGACTTTTGCCGACGGGTTGGAAATTTCCATCGAAACGGAATACAACTTCACGGGTGGAACGATCCGCATTACCCGTCGCCTGCTGACTGTTTCTAATTCATCCGCCACGCTGACAGCGCGTGAATATCTCAAAGGTTGTTACGGTGTCACCGAATATCCCGAAGACATGCGCGGCATCACGCTCTCGGTAGATGGCGACCAGCCCCAATCGCTGGAATATATCTACGGACGCCGCGAACTGTTCAGCGCTCACGCCAAAACCGTTTCGGCAGTCATCCCGCAAATTACAACTTCGGTTGTGCTTGAAGCCATCACCCCCGCCTTGAGTGGATACGTGCTCGAAGGCTTGTTGTTCTCACCCTACTACACCCTGGCGCTCGATTATGAATTCACGTCTGAAAAGGAAATTTCGACATGTCTGAAATTAAACTCCGCAAAGTAATGCGCTGCCCCGTCTGCTTCGCACGCGAAAACGATGTGACCCTGGCGAAAAACGGTGACGAATATTACTGCGTTCACTGCTCCTATCACGGCACAGTCGAAGAAATCGCTGGCATGTATCTCGACCTGCGCAAAAAATACCGCTGGATCCAAAAGCGCGTCACGCTCGATGAATTGCGTACGCTGTAACCGTAAGTCGAAATTCATTTCGATCTACAACTGGCAGGAAAATAATTTGAATACAAAAAACTTGAAAGCCACGCTCGTCCTACTGCTCATGCTTTTCGTGACAGGCTGTGGAGTTTCACAACCTGTCAGCACGTCAGTACCTACCAGCGTGCCAACGAACACACCGCAACCGTCTCCCGTTGACCCTGTCAACGAAATCTCCTTCGCAGACCTTGAACCAGCAGGATTTAAAGAAGGTTGGTCTTGGAATGCCATCGGCGTGGACAAAGCCGGACACGCCTACCTGGCAATCGGCTACGGCGATGTCGGCAAGCCGAACGATGTGGGCGTTTTCCAATACACGATTGCCACTGGCGAACGCAAATTCCTAACCACGTTGAAAACGGTCAGTCAGGCGGATAACAACTTACTGCCCGGCGAGAACATCATCAAAGGTCACACGCGCATCGTCGAAATGGATGGCAAAATCTATTTGGGCAGTCAGGGCTTTCACGATATTTTTGAAATCGATCCGTCTGTACGTGGCGGGCATTTTTTTCAAATGGATGTAGCCACTGAACAGTGGCATGACCTGAGCGCAACCGATCCCGCTGGTGTTTCGATACCCAATCAGGGCATCATCGCCGTTGATGTAATTCCCGGCGAAAATAAAGTTGTCGGCCTAACATCGCCTGCGGGCGATATCGTCATCTACGACTTGGTTGCCAGGAAAAGCACGGTTTATACGGGCACGCATGAATATTTGGGGCGGAACGTTTCGCGTCACGTCGTTTACGCTCACGGAAAAATCTATGCCGCCTTTGCCGGTTCGCCCATGCTGAAACTTGATTTAGCAACCAGTGGATATTCTTTTCTGCCCAAGTCGCAGGGCGAGTTTGAGTATGGTCCCGGACCGGGCTTTGATGATGGCAATGAGTTTGCGACTGCCATGGCAGAAACTCATGATGGTAATCACATTTACTACCTGTCCTGGAATGGCATCTTGTATCATTTCGATGTCGCCACTGAAAGATTGACACGCGTCGGTCCCGTCAACACGGCTGATGAGTTAGCGAAAGGCGTCAAGGTCGGGACAGCGTTTGCGCTGGCAATCTCCAACGACGATAAATATCTGTATACCATCCCATCGTCCATGAGCGATAAAAGCACAGGATTGTATCGCTACGACATTGCCAGCGGAGTCTGGGTTAAATTAGCCGACTACACCGTACGCCTGGGCAACGCCACTTTCACCGGCGGCGAAACTGATGACGCAGGCAGAATCTACTTTGCGCGTTTCGGCGATG
>JAYVUA010000041.1:0-19365 GCA_043788255.1 Anaerolineales bacterium | reverse complement strand
CAGGTATTCTTCGCCGAGTGCACCGTCATTGGCGGTGACACGGACGCAATACATCGGATCAGGATTTTTCTTGTATTGGTTGATCAAATCGCGTATAGCAGCGGCGTGGTCTTGGATGGCGCAGAAGACGATGGCTTTCTCATTTTGATTGACCTCGTCCATGAAGCGTTTGACGCGGTCGGCTTCTCGCTCTTTGATTTCGATGATGCGGTTGAAATCGGACTCCTTGTAAACTTTGCCAGTTTCGACTTCGCCTTCGATGACCGTATCATCTGAAGTGTAGATGTATTCATCAAGCGTGGATTTCATGCGACGGACTTTGAAAGGCGTGAGGAAGCCGTCGTTGATGCCTTCTTTGAGCGAGTAGATGTACACGGGTTCGCCAAAATATTTATAAGTATCCACATTATCTTTGCGTTTGGGCGTGGCAGTAAGACCGAGCTGCACGGCGGGCGAGAAGTAGTCCATGATGGCGCGCCAGTTCGATTCGTCGTTGGCGCCGCCGCGGTGACATTCGTCGATGACGATGAAGTCAAAATAATCCTGCGGGTATTCGCCGAAATATGGCGTGTCGTTAGGGCCAGACATGAAGGTCTGGAAAATGGTGAAGAAGATATTCCCGTTGGTAGGGACCTTGCCTTTCTTGCGGATGTCATCGGGTTTGATGCGGACGAGGGCGTCCTCGGGGAAGGCGGAGAAGGCGTTAAATGCCTGGTCTGCGAGAATATTTCTATCGGCCAGAAACAGGATGCGGGGTCGGCGTGAAGCGTCACGTCTTAAATTCCAGCGTGTTTGAAATAGCTTCCACGCAATTTGAAAGGCGATGAATGTTTTTCCAGTGCCTGTGGCGAGGGTAAGCAAAATCCGATTTTTGTTTTCGGCGATCGCGGACATGACGTTGTTGACGGCGATCTCCTGAAAGTAGTACGGCGTTTTACTGACCACTTCAAACGGGACTTCAACCAGGTCGTCGCGCAAGACGTTCGGTGTGGTGAAGGTTTTATGCCAGAGTTCTGCGGGGGTGGGGAATTTTGTGACTGTGCCTTCGCCGCCGCCCATATTGATTTCGTAAATTTCTTTGCCGTTGGCGGCATAGGCGAAGTTGAGACTGAGTTTTACGGCGTAATCTTTGGCTTGACCTACGCCTTCGCCGACACCATATTCATTGCTCTTGGCTTCGATGACGGCAAGTTGACGGTTTTTATAGACGAGGATGTAATCGGCAATGGACGGTTTACCGCGCTTTCCGCCTGTTTGAATTTTGCCTTTGGTGATGTGAAATTCACGCCGAATTTTGGAGCCCTCGACCACGCCCCAGCCACTGGCTTGGAGTTGTGGATCGATCAGTTCGGCGCGGGTCTCGGCTTCGTTCATTTCTCTATTTTACCTTTATCGAGGGGAAAGACCTGACAGGTTTCCGAAGAACCTTGATTGACCAAACCCATTTCCATTCAAGAAAGTTTAATCGTCAGAATCGTTGATGAAACCTGTCAGGTCTAATGGCTGGATTTCCTGATGAATTCGGATAAAGTCTGCGCGGCTTCCGAAGAGCTGAAGCACCTTCTCGCGTTGCAGGCGGGTTGGGTTATTGGAAATAATATCGTGATACGACGAATAATTCCAGTCGCGGAAGTCTGTTACAAATTTGTGTTTTTGCGGATTCTGGTGAATGTAGATAATGAGACGCATCAAATAAGATTCACTATCGACAGAAATTCTGTTGAAGGGACGTTCAAACAAGGCTCCCGTTCTTTGGGTGGCGATGTTGACGCCGCGCGCGTAAGCGTTGAAGAAGTTGGATAAGTATTGACTGGGTTCTTTTCGTTTTTGGTCTTCTTTTTCTTTTATATAAACCGCCGCATGGAAATGATTTCGTAACAGACCAAACGCCCATGTCTCCGCGATGGGACTGATATGCTTCCACCATAGTTCTGTAAAGTAATAGTAGTTTCGTTCCTGAACAAAGATGTTCTCGCCGTTGTTGCCGCGGTTGTAGATATGGAAGAAGGTTCCGTAGGTGAGAGGTGGGATGTCGGTAGGCATAAGTTAATTATAAGACTCGTCGTTAAGACCTGACAGGTTTCCATAGAACCCTAATCGGTCAAACACCTTCACGTTCAGAGAAGTTCGATCATCAGTCGTCACGCTGAAACCTGTCAGGTCTGGGCTTCTTCAACTCCTCCAGCGCCTCGATCTTGGACTGGTAAATCCCTTCGAGCTTCTTCGTCTCGTCCGACCATCCGATTAAGACCTGACGGGTTTCCATAGAACCCTAATCGGTCAAACACCTTCACGTTTAGAGAAGTTCGATCATCAGTCGTCACGCGGAAACCTGTCAGGTCTGGGCTTCTTCAACTCCTCCAGCGCCTTGACCTTGGACTGGTAAATCCCTTCGAGCTTCTTCGTCTCGTCCGATCATCCGATTAAGACCTGACAGGTTTCCATAGAACCCTAATCGGTCAAACACCTTCACGTTCATAGAAGTCTGATCATCAGTCGTCACGCTGAAACCTGTCAGGTCTGAGTAAACGCCTTCTGTAAAATGGATTTCTTAAGTTCCTCTAGCCCCTCCAGCTTGGACTGGTAAATCCCCTCCAGCTTCTTCGTCTCCGCCGCAAGGACATCCAGCCTCGCGACGATGGCGCGTTGTTCGGCGAGCGTCTTGGGAAGCGGAATAACAATGGAATTCAACATTGCCTGATTTAATTTTGGCTGAGCCATGCCACTGACATAATCATCCAAAGGAATAGAGTTCAAATAATATTCAACATATTTCTGAGTTTCCATTTTTTCAAATCGTAAAACATGAGCATGGTTATTGACCCAGGTTTTCCCGCTAATTGAAAACGCAATTGGATAAGTTCTTGCTAAAAGATTTGCGCCATCTTCTGAAATCAACAACAAATCTTCATCAAAGAGAAATTCATCAACGTAATCAACAATTCCAGAAGCACCGTAGTATGGATACTTTCCTTCTTTGCGGTCTCTTTTTGTAACAGGGATTCTCTGGCTATCAAGATTTTCAGCAATTTTGCCTAATGTTTTTTCTTCCCAATCTTTACCATTGCCAAATATCTCCGCCAACACCGACTCAAACAACTCCCGCGCGTTGACCAGATTCCGCTCGGCGTTGACTTTCGCTCCCGCAATCGACTCGAAGGTTTCGTCCAGCAGGGACACGATCCGCTGTTGTTCGGGGAGGGGCGGAATGGGAATTTCAAGTTCTGCTAACTTTGAAGCGTTGAATCCACCTTGTGCGCTTCCTGATATTCCAACTTGAATTTTGTCCCAATAGGTCTGTGTTTGGAAAAACAGAATCAGATAATCAGGCAATAATTTCTTCAAGTCTAAAATTTGAAGCCTAATCAAGTACGAAGCAAAAACTGCTGAAGGCGGATTCTTTATAAGAAAACTTTTCCCAGTTGTTGCGCCAGTTCTGGCAAATACAATATCACCATCATGCAAAATGTATCTTGGTAGTTCGCTTTTTTCTATTTTGCAGTATGGAACGGTTTCCCAATCAACGTTATTATCTTGAATATCTGTAATTCTTAGAAACTTTGGACCAACTTCTTTGAATGAAGCCTTTTCGGTATAACCATAATTAATTTTGGAAACATCCCCCAACTTTTCAACCTTCCAACCTTCTAACTTTCCAACCCTCTTCATAACAATGCCTTGATCGCTTTCAAAATCTCCGCGCTCTCTTCATCGAGCGACTTCATTGCCCATGTCGTTGCGAGGAGCGCACTTGCACTTCGCGACGAAGCAATCTCCGCCACGACGAGGAGATTGCTTCGCCAAAGAACGGCTCGCAACGACATCATAGTAGCTCCTTAATCGCTTTCAAAATCTTCGCACTCTCTTCATCGAGCGACTTCATTTCATCGAGAATAGTGAGAGGCGCTCTCAGCGCAGAGTCCGCTTGCTTGTGTGGGTTCTTCGCTGAAAGGTCGAAAGAGGCGGGGTCTACATCCGCAATATTCAGCGTCCACGAGTTCTCCGAATCCGCATCCGCATCCCGATCCGTTTGTGCTCTTAACTTTTGTAGTTTGATAAAATCCGCAAGATCATTTTCATTCAACGGATTGGTCTTGCCCAGGTTGCGCTCCAGATTCAATTGATAGAACCAAACCTTCCTGGTGGGGGAGCCTTTCTCAAAAAACAAAATAACCGTCTTCACACCCGCGCCCGTAAACGTTCCGCCTGGCAGGTCGAGCACGGTATGCAGGTTGCAGGTTTCGAGCAATTGCTTGCGCAAACTCACCGACGCGTTATCGGTATTCGAAAGGAACGTATTCTTGATGACAATGCCCGCGCGCCCGCCTGCCTTCAAAATCTTGATGAAGTGCTGTAAAAACAAAAACGCCGTCTCGCCCGTTTTGATGGGGAAGTTCTGCTGTACCTCGGCGCGTTCCTTGCCGCCGAAGGGCGGGTTCGCCGCCACGATGTCGTAACGATCCTTCTCCTGAATGTCTGCGAGGTTCTCCGCCAGCGTATTGATGTGCAAAACGTTTGGCGCGTCGATGCCATGCAGGATCATATTCATAATGCCGATGATATACGCCAGCGACTTTTTCTCCTTGCCGTAAAAAGTCCGCTTTTGCAGGATCTCCATGTCCTTTGTAGACAGGTTCTTTTTGGTCTTGTGATACTCGAAGCCTTCGACTAAAAATCCGAGCGAACCGCCTGCGCCATCGTAGATGGTCTCCCCGATCTGCGGGTCAAGCACCTTGATGACGGTTTTGATCAGCGGACGCGGCGTGTAATATTCCCCGCCATTACGCCCCGCGTTGCCCATATTCTTGATCTTATCCTCATACAACGCGCTCAGCTCATGCTTTTCTTTCGACGAACGGAAGCGCAGCTCATCCACCAAATTAATGACCTCGCGCAGGTTGTATCCGCTCTGAATGCGATTCTTCAATTCGCTAAATATTTCCCCGATCTTATATTCAATCGTATCCGCATGGTCAGCCGTGGTCTTGAATTTTTTCAGATACGGGAATAATTCATTGTTCACAAAATCAATCAAATCATCCCCTGTCATCGCTTTGTGATGATCGATTGCGCTGCGCCGAGGGTTGAGTAGCCCCGCGTGCTTTTCGCGGGGCGTATCGAAACCCGCAGCGCCGCCCTGAGCCTGTCGAAGGGTCGAAGAGCCTTCCATCTTCGGCGCCGCCCATTTATCCCATTTGAATTTACCCGTGATAATCGGCGCATATTCCTTCCCCGAAAGTTCCGCCGCATCTTTGCGATCCTTTTCCAGATCATCCAAATATTTTAGAAACAGAATCCACGAAGTCTGCTCCACATAATCCAACTCACTGGAACAGCCCGCGTCCTTCCACAATTTATCGTCAATGTTTTTGAAGGTTTGCTCGAACATAATTTTCCTTATTAATCCCTCCCCAAATTCGACGGAACTTTCGTCGCATTTGGGGAGGGTGACCGAAGGTCGGGTGGGGCTGCATTTGGTTTGTTTTTTTTTTTCAAGTATACCTGACCCATTTAAGACCTGACAGGTTATATCGTAACGACTAATAATCGCATATCTACGAACACAGTTGTACTCGATTGATCGCGGTTCTGTGAAAACTTGTTAGGTCTGCAACCTCTATTAAGCTATACTCATGCAAAATTCAATCTTGAGGTAATCCAATATACATCCCCAAACTTTATCGCGAAGAAGACCGAGAAAATTCGGTATTATATTGATTCTTTCAGGATGCGTTTGAGCAGGTCGCTGACATGGAGTTCTTTTGCCCATTTGCGAAGATAGTCGAGATCAAGTTCTCCCAACCTTGTTTTCAACACGCCAAGGACATCGCGCCATTGACGGTCTGATACTTCGCCGCCCATGCGGTACCATTCGAGTTTGGAAAGGATAGTATCTTCAGGACTGGCAAAGTTGTTCAAGGTCGAAGGTTTGTCTTTGAACACAGGCGAGTTGAGATTGTTGGAAGGGACGTGGATGTGGAATGAAAACATCCACTTTGAACATGGTGTCGCGGTGAATGATGTTGAAGCTGGAGTTGCGTTGAAGGGAATCCGCGATCATTTCTTCGTCAATGAAAAATTCGGTTTGCAACGAAGAAACAAAGGTTTCAATATGTTCAGGCCGCATTTCGGTGATGATGTCTGAATCCTGAGTGGTGCGTACCATGCCGTAGAGTGTGCTGGCAAGTGAGCCGCCGATGAGATAGGGGACTCCAAGTTTTTCAAGCACACTTGTTACTTTTAGTGTGACTTCAATGGGTTCATTTTGCATTGCTTATCTCGCCGTACACCTTACGTGCCATCTCCCCGCCTAGTAACAAGTCTGCCAACCTGCGCCGCAGTTCGGCTTCATTCGCTTGCGGATGCTGTGAACGCAAACCCATTAAAGCCAGAGTGTGCGCTGAGGCATTAAGTTGCGCCAGCATGTGCATTTTGCGCGTGGGAGTTGCCTGCCGCCATAATTGTATTTGCAGGGCCTCCATTTTTGGGTGAGTGTCGGAAAATAATACGCTCATGAACTTATCGCTCGTCTCATAGTTAAATAAACTTTTTGTTGAAAATTGCGAAGGAAAATCGAAGTTTTTGTTTACCAAATTATACGATACTGTGTAGTATAACGTTAGTTTGACGTAAACCGCAATATAAACATCCAAAGCTTAGATGCTATACTCGATCAAAATCCAGTCTTTGAGGTTTTATAAAATGTACATTCCCAAACTTTATCGTGAAGAAGACCGCGAGAAAATTTTAGAATTTCTGCGCGCAAATAATTTTCCCGCCCTGATAACTTATAACGGAGAAAAGCCGATTGCGACTCACTTGCCCGTGGAGGTGCTCCAAGGCGAAGATGACGCGTTGACCATCCTCGCGCACATTTCTCGTGCGAACCCGCAGTGGAAGAGTTTTGGTGAACAGGAAGTTTTGCTTATTTTTCAAGGCGCACATACGTATATTTCGCCGCGTTGGTATGACCATGTCAACGTGCCGACTTGGAATTACATGATGGTGCACGTGTATGGAAAGGTCCGCCTGGTGGAAGGGGATGATCTCTATTCTTTGATGAGTCGTTTGGTGCAAAAGCATGAAGTCAACACTTCGTATAGTCTCGAAGGGCTGCCAGAGGATTTTGTGAAGAAAGAGATGAAAGGAATCGTCGGTCTTGCTGTGGACGTGACGCGTATTGAAGCGAGTTATAAGTTAAGTCAAAACCGCAACGATGCCGATCAAGAGAACATTATCCACGAGTTGGAAGAACGCGGAGATGACCAGTCTGCTGGCGTGGCGGAAGGGATGCGTAACAATCGCAGTAAATAGATGTATGTATAGATAGGCACTTATACGTGACCAATAGCCTATGGAATAAAACTTAAGTAACAGGTAAGTTCAACAGGCTTTACAACATCGCATTGCATTAGGAGAGGTCATGAACTTCAAGAAGCGCCCAGGTTTGATTCTTATTTTTTCTGCACTATTGGTCACGGTTTGCCGCTGTTCAATCATTCCGGGAGTGCCAACGGTAATAAATTTTACAAATGGCACGAGTGCTAATTGTTTGAAATATGGCGAGTATTTTTCGGGCAGAGGCAGCATCTTCTGGACAGTCAATTCATATGATTGTACGATTCCCTGCCCGGATGGGACTAAAGTTTTGGTAAATCTTGAAAGTGAAGAGACTGATAAAACAATCGCGAATAAGGGAAAGTTTGATCTTGCCGCTTTGCAGAAGCAGTATTGCAAGAAAGCATCAGTACAAGCTGAATTAACTGCAACTGCGATACCTCCGCTGATTGCGATTCCAAACTCTGCTCCACCATTTTTGACCGAAGAGATCACCTCATGTGATATGCGCGCACGTTATATTAACTTGCGCATGGTCCAATCTCCGCCAGATCTTACCGATAAGAAACTGGTCATCGCCATTAATAATACTGAAGTTCAATGTTCCATCCCTTCCAATAATAAGTCGGTGTATTCCTGTGTTTTGCCAAATAACATGAAATTCCCAGCTGATATTTTAGTTAATTTGGATGAAACTGAAGTAAATAATTTTAATTACGATGGAACGAATTGTCTCAATAACGGACTGAATGACAAACCCAATAATGACGACTCGCCTGCTGTTGTTCCTACCATCAATTACAACGATCCGAATTATCAGCCATAAGTAGAGGTGTTGAGTATTTTTCCTTGACGAAACACCCTCACCCGTATAAAATCCAAGCCGTTATCCACTTTGCGCCTCCGCGATAGGGGCGCATTTTCTGCCGAGTGTATGAAAGAATTCAATGACTGAAAATTTTGAAGTACCCGATCCCCAGGTTGTAAACCTCTCTCAAGTAGATGTAGAGATGATCAAAGCTGAGCTGGTGCGAATGCATCAGAGTTCGGCATCTGAGATCGCTGCTGATGAAGTCGGCTTGAATCTCAGCGCAGTCATGAATGTTAATACGGGCAGTGTTGTCTCGCACGAATCTGCTTTGGGGCTTGTGCAGGCGAAATCTGTGGATATGCAGAACAGCACTGCAATGGCTGTCCGTGCTGAGAATGTTTTTATTAATGGGCACACAGCTGTGGTCGTCGCAAGAAACGTGGAATTTGGTCATGCGCGCGCAGGCATTCTTGCGAGCCGAGAAGTCCGCGGTGAGAAGATCGAGTCAGTCATCCTGATCTCCCGCAATGTGCAGGGCAATGTCACAACTGTAATGGACACGCGCGGCGCGTTGATCGCAGGTTTGGTTGGCGGTTTGTTTGCGGGAATCATGCTATTGTTGAGCAGAATGTTGTTCAACCGAAAATAAATGTTCAGCGACGCGGTCGCTTTTCAGAAAATCATTTTATCGGGTGAAGGTAACTGCCAACGCGGTGAGAGGCGCCCAAGGAGTAACGATGGAAAAAGTTGTACTTAAGGCTACAAAACGTGATGTAAAAGGCAAGCAGGTGAAAGCCCTTCGACGCGCAGGTCAATTGCCAGCCGTAATTTATGGCCGTCACGTGGAGCCAGTTTCAATTTCGTTGGAAGCACATACCGCTGGCATTGTATTGGCCAAGCTGACCTCTTCCAGCCTTGTAACGATCGATGTGGAAGGAACTGAATACGCCGCCATTGTGCGCGAAAAGCAGCGCAACTTTATCAAAGGCGTGCTTACGCATGTTGACTTTCTTGCGCTGGATCTCACTGAGATGATTCGCACCAAGGTCCGCCTTACCTATACTGGCGTTTCCTCGGCTGTAAAAGATTACAGTGCCGTGCTTGTTCATCGCAAGGACGCAGTTGAAGTGGAATGTTTGCCCGCCGACCTGCCCGAGCGCATTACGGTTGATATTTCCTCCCTTAAGGAAATTGGCAATAACATTCACATCCGCGATATTGTCCTGCCTGCCAATGTCACCATTTTGGAAGATGCCGATGATATCCTGATCATTGCCTCCGCTGTCAAGGAAGAAGCTGCTGACGCCGCTGTTCCTGGTGCTGAAGTCGCCGCAGTTGCTGCTGCTCCTGGGCTTAGCGTGGAACGTGGTAAGAAGGAAGAAGAAGGCGCTCCCGCCGCCAAGAAGTAAATTTTGTGCAATTCAAAAACCCGTCATCATTTCGATGGCGGGTTTTTTGTTTAATTTCACGATGTCATTGCGAGTCGCGCTCTTGCTCGTAGCGGCGAAGCAATCTCCGACTCACTCAGCAGGGAGATTGCTTCAGGCACACCTGCCCTGGCGGGCGGTGCCAGGGAAGAATAGAATCGCCCTCGCAACGACATTGGAAAAACAAATTAACTTTTCAATAAGTCGAGAGTTTTCAAAAAATTCACGGTCATTCTGGCGGTGGCTCCCCAAAGTAATTCGCCATCATATGGATGATACGCGATCAATGACCTGTCCGATTCGCGCAGTGAAAATTCCCAGAAATTGTTTCGATTTGCCAGCCATAATAATGGGATGGTAAACACACGCGCCACTTCGGCCCCTGATACTTTAAAAGCATAAGGCCATGGGATGACGCCCACGATCGGACTCACCCGAAAGCTGCTGATGGTGATCAACTGGCTGAGTCTCCCGAGGACTTTTACATCCTCAGACCGCATGCCGATCTCTTCCTCGGCTTCACGTAATGCGGTTTGTTCGGGCGTGGTCTCGCCTTCGTCACATGCGCCGCCCGGGAAGGAGACTTGCCCCTTATGTGATTCAACCCGGTCAGTTCGGCGGGTGTAAAGGATCTGCCATTCATCTTTGTAAAGAGTGAGTGGCACGAGCACAGCTGCGCAGCGAAGAACTGTATCTGGCTTCACAGGGATTTCTGCATACCCGTCTGAGTCAGGATTGTTTTGCTGGGCAGAAAATAATTTTTGGGTGATATATTCTTCAGATAAATTCATGATGATGCGGGTTGGTTAAGGGTTACTCGCCTCGTACAGAGCTTCCACAATAATCACATTCAGCCGTAACTTCATCCAGCCATTCTACTTCGTTGGGTCTAACCGCTGCTCCGCATGAAGGACAGTGGGTGGGCAGTACTGGTTTTTTTACTGCAGGAGGTTGTGTTGGAATTTCTTTGGGTAAATTGCCCTGAATCAATTGGGCGATTTCATTCACTTCGGTGGTTAGGTTGCGCGCTTTTAGCTCATCCATAGCCCGTTGACCCAGCATCTGCATACGATGGATACGTCCCTGTGATGCGAGAATAGTCAATCCGCGACGGAGATGTGCAACGCCCACCTGGGTCTGTCCGCTGTAAATGGCGGCTCGGCCTGCTTCCATGTATAAGATGGGCGCGCGCTGCGGAAAGCGCTCTTCCGCACCCTGGGCTAAATTCTTGAATGCAATGGCCGCGTTTTCATAATCTCCAGCCGCCATCATTTGATTGGCACGCTGCAGCATGGGTGGAATATTGGGTTTTCCCATTCCTCTAAATAAACGTTGTACTCTTCTGCGAAACATACGCATATCTCCTTTTTGTTATTCTTCTATACCAACTTCATTTTCCAATTCCACGCCGCGCGGATCCGTGCTGGGTTCGATCTTCCTTGCGAATAATAAATATCCTGTGTGTGCCACCATTCTATCTGTGGGGCGAATTCGGTTGGGATCTGATTTGTAAAAACGCAGCAAGACCTCACAAACATCTACAAAAGCGAAATTATGTTTCTTCAATGCATGCAGAGTCTTTTCAACCTGATTAAATGTGGGCAGGATCGTAGCGAAGAATCCGCCGGGTTTAAGCGCGGCACGCACCTGCCCAATGTAGTCAAATGGATTTTGGACATCCAGGAAGAACGCGTCTGCGTCAGTTTCGTCAAATCCCTCCTTGATGTCACGCAGCTTGAAGTCTACGCGCGAAGCGAGCCCAACGCGTTCCAAATTTTTTCGAGCGAGATTCTGCGTATCCTGTTTTTGCTCATAAGAGATTACTTTTCCTTCAGAGCCAATGGCAGTTGCCAGCGCAATGGTCATTGATCCGGAGCCGGTGCCGGCTTCCATTACCCGTTGACCGGGCGCGATGCCCATCATGATCAGAATGTAGCCAATATCTTTTGGATAAAGAATTTGTGTGGTGCGCGGCAGATCATTTAATATATCTGCAATGGACGGCTGCAATAAAAAGAATGGCGCGCCCATGTGACTGAAAACCTGTGAGCCCCAGGGCTTGCCAATCAGATCATCGTGCTTGAGGACGCCGCGATGGCTTTGAAAATCTCCGCCGGCTTTGAGAGTGAAAATAAAATGTTTGTGAGTCAGGCCGACCAGTTGTGCAAGGTCGCCATCGCGTGCGTGAGATGAAAAGATCATACGTTGATTGTACTTCCTCGTTTATAAAGGCGTGGGCTTAATTTCCGAGCCCGGGTTGTCTATGACAGGTTGAGTGTTTTGTACTCTTTGTAATTTTCTGTTGGCTGCGATTAATACTACAAGCATTCCAATTCCAAGAGTGGCCATGCCGCACAGGAATGCAGGAACCAGACTGCTGCTCATTCCAAGTGTTTCACCCAATGTAGAAGCGCCAGCTGCGGCTGCGCAGGCATTCCAAATTCCGTGAATGCATGCCGCAGTAAAATACGCCGAAAAGAATCGTGAGATACGTTTCTCATGAAAAGCTGATGTGATTCCCCAGCCAACCAGACCAGATGCAGTCATATGTAAAAGACTGGTGCCTGCGCGAATACTTACAATAGCGCCCCAACTCATACTTCCATCACCGCTGGCGTTCAAGCTTTCGATAAGCGCGAAGGCGCCGCCGCTGAGCATGCCCATTGCAAATCCCTGCGCCGGCGAGCTTAGTCTCTTTGCAAAGATCCATACGGCCAATGGTTTAAAGAGTTCTTCGATCAGAGGCACAATAACCGCTATGTAACCAACGAGGGTTCCAAACACAAATGGATTCTTAAGATAAGGTGCAACCCTATTTAAGATCAGGTCTGGGTTTGTTTCCTGTCCCAAAACCTTGCTGAGGCTGACAAGTTCTTTAAATAATGCAGGTTGTTGAATGGCAATGTAAACCGAACTAATTATAATAATGCCAATTAATACGATGAGTTCCAATATGATCATGATCGCCGGGCCAACAGTCATGCTTAAGCCGAGGATCGTAAATACATGCCAGCGTTTACCAAGGTCAATGCCTTTTGTGCCAATTCCCCATAAAAGTATGATCGGCGGGACAATAATCAGCAAGGTCAATACCGGCAGGATGAGCCAGGTCAACAGTGTAATCTTTGTATAGGCAGCTGCTTCTCCGATAAGCACTGAAAAAAAGCACACTCCAATTACTGCAAAGGTCTGCCATTCTGCATACGGTAATTTAAACGGGAGGTTTGCCTCTTCACGCCCCATGGCTCTTTGTAAAACGAACCATGAACACACGAGGAGGACAAGCAATTCAAAGCCGTAAGCAAACGTAACGATCATTTGCCCAGCTGGGTCGCCGCTAGAATTAAGCAGTTCGGAGATGGATTTAATTCCCAGCCCTGCAAAGAGCAGGAGTAAGAATGCCGCGCTGATCCCAAAGGTGATAAGAATTAATATCGAAGGCCAATGCGTTTTGTTTGTTGTCATTATTTCTCTTCTATAGAAACGCTAAGGATCTTATCGCCAGCGGGTAATGTCCCACCTTGAGATGGGTCGCGTGGAGTTAAATTTTCAGCAACGTCCAATCCGCTGAGTACTTGACCAAAAATAGTGTAGCCTCCGTCAAGGTGTGGAGCAGGGCCGAAGGTAATAAAAAACTGGCCTCCGTTTGTATCAGGTCCGGAGTTGGCCATGCCAACCATGCCGGGTTTATCAAATTTCAAGTCAGTGATTTCATTATTGAAAAAATAACCAGGATTGCCTCTGCCCGTACCGCTTGGGTCCCCGGCTTGGGCAACGAAACCTGGAATGACTCGATGGAACGTGACGCCATCAAACCAGCCCTGTCGTGCCAGAAACAAAAATGAATTTACCGCCAGCGGTGCCTTGTCTGCCAGCAGCTGGATCACGATATCTCCTTTTTCTGTTTTGATGGTGGCGATGTATTGTTTGGCCGGGTCAATATTAAATGGGGGGCATTCAGTAAATTGTTTCTGACCCAGTGCGATCAAGCCGATCGTGTCATTCATATTTTGATAATCGAGCACATAAGACTGCTGTAGTGTCCCATTGATGAGGACCAGTGGAACCGCCGGGATGTTTAACTGCTTCGCCGCTTCATACATCGACATCATTCTGGTCGTTGTTTCACTGGCATGGATCGCTGCTTGAAGCTGGCCGCCATCCATGCCCGATTTGACAGCTTCTTTGACAACCCAGCCATAAAATTGATCTGGCTTGAGAGCTGACCACTCTGCATATTTTACAAATAGCAAGTCGTACATTTCCCAGAATTTCTCCTGTTCGTCCGCAGCGAGTGCAGCAAGAATCGCCTTGTCAGATTTATCCATAATGCCAATCAGCGGCAGAGGACGAAACACAAAGCGAATATCATCGTGGTTGCGCATCAACTCTCCAATGACAGATGCCATGCCAGCACAACCCTGTGATTGAAAGTCACAATATTCAACAATGGTGATCGGAGCTTCGACAGGGCCAATCGAAAAGTCTGCTGTGCTGACTGGGGGAAAGAGTGATGCGGAACTTGAAACAGATGTTGGCTCTGCGCTGATGGATGAGCAGCTTGATTCAGGTGTGGGTGTGGCGGGGAGTATTGGTTCTTCAACGATAGACGGTGTTGAGGTTGGGGTTGAAATCACTTGAGATGGTGCGCAGGCACTAAGAATAAACAGGCTTATTCCCAGGAATATCAGTTTCAATAAGTTTTGTTTCATTTATTTTTTATGGCTTCCTGTAGCTGGGTGAAGTTGGTCATCCATGATATTGTGTTGACGAAATCAGCCAATGACTCGCTTTGCTCGCGTAACGCCCGTACTGCCGGGCCGACTGGGTCTTGCCCTGCAGCGCCCCCGGGTGAATCTGCGTAAGCCCCATAGAAAGCAAAGTATGCTTGATTTAATTTTCTGATTAAGTATCCGTTCTCGAGGAAAATAAGACGGCGTGCTTCCATATAGGATTCAGCTTCTTCTATTTTGCCGTCTAGCAATAAGGCATCTGCTGTCACGCGGGTTTCGTTCATTTGAGCGCGAAAGTCAAAGGGGCCGCGCATAAAATCTGCCGGGTTGGGATGGTCAAACGGAGACGAGATCAAGCTGAGGTTAAGATGCGAAGCGGTTACCAGTTCAGGGTAAAAGCGTTCGAGTACGAGATTCCCTATTTCGTTTCCAGTAATGGATGCAGTTGTCTCGTTCATTGTGCGAAGTTCTGGCGATCCGGAATATAAAAATCCAAGCGGGCGCAAGGTTAAATAGTTGTGAGTCCATTCGTGCGCCACGGTGCTTAGCATCCAATTCATATCTGTGCTGCGCATGACCATGGTTGGGTAAACGCCCACGCCGCCGATGGGCACAACCAGAGAGGATGTGTTAAGCCCGGTATCGACCTGACTCTCAAGACTAGCCTGCTCATCAATGGTCAGATCAGTCTCAACGGATATGTTTGCGATTTGTTCAATATGGTCACGCGGAGAAACGATTAACGCCATTGGCAACGGTGTTGAGTGATACCAAACATTGGGTATGGTTTGCCCAAGAGTGGTTAAGCCTTCATCTGCCAGCACCTGACTGACCTGGTCTTGAAGGATTGCTTCTGCGAATGGAGCAAGTTCTGCCTGCCGGGTATAAAGTTTTTTTAATTCGTTTCGATTGCTTTCAGATGCAAGTTCTTTGTCTACGACGGCGGCATCGGCGTAAATCTTTTCAAGCGCATATTCCTGTTCAAGAATCGATTGAGTCGTGCGAAGATATTCAGTGACGATCTCTTTTTGCGAAACATGGTTGAGTGTGTATGGAACTCCGATGGATGCGGAACGCAATTTGAGGATGGCAGCATTTCCCATCCAGGATATGTAGTTGAATTCGATCTGCCGTGTATATTTTCTTATCTTTTCGATCTTGTCAGTTATGGATGGAGTGCTGTATCCAGTCACTGCGGCGAAAATGAAAAGGGCTAGGGTAAGTTCAAGTCCACGAACGATGCGTTGAAACATGGGTTGGATTATAACAAAAGCGAAGGGCGAAGCTACGGCTTCGCCCTTCTATTACACCCTGCCCTCACAACAGGTTATTTCTTATTCTTTAGGTATTCATCAATTGCTAACCCAGCTTTTCTTCCGCCTACCATGGCAGTGACCACAAGGTCTGGCCCGCTGACACAATCTCCACCTGAAAATATTCCTTCACGGGAGGTGGCACCAGTAGCTTTGTTTTTTACGCTAATTAATCCCCAATTATAGGTTTCAAGATCAGGCGTGGTTTTGCTGATGATGGGATCGGGCCAGTAACCAAGCGCAAGTACAGCTGTATCTGCGGCCACGCTAAAGTTTGAACCATCCACAGGGACAGGTTTTCTTCGGCCTTTTGCATCTGGTTCGCCGAGTCTCATTTCAATGCATTCCACTGCTGCGAGTTTCCCGTTTGCGCCGGCGATGAATTTCACTGGCTGGGTTAAGAAGCGATATTTTGCGCCTTCCTCGCGCGCCATTTTGCGATCTTTTTTTCCGCCGGGCATTTCATTCTCTGTACGGCGATATAAGCAGGTCACATCTTCAGCACCAAGGCGAAGTGCTGTGCGCAGGCAGTCAGATGCGGTGTCACCACCGCCGATCACAACCACGCGTTTACCAACTTCAAGCGGCGTGCGCATGGACTCAGGTAATTGATTAGCTTCCACGTTTCCACGGATGAGAAAATCGGTTGCTTCATAAACGCCGACAAGGTCTGTGCCAGGTGTATCTTCCATTTTTGCGTCAATCTCGGAGCCGACCCCGATAAAGACCGCCTCAAAGCCTTCTGCAAATAATCCGTCAATGGTTTTGTCTTTGCCAATGTAAGTATTGGGAACAAACTTTACGCCAGCACGTTCAAACTCTTCCCATTTTTCCTGCCATACATCTTTGGCAAGTTTGAAATTTGGAATACCGTAAACGAGCAAGCCGCCTGGAGCGGGTTTTGATTCGAAGATGGTTACTTCATGCCCTTTTTGTACAAGCACTTCTGCACAGCCCAAGCCGGCAGGTCCCGCACCTATTACAGCAACTTTCTTGTTTGTGGGCGTTCCGATTGGAATTACATATCCCTGTGTACGGCGTTCATAATCCACGGTAAAGGCTTCCAATTCCCCGCATAATACCGGTTGATGTTGTTTATTCAGAACACAAGAGCCTTGGCACAACGCTTCATGCGGGCAAACCCTCCCGCAAACCTCGGGAAGAGAACTGGTTTTGTGATAAATCTCTGCGGCTGCTACAAACTGACCTTGCTCGATCAACCACATCGCAGAGGGAATGTCGTTCGATGTTGGGCAGGCTACCATGCAAGGTGCAGGGTCAGGACAGTGGATGCAACGCGCAGCTTCCACTTTGGCTCGATCTGGGCTGAACTCAACGACCACACTTCCAAAGTCACAGGTGCGTTCTTCGGGGGGGCGCAATTCTAAATCAAAAAACGGGCTGTTCGCACGTTCTTTGCGGTCAATTTCTAAAAATTCACTTGGCACAGCCTGCATAAAGCCTCCGAGGCGAGTTTGGTTCTCTACATCTAATAATGTTATGGATTGATGATACCTAAACTAATTGCGCAGACACAGGTTTTAATGTCACCAAACCAGAGGACAATCGTCACAATTTCAGCATTAGACAATTATTAATCCCTGCGTCGAAAGACGATATTTTACGTACTCCTGAATTAGAATGATAACGACATGTGTAAGGTGAGTGATTAAATAATCTGCACAATTTCTACATATTAATTCGATATACTTAAACGGGCAAATGCGTAAGATCGTTCAAACGCACACTGACTGTATTTTACGGAGGAACATAAATAATGAAGCAATTTTTTTCAAAGATTTCGCGCAGAACGTGGATTATTTTTGGCGTTATTGCAGTTATCTTGATTGTAGTGATAGCCGTCAGATCTCGCGGCGGAAAAGTATCGACTTATCAAACAATCCCTGTTGGGCGGGGTAATCTTATTGCATCCATCGGCGCAACAGGCAGTGTCCGCGCGAAACAAAGCGCAGTCTTGATCTGGCAGACGACAGGCATCGTCGAAGCTGTAAATGTGGAAGTAGGTTCTCGGGTCTCTCGTGACGATGTGCTGGCCAGCCTCGATAAAACTTCACTAAACCAGAATATTATCCTCGCCGAAGCGGACCTTGAGAGCTCCAAAAAAGCTTTGGAAGATTTGCTCAATTCAGATACTGCCCGCGCGCAAGCTTTACGTACTGTAGATAAAGCCGAAGCGGCATATGAAAAAGCCTACAATTGGCGATTGGAATTGAATGGCAAAATAAACATTATTGATACATATTATGAATTCGGGGTTGCCAAGGTTAGAAAATACAAAGGTTATGCCAATGCAGAAACCATCGCTGATGCAGATGAAAACCTCGCGTTAACCAAAGCGCAATTGGATGATGCCCGCCGCGCTTATGAGCGATTAAAAAACGGAGCTGACTCAGCCGATACTGCTTCTGCACAAGCACGTGTGGCGGCAGCCCAATCCACTTTAAATCTTGCATTTATTTCAGCCCCTTTTGATGGAACGATTACACAGGCCGATCCTTCAGTTGGCGACCAGGTTTCAATGGGTACGCAAGCTTTTCGTATCGACGATATTTCAAACCTTCTGGTTGATCTGCAGGTTTCAGAAGTTGATATTAACACTGTCTTAGTTGGGCAAAGCGCCACTCTTACATTTGATGCAATTCTTGCAAAAGAATATCACGGCAAAGTTGTGTCAATGGGTCAGGCTGGTGACACAGTACAAGGAGTGGTCAGCTTCACCGTCACCGTCGAATTGACCGATGCCGATAAACTGGTCAAACCCGGCATGACTGCCGCTGTCAACATAGTTATTGAAGAACAGAAAGATGTTGTCTTGATTCCCAATCGGGCGGTGCGTTTGGTGGATGATGAAAGAGTGGTATACGTGCTTGTTAACGACGAACCTGTTCTAGTTAAGGTGAAACTCGGTTCTACATCAGGCATAGACAGCATACTGGTTGGAGGCGACCTTAAGGAAGGCGATCTGATTATCTTGAATCCACCATCCAATAACGGCGGGCCATTCGGAGGCTAATATGGATTGGGTGATTGAAGCTCGTGATGTAGTAAAAACATACAAGATGGGCGAATTCGATGTACAGGCATTGCGCGGGGTCTCATTTAATATCAGGCGTGGTGAAGTGGTTTCCATTATGGGTCCATCAGGCTCGGGCAAATCCACCATGATGAATACGCTCGGTTGTTTGGACAGGCCGACCTCCGGCGAATATATTCTTGACGGCGAATCAGTTGGTGGAATGGACGATGACCAGCTTGCGAGTGTTCGAAATCGCAAAGTTGGCTTTGTTTTTCAAAGTTTTAATTTACTCTCCCGCTTAACTGCTTTGGGAAATGTGGAATTACCGTTACGCTATTCGGGTCTCACAGAAGGTCGTCGTGAAATTGCACAGGCAGCTCTGGAGGCGGTGGGGCTAAAGGATCGTATGTCACATCGTCCATACGAGCTTTCAGGCGGTCAGCAGCAGCGTGTTGCTGTTGCGCGCTCCCTTGTAAACAACCCAGCCATTATTATGGCTGATGAGCCAACAGGAAATTTGGATTCGAAAGTTGGTAAAGAGATCATGAATCTTTTGCTTAACCTCAACAAGGATCGCGGTACAACGTTAATCATCGTTACTCATGATGCTGCAATTGCCGAGCAAACCCAAAGAGTGATTCGTTTACGCGACGGTTTACTTGAATCGTCTGGCGAAGAAGAAAGTATAGGGAAGAAAAAATGACAT
>JAYVUA010000040.1:0-16294 GCA_043788255.1 Anaerolineales bacterium | reverse complement strand
GTGCGTTCGTAGACTGCCATCAATAGTAAGTTGAGGATACCCACACCTGCAATGGCAATGATGATCACGCTGAAGACATTCATCACCCCTCCCTTGGTGTTGATCGCGGAAGCGAGGTCTGGATAGTTTGCCTGAAACGATTCGATCTCATAGCCGGGCAGGTTTGGTTTCATCGCGTTAATCACATCGGCTTCCTGACCGAGTTTATCAAGGAAGATCGCCACTTCAGTGGCTCCCTGTACTTGGTAGAGCGCTTGCGCCTCGCCGAGCGAGATATAAACGCTCTGCTTCTCGATATCTCCCAAACCCAGATCAAAAATACCGACCACGGTCATCGTACGCTGGTGCATCTGCTCATGCTGTGAACGACCCACCAACGTAACGCGGTCACCCACTTTCACATCCATCGCATCGGCAAGACCCTTGCCGAGCAGAACGCTGTCGAGATCATCACTGGTGAGATTGCGACCTTCTTTGACATTCTGACCAATGAGATTGACCTTCATTTCTTTTTCAGGCTCAACGCCAATGATCCCCACCGAAAACGCGCCCTCGCGGCTGGTAACCAGTCCGCCGGTATGGATTCGCTGTGTGGCAGCCAATGTCAGCGGATTCGATTCTGCGGCTTTGACCACGGCCTGCGGATCGGTCAACGGGAAAAGTGGATTTGAATTCGCCTCGGCGCGGTAGCCTTCCGCGTGGACTTGGATGTTGCCTCCCAATACTTTCACGGCATTTCCGTAGATCGCATCGGTGAAGCCATACATCAGCCCATCGTAGAACATCATTAACGCCAGTGTCAACGACATGGCAAGGACGATGATGATCGTGCGGCGTTTATGCCGCCAAATATTACGCCATGCTAGGCGCAGATAAAATTGCATATTTACTCCTTTTTCTTGTGTGACAGATCAGGATAACGTTTGTGCCATTCAGCAAGAGCTTGTTCCATGTAGCCAGCCATAAGATCAGACCATTCCATCGATTTTTTCATACGAACCCGTGCCGAGTCACTGGCAGACAACGCGGCTAATCCCTGCGCAGTTACCTTCTTGAAAACCAATGCAGATTGGATTCCAACCTGCATCCGTTGTTCCAATGAAGAATCTGAAAAAACATAATAAGTATTGCGATCATGCAAAATGGATGTCTTTTCAATGAGACCGCTGACTGTTAACGTGCGCAGGTTGGTTGAAAGACTCGCGCGGCTCACTTTGAGTATCTGCGCAATGTCGTCTGCTGAAAGTGGCTCGTGGGCGATCATCAGTAAGCCGAGGACGCGCCCGCCAATGCGCGGGATACCCGAACTCTCGAAATACATGCCCATGCTTTCAATAAATCGGGCAAGTTCGGGATTAAGTTTTTTGAATTTGTTTGGGGGATCAGTATTTTTCATAAATCAGTCTCCAGCGGGCAATTCTATTCTTTTTAGTAATTTCAGTCAAGACTGAAATTACTAAAAATAGACTTATTGAAGCAGGCAGCCATAAAACATCTTTACCTGCGCGCAAAAAAGGTTATAATAATTAAGTAAACATCAAGTAAAAAGTGACTACTTGACACGCCAATCAACAATATATTCATAAGGAGTTACGATCATGGGTTTCTTCAGTAAAATTCTCGACAAACTTGGACTCAACAAAAATAAACCTGCGGCTGCGCCAGATGCGAACTTCATCGAAAGGCCGAAGGAAGACTTCGTGCCGAAGAGTGCGCCTGTTGCTGCAAAGCCAGTGCAAACTGTTGCGAAAGCAAAAGATGACGATGTTCTCGCAATGAATGAACACAAAACAGTGGGACCTGCAGCAGTTTCAGAAGTGGACGTGGTCAAACACCTTGAGGAACTTTCCAAAGGAAAAGATCTCGATTGGAAAGTTTCCATTGTGGATTTGCTCAAACTTCTTGACATCGACAGCAGCCGCGAAGCACGCAATGAACTGGCGACCGAACTTGCCTGCCCCGCCGACCTGATGCATGACTCTGCCAAAATGAACGTGTGGCTTCACAAGGAAGTTTTGAAGCAAATTGCCGCAAACGGCGGCAACATTCCTGCTAATCTTCTGGACTAGAAATTCTAAGAATCAAAAACAGCGCAGACAAATGTCTGCGCTGTTTTTTTGTAGGTCAGACTTTTAGCCTGACAAGTTAGCGGGTTGCAAACCCGCCCTACAGGCGGATCTTCCCGAATACCAACTTGACCAACAACCCCGCTCTCCAAAAAGCGACTGCGGCCATGCCATGCGCAAGGACTGCAAACAGCGGAGGTTTTTGTAACGTGTAATATATCCAGCATTCACGGGTTGTGCCCCACAGCTCAAGGAAGTAACCAAGGCCTGCGCCTGCAATAAAGGTCAGCAGGGCGAAGCGACGATCTGTGGGCGTAATGATGAGCAGAATACACAGAATCAGCGCGAGCCATGTATAGGACTTGTCGAATGTTGGGGAAACAAAGACCAGCATCAAGGTTAAGAAAGATGCGAATGTCAGCCAGTAGAGAACAGTGAAAAGAGAAGAGAGAACAGTTGGTCTGACACGTTTGCACGTTTGTTCAATCATCCAGTTGAGAAATCTTGTGATGCGGTCAATAGACAAATTCGCAATCGGCCAGGCGGGAATGATCCACAAGGGCGGACGCTCTGCAGTGTAATAATGCCAGAGATTCGTTTGCGTGCCCCATGACTCAATTGCCAACCCGCCGCAGATGCCAACGAAGACGATCAATACATCGGTTTTGAGATTCGCGCGCGCCACAATGGTAATGGACATGAACAGGAAAACGCCAAACAACAACCAATCCATGTACAACCACCATGGACCTTTCCAATCAATATACGATAACAATTCCTCTGCCAGCGGCCACCAAATATAAAGAATCAAAAAGATGGTGACGAAGAATCCACCGAGCAGAATGGATGAATCACGAGTCCAGAAGGGTCGATTATTATTTTCCATGCACGGCATTATAGCAGGGCTTATAGAACAGGAAATCTCCACATTTACAACATCCTTCATTGCATTTTTGAAAGGTTTGACCTAAAATATAAATGTTCGGACTTCTATCTTTTTTTATTGGCCCAACTTTGTTTCCACACAAAAAGGAGGTGTCTGACACACATACCCTATATTTTAAAACTTCCGTTCAATCTGTCTCTGGCTTGTGCACATACTAGTTCACAGCCTCGATATCATCCGTGATGCTTCGTTTTCCTATTGGAGACCCATCTCACGGGACAATGAATCCAGAAAAGGAAAATTAAAATGTTTCACAATAAAATGTTCCGCTTGTCAATGTCCAGCCTTCTTGCATTAGTACTACTGGTTTCTGTAACCGGCAGTGTCGTTGCAAAGCCACCCCAAAACGTCTATGTGCAGATCCTGGCTCTCAACGATTTTCACGGGAACCTCCTGCCGCCCACCAGTAGCTCTGGATGTGTTCCAGCCGTATCCAATTGTCCTGCGCCAAATGTTCCTGCAGGTGGGGTTGAGTATCTGGCGACTCACATCAGTAACTTGCGCGCGCTCAACCCGAACACTGTTGTGGTTTCCGCGGGTGACATGGTTGGTGCAAGCCCATTAATCTCTGCACTGTTCCATGATGAACCAACGATTGAAGCCTTTAACCTGATCGGTTTGGACTTCAATGCGGTCGGTAATCATGAATTCGATGAGGGCTGGCTTGAATTGAAACGTTTGCAGGAGGGCGGCTGTCACCCTGTGGATGGTTGTCAGGATGGCGATGATTTCGCGGGCGCGAACTTCCAGTTCCTCGCCGCAAATGTTGTCCGTCAGGATAATGGCAAGACCATCTTCCCTGCCTATAAGATGCGTTCGTTTGCTGGTGCGAAGATTGCCTTCATCGGCATGACTCTTGAAGGTACGCCTTCCATCGTCACTCCCGCTGGTATTGCTGATCTGAACTTCCTTGATGAAGCTGAAACCGTCAATGCGCTCGTTCCTGAACTTAAAGCAAAAGGCATTGAAACCATCGTGGTGTTGATCCACGAGGGCGGTGATCAGAGCACAGGGGATTCAACCACCAATCCTAATGCTTGTGTTGGAATCTCCGGTCCGATCGTGGACATTGTCAACAATCTGGATGATGAAGTGGATGTGGTCATCAGCGGTCACACTCATCAGCCCTATAAGTGCATTATTGATGGAAAACTCGTCACCAGTGCGTTCTCATTCGGACGTTTGGTCACCAAGATCGACTTGACCATTGATCGCGACACCGGCGAAGTTGTCACCATGTCTGCTGAGAATAAGACCGTGACGCGCGATGTCCCCAAGGACAGCCTGTTGACTGCCTTGATCGCCAAATACAATGCTCTCGTGGCGCCCATTGCCAACCGTGTGATTGGTTCCATTACCGCGAATATTACCCGCACAGCAAGTGCCGCTGGCGAGTCTGCTTTGGGCGATGTGATTGCTGACGGTCAGCTTGATGCAACAAACGATCCCGGCTTTGGCGATGCAGTGGTTGCCTTTATGAATCCTGGTGGTATTCGCACTGACTTAACCTATAGCCAGATCAGCGGCGGCGAGTTGCCCGGCGAAGTGACTTATGGCGAAATGTTCAACGTCCAGCCGTTTGGCAATAGTATGGTGACCCTCTCCATCACTGGCGCGCAAATTGACACTCTGCTCGAACAGCAGTTTGTCGGTTGTGGACAGCCCCTTAATGGACAGAAGATCTTGCAAGTATCAGCAGGCTTCACCTATTCCTGGAGCCTTTCTGCGCCTGCCTGCAACAAGGTTGATCCCACGACCATCAAGATCAATGGTATGACGGCTAATGCGGGTGATTCTTATCGCGTGACAGTTAACTCCTTCCTTGCTGATGGTGGAGATAACTTTGCTGTACTCAAACTCGGCACAAACCGTCTCGGCGGCGAAGTGGATACTGATGCTTTCGAGAAGTACTTTGTAGCAAATTCACCTGTTGCACCAGGACTACAAAACCGCATTACGGTTGTTCCATAACAAAAAGCATATTAATAAACAACGGGCTGGCAGTTCATCTGCCAGCCCGTTGTAGCCAAAGATTGAACAGGCTGTGCGCAGAGTGACACAATTTTTGTTTGCAAGTAATTCCTACCGATAATTTAAGAGGAGAATGGAATGAATAAAAGTTTGTTCAAGATATTTTCACTTATTACGATACTGGCTTTGATGCTGATGGCTTTGCCAATGCAGAATGTATCTGCATCAGGCACCGTGAGCCTCACAAGCTTTGGGTTAGCACATACTCAGGACTTCAATACGCTAGCGAGTTCTGGGACATCTAGTACAGTGCCATCTGGTTGGGAGTTTTCCGAAAGCGGCACAAATGCAAACGTTATTTACACGGCTGGTACTGGTTCTTCCACAACCGGTGACACCTATAGTTTCGGCGCTACTGGTAATAGCGAGCGTGCATTTGGCGGTTTGCGTTCCGGCACTCTTGTTCCTTTGATCGGTGCGCAGTTCACCAATAGCACTGGCGGGACCACTACCTCACTTGACATATCCTATATTGGTGAGCAGTGGCGTCTGGGGCAGAATACAACGGGACGTTCAGCTGATCGATTGGATTTCCAATTCAGCACAAATGCTACCAGCATTACAACAGGGACATGGACTGATTATGACGGTCTCGATTTCTCAAGTCCTGTTGTTGCTGGAACGGTGGGTGCACTGAATGGTAATATCTCTCCTAATCGCACAGCTTTAAGTTTCTCCATCACGGGTCTGAACATTCCCAACGGTTCATCCTTCTGGCTTCGGTGGGCTGACTCGGACTTGATTCCCGGTTCGGACGATGGACTTTCGGTAGATGATTTTTCATTAACTCCGAATGGCATTGTGGTGCCGCCTGCACTATCCCTAACAATCAACGATGTTAGTGTGAACGAAGGCAATGCTGGTACAACTTCATTTGACTTCACCGTCAGTCTCTCCTCTCCTGCTCCCGCGGGTGGTGTGACATTCGACATCGCCACCGCCGATAACACTGCAACACAGCCTGGCGATTACACACAGAACACGCTGACAGGACAAACTATCCCTGCCGGTAGTTCAACCTTCACATTCAGCGTTCTGGTCAATGGCGATGTAGTCAATGAGCCAAATGAAACATTCTTTGTCAATGTTACCAATGTGACTGGCGCTACTGTTGTAGATGGTCAGGGGCAGGGAACGATTGTCAACGATGATATTGCTGACGTGGCTCCTACGATTGCCAGCACATTTCCGGTGAACGGCGCGACAAATTTCCCGATTGGCTCCAACCTCACGGTCACATTCAGCGAACCGGTCAACGTGACCTCCTCCTGGTTTACGCTGATCTGCTCCACAAGCGGCAACGTGACAACTGTATTCAGCGGCGGATCGACTACCTTCACACTCGACCCGGGTGTAACGCTTGTGGGTGGCGAGACTTGTACCCTGACCGTACTGGCAAATCAAGTCAGCGATGTGGATGCAAATGATCCACCTGATAATATGGTCATGAACTTTACCGTTGGCTTCACTGCCTACGATATTTGTGCCGACTTTACACCGATCTACACTATTCAAGGTAGCGGTCTTTCTCTCCCGACGCCCGGGACTGTTTCGACAAAAGGTGTTGTGGTCGGCGACTTTGAAGGCACTCCCGCCGCATCCGGTTTCTATATTCAGGATTTAACCGGTGATGGCAACCCAGCCACTTCTGATGGCATCTTTGTCTTCACTGGTAATTCCAATCTGGTCAGCGTGGGACAGGTGGTGCGCGTGACCGGCTTCGCCCGCGAGCGCTTCAACCAGACCACGCTTAACGGCTCGAACAGCAATACCGCCGCTGTGCCAGCCGCCAATATCGTCAATTGCGGCACTGGCTCCGTTGCACCGACCGATGTGACATTGCCTGTGACCAGTATTAACGATTTTGAACGATATGAAGGCATGTACATCCGCTTCCCGCAAGCATTGGTCATTGCAGAGTATTTCAACTATGACCGCTTTGGTGAGATCGTGCTTGCCCAGCCGTTGGCTGGTGAGACACGTCCTTTCAGCGGAACATCCATTGACGAACCGGGACCTCCTGCAAACGCTCGCACGCTTGCCAACAGTTTGAGCCGGATCACGCTTGATGATATACAGAGCGTACAAAACCCACCTGCACTTCGCCATCCGAACGGATTCCCGTTCTCATTGAGCAATCGTTTCCGTGGCGGCGACACCGTTCAGAATGCGGTCGGCGTGCTTGGCTTCGATTTCAGCCTCTATCGCCTCATCCCAACCGCAGGGGCTGACTATACCGCTGTGAACCCGCGACCACTTGCGCCCGAAGCGGTGGGTGGAACGGTCCGTGTGGCAGCGATGAACACGCTCAACTTCTTCGTCACTGCAAACTACCCGACCGGAAATCCGCTGGATAACAAGTGCGGGCCAGCCAATAACGTGGAATGCCGCGGCTGGGATAGTGATCAAGTCACTGAGTTCACCCGCCAGCGCGACAAGCTCCTTACTGCGCTTTCCGGTCTCGATGCCGACATCATCGGTTTGAATGAACTCGAGAACTCAACCGGCGTTGAACCGCTTGCGAGTATTACGACTGGGTTGACTGGCTATGCCTACATCAATACTGGAACCATCGGCACCGACGCGATCAAAGTAGGCCTGATTTACCGGCCTGCGTTCGTGACTCCGGTCGGAAGTTTCCAACTGCTAACCTCGGCTGTTGACTCGCGCTTCATTGATACCAAGAGCCGCCCATCGCTGGCGCAGACGTTCGAAGTCAATGCCACTGGTGCGCGCTTCACGGTGGTGGTCAACCACTTCAAATCCAAAGGCTCCGCCTGTACAGATGTGGGGGACCCGGACCTCGGCGATGGCCAGGGCAACTGTAGTCAGACCCGCAAAGCCGCAGCAGAAGCATTAGTAGACTGGCTCGCTACTGACCCAACCGGTAGCGGCGACCCGGACTTCCTGATCGTCGGCGACTTGAACTCCTACGCCCAAGAAGATACCATCAACTCGATCAAAGCCGGCTCCGATGATACCGCCGGCACAAGCGATGATTACACCAACTTAATCTCGCACTTCCACGGCGCTTATGCCTACTCGTATACCTTCGACGGGCAGGCTGGTTACCTCGATCATTCTCTGGCAAGCGCAAGCATGTTTGGGCAGGTGACCGGTGCCGCAGACTGGCACATCAACTCTGATGAGCCCGACGTGCTTGATTACGATACATCGTCCAAACCCGCCGCACAGGATGCGCTCTACGAAATAAATGCCTATCGCACCTCTGACCATGACCCAGTTGTGATCGGACTTGTTCCGAACGCGCCACCCACAGTGGATGCGGGTGGGCCTTACTCTGCAGATGAAGGCGGGTCGGTCTCCGTAAGCGCGACCGGCTCCGACCCGAATGGTGACAGTCTCACCTATGAATGGGACCTCAACGACAACGGTTCGTTCGAAACAGCCGGGCAAATTGTCACATTCTCAGCGGCATTGCTCGATGGCCCGAGCAGTTACACTGTCCAAGTGAAAGCAACCGATCCCGGCGGTCTCTTTGCCATAAGCACAGCAGCCGTTAACGTTCTCAACGTTGCTCCCACTGTCACGGCCTCATTTGCCGCGAACAGTGTCAGTTGCGGTCCGAACAACTCCACCCTCAATGTCAGATTCACCGATCCAGGTGTAGCAGATACACATACAGCACTGATTGATTGGGGTGATGGCAATACACAGACTGTTGATCCTGCGACCAGTTCCTTCTCACTGCAACATACCTATGCTCTCGCAGGAACCTATACCGCAACAGTAACTGTAACTGACGATGATGGCGGTGTAGGCACGAAGACTGCAACGGTTACCGTGAACTTCAACACGAGCGGCTTCCTGCCACCGATCAACTCGGATGGAACGAGCGTTTTCAAATACAATAGCACCATCCCGGTCAAGATCAGGTTTACGGATTGTAACGGTGCAGTCCCCGCGAATCTTGCACCCACGATCAAACTTACAATGATATCCGGATCAACACCCGGTCTGGAAATCAACGAGCCTATCTCCACCAGTGCGGCGGATACAACAGGCATTATGCGGTTTAGCACCAACCAGTACATTTACAATCTGGCTACGAAACCCCTGCCTGATTCTTCTGCGACTTATCACATCACGGTCACCGTCCCGCTTACAGGACAAACCGTAACAGTCAACTTTGGTCTAAAGCCATAGTCGTTTCCGAATAAATAAAAAAATCAATGCCAGACTTTGAAAAGTCTGGCATTGATGATTCTTGGATAGTGGCTATTTAGATTTTATTGGTAATTAGCACAAACGTCCCAAAGGTTGGTTCGATCCTACTTGGTGACACATCCTGGCAACTTGAAACTGGCAATACGGGTTTGCCAACGGCCACCAGATATAAAGAATCAAAAAGATGGTGACGAAGAATCCACCGAGCAGAATGGGTGAATCACGAGTCCAGAAGGGTCGATTATTATTTTCCATGCACGGCATTATAATGGACTCAACCAAAGGATTAAGGGTTTCACATGTCCATTCAACACGTTCAAAAGTACTACACTGAAATTGATAAGATGATCTGTTATGGTGGTTTGAGGAATGAGTCTTTGGCGTGCGTATGTACTGTCAGCGTGGAGACGATGAGGGTTGTGAAAGAGATGCCTGTGTGAATTCATTAACCAATCCCCTTTCACGCTTATGGAAATGGTTGTTCGCTTCGCGCGCTGGCGAAGCACATCTGCGTGCGTTACTGGAAAATACCCCTGACTTCATTTTGGAAATTAATCGCCAGGGCAACATCTTGTATATCAATCACCTACCGGAAATTTATTTGGGGAAAAACATTCGCCAGGCACTCCCTACGGATCAATATGAACCCGCCATGGATGCGGTTGAGACAACCTTTACTAGCGGGACACCTCAAACGATTACCTTACAGACTATTGCGCCGAACGGACAAATCACCTGGGATTCGATCCGTCTGGGTCCGATAAAACAAGGCAAAACGGTCACTAGCTTGACTGTCATTGTGATTGATATCACCGCTCAAAAATCTGCCGAAGCAACCTTACGCGAACTGGAGTCGCGTCACCGCGGCCTGCTGGAAAATATTCCCGCCATTACTTACCTCATTGATCATGGGCAAGAGCCATTGAAGAACCCCACTATCTACGTTAGCCCGCAAATAGTATCAGTATCGGGCTACTCTAATACAGATTTTCTCAATGACCCGCAGTTCTGGACAAAAATAATCCACCAAGATGATTTAGCCCGCGTTATGGCCGATAGCGAACGTGCCGATCGCACTGGCGAGTCATTTGTGAGCGATTATCGTATCATTAACAAAGAAAATAAAATACTTTGGTTTCACGATGAATCTGCGCTGGTTAAAGACGAGAACGACCAGCCGCTCTACCGAGTGGGCGTCTGGTCAGATATCACTGAACGTAAACAGGCCGAAATTGCCCTGCAACAACTAGAGAATATGTATCGCCGTGCCATCGATGCCGCGGGTGCGGTGCCTTATATTCTTAGTCATGATGGCACGTACACCTTCACATTCATTGGTGATGGCATTCTCACCATGACGGGCTACTCCGCCTCCGAATGGACCTCTGAGTTGTGGGAATCGCTGGTGCAGGGCGGTTTTCCACGCGGCAATCTAGCGCACCTAACTTACGAAGAAGCTGATCGCATCACGAATAACAACCATTCCATCCTTTGGGAATGCGACTACTACATCCGCACTCGTGATGGGCAGACACGCTGGATCGCTGATACGTCGGTAAAAGGATTCGACGAGAAGGGTGAAAATCTTGTATCCATTGGCATTTATCAGGACATCACCGAACGTAAACTCGCCGAAAAAATGCAGGCAAAATTGATCAGGGAACTCGAACAAAGAAATGCCGAACTGGAGCGGCTCGCTTATACATTGTCGCACGAACTGAAATCGCCGCTGATCACGATCAGAGGTTTTGTGGGATTCCTGCGTGAGGATGCACTCAGCGGCAATATAAAACGCCTGGAACAGGATATCGAACGGGTGTCCGATGGAACTAAAATAATGCAGAATCTCATCAACGAACTCGTTGAGCTAATGAGCGTGGGCCAAACCATTAATACACTTGAAGAGATTCCCTTCCGCACCCTGGTGGGTGAAGCCGTTGAACATGTCCAGGAAAAATTTGCAGAAAAAAATATAAAGACACAAATTGCAGACAACCTTCCGCATGTATATGGTGATCGGAAACGATTATTGGAAGTCCTTCAAAGCCTGTTCGAGAATTCGATCAAATTCATGGGCGAACAATCAAAGCCGCAGATTGAGATTGGCCAGCGAAATGGAAAGGATAATCTTCCGATTTTTTATATCCGCGATAACGGCATCGGCATTGAGCCTCGCTTTACTGACAGGATATTTGGCATCTTCGACAAATTGGATTCCCAAAGCGAAGGCACAGGCATCGGCCTCGCGCTCGTCAAACGCATTATCGAGGTGCACGGCGGCAGAGTTTGGGTCGAATCAGAGGGGTTGGGAAAAGGCTCCACTTTTTGTTTTACAATCCCTAACTCGGACAAGCCGAAAGAGTTTAACCATTAAGCGTGCTTTGCGGTTAATTTCTACGGGAGCCAATAGCAAAAATATGATTGAGTGTAAAGAGGGTATCGTCTGATAAAATAACTTCATGCTTGCTCGAATATTTTCCTGCGCTGTCGTCGGCCTTGAAGGCGTTATCATCGAAGTCGAAGTGGATTACACCAACGGTTTGCCCGGCATGACAATTGTCGGACTCCCGGACGCCGCCGTGCAGGAAAGCCGCGAGCGCGTACAAACTGCCGTCAAGAACGCAGGTTTGCATTTCCCTCGTCATCGCATCGTCGTCAATCTCGCGCCCGCCACCGTCCGTAAAGAGGGGCCATCGTACGATCTCCCCATCGCGCTTGGCGTCATCGTCCTCGCGGGATTTCTTCCACACGACAAAGTTGAAAACACAATCGTCATCGGCGAACTTTCGCTTGACGGCGCTGTGCGTCATGCGCGCGGAGTTTTACCCATGGCCGCTTGCGCCCGCGCCAATGGATTCAAGCGGATGTTCGTCCCTGAAGTGGATGCGCCTGAAGCGGCTTTGATTCCAGACCTTGAAGTTATCCCGGTCAAAACGCTTGCGGATCTCTTCGACCATTTATCGGGTCGCCGTCTCATTGAACCTTATCTCCCCTCAGGAGATTCACTCGAACCATTATTCACTCCAACAGACTTCAGCGAAGTAAAAGGACAGGAACATGTCAAGCGTGCGCTCGAAGTTGCTGCGGCTGGCGGACATAATGTTTTAATGGTTGGAAGCCCCGGGGCTGGAAAAACATTATTGGCACGCGCATTACCTGGCATCCTCCCTGAAATGAGCATCGAAGAATCATTGGATGTGACTCGCATTTATTCGGTAGCAGATCAACTCCCTGCAGGCACACCGTTAATACGTCATCGTCCGTTTCGTTCGCCGCATCACACCATTTCACATGCGGGTCTGGTTGGTGGCGGAAATATCCCCAAGCCTGGTGAAATATCCCTCGCGCATCGCGGTGTTTTATTTTTAGATGAATTTCCCGAATTCGGGACGCGCGTGCTTGAAGTAATGCGTCAGCCCATGGAAGATAAAGTCGTCACCATCAGCCGCGCAAAAGGATCATTAACTTTTTCAGCAAACTTTCAATTGATCGCCGCCATGAATCCATGCCCGTGTGGATATTATGGTGACAGCCTCAAACCATGCACCTGTGCGCCTGTAATAGTGACCAAATATCAAAAGCGAATTTCAGGCCCATTGCTCGACCGCATCGACATTCACATCGAAGTCCCAAGGGTGGATTATGAAAAGCTAAGTGGAAATAAAATAAGTGAAACCAGTGAAACGATTCGTCAACGAGTGCAAGCCGCCAGGAATATTCAGCAAACCCGATTTTCAAATATCGCATCTTCGAATATCGTCAGCAACGCCGATATGCGCATCGCGGAGATTCGCCAGTTTTGCCAGCTGCAGGATGAGGGTCAGAGTTTGATGCGCTCGGCCATGAGTCAACTACAGTTATCCGCGCGTGCCTATCATCGCATTTTGAAATTGTCACGCACGATCGCAGATTTAGCGGGGAGCGAAGAAATCCAATCCACACATTTGGCGGAGGCACTGCAATATCGTCCGAAAATAATGATGGGGTAAATAAGAGAGACTTTATTTTCCAATGAATTAAAATTCTCGCCACTCATAGCGACAGGAGATGGCGTGATGAAGGCAGACATCGAAAAGTTTATTCACTGGTACGGATGAGAAGCCCGCAGGCTCGAACCTGGCGGGATTATCAGTGTGATCTGGCTTTGTTTATGAGGGTCATGGGAGAGCGGAGAACCGATGAAATTCACATGCGGGATGTGGACGAATTCATAAAATTTCAAGTAGGCAGGGGATATAAGCCCAGCACGGTCAATCGGAGGCTGGCGGTAGTTGCTTCTTTTTACACCTTCCTCATTGCAGAAGGAAATAGCATCAAGAACCCAATATTGCCAAGGCGTCATTATTTGCGCGAGCCCCAACGGCTGCCGCGGCCTGTCAATGCCCAGGATGTGCGTAATTTCTTCGGGGCGATCAAGGATACTCGAGACAGGGCCATGTGTACGTTAATGTTGAGAAGCGGTCTCCGAATTGGGGAGGTGGCAGAGCTGAGGTTGTCTGATCTGTATTTACAGGAGTCACCCTCCTGCATGATCATTCGTGGAAAAGGATCAAAGGAGCGGACGGTCTACCTTTCTGTTGAAGCTGAGCGCGACTTATCCCTCTGGTTGGAACAACGGCCCAAATCACGCTGTGACTCGGCGTTTCCAAGTTATCAGCAAAAGAAAATATCCACTACAAGTATTAGCGTTCGTGTCAAGAAAATAAGCAGGCAAAGCGGGGTAAGTCTCACCGCGCATCGATTGCGTCATACATTTGCCGATCAGCTGCTTTCAGCGGGCATGCCGATCACATCCATTCAGAAATTGATGGGGCATAAGTTTGTTGAGACAACCCAAAATTATGCCATTGCCAATGACAAACAAGTGGAAGCAGATTTTTATTCGGCTTGCGAAAAGATCGAGGGCTGGAAGCTTCTTGTCGAATCATCGCATGGAGAAAGCTTAGAAGGGGTCACGAAGATGGAACTGGGTGATTGAGCAGGAAATCATTCACTTTGATGTTCCCACTCGCGTTTCTAATCTGCCAATGGGTTTGGTTCTTCAACTGGAAGCCTATCGCCAGTTGAAAGTTAATCGCTGGAGGGTGGAACGTGTGATTTCCAATTCATACAATTTTCGTTACTCCACAGGCCTTTATTTCGATCAACAGATTGCCGATTGGTAAAATACACAAGGTGCGCGTACGTTTCTGAAACATGCCTTCACAAAAGATAGTGTGCGCGAGATGCTTCAAAATCCTTTCTATATGGGATACCTGCGTTATCAAGGCGCTTTCACCCAAGGTAAGTCTCAACGTGGAAAGGGTGAACTTATAAAGGGGGAGTACACAAGCCTATTATCAGCGAGGAGTTGTTTGCGCGTTGCCAAAAAGTTCGTTCAGGGCGGCGGCGTACTATAGAAACCCGTCAATTTACTCGGCGTATCTATCTTCTCAGCGGCGTCATTTTTTGCAAAAATTGCAAAAAGAGAATGCGCGCCCAGAGCGCTCACTCTGGCAGATATTACCGCGATGTTTCGCGATTTTCGGGAGTTCACTGCTTGTTTTCTGCATGAGTGTACGCGCTGATTTAGTTGAGGAGCAAATTGGCTATGTGATGGAAAGTCTTGTTTTACCAGACAACTGGCAGGCAACATTACAAGATATTCTCAACCATCAAAAAGATGGTCCTGTCCCACAAAAAGAGAAGGCTCGCATTAGAGGGGAGATCCGTCGTATGAGGGAAGCTTATAAGCACGGATTATACGAAAGCGATGAACATTCTTTCTGGAGAGATATTGAAACTCTTCAAATACAAATGCAAGTGATCGAGCAGATTACCCCACATGAGGTGCGTCAGGCAGCTACGACTTTACTCGGATTGCAGGAAGCTTGGAAGATTGCAACCCCGGATGAGAGAAAGGTGTTGTGTCAGATTCTGCTTAAGGATGTTGTTTTTGATTTTGTTTCGTACACAATCATATCCATTCGTCCGAAGTCAGAATATGCAGTGTTATTCCAAATGCTGCCATCTCTACAAGCTGTTGGGGATGGGTCATATGCATATCATTTTAAGTAAGAATAAGAGTAGCGCGCCAAATATATGTCCATCATAGGAAAACGAAGAGGCGACACCTCTTTGGAAATTAAGTATGGAAAGACAGATCAATACAAAACGGACAATTTCTCCTATAATCCTGTTTCTTAGGACGCTTTGTTCGACGCGTCGTCAGGCAAATGAGACCACAACCATACTACCTCCACATTTAAAGATAAAAAATAGTTACGCTCCGCGGTTTCCATCATTGGGCATTTTTTATCGAACCCGCGATCAGGTATAGCAACAATCCATGCAACACGCCTAGCGAGGGGACGATATGTTGTCAGACTGAAAACTTAGCAGAGTCTATTCAACGTTGGTTTGTCTTATGCCAAAATGGGATAACCGTTCTCATCCAGGAATTCGCCCAGCATGTTCTGCTCCCTGAGTTAAGATTACACGTCCGCTTTACCTCTCGAATCCGGGCAGATGAACCAAGTAGCCAGCATAGGTGGAGGAGCTATGATTGTATCGTGTCAGAATCTGCGTGACAAAAAGAGGGTAGTGGGTTTCTCTAAATGATGTTATAAAAGAGTCATGATAAGCAAAGTCATAGTTTTTCACTGTCCAGAGTGCGAGAGTACGAATGTTGTTATGAATGGCAAAAACAGCGCAGGCAGCCAACAGTTCTTATGCAAAGATTGTCGTAAGTCGGCAGTTATGTATCCGCAAAACCAGCGTAGCGAGGAAGAGAAAAACCAGATTTTATCTATGTACCATGAACGGCCCAGTATGCGTGGAATAGCTCGTAGGTTTCATATTTCGCGCAACACTTTGAAGAAAATGCTGAAAAAAAAGTAAGAGAACAACCTACGGTCAAGGAAAGTTTGTTACCTGCCGAAAGCGAAGATGTGCTGGAATTGGATGAAATTTGGTCATTTGTCTTCATTAAAACAGCTAAATCCTGGTTGTGGACAGCCATTTGTCGACGTACTCGTCAAATTGTGGCTTTTGTGATTGGCGATCGGAGTGCCGAAACATGCAA
>JAYVUA010000039.1:0-19706 GCA_043788255.1 Anaerolineales bacterium | reverse complement strand
TTAAATTAGCCGACTACACCGTACGCCTGGGCAACGCCACTTTCACCGGCGGCGAAACTGATGACGCAGGCAGAATCTACTTTGCGCGTTTCGGCGATGAAAGTAAAGGCTGGGTTCACCTGTTGCAAATTGACGTGAACAACCTTCAGCCGTAATCTTCGCCGCACCACCAGAAGCCAACAACCGTTACCAAGGAGATATTAATAATGACCATTCCACGCATTCAAGTTCATCCCGATCACCGTTTCCTCGTGACCGAAAGCGGTGAACCATTTTTCTGACTCGCCGATACCGCCTGGGAATTATTCCACCGCCTGCATCGCGCTGAAGCGGAACATTATCTCGAAGTTCGTCGCCAGCAAGGTTTCAACGTTATTCAAGCGGTTATTCTCGCTGAAATGGATAACTTTAACTTGCACACACCGAATACCAACGGGCATATCGCGTTGTTGGGCGATGATCCCACGCGCCCCAACGAAAATTATTTTAGTTATGTTGATGAAATCATTCGCCTTGCCGCCGAAAAGGGGCTTTACATCGGCCTGCTTCCCACGTGGGCTAATAACGTTCGCAGTGGCGCGTGGGGACCGGCCATTTTCAACGTGGAAAATGCCCACATCTATGGCAAATTTCTCGGTCAGCGCTATCGCCACGATACCAATATTTTGTGGATATTGGGCGGTGACATGCTTGCCGATGGCTACGAAAACCTTTGGGCGGCCATGGCCGATGGCATTACCGAAGGCTTGGGCTTTAAGCCATTACTTACCTATCACCCCAACGGCGGCGCGAGTTCGTCGGCAGTGTTGCATGAATCAGACTGGCTCGATATGAACATGATCCAGTCCGGTCATGTTCTGTTGGATACCCCCATTTGGGAGATGGTCCGCGCTGACTATGAGCGCACACCCACCAAACCGGTACTGGATGGGGAGCCAAATTACGAAGGGCATCCCGTTGATCCCTTCCTGCGCAAGTGGCAGGTGGATTTTGGACGCTTCACCGATTACGATGTTCGCAAACAAGCCTATCGCTCTGTCTTCGCCGGAGCCTGCGGCCACACCTATGGGCATCACGCCATCTGGCAGTTTTGGGCTCATCAACATCAGCCGGTCAACCTTCCCACGCCAATCTGGGATGAAGCCATGCTTGCAACCGGCGCAACGCAATTGATTCATCTCAAGAACTTAATGTTAGTGCGTCCCTATCTAACGCGCATCCCTGCGCCCGATATGTTACCCGGCTTGCCGGAAATCCCGCCGCCTGATAACAGCCAACACTATGAACCATTGCGTGCCGCGCATCCCGTCGCTACACGAGATGTAAATGGGATATATGCTTTGATTTATTTTCCGTTGGCTGAGCAAACTTTGCAGGTAGATCTGAGTGCGCTCAAGGGGCAGGTCAAAGCTCAATGGTTTGATCCCAGGCTTGGGCGTTGGCATGAAGCGGGTTTACATCCAAATGAAATTATGACCTTCACTTCCCCCATCGCCGGTCCTGATTGGGTGCTGGTGCTGGATGCTATCAAAGCCTGATGGCATTGTTGCCTCACAAAATAAAAAGGAAACCTATGATCAAAATAACGTTTATGGGAGCTGGCAGTACTGTTTTTGCCAAAAATATTTTAGGCGATTGCATGTGCAGTGAAGTATTGCGGGATTCGCATTTTGCGCTCTACGATATCGACGGTGAACGACTCAAAGAATCCCAAATGATGCTTGAAAACCTAAACAAGAGTATCAACAACAGCCGCGCCACCATCACGGCGCATCTCGGAATCCCGAATCGGCGTGATGCGTTGAGCGGCGCCAGTTACGTTGTCAACGCCATCCAGGTGGAAGGCTATAAACCGGGCACGGTCATTGATTTTGAAATTCCAAAGAAATTTGGTCTGCGCCAGACTATTGGCGATACACTCGGCATCGGCGGCATCTTCCGCGCTTTGCGCACCATTCCGGTCTGCCTTGATTTTGCCCATGATATGGAAGCGGTCTGCTCGGAAGCGTGGTTTTTAAATTATGTAAATCCAATGGCCATGGTCACAGGCGGCATGTTGCGCGGATCGAGTATTCGTACTGTGGGTCTATGCCATTCGGTGCAGGTGTGCGCCGGCACACTTTTAGATGAACTCGATATGTCAGGCGATGTCCAAAAACTGCAATGGAACATCGCCGGGATTAATCACCAAGCCTGGCTTTTGGAAATTACAGATAATGGAAAAGACCTTTACCCCGAAATCAAAAAGCGCGCCGCGGAAAAAAATCGGCTGGCACGACAACCCGACGCTCAAAAGCATGGTGACATGGTGCGCTTGGAAATGATGCGACATTTCGGCTATTACATTACCGAGTCTTCGGAGCATAGCGCGGAATATATGCCGTACTGGATCAAATCACAATACCCGGAACTGATCGATGAGTTCAACATTCCATTAGACGAGTACCCGCGCCGGTGTGTCAATCAAATTTCGGAGTGGAAAGCGCAAAGTCAAAACCTGGTTCACAACCAGAACCTGACTCATACCCGTACTCATGAATATGGTTCGTATATCATGGAAGCGATGGAAACAGACATCCCTTACCGGATCGGTGGCAACGTGCAGAACAACGGTCTAATCACCAACCTGCCATTTGAATCTATCGTGGAGGTTCCCTGTCTTGTAGACCGTAACGGTGTACAGGGTTGTTATATCGGCGCTCTCCCAGAACAACTCGCAGCGCTCAATCGTACAAATATCAACGTGCAGTTGTTAACCATCGAAGCGGCGCTAACACGTCAACGCGACACAGTTTATCAAGCTGCCATGCTAGACCCGCATACCGCGGCAGAGTTATCTCTCGATCACATTGTCGCGCTTTGTGATGATTTGATCGCCGCGCATGGAATGGAATCCTATTTCAAATGACACCTACCTATCAACCTGCCCGTGTTTGGGAAGAGCCGATAACCATCCCCACCTATCCAGTTCCGCCGCCTGACCTCAACCCAATGTTTTTTGAAAAACGAGTCAATCAAGGAGCAAGCGGACACGTCTATCCCAACCCATTTACAGACCGCGTCAACCATGAAACAAAAGTGGCTCAAACCTATCAAGCTGTGTTTCTGGAGAACGAATACATTCAGGTTATGGTCATGCCGCAGTTCGGTGGACGCATTCATACCGCGCTCGACAAAACCAATGGGTACGACTTCATCTATCGTCAGAATGTGATCAAACCGAATCTGATCGGCCTATTCGGTTCGTGGATTTCCGGCGGGATGGAATTTAACTGGCATCTGCACCACCGCCCATCGACATTCATGCCGGTGGAATATAGACTCGAGCAAGGCGTGGATGGGTCGGCAACAGTCTGGTTGAGCGAGCATGAACCAATGAATCGCATGAAGGGTATGTTGGGCGTGTGTATCTATCCAGGCAAGGCTTACTTTGAATTGAAGGTTCAACTCTACAACCGCACAGCATTGCCACACCCTATTTTGTGGTGGATCAACTGCGCGGCAAGCGTCAATGATAGCTACCAGGTGATCTTCCCGCCGGATGTGGAGAATGTTGCCTTCCACTCACGCGCCGATATGGCATCCTATCCGATTGCGCATGAATACTACGCCGGTTGTGATTGGCGCAACGGCGTTGATATTTCATTCCCGAACAATGTGCAACAGGCTACGTCATATTTTGCCAATCCATCCAAATACGACTTTTTTGGCGGCTTCGATCACGGCAAACAAGCTGGCATCATCCACGTGGCAAATCATCATATCTCGCCGGGCAAGAAGTGCTTTCTGTGGGGCACAAGTGACTTCGGTTCTGCCTGGCAGAAATCTCTGACTGATAATGATGGTCCCTACATTGAACTGATGGCATCCAGTTATTCCGACAATCAACCAGACTTCTCATGGCTCCAGCCGTATGAAACCAAAACATTCCGCCATATCTGGTATCCCATTCAGCAGATTGGCTCCGTCAAGAATGCCAACGCTCAAGTAGCGGTTAATTTGGAGAATAACTTTATCGGCGTGTGCTCTACCGAAACGATATTGAATGCGCAGGTACTTATTATGGCTGGAGAGCAAACGCTTTTGCACTGGCACGGTGATCTGCTACCCGGAAAGCCTTTCACTGCGAATCAATCCTTTGATCTGCAATCATCGACCACGCTCAAGGTTCTTGACTCTGCCAACAACGAACTCATTTCCTATACTCCCCTGCCTCGCCGCAATGAGCCTCTGCCTGAAACTGCCAAGCCGCCCAAACTTCCGCATAAGATCGACAGTTTGGAAGAACTCTATCTCACCGGCTTGCACGTTGAACAGTATCTTCATTTCAGCCTCGACCCCGCTTTGTATTGGGAACGGGCGCTCACACTGGACCCCGGCGACTCGCGTAACAACAATTCGCTCGGTCGCTTGAAACTGCGCCGTGGTGATTTTGCCGGAGCAGAAACGCACTTCCGCACTGCCATCAAAACTTTGACACGTTATAACTTCAATCCTTATGATGGCGAAGCCTATTACAACCTGGGCTTGGCGTTGGTTTATCAGGATCGTTTCGCTGAGTCTTACGATGCTTTTTATAAGAGTATCTGCTCATCTGCCTGCCAAGCGCCCGGTTATTATGCCCTGGCGCAGATCAATACGCGCCACTCAGATTTTGCCAGCGCGCTTGAACACATTGACCGTTCACTCGTTGCCAATGCCCATCACAACCAGGCGCTCGCCCTTAAGTGTGCTGTCCTACGCCGAATGGGACGCCTCGAATCTGCGCTGGAGACTGCTCGCGACGCCGTGAAACTTGATCCACTCAACCATTGGGCAACCTGTGAACTCATGCTGGCCCTCGAAGCTCTCGGTGATTCCAATCACGATCAGCAAATCGAATTAAATCGCTTGTTGCGCGGTAATGCTCAAAACTATCTTGATCTGGCTTTTGATTATTCCAACAGTGGACTTTACGCTGAAGCGACGGATATTCTCGTTGCGTTCATCCATCTGGATAATCCAAGCAGCGCGCCTCAGTCCACAGTCGACTACCCAATAGTTTATTATGCCCTCGGATATTTCGCATCTCGAATGGATGATGTGACCTCTACCCTCGATTGGTTTCAGCAAGCCGCGAACCAGCCGTCAGATTGGTGCTTTCCTCAGCGGAGCGAGGAGCAGATCATTCTTGAGTCAGCGCGGGTTTTTAATCCAGCAGATGGACGCGCCGCTTACTATCTTGGCAATCTCTACTACGATAAAAAGCAACACGAAAAAGCAATCGCCGCCTGGCAAGTTGCCACACAACTCGAACCGGGTTTTTCCATCCCCTGGCGCAATTTGAGCATCGCCTTACATAACAAACGAGGCGACAAGGATGGTGCGCGGCATTGTTATCAGCAAGCCTTGACTGCCAACCCCAATGACCCGCGTCAGATCATGGAATACGATCAACTCACCCGCTGCCTAGGAGTTGCGCCGATTGACCGTCTGCTCGCTTTAGAGAATCAGCTTGACGCCGTGGAAGCGCGCGATGACCTGACCGTTGGGCTTGCCGCGCTTTACAACCAGACTGACCAGCCCAAGAAAGCGCTTCACGTTTTGCTCAAGCACCAATTCCATCCATGGGAGGGTGGTGAAGGTCAGTCGGCGACACAATATGCACTGGCAAATGTATTGATCGGCGAAATGGTGCTAAAGTCTGATCCCTTCAAAGCGTTGGAACATTTCAATGCTGCGCGTTTACATCCCGTCAATCTCGGCGTTGGTCGTGCCGCACAGGATGTTCAAGCGTTAATTGAGTATCGTATGGCAGAGGTCAACGTGAGCCTCGGTCAGCGCGAAGCTGCAGAGACTCACTTTCGCAATGTATTGACTTTTGAAACCGTGGGTCCCGCTCAACCGTTAATCTCACCATTGAGTTATTACTGTGCCTTAGCCCTGCGTCAGCTTGGCGATGAAGATGGAGCCAAGACCAGGTTGCAATTCCTACTCGATCAGGCGACCGCGAATTTAAATACGCAAGACGATGGCGGCTTCTTTACCTCAGTCCCTGCCGCGATCATTTTTGATGAAGAACCCGGGCGCGCCTCCAGGATTTCAAATCAGTATCTGATCGGTCTTGCACATAAAGGGCTTGGGCACACTGCCGAAGAGCGCGCCACCTTTGAGGCTGTGCTGGCGCTTGATCCGTATCATTGGGAAGCGCGAAGTGAGTTATAAAGGGTTAAGAAAAATATTTGGTAATGGTCAAATGATGGAACATGAAAAAAATGTTCGATTGCGTACACCCCTGCCCCCAAGGATTCATATCCTCATTTGTGAGCAAATACGCCATATTAACCCAGGGATTTAAAATTGCCATCGCCTAGCAGGTTGTCGGAGAACTCGTCATCCAGCAAGCGCATGGGCTTACCGGAAGACAAAATAGCGAAAAAATGAAAGAAAAGCGGTCAAAACCGCGGAGTGATGGGTCACCATCTTTCAAAAACCGAGTCTCAGGCGCATTAATAGAGCGCGTGTGCAAGAAATAGAGTGTGCAGACGTTTCAAATTGAAAGCCAAACAAACCAGACACCATTCACCGGCGACAATCAGCAAGAGAAGTTCCAGCCGTGCTATTGGCGAGATGGATTCAAGCAGGGAAACAACGGGTTGCAGGGGATTATTTTCCATATTCAACTCCATGAAGACGATCTACAGCATATTCCCAGATATGAATATGTACTGTGTCATATTTTAATCTGTCGAAGGTCGCTGCTTGTGTAGGGGATTTCCTTACAATTCGCGGAAAACAATCCGACTTTCCCCGCTATATGATTTTTACCATCAGGTGGATAATGACGATGGCATTATCAGATTCGATCCAAATCTAATTTCATGAAGGAGAAACGCAATGACAAACGAAGCAAATTTGCCCCCTACGGGGATGCTATTGGATAAATATGCTTCCGAGGTGTTTGCTGGGTTGGTCGCTCCCGTGCTGGATGGCGTAGAGATTTCTGCCGCTCCGGCCGCTGACCTGCTCGTGAAAGAGGACGCTCTTTTCCGCATGAACACGGAATTGAAACGCGCTCTGGAAAAACCCGCTTCGGAAAGGCGCTGGGTGATGGTGATTGACCTGCGCCGTTGTATTGGTTGCCATGCTTGCACCGTGGCATGTATTGCTGAAAACAAATTACCGCCTGGCGTGGTCTATCGCCCGGTGATGACCGAGGAAGTTGGCACGTATCCCAATGTAAGTATGAAATTCCTGCCGCGCCCTTGTATGCAGTGCGAGAAATCCCCATGCACTGAAGTATGCCCGGTGACTGCTACATATCACAATGAAGAAGGCATCGTTGTAGTGGACTATGACCAGTGCATTGGCTGCCGAGCCTGCATGGCGGCTTGTCCGTATGGGGCGCGCACGTTTGACTTTGGTTACACCTATGCCGAGCAGTTGCCTGTCTTTGACAGCGCAGTTGTCGGCGGGAAAACTGCCGCAGGGTACGAGCACGCAAGCCAGGAGTATGGCGAAGCGTGGAAGCGGGACGGCAAACACGAGTCTCCCATCGGCAATGTCCGCAAGTGTCATTTCTGCCTGCATCGTATCAAGGACGGCATCCTGCCAGCCTGCACCACCACCTGCATCGGACGCGCCACCTACTTTGGCGACGCCAACGATCCCGACTCGCTGGTGACTGAACTTATCAACAAACCCAACGTGATTCGGCTCAAGGAAGAATTGGGTACTGAACCGCGCGTTTACTATGTTGTGTAGGAGGATGAGATGATAAAGAAAATTTCCTACGTTGTTGGCGCGCTTGCCCTGCTGTTCGGATTGTGGGGCGTTTACATTCGCCTGTTTGAAGGCGAGCAAAGCGCAAACTATGGTTCGTATATTGGCTGGGGCTTGTGGGTTGCGATGTATTTGTTTTTGGCGGGTTTGGCGGCAGGCGCGTATATGCTTGCCACACTCGATTATCTGTTCAACATTCCCCAGTTCAAAGGCACAGGTAAAACCATGTTGTGGGCGGCACTGGTGACTCTGCCTGCTGGATTGGGATCCATTGGCATGGATTTGGGACACATGGATCGCATTTGGAAAGTGTACCTCCAGCCGAATTTCACTTCCTTTCTTGCGCTCATGGTTTGGGGATACACGATCTTTCTCGCCTTGATCGTGATCTCTTTGTTTCTGGCATTTACTCGTCCAGAAAAATCTGTGATGAAGTTTGTCATGTGGGTTGGCCTTGTGGTCGCAATCCTTGTGGCGGGTGGCGTAGGCTTCCTCCTGGGCGGCAATGCGGCGCGCTTATTCTGGCACGTCGGATTGCTTCCTGTTCAATTCCCGATCTTTGCCGTTGCTTCGGGTGTTGCGTTGATGCTCGTATTGGTTGGCTGGTTCATGCCGGCACTCAATGATAAACAACGCACCAGCCTGCTCTGGACACTTGCGGTCATTTCGATTGTGACCAGCGTTATCAAACTCTATTTCCTGGTCGCAGACTTCACTCAATCGCTCTATGGTGGCGCACCGGATAATGTAATCGCAGTACAGTCTGTCCTAACCGGTTCCTACTGGTTCTCGTTCTGGGTCGTGCAGATCGCACTGGGTATCATCATCCCCGTCTTCGTGCTTGTCCAGCCAAAACTGGCGAAGAACGGATTTGTCGCCGGGCTGATGGGCTTGTTCCTGTTGATCGGTTATGCCGCCGCTCGTCTCCTGATCGTTGTGCCGGGACAGGTCGCTCCGATGCTGCCAGGGTTGGCGGAAGCCTTCCACGGTCCAAAATTAACCTTTGATTATTCTCCCAGCCTGATGGAGTGGTCTGTAACATCCGCAGTGATGGGCTTTGCCATACTCGGCATTCTCATCGGCATGGATTATTTGCTGGCTTACCTGGCACGCTTTACCGAGGTGAAGAAATGAAAACCAAACAAACTGAAAACAAATTTTCGCGCCGCGATTTTCTCAAACTCTCGAGCGTGACTGGTGCGGCGGCAGCTTTCCTGGGCAATATGCCGAAGGCCAACAAAGCCATCCAGAAAGCGATGTCTGCTGGTGAAGGTAATTTCTTTGAGGCCAAGCCTGAAAACCAGATATACACCGTTTGTCTGCAATGCAATACCGGTTGTGGAATTAAAGTAAAACTGCTTGAGGGCATGGCAGCCAAAATTGACGGTAACCCCTATAGTCCGTGGACGCTCTGGCCGCATCCTGCTTATGAAACGCCCATCAAGGATATGGCGACGATTGAAGGCGGACTTTGCCCCAAGGGACAAGCCGGTTTGCAAACGGCGTATGACCCATACCGCATTACCAGTGTCCTCAAGCGCAAGCCCGGCACCAAGCGTGGCGCGGGACAATGGGAAACCATTTCCTTCGAGAAAGCCATTGACGAAGTTGTCAACGGCGGCGATTTATTCGGCGAAGGAAAGGTGGATGGTATGAAAGCCGTCCGCGCCCTGGCAGATGCTGAATTATCGAAAGAAATGTCGGCTGAGATCGCGTTGATTTGGAATGAAAAAGATAAGGATAAGAAGGCCGCGCTAATCGAGGAATTCAAGACCAAGTTCAAGGATCATCTTGACGTGTTGATTGATCCCGAACATCCCGACCTTGGACCCAAGAACAATCAGTTCATGTTTGTGTGGGGACGCATGAAGGGCGGACGTGAAGATGTAGTAGATCGCTTTGTCAAAGGCGGCTTTGGCTCGATCAACATGAACGGTCACACCACCATTTGTCAGGGATCGTTGTACTTCACTGGCAGAGCCATGAGCGCCAAATGGAATGCCGAAAAAGCATCCTATGATAGCGGCGACAAAGCCTACTGGCAGGCAGATACCGCCAATAGTGAGTTTGTAATTTACGTGGGCTCGAATATTTTGGACTCAAACTATGGTCCCCCGCAACGCGGACCCAAGGCGATGGAAGCCTACGTAACCGGACGCAAATTTGCAGTTGTGGATCCGCGCTTGAGCAAGATCGCCGCCAAAGCCTGGAAGTGGGTTCCAATTAAACCGGGTGGCGATGTGGCAATGGCACTCGGCATGATCCGCTGGATGTTGGAGAATGAAAAATATAACAAAGCCTATCTGGCGATTGCCAACGTTGCCGCTCAAGTTGCAGCGGGCGAACCCAATTACACCAACTCTTCATGGCTGGTGAAATTAAAAGAAGGCGTGCCTGGTAAACATCTGCGCGCCAGCGAATTGGGTTTGCTCACCCCGCAAACTGTCCAGAAAGACGGCAAGGATGTAACTGTTTACGTGGACGCCGCTGGTGTGGAATTCCCCGGCGATACCCCTGTGGCATTGGTTGGCGGCGTACCCACCCCGATCAACGTATTAAACGCGGAAGCCGCTCCAGTAGTGGGTGATATGTTCATCAACCAGAAGGTGGGCGAGTTCGACGTCAAAGATGGCATGCAGATCATCCTTGAATCGGCGAATGAACACACCATCGCGGAATGGGCTGAGATCGCGGGTATTAAAGAAGATGATATCCTCACCCTCGCCAACGAATTTACTTCGCATGGTCGCAAAGCCGCCGCCGATATTCATCGCGGTCCCTCCCAACACACAAACGGTTTCTATGCTAACAATGCCTGGTACGTGGTCAACTTGCTGATCGGCAACTTCGATTATGCGGGCGGCTCCATCAGGCTCAGCACATACGATCGCAAAGGCAGCAAGAAGGGTCAGCCTTTCCCAGTGACCAAGATGTGGGGCGAAGAAGAGATGACCGCCTTCGGCGTGGACATCATCCGCACAGGTGTGGCTTACGAGAAGACATCCCTCTTTGATGGCACATACCCAACCAAACGTCCGTGGTTCCCGCTTGCCACAGATATTTATCAGGAAACCATCCCATCCGTCGGCGACGCTTATCCGTACCCGATCAAGATCCTGATGTCGTATATGGCAGCGATTCCATACAGCCTGCCTGGCGGACAGACAACCATTGAAGTCTTGTCCGATCCCAAGAAACTCCCGCTCTACATTGCGAGTGACATCATGGTCGGTGAGACCAGCATGTACGCCGATTACATCTTCCCCGATCTTTCCTATCTCGAACGCTGGGAATTTGGCGGTTCGCATCCCTGCGTTCCATGGAAAGTAGAAAACGTCCGCAACCCAGCCCTCGCGATACCAGGCTGGCCGACTGTGAAAGTCTACGGCGAAGAAATTGCCATGTCGTTCGAATCGATCTTCCTGGCATTGGCTGAAAAACTGGAATTACATGGCTTCGGTCCCAATGGCTTTGGCGAAGGCGTTCCTTACATCCGCCCTGAAGACCACTACCTTAAGCAGGTGGCTGATATTGCCTTCGGCGACAAAGAAGACGGCTCGGACGCTGTCCCCGAAGCGGACGATGAAGAACTGCGCATCTTCCTGGAAGCAAGGCGGTTCCTGCCCAAGAGCGTCTTTGACGCTGACAAATGGAAAGCCGCTGTCGGTGGCGACGAGAGTCTATGGCGCAAGGTCGTCTATGTGATGAATCGCGGCGGGCGCTATCAGAACTTTGATAAAGCCTACAAAGGCGCGCAGGTTGCCAACAAATATGGTCGCCTGATCAATCTGTATCAGGAAAAGACCGCCACCAGCATCAACACCATGACAGGCAAGCACTATGCTGGTTACGCCAAATACATTCCTGCAGGACTCTCCTCGATTGGCGAGGAAATCAAGGACAATGGCTACGACCTGCAATTGATAACTTACAAAACCATCACGATGGCTAAGGCGCGCGGCATCAGTAACTATTGGACTTTGGGTGTTCTTCCGGAAGGTTATTTGTTGATCAGCGTCAGCGATGCTCATAAAATGGGAATCAATGACGGCGATATGATCAAAATCTCCTCCGCCAGTAACACCGCAGGCGAGTACGATTTGAAAAATGGCAGGAAAGTTCCGATGATGGGTAAAGCTAAAGTGATTGAAGGCATTCGTCCCGGCGTTGTCGCCTTCCCGCTCGGATTCGGTCATTGGGCCAGTGGTTCTGCCGATATCGAAATTGACGGCACAGTCATTAAAGGTGATCCGCGCCGCGCAGTTCCCATGCATGCCAACGGCGCCATGCGTATGGATCCTGTTCTCGGCAATGTCACCCTGAGCGACCTCGCTGGCGGCTCAGCCGTGTTCTACGACAGCAAAGTAAAAGTCGAAAAAGTGTAGTGTATTCTCCTTTGTTCGTTGTTCCCTCCTTGGGCAAGGAGGGAACAACGAAGGAGGATGTAAGGCATAAGGAGTTATTATGTTTCATCTTGGGCAAACTGAATTGATCGTCATTCTTGTAGTTGTCATCCTGTTATTTGGCGTTGGACGCATTGGCAAGATCGCAGGCGAACTCGGCTCTGGCATCCGCTCATTCAAGCAAGGCTTGGGCGGCGAAGATAAAAAAAACGACTGATAATAATTGAATCCTCCGAAGCCTGATCGCCTACACTTCACAACATGGCAACAGGACAGACTATCATCAATTGATAGTCTGTCCTGGTAAAAGTGGAAACGCTTTTATCCCCCACATGGAAAGGAGATCAATCTCAAGCACCCATGAGGTTGTCTCTTTTCCATGAGACAACCTTTTTATTATGTCGTTGCGAGGAAGGCGATCTTCCTGACGAAGCAACCCCCAGCAACAAAAGACTGCTTCGGCAAAGAACGCCTCGCAGTGACATGTAATGGAGAATACCCATGAACCTCCAACCTCTTCTCGAAAAATCAGCCCGTGATCATTTCCACCTTTGCCCGCGCCAGATTCTTGGCGTGCGCCTGGGACTGGCAGGCATATCAGCTCTCGGCTTTGAAACTCCGCCCGAAAAGAAGCAATTGCTCATCATTACAGAAACTGATGGTTGCTTTGCAGATGGACTCTCCGCCTCTACAAACTGTACCGTTGGTCACCGCACCCTGCGAGTCGAGGACTACGGAAAAGTCGCAGCAACGTTTGTAGATACAAAATCTGGAATTGCCGTTCGTGTTGCACCCGTATTGGATATTCGCCAACGCGCCTATCTTTTTGCACCCAATGAGACACGCCACTACTTCGCACAAATGCAGGCTTATCAAATCATGCCCGATGACCAGATGTTCACCATCTCCGAAGTACAACTTGCAACTTCCATTGAAGCCATCGTCTCACGCCCTGGGGTTCGCGTTGACTGTGATGTCTGCGGCGAAGAGATCATGAACGAACGCGAAGTCAAACAGAATGGACTCACGCTTTGTTGCGCCTGCGCGGGAAATCCGTATTATCGTACGCCTATTTGTGTTCCTGCTCATGTGATGGAATTGCAGGCAGTTGAATAATCTTTTGCGGAGATTACATTCCAAAGCCTAACGAATAGGGATTCGGTGATATTCATCACTGGACATATTTTGTCCGATTTGCTACATTTACAGGGATGGCGACAAGGTCACGCTGCAAGCGTGACCTACTTGAACAGCAAAGCTGATTTACCATGAAAAAAATAATTCTTTTGTTCATCACTCTTTTCCTTGCCTCCTGTTCGGTTTTTCCGCAAACGGAAATCGCGGGAAATGTGGATTTAAACGATCTCCAGCCCTTGCCCACGCCCGCAGGCTACGAAGCAGTTCCCTTGCGCGTGGCGGTTGCGGCGGTCATCTCGCCCAAGGGGACAGTTGAATCCTATTCGCCCTTTCTCACCTATCTCCAAGAAAAACTTAATCGCCCTGTTGAACTTGTCCAACGGCGAACCTATCTCGAAGTCAATGACCTGATTGAACACGGCGAAGTGGATATTGCCTTCGTCTGCACCAGCGCATACATTCAGGGGCACGATTCGTTTGGCATGGAACTGCTCGTTGCGCCTCAGGTTGGCGGCAAGACGACCTATAATTCTTATTTGATCGTGTCAATTTCAAGTACTGCGCAAAACATGAATGACCTGCGGGGAAAAGCCTTTGCGTTCACCGATCCCATTTCATTGAGCGGACGTTTTTATCCTACGTATTTACTCCAGCAACTCGGCTTTACGCCGGAAGAATTCTTTGCGCGCACGTTCTACACCTACAGCCACGACGAAGCCATTCGTGCAGTAGCAAGCGGGGTCGCGGATGGAGCCGCTGTCGATTCACTCGTGTACGATTATGCTGTAGCGCGTGATCCGTCACTGGCAGAAAAAGTCAAGGTCATTCATCGCTCGCCCGATTTCGGAATCCCGCCTGTGGTTGTAAGTCCATTTACACGTCCGCAAATTAAGGATGAATTGCAATCGGTTCTTCTTCAAATGGCAGATGACCCGACAGCAGAAGATGCTTTATCCTCCATCGGCGTGGAACGCTTTGTACCGATTAACGATAACGCATATGACAGTGTACGCTCGCTGGTGGGCATCATCCCAACTTCAGAAGTACAGCCATGATGATCAAGAAAATTGTTCAGCGCATTTGGTCAGTGGCGGGGGCGGTCAGTGTTCGCACAAAAATTCTCGGCATTGTGCTGGGGTTCATTGTCCTACTCGGCGGAGGCGTGATCATACAATCGCGTTATGCGCTGGCTGCCACGATGACCGCGCAATTGGAGGAGCAAAGTGTTTCAGTCACGCGCGATGTAGCGGCGCGTTCCACAGACCCCATTCTGCTCAATGACCTGCTCGGTCTTCACGATCTGTTGGACGAGACGCTTGCCAATAATCCCAATGTTCGATATGCCTTTATTGTTGACCCACAGGGGCAGGTGATTGCCCAAACGTTTGAAGGCGGCTTCCCACTGGATTTATTAACTCTGAACTCTGCCAACCCAACCGAACATCACCACACCGCTTTGATTCAAACAGATGAAGGACTTGTGTGGGATACGGCGGTCCCCATTCTGGATGGCAAAATCGGCACGGCTCGCATCGGACTTTCAGATGCTTCCATGCGAGTGGCATTATCCACGCTGACGGCGCAACTGCTTCTCACGATCCTCCTTGTTTCTGCAACAGGTGTGTTGATGGCGGTCTTCCTCACCTGGATTCTCACACGCCCGATCCTCGCGCTTGTCAACGCGACAAAAGCTGTCGCCAAAGGAGATTTCACGCCGCGTGTCCCGCGTTGGGCGGATGACGAAATCGGCGACCTTGCCGAAGCATTCAACTCCATGACCGAAGAACTGGCACGCACAGACGAACTGCGACGCGAACGGGAAGTTCTGCGCCGTCAACTGCTTGAAAAAGTGATCACCACCCAGGAAGATGAACGACGCCGTATCGCACGTGAATTGCACGACTCAACCTCACAGAATTTAACATCTCTCATCGTCGGCTTGCGCATGATGGAAACAAATTGCGCCCAATGCGCATCAATATCCAAAGCGGTTGACTTGCGCGACATAGCATCCAAAACCCTGGATGAAGTCCATGATCTGTCCATGCGCTTACGCCCGCGCGTGCTCGATGATCTCGGTCTTGCCGCCGCTCTGGAACGTCTTGCGCACGAATGGCAAACACGTCACAAAATCCCAGTGGATGTTGTCATTCAGTTGAAGGAACGATTACCAGGAGATGTGGAAACTGCCATCTACCGTATTGTGCAGGAGACCCTCACCAACATTGCGCGTCATGCACAGGCTCATTCCGCCAGCATCCTTATCGAGCGGCATAATGATGTAGTTCGCGCGATTGTGGAGGACGACGGAATTGGTTTCGACGTAAAAACAAATCACGGCGAACGCCATCTTGGTTTATTGGGAATGCGCGAACGCGCAGAATTGTTGAACGGAACCTTGACTATTGAGTCTGCACGTGAACGGGGAACAAGCATTTTTATCGAAATTCCAATCCAGAGTGAAATAATTGGGGTAGCAGTATGAGTTCTCCCGTTCGAGTGCTCCTGGCAGATGATCATGTTGTCCTTCGATCTGGGCTGCGTTTATTACTCACCAGCCAGAATGAATTTGAAGTGGTTGGCGAAGCTGCCAGTGGAATAGAGACCCTTTCCCTGGCTGAACAACTTCAGCCCAATTTGATCCTGCTGGATTTAAGTATGCCTGCCTTAGGTGGATTGGATGCGCTCCCCACTTTGCGAAAACTTGTTCCTTCAACTCGGATATTAATTCTGACCATGCACGATGATCCGCAATACCTTAGACAGGCTCTTAAACACGGCGCGAGTGGGTACGTTCTCAAAAAAGCTGCTGACGCTGAATTGTTATCTGCCATGCGATCAGTCCTGCGCGGTGAGGTCTATGTCCATCCTTCCATGACGCGCATCTTGTTGGAAGACATGCTTCCCGAAGGACAGTCCACCAACAAGGACGATTCATGGGAGAGTCTAAGTGATAGGGAACAGGCTGTCCTAAAAATGGTCGCGCTTGGTCACACCAGCGCAGAGATCGCCGAGCAACTCAACTTGAGCATAAAAACGGTGGAAACGTATCGGGCGCGGGGAATGGAAAAACTTGGCATGCGGACACGCGCCGCACTAGTCAAGTTTGCATTGCAAGAGGGATTGATTAAGAGAGATTGAGTAGATAGAAGTGGCCAAGTTGAAGTGAAAAAGTAGGTTGACCGACTGCCCACCATTTATTTCTAGACCTATTGTGCTGGCTACTTGGGCATCTTCTCAGAATTATGAGGTGAAACAGAGTATCAAGCTGTTTTACCTTCATCATAAATTTCCGAGAGCAGCATGATCGGCAAAATGCTTTCTTGGCTTTAAGAACGTATCAAACATTGGCCAAACCCCGTCACACTGCATTTTATTCTTGGACCTCTTTCAGGTATCACTTGCAACAGTTCTGGTCTGATGATAGAAAACGCAATGTTGCCCAACAACTGCTCGTACTAATTCCGCGATAGCGGGTTCGATGAAAAATGCCCAATGATGGAAACCGCGGAGCGTAACTATTTTTTTATCTTCAAATGTAGGGGTAATTTGGTAAAAGGCAACAAAAAAACCGCCTTTTTAGGTCGGTTCTTTCATTTGTTTTTTGCGGTCCCGACGGGGATAGAAATCGCGGTGCGTAACTTTTTCGCAAACTAACGATGAGTTGGATTTTGAGCCTTTTTAAGGCTATTTTCGTAATTTCTTGCGAAGACAGGAAGAATGTCACGCAATATTTGTTATATTTTATTACATTTAGGGCGACTATAACCTCAGGTCACAAGCCTTATCAAAGAACATTAGCAATAGGCTGGGAAAATTTCTTCCAAAAATCCCAAAAAGCTGACGGATGAAGCAACTAGCACAGACCCCATTCTATATGAGGGCATAGTGAAAGTCAAGCAATTTATGGAGGATTTGTTAAAAGTCGAGACAATTGTCCACTTATGTAACAAGTATTTTCGAAAAATATCAGTACAAGTTTGGTTTTCTTGATAATCAGGATATGATATCGAGTTGTATTTGGCTGCGTCAATCTCTCGAACGCATCCCCGTAAATAGGCGAAGTTTCAGTCCAACTGGTGGATCAAGCAAGTCGTTAGCACAAGGGGGAGATTCAAACGTGATACTCGTCTATAGCTTTTGTTTATTTTTATCCCAACCTTTTCGCTTATCATTGTGTATACCTGATATGAGTACTCTACGGAATAAGAGAGAAGTTCATGGATGACACACAGGCCATTCGCCGCCTCAAACGCGGGGATCTTGGCGGGTTGGAGATTCTCATGCAACGCTATCAAGTCAAGGCGGCGAGGGCGGCGTTCCTGATTGCGCACGATGAATCTGTCGCGCAGGATGTTGTTCAAGAGACGTTCATCCGTATTTGCGAACGGATTCATCAGTTTGACGAATCCCGATCCTTTGAGCCATATCTCATCCGCAGTGTGATCCATGCCGCGCTGAATGCCGTACGAGGAAGTGGCAAATTTACTTCGCTGGATGATGAATCCGCAGAAGTTGAAAACCTTCTTGACCGTGCGGCATCCGTTGAATCACAGGTGGAATCCACCCAACTGCAACATGAAATCTTGAATGCATTATCAAAACTTTCGCCGCGACAACGTGCCGTGATTGTCCAGCGTTATTATCTCGACATGAGTGAAAGGGAAATGGCGCTCGCGCTGGATGCCGCGCCAGGAACCGTCAAATGGTTATTGAATGCGGCTCGTGAGCGATTGCGTCACCTGCTCGGGCAGAAAGGTGAGTCTAATGAATAAGACCTATTGCGATATTTTAGATTCTGCTGCCAGTCTGAATATTTCCGACGATCTCAATCTTTTCCCACGCGTGGCAGCGCGGTTAAATCAAAGGAAAACTTTCATGCAAACATTGCGTGCCCGACCTGCCCTTGCGATCCTGCTTGCCCTTCTCGCCCTGCTTTTGCTGACCGGTGTGGCATATGCAATTGGGCGTTTGACTGGTTTTATTCCCGGCGTCGGTTTCGTGCAGAAGGATTCACTGCGCGTGCTAACGGAACCAGTCAGCCAAACGCAAGATGGCATTACTGTAAGCATTGAACAAGTTTTCGCTGACTCTGAACGCACGATCATCATCTATAAAGCGGAAGGACTCACGATTGTCGCCGCAAATTCAGGCGGCGAAGGCGGTGGGAATCCTTTTGGCTCTGTTCAATTATTACGTTTGCCTGATGGAAGTACACTTGAAGAATCCACAGGATACAGCGGTACGCCTGAGCCGTTGCTAAACAATATACACACTGAAGGCGGATGGCCGAATTATGTGCAAAGGCTTGTTTATCCATCTGTGCCCTCAAAGGTGAATGAATTGACGTTGGTAATTCCTGTTCTACAAAATATGCCTATTGGCGCGGCCGCTGAAAATTGGGAAATTACTTTTCATCTTAAACCTGCGCCAGCGGACATAACCTACGCGCCTGTGATCGAATTTACTTCAGTGTCACAAGAAGTAACGCCAGTTGCAGGAGAGACCAGCACACCTGCGCTCTCCAACATTGCAACGCTCAATGGGTTTAAGTTACAGTTGGACAATGTAATTGAGTTGGAAGATGGTTATGTCTTTACAGGAAATTTATCATGGGATGATTCGGTGTTTCCTTCTGGCAAGGGCATGATCTCAGAAGCGGTGATTCCTGTTTTGACAGACGCGAACGGACAGGTAATTCCAATGGAAGAAGTTCCGCTTGATTGGTCTAATCAGGAACACAAGGCATTATGGTCGTATCGCACGAACAGCAAGGCTTTCACAGGACCGCTGACACTGAGCGTCTCATCCATTAAGACAACCGTGATTGCGCCAGCCATTGATTTCGCAGTTGACTTTGGTTCCAATCCGCAAATTGGACAGACACGGGATGTCAATCAGGATTTCGTTGTTGAAGGTCACACCATTCGACTGCTGTCCATCGAACTGGTGACTCTTCCAGATACCTGTCAGGGAGTTGGCGTTAACTTTAATTTCTCAAGCGATTTTCCAGATATTTACGCCGATGTGACCGATGTTCTCGCACAACCGCCTGCGATTTGTAGCGGAGGCGGCGGTGGTGGTGTTTATGATCCAAAGATATTTTCTACTGGCGTCACGAACAAGGACATACCCACTGGCTTGCATCATTATTTCATCAACACGTACATCCCTTATGTTGTCAATGGATTGTTGCAAGTGACCTGGACTCCGCCGCTGACTTCCGAGCCGACGCCGACACCTGCGGCTGGGGCGTGTCTCACGCTCGATAAATGGAATCAACTATCAGCGCAGAATGATCCGCTTCCGTCTGGCTTGGGAGGAAAAATCCTCACAACGGCCGATGAAGGCGGACTATGGCCTGCGGTTTACATTGGCACATTAGATGACGCAGTTTCAACAAAA
>JAYVUA010000038.1:0-10382 GCA_043788255.1 Anaerolineales bacterium | reverse complement strand
TGATATAAGGCGAATAAAAACGAGCCTTATAATCCATTAATCCACCCATGCCAGAGTCAAGTTTTCTTTGGCCGGTATATCCATAATCGGTACTTGATGCGTTGATTGACGGAACATTTGTCCGCTCGCCGCCGAAGGGCAGGTAACGCAGCTGGGTTATTAAAGTTCCATTGCTGCCAGTAATTGCAACCACCGATCCCAAGTGATCGGTGAGCATATATTTTAATCCATTTGCATCGCGCATGATAGTCTGCCCGCCGAAGGAATAATATTTCTTCACGGAACTGCCTGTCACTTCATACGCTCAAGGAATCACGGTTGGGTGCGTAAGGTGACTCATATATTTTGATAACCTTTTGCTATCGCTCAGGTCTACTCAACCACCATTATTCTTTACTCTCTATTTATCTTTTTTCAACGCCGCATTCAACGCCTGATCCAACGACCGCACTTCAATAATCTCAATTCCTTTGGGATAGGCTTCACCTTGACGAATAGCTTTGGGAACAATGGCAACTTTGAATCCTAATTTTTGCGCCTCTCGTAATCTCGCTACCATTTGACCTGGCATACGCAATTCGCCAGCCAGACCGATCTCGCCGATCAACACAGCTTCGGCGCGGACAGGAACATCCTTCCATGAAGACGCAATCGCAGCGGCAATTGCAAGGTCTGCGGCAGGTTCGTCAATTTGAATGCCGCCGACTACATTGACAAAGACATCCTGCTCGGAAAGTTTTAATCCCACACGACGGGTCAAGACCGCCGAAATCAACAGCAAACGATTGAAGTCAATACCATTCGGTGTACGGCGCGCATTCCCAAATTGAGTTGGCGAAGTTAATCCCTGAATTTCAACTAATATGGGCCGAGTCCCTTCCATGGTTACAGCAATCGTCGAACCTGCTGCATTGACCAAACGTTCCGCAAGAAATGCTTCGGATGGATTGGTCACTTCAATTAATCCGCCCTCGCGCATTTCAAACACGCCCACTTCCGCAGTCGCGCCGAAACGATTCTTTACCGAGCGCAACAGACGATAAGCTTGGAATCTGTCACCTTCCAAATACAAAACCGTATCCACAATATGTTCCAACACACGCGGACCTGCAATCGCGCCTTCTTTTGTTACATGCCCGATCAGAAACACAGACACACCCGAAGACTTCGCCAACTCACGCAAATGTGACGCGCACTCGCGCACCTGCGAAACTGACCCCGCCGATGAATCCAATTCAGATAAATAAACTGTTTGGATCGAGTCAACAATCAACAGGTCAGGTTTGAGTTCGCTGACATGATTCAGGATCACTTCGAGATTCGTTTCCGTCACCAATAAAAGATTCTTCGGTAAGGGCACAGCAGTTCCATTTGAAGACTTTGACGAACCATCCCCGCGCTGTGCCCCTACGTTTTGCAATAAACGCACCGCGCGCATTTTGATCTGTCGTTCAGACTCTTCGCCTGAAACATACAGCACGCGCTGGGTCTTCGCCATCTCCATCGCCATTTGCAGCATCAACGTGGATTTGCCAATGCCCGGGTCACCGCCAATCAGGACGATGGAACCGAGCACGATACCACCGCCGAGGACTCGCGAAAACTCGCCGATCGGCAAATGGACGCGATCTTCCGCATCACCCCCAACCTCATCAATGGGACGCGGAATCGAACGGCCGCTCAACCCTCGAACATTTGCAGGGCCTTTGCTGACAGGTTCATCGTGGATGACTTCCTCAACCATGCTGCTAAACGCTCCGCACTGCGGACATTTGCCCATGTACGAAGCGGCCACACGTCCACATTGCTGACAGACATAACGGGTATGTGTTTTTGTTTTTGCCATAGTAAGTTCCTTTTGCTTGAAACGATGGCGAGAGTATAACAGAATTTATGTTCTGTTTTTCCTTTCTCTTTTTAAACACAAAGTACACAAAGGTCACGAAGTAATTAAAAGGTTTTCCTTCGTGACCTTTGTGTACTCACCTGCATGATTTGCTAAGCAAATCACGTGCGGCGCAAGTGTTGTGCTTTGTGTTTGGCTTTTTTATTTCTTCACAACATTTACAAAATCCGCGAACAAACCATAAGCCGTTTCAACAGGACCGCCCTGCATGCCAGGTTTTTCAGAGAGTGTGATCGAGTAATCAAGGATCACATCTGTTCGCAGCGTGATGCCTGTGCTGGAGTTCATCATTCCATATAATGGAGAGGTCGAGTCTACGAGTTGAGGGGCCACGCTTGCAGTGACTTTACCTTCATCCATTTCAGCAGAGCAGACTAATTTATAACGCTTGCCTTCAGCTTTTGCCTTGGCGATCATTTCAGGCGTGAGGCCGCGGATACCCGTTGGGTTGACTCGTTGCGGCGTGAACGGCGTGTCCATTAATACCGTGATCAAAGCGGCAACTTTGATGGCCGCATCCCAGCCATCCACATCGTTGGTGGGGTTGGTCTCTGCCACGCCAATCGACTGGCAGTACTTTACCGCGTCATCATATGATTCGCCATTCTCCATGCGCGAGAGGATAATATTTGTGGTTGCATTAAAAATCCCTTTGAAAGAAGAAAGGTCAGCCAAAGGGAAGGCTTCACGGAACACAGAGAAAACAGGCGCGCCGCCCAGCACAGTTGACTCGAAGCTAAAGCGTTTCCCTTTGGATTTGGCAAGTGCAGTCAGCTCGCGATAGCCGTGAACGACGGGACCTTTGTTGGCTGTAATGGCATGCATGTTCAACACGAGTGCATTGTGGATGTGGCTGATCGCAGGCTGACCAGTTTCTGTGTTAACTGGGGAATTTTCGAACATCACATCTGCCTGGGAGTTGTTGATAACCGCAAGCGAGTCTTGAACTTTGAAAGTAGAAAGGTCTGAAATGGATTTTCGACCCTCAACGAGTTCCAGGGCTTCTTGAATATCAAGGCCGTCAGGGTTGACGGCGAAGCCATGTTTACCTGTGGCGATGCCGGTGAATGAAAATGTCACATCGTACTGACTCTTCAGCAGATCCTGCTTGCGGACTAATAGTCGCGCGAGTGCGCGGGCTACGTTACCAAAACCAATGAGTACAAGTTTGTAGTGCATGGGACTCCTTTATGTCATTGCGAGGGCGTTCTTTCTTTTGCCCGAAGCAATCTCCTCGTAAGTTGGAGATTGCTTCGTCGGGAAAAACACCCTCCTCGCAACAACATAACTTTTAGATTGGCGGATATGGAAATGCGCGGCGATCTCGTGGAGCGCGTGGAAATACCTTGGATGTAAATAATTTTTCAGCACGGTTCTGTAGAGCAATGATTTCGCGCGGGCTGAGATAAGACTCAAAGAGGCTGGGCCAGTTATCAGTTTGGGAAAGAGGCGTGAGCAATTCGTTTGGAATCGCCTGCCCTGCGTAATCCCATATCACGGTTCGAAGTTTATTTTCTTCGTGAAAACAAACGCCGTGGTCTATAAGATATAGCTTGTGCGTATCATCTTCAAAAAAAACATGGCTGCCTTTACGATCTGCGTTGTTGACCAGCAGATCAAACAACATGACCGGCATTAGCAGATCCTTGTCTTCATTTGTAAAATTAAAATAATGATATTCCACATCGTATTCAATGTACTGCTGAAGCGACCCTGCGCCATGCGGCCCATCTTCACGCAGAGTAGTGAAGGGCACAAAGTGAAACCCAAGCTGTTCGCTTAATAAATATGCGGCCACTTCGCGCTGTGCCAGTGTATTATCTGGAAAATCCCAAAGCGGCTGTTCGCCTTTAATAGGTTTATATACGGCCTGGTAGGTTTGACCTTCATGCTGGACATCCACAAAGAAGGTGTAATTACTTCCAAGCATGAACTGGCCTTTGAGTTGGTATTCACCGAGCTTGAGGGCGGTTTGAATTTTAGCGATTTCTTTATTCATGGGAAAACGTAGCAACGTTCAAACGTTTACACGCTGAAACGTTAATGCATATGTCCGTTCTTCTTCGGGCAGAAGTGGCCTTCGGGCTCCATCGGTTGGCCGCATTGCACGCAAACAGGGCGGCCACGGCTGGTCACATCAGCACCCCAACGTGCCAGTTTACGCATTTGGCTGCGGCTTGCCCAGAACCGAATCTGCGCGGCAGAATCGGGTTCTTCTTCCTCGGTGAGTAATTCTTTGGCGAACACAACAACACAGTCTCTCTCTTTATCGTAGGCCAGACCAATTTCACCTGCGCGAAAGAGCGGGTCCACGGGCGGGTTGATACGCATGTGCTCTTCAATGAAATCACCTGATGCTTCTTCAAGGTCAGGGTTTTGCTGGCTGATCTGCGAAAGGAATTGTTCCACACCAATGGCAAGTGATTGCAGCTGCGCTTTTTCGATCAGCACCGTGATCGTGCGCTTGTCCTGGTATGCCTGAAGATAAAAAACGCGCTGGCCGGGGCTGCCGATAGCGTCGGCAGTAATATGATCACAAGGATCTACGTCAATCTCGAAACGGGGCATAAATGTTACCTTTGATATTTACAACAACGCAAATGAATGAATTTATTTTTATTCGCTGCTTATCTTTGGGTAGTATACCAGACTACACCTCATGTATAATGCGTACATTCGCCAAAGGAGAATGCCATGTATGATAAAAAAAAGCTGGATGAATTAAAAGGCTCATTGGAAAAATGGGAGCAAACATCCCTGAAAAAAGCGCTGGCACAACTGCCTGAACGCGCCGATGAATTTATCACAACATCTTCCGAACTGATCAATAGACTCTATACTCCGCAGGATGTCGCTGAACTCGATTACGAATCTGATCTTGGACTTCCAGGTGAATATCCCTACACACGCGGAGTCCACCCGACATTACACCGCAGCAAACTCTGGACGATGAGAATGTTCGCAGGCTTCGGCACTGCCGAGGAAACAAATAAGCGCTTTAAATACTTACTCGAGCAGGGTCAAACAGGATTGAGCATTGCCTTCGACCTGGCCACTTTGATGGGCTACGACACCGATCAACCCGAGGCGCTTGGTGAGTTTGGCAAATGCGGCGTGGCCATCTCTTCATTGAAAGATATGGAAATTCTGCTCGAAGGTATTCCGCTCGATAAAGTCTCCTCGAGCATGACCATCAACTCCCCCGCATCGATCATTTGGGCCATGTACCTGGCTGCCGCAGAAAAGCAGGGACTGCGACTCGATCAATTACGCGGCACAACTCAAAACGACATTCTCAAGGAATTCATCGCTCAAAAAGAATTTATCTACCCGCCTGAACCATCCATGAGATTGGTCGTGGACACAATGGAATTCGGCGCACAAAAAGTTCCGCAGTGGAATACGATCTCCATCAGCGGCTATCACATCCGCGAGGCTGGTTCCACCGCCGCGCAGGAACTGGCCTTCACATTGGCAGACGGATTGGAATATGTTCGCTGGGGTATCGCCCGCGGCATGGATGTGGACGAGTTTGCTCCACGCCTTTCCTTTTTCTTTAACGCACATAATGACTTCTTTGAAGAAATCGCCAAGTACCGCGCCGCGCGCCGCATTTGGGCACGCGAAATGCGCGAGACATTCAAGGCGAAGAATCCGCGTTCGTGGTTGTTACGCTTCCATACACAAACAGCGGGTGTTTCGTTAACAGCGCAACAGCCTGAGAATAATGTTGTCAGAGTTGCGCTTCAAGCACTTGCCGCAGTCTTAGGCGGCACACAAAGTTTACATACCAATTCAATGGATGAAGCATTGGCTTTGCCATCCGAACATTCTGTGACGATTGCCTTGCGCACCCAACAGATCATCGCCGAAGAATCAGGCGTGACCAATACAGTCGACCCGCTGGGCGGCAGTTTCTTCGTCGAAGCGCAAACAGACCGAATGGAAAAACAAACCTACGATTACTTCCGTAGAATTGAAGAATTGGGCGGCGTACTGCCAGCTATCGAAAAAGGATTCTTCCAAAGCGAAATCGCAGATGCGGCTTATCGCTATCAACGTGAAATTGACAAAGGCATCCGCAAGATCGTGGGCGTGAACGCCTACGCAGAAGGAAAGCCCATTGCCATCCCCATCCTCAAAATGGACCCGAATGGTTACGATCGCCAAGTGGCGCGCTTGAACGAAGTCCGCAAGACTCGTGACAACGGCCGCGTAGGCCAAACACTGGATAAATTACGGATTGCCTGTCTGGGCACAGAGAATACGATGCCATACATGATGGAATGTGTCCATGCGTATGCAACTTTGGGCGAGATCGTTGGAGTGATGAAGGAAACGTTTGGTGAATATCAAGAGCTGGCAGTAATATAGAAAATCGCAGATTCAAGTATCAGGTTGAGTTGGAAGCGGGGTTTACTTCGCTTCCAACTTTTTATTTCTTCTGATCATCAACAGTTTTTGAATGCGTTCGTACTTTTCGCGCGAGAGCGGGTAAGACCACGCCAGCAATATCGTCCCCAATAAAATACCCGCTCCAATAAATGAAACCATCAAACGGATCATGATCAAGGCAGAATCTGGCTGCGTAAATTGAATGACATCATCAGGGGGAGACTTATATCCAGACCAGCCCAACACCTGCAGTGTAAAGAAAATAACCAGCGCGCCCGTCAACTTGCGAATGAGGGTGCGGATGCCATAGTACACACCTTCCTGCCTGCGGCCTGTGCGAAGCTCGTCCCATTCGATCACATCCGGTAAAATCGAATCTGGCAAAATATACGCAGCAGATACGCCAACGCCTGCAAGTGCGGCAATCACCAGAAGATAATTGATCTGACCGGGTTGAATCGTGAAGATCATGAATTGAACAATGATCCATAAAATCATGCCAAGAATATACGCTTGTATTTTATTGCGTTTTCTTGCGAGCCATAACCAGAACGGCACAAATAAAATACAAACCAGCATCATAATCCCAAAGAATGCCGATTCGAGTGCAAGATCAACGCCAAGGATATTGATCTTTGCCAGCAGATCTCCCTGGGCAACCCAATATAATAAAAAGAATGGAAAGGTGATCGCGATCATATCCACTGCAGACCAGTTGAACATATAAATACCCGCCGCATAGCGAAAGGGAATGTTCTCCCAGGCCACACGCAGCGATTCGCGAAATGGGATTTCCGCCACATCCACTTCTTCGCCAGCAAATCTCTCCTTAATGAATAACCCGATCAGGAAGAGAGGAAGCGATCCCAATGCGCCGAAAGCTGCTCCTGCCGCCATAAATCCCTGTTGCTGTGAGCCGCCTACCCGAATGACTTCATCCACGATCATGGGTGCGGCGACCACCACAGTCATTGCCGCGAGCAGTTGAAAGACGGAACGAAAACTTGAAAGCGAAGTACGTTCATCGTAATCCTGGGTCAGTTCAGGGGTCAAAGAGAGATACGGTACGCCGACAAGTGTGATCAGTGTATCCGAGATCATAAAGGAAAGAGTCACGTAGATCGTCAATGCAATTTGACTCTCCCAGTTTGGCGCAGTCCAAAGCATTACGAAACTTAATCCAAATGGAAAAGCGAACCACAAAAGAAAGGGCCGACGGCGGCCAAGCTTTGACTTCATGCGGTCACTGATCACACCAATGATCGGATCGTTGATCGCATCCCATATAATGCCAGCCAGTGCGCCAAAAGACGCAAGGCGTGGTTCAATACCAACCACATCTGTAAGATAAATTGCATAAAAAATGGAACGCAGCATGCCGATGCTGGAAAGTCCCCAATCACCAGAACCATATAATAATTTAAGCCAGAAAGGAAGTTTTTTGGAGTCAGCCTGCATTGTGTACCAGTAAACACTGCTTGTAGATGATGGATACGTTTGCAAGGACAGTGTAGCATGAAAAGAAAAAGATCAGGCCAGGTCAATTGGCCTGGCCTGATCCACTTAATATTTCAGTATTATTTGTCAGAAACTACGCTGATCAAAACTGCACGGACCATGCGGCGATGATAATACTCTTCTATCTTGGCGTTGTAATCTTCACAAGTTACAAGTGTAACCCAGGCATATTCCTCATGCTTGAAGGCCGTGGAGATGGCGTTCGGGGATATCTTAATATTCTCCTGTACTTCATAGATGTAGATCTTGCCGTATGCATGAAGAAGAATTCTGTCTCCGAGTTTGAGTCCCTTGATGTCAGAGAATGGCCCGAGGTTCTTGTTGGCATCTCTTACATGCGCGGTGAGCACAGTATTCCCATTGAAGGTTGGATAGGCAGAGCTTTCCAGGTAACCCACATTATCTTTCAACCAGGTTAGATTCCAACCATTATCAGTGACCGATACGCCGACGATTGGGAAGTTGATGCCAAGCGATGGGATCTCGATACGAATATCATCCAACGACTTGTAGGCTTTGTCTAGAGGCTGAACGGGCAGAAGAGTAACCATGTTCGGGTCGAAACCTGTCACTGGGATTAGGACACCGGGTTTTACAAGAGCGGCGTTCGATGCGCCATTATTATTGTTATTACCGCCGCTAACTATCGGTGACTGGATGCGGAAGTTACGCAGGAAGTCTGTGCCAGGTGTGGTTCCATTTCCGGCTAGTTTAAGATTGTTATTTACTGCATCAACAATGGACGTTGTTCCGCAAACATACAGGCGATAAAATCCTGCTACATTAAGCGGTAAACCACCGTTAATTGTCAATGTAGAGACGAAAGGTCCTGATCCTTGGTTGTTGTTGTACGTGGCCGAGTCAACTGAAATGGCGAGGTCAGGTGAAATCACTCCTCCTGCACAGCTGACAGTTTGGTATACACCAGTGGAACTACCGCGTACCAGCAGATAGTTTGCGGGATTTGTGACATCCTTTATATCTGTATCATCACTTGGATCATTTACATCCTGATTAAACTGAACCGTAATCTGGGTAAGATTGAAAGTGATGAGAATAATTTCATTCTCACTAATATTGCCATCTCCAGTATCAGGTACTGAATTAATAATAGTAACGATCGGTCCGTTCTTTACAGTCAACGTAAAGTTCTGTGTTGCATTAGGCAAAACACCATTATCCGCAGTGAGAACGAGATTATAGATGCCTTCTGTGCCGGAGGCAGGTGTGCCGCTAAGTGTGGCAGTACCATCACCATTATCGATGAAAGTTACACCGCTTGGCAGTGCGCCAGTTTGGGTAATGGTCATCGGTGTGGATGGGTTGCCGGTTGTGGTGACTGTGAAAGTCCCAGCGATGCTGACATCAAAAGCGGTGCTGTTCGCGCTGGTGATGGCGGGGCCTTGAGTGGCATTCGTGTCTTCTTGAATTTGCATGGCGGCAGAATAGTTGACATTTCCAGCTTGATCATAGAAGATACTGCAAACACCGCTACCACTAGTCATAGTGATGGAAGCCGTTCCATCTATATCACCGCCGCTACAAGCACTTGATGTAGTAATAGTAACGGGCAAGCCAGAGGATGCAGTGGCCACCACATTGAAACTGGAGCCATTGGAAGCACTGAATGGAGCGGATGTTGTTACGGTGATAGTCTGCCCGACAATGGTGATACTGGCCGTCGTTGTAGTAGTGGTGTTGTCAAGAGTGTAATTACCTGCATCTGTGCCACCAGAGATGCTGATGCCACTCACGGACACATTCCAGGTGCCAACATTAGGATCTGCAAATATGGCAGTTATATAACTCGTGTTGACATCGTCGCCGGAAATACGATCGTCTGAAAGTGTTACAGTGGCGCTGGTTGTACCATCGTATATTTTGTTCACACCAGTTGCAGTGACAGTGAGTATGCGAGGCGTGATATCAAAGGTGGACGAGTCGATACTGCCAGTATGGTTGGCATCGCCAGCCCAGCTGGCATCTGCTGTGGCTGTACCCACATTGATATTGTTTGAGTAAACCAGGGAGGCGCTCACATCAACCGGGCTCATACCTACACCGGTCGCTTCTGCCGTACAAGGTATGATGGCTGAGCCAGTATATGCCTGTGATGCCGGGCAGGTCACTGTGATGGTAGAAGAAACTTGGATGATATCAAAAGTAGAGGAGCCGACATTGCCAGTATGGTTGGCATCGCCAGCCCAGCTGGCATCTGCTGTGGCCGTACCCACATTGATATTGTTTGAGTAAACCAGGGAGGCGCTCACATCAACCGGGCTCATTGCTACGCCTGTCGCTTCTGCTGTACAAGGTGTGATAGCTGAGCCAGTGTAGACTTGCGATACGGGGCAGGTAACAGCTACGGTAGATGAGGCTTTGGTAATCTCATCATCCATTGTGCCGCTGACATTGTTGTAGTTGCCAGTCACATCCGTGAATGTCCACGCATCTCCTGTATAGGTGCCGACATTTGTATGGGTCGTGCCGCTTAGATCAAGCCCGCTCAATAGTTCACCCAACACACCCGTGGCTGTACCTGTGGCGGTATGGGCTGCACCAT
>JAYVUA010000037.1:0-24850 GCA_043788255.1 Anaerolineales bacterium | reverse complement strand
CCAAAGGTGGCATCCATGCCAAACAACTTCAGGCAGGTTGGAAGGAAGATTACCTGATCAAAGTCCTTACCGCTGGCAATTAGATGCAATCGCCCTGCCTGACTGCATGATGCAGTTGGTGAATATTTATCATAGGATTAAAGACATGCAATATTTTGCACGTTACACAAAAATATTTAGACTGGAGAAAAAATGAATAACACACTTCGAAATACGTTGATCGTCCTTGCCATACTTGTTCTGGCAGGCGCTGTCTTTTTTGCTGGCGGCGCAATGGCTCGCTCTTCTAACTTTGGTTTTTGGAATATGATGGGCGGACGCGGCGACAATTATCCTCCCAATGGTATGCCAAACGGACAAGGTAATAATGTTGGTCCCGGTAATATGATGAATGGGCAGGGTAATAATGTTGGACCTGGCGGCATGATGGGTGGCAACAACAATGTCAACCTGGTTCCCCTCACGATTGATCAGGCAAAAGTTGCTGCCGAAGCCTACATCAAAAATCTTGGTATCGATGGGCTGATGGTGGCTGAGATCATGGTCTTTGATAACAATGCTTATGCTGTGATCAAGGAAACCGACACAGGTCTGGGCGCGTTCGAATTGTTAATTGACTCTGGTTCGCAGTACGCCTACCCGGAACATGGTCCCAACATCATGTGGAACCAGAAATATGGCGGCCTTAATCATCAGAATATGATGGGCGGACAGGGCGGGATGATGGGTGTCAATGGCTGGAATACCACTGTGCCTGCGGATGTCTCCGCCGATATGACCGTCACTCCTGAAGAAGCAATTCAAAATGCGCAGAAGTATCTGGATGCCAACCTGGCGGGCGCTACCGCCGCTGCCGATCCAGTCAAGTTCTATGGGTATTACACCCTGGATTTTGAAAAGGACGGCAAAGTCGTTGGCATGTTAAGTGTCAATGGCTATAGTGGAGAGATTTTCCTGCACACCTGGCATGGCACTTTTATCGAAGAAAGCAGCATGCAATAAACATCCTCTTAACTCAGAAAGCGAAATCGCCTGTCTTTTGGACAGGCGATTTCGTGTAAAGGAAGAGATGTTAATGCTAGTGAGTGTGTTCGTCGGCTTTGCCAAGATACTTTTCAGGTTCCTTGTCAAAGGACTTCTTGCAGCCGAGTGAACAGAAGTAATACGTCTGTCCGTTGTATTCGAATGTGCCTGCGGCGGTGGCGGGGTCAATATCCATTCCACAGACGGGGTCATGTACGGTGTTTGTCATAATAGCTCCTTTTGTTCGATTTGATTATCTTGTTATCAGACACATTCAATGAGAGTCATCTTACTCAAAACCATGCAGGCATTTCTACTTATGGTTATTTCTCGATTTTGCAACCAGTTTTTTTCCAGTCTACTATGCCACTTTTGAGATTCCAAACAGTAGTAACCGAGCGATCCAATTACATCCGCATTGCCATCGGGAGTGTGAAGAGGATGACATTCATGATGGTGAGAACGACCATCAATGCCGCGTAGGGGATAAAGGTTCCCCAGACTTTTCCGCTAGTGCTGTTATTCTTTGCGATGTAATATGCGGTCAAGAGTGATCCGATGAAGCCAAGGGCGATCAAAGTGAATTGTAGGACTTGAATGACCTCCATACCCACGAGGGCGGTTGACATACCATGTGTTGCCAATCCGAACAATCCCAGCCCTGTGACGTAGATGGCTCCGCCTTCCGCCAGTAAGTGGAAGAGGTTGTGGGCGATGTGACCCGCCATGTCCAGGGCGATGATGGCGTAACCAAAGCGGGCGAAATTTTCCACGAGCGAGACCTTGTTGAATTTGCTCACGATCCATGAAGTGAATCCAAGCAAACCAACGGGGATGAGGAGCGCGATCAAGAAGGTAATGCTGAAGGTCACGTAGTAACTCGTAGTGTTTACAATTCTCTCGAGCCAGTGAAGCATGGATGGCCATACTTCGAGCATGGTCACATTCTGTACGAACACAATGCCCATGATTACTGCTGAAAGAAACGCTTCTTCGATCTTGGGCTTGCGGATGAACCACAATTCCTTTGTAGGCGGGCGCATGGTTAATTGGATGGAATTGTTGGGACAGCCTTTGATACATTCCGCGCACAATACGCAGTTGGCACTCGAGGTCATCGTCTTGGGGAACTCGAACATGGGACAGGGCATGGATTGATCCGTGCCTTTGTAACAAGCGGCGATAGTGCAGGTCGCGCATATTTCAGGAGTTCCACGCAGGCTCAACATACCGTTGCGGGCATAGTTACCCGATAAGCCGCCGATAAAACAAACATTGCGACAGAAAGCACGGCGTTCGTAAAACGCACCAGAGACGACCACGCCCGTTGTGAGGGTCAGCATGAGGATGCCAGAGCCGAGCGGATTTTCCACCACGCCCCAGACGTGGTCGCTCCAGGTGATAAAGATAAAGAGCGCGTCGATGATCCAGACACCGTACTTTTTTAGAAACTTGGGAACCGGGCGGTTATTGCCAACGAATTTTTGAACGAGATCGTTGATGGTCGCAAATGGACAAATGGCGCACCAGAAGCGTCCCAGGAACAGGAAGATGATCGGGATCAGCGGCCACCACAACACCCAGGTAAGCGCGGTGCCGAAGTTGTCGTGCGCGGCTTCGGGCCCCAAAATCAACTGGAACATTATGAGCATGAAGATCATCAGGGTGGGATATTGAATAATGCCAGGATACCAGCGGCTACGCAGGAAACTGTCAATCCATTTTACATTGAGCAGGTTTCCGCCGTTCATCAATGATAATTTTTGTGGGTTGATCGGAGTTGTCATGGGGATATGCCTCTAAAAAATAATGTTTACTTGCGAATGATTTTAGACTTGCGCTTAAGAGCAGAAGCCGTCGTGATGACGGTAATGTTGATGCCGAGGAAACCAGCCAGAACCGCATAATTCATACCGAGCGAACGGACGATCTCAAACGGGAATTCAACTTCGGTTGTTTCGCCGTTGATTGTGAAGTGAACATTGAACATCCACTCGCCTGATTTATCAAAAGTCAGTATGCCTGCATATTCGCCAGATGCCGAAGCGGGGTCAAGAATCGCTGAAATCGTTTCTTCGCCGTGTACATCAGTCGCGGGTTCATTTGATGTCATCACGCCAGTCGCGGGCGTTTCCGTCGCCATGTCCATGCCGCTTGAGTTGCTGGTCATCACGCCAACGGATGGGGCTTCGGTTGCCATTTCCATTCCCTCAACAGGCATGGCGGAGACTGCCACTTCCGCGTCCGTCACAGGCCTGCCCAGCGCATCTTTGATCTGAATACGGAATTGATTCTCGCCAACCTTGGTCGGTTCAACGAAGCTCAATGAGATGTGATACCCGTTGACTTCTTTTTCAGTCCCGCCATCGGCGAACACTGTTTTTGGAATTGCCAACAACAGTGTTGCAACTATCAGTCCGATTGCGATAAATCCATTCACCTTTTTAATCATGATGCGCATCTCCTTTTACAGCAAACTTTCACAAGTTTACGAGCCGCCCCCTGCTTCCATAAGCGTGGAATGGCGTAACACTTCATAAGCAAGATGGCGCATGTCGAATGTCATGGGTTGTTTATGATTTAAATGCACGACGGTTTATCGAGCGGCTCTCAATAAACCTTCGTGAAAAAATAATGTCACCCTGAGCGGAGCGAAGGGTCTCAACGATAGTCTCAGAGATTCTTCGCTTCGCTCAGAATGACATTGCCAAAGAAAGCTAGATGATTGGAACCCGAACCGATAACGTAGTGCCGACTCCCGCTTCGCTCTTAACCTCGAGCCTGCCTCCGATCAACTCGGAGCGTTCCCTCATCCCAAGCAGACCGAAGTGCCCATTCGGCGCGAAGTCTGTTGGGGAGGTGGGCACAACAAATCCAACGCCATCATCGCTGACTTCCAAATCGATTTCCTGCTCGCTGAAATGGATATTAAGCGCCGCGCGGCTGGCTTTGGAGTGGCGTACAACATTGCTCAACGCTTCCTGAGCAATGCGATATAACGCCAGTTCCACATCTCGCTTGAGACGTTGTTCGCTTCCTGTGCGGGAAAAATCAACTTGTAAAGTCTTTGTTTCACGTGCCAGCATTTCGAGCGCGGTGACCAGTCCCAAATCTTCAAGATAAATTGGGCGCAAGGCGCGGATGATGCGGCGCAGATTTTCAATAGTTTGTTCGGCGAGACCTTCCAGTTCTTGAAGCGAGCGCTTGCCGTTTGAGTCTTTGACCAACTTCTCAGCCAATTGCACACGCTGTTTCAAAGCAATTACTGATTGAATGGTTTCATCATGTAATTCACGCCCCAGTCTTAGCCTTTCATCTTCCTGCGCGGATGTGATCGCGCCGATGTAATCATGCAATCCCGCCTGCGCGGCTTGCACTTTGCGCGACATTTCAGTCAATTCTTTTTGCAAATGCTGCACTTCTGAAATTCCACCCACTGATTCATTGATGGATTCAAAATCACCCGATGCGAGCGCAGCGGCTTTGATTTCGAGTTGCTGTAACGGCTGGACGATCTGTTTTGCGCCGAACCATAAAGCGATCAATGCAAGTATAAAAACAGGCACGAACACGAGCGGAGCCATTTGAGTGGCTTGCAAAGATGGGCTGATGACATGTCCCCATTCTTCTTCGGTAATCAATGCCCAGCCTGTAGTTGGGATGGGGCTATAAGCAACGACATGCTCAGTGTTCGACATTTCAACGTATTGCGTTCCGCTTTCTCCGCGCAGCGCCTCTGCTACGCCAAGATGATCTGCGGGCAGGCTTTCAGGTGCAAGCATTCCACTGACAAAGAGCAGGCGCCGCGAAGAGTCTACGAGAAAGATCGTGGCGTGACTGCTGGCTGGGTATGTGGCAGATAAAGTTTCAGAGGCAAGTGACGCGGGCGTGAATGCGCCTGCGACGATCATATCGCGTGATGCAGAATAAACTGAGATGATGACAAAGTATTTCTTTGTGGCAGGATTAAGAAATGGAGACGAGAACACGGCCTCGGGTTGCGCGGGAGAGGCAAAGGTGAGAGTCTGCTTGTTTTGGGCAACCCAATTCCAAAGTCCAGCGGGAGGCGAGCTTTTGATTAATCCGCCATTTGAATCAAAATACGCCAGTCCGCCGTCGAAGTCGGAGAGCAAATCTGCATTCATTGAATCATCGTTTGAATTTGAAAGCAGGGAAATTGTGGCGGCGCGATGATGCAATTCAGATTCGATTGCGGCGGCGGCAGATTGTACGGCGCGCTCATCACGCTCACCGACCAGGGCGCGCATATCGCGTTCATGCAGGGTGACACTTCCAAAGGCAACCAGCAAAAGCAAAAGGGTGAGCGGCAGAACCGTGACCGCAAAAAGTTGAATGAGACCGCGCCTGCTGGAAAAAATATTTTTCATGTATTGTTTTGCGAAATCAATCCAAGCGACACGCCACGCATGACCGCTTCTGTACGGCTGTTGGCTTGCAACTTGGCGAAGATGTGCGCGAGATGACCTTGCACGGTGCGGTCGCTGACGCTGAGTTGTACGCCAATGGCTTTGTTCGTAAAGCCTTTTGCGGCAAGGCGCAAGACATCCAGTTCGCGGTCGGTGAGCGGGTCAATAATTTTTTTCTCGGTTCCCTTGAAAAGGCTGGACATGAGTTTTTGTGTGATGGCGGGGTCAAGCACAGACTTGCCTTCATATACATCATGCACAGCTTGAATAAGTTCAGCGGTGCTGGCGGTTTTGAGCACGTAGCCATTCGCGCCCGCTTGAAGCACAGCGGTGACATAAGGTTCGTCGTCATAGGCGGTAAGAATCAGCACGCCGATTTCAGGCATCTGTGCGCGCACCCAGCGTGTTACCTCAATGCCGCTGGCTTTGGGCATTTGAATATCGAGCACGGCTACATCGGGTTTGTGTTTTTGGATGAGCGCCTGCGCTTCTTCGCCATCGCCTGCTTCCGCGACAATCTGAATATCGCCCGCGCTTTCAAGCAGTTGACGAATCCCTGCGCGCACCATATGGTGGTCATCAGCTAAAAGAATTTTAATTTTAGTCTTTGCCAAAGGAGTCCTCCAAATTGGGGAATGCAAGCCAGACGATTCCAAGGCCAGCCAATATCCCTGTGATGAAACGCATCCACGAATTAAAGGAGCCAAGCGCATCGCCTGCGTAGAATGTGATGGGAAACAAATGATTGGTCAGGACTGCCAGCCATTGATTGGTATCGCGGAAGCCCTGCCCGATTCCTGCAAAGTCACTGAGCATGTGCGTGCTTCCATCTATGGCAATCGGGAGCAAAAGTAGGACAAAGCCCAACCATGAAAGCGGCTTGATCTTCTTTCGGAATGGCGACCAGATAACCGCAAATATCCAAACACTGGTGTAGAACGAGATCATACGATCAGACCAGGCGATCTTCCAACCCATCTCTGCATTACCAATGAACTGGCGCAGGATCATTGGATTGCTTGTATCCTGCCATGCCGCTTTGATTTCGGGAAGCGAATACATGGCCTTCCCGCCAAACAAGAAGAACGAGCGCTCTGGCAGTTGGTGGCAGAAAAATGAGTAGATAAAGTATATCGCCTTTCCCGCACCGTCCCAGCCAATTTTCATAAAGACGGGCGCAAAAAATGGAAGCCAGATCCACAGTCCATACAGGAAAAGAAATACCCCAAACCAGTGAGTGGATAACCAGACGCTCATGGACTGGGGAGGACGCGGTTGTGATACTGAAATATTCGTTGATGACATTCGATTTCCTGAAAAATAAAACTATGTCAGGGCGAATGCCCTGACATAGTTTTATTTACTACTGAACTTTGAGGTCAATCTCTTCCTTGAAATCCAGCGAGTCTTTGGTCACTGTCACGGTTAGCTTCCAATCGCCAGGGTCACTAAAGTTTGCCTTGATGGAATACTTACCGCCGCCTTGATCGGTGGCCTGTCCGCTCATGCCCATGCCTGCCATGGATGGGTGCTCTGCGGCAACGTTTATGGTTGCACCTTCAAGAGGATTCCCATCTTTGTCTGTGACGGTTAACAATAATTCCACATCACCTACCGCGGCAGGAGACGGAACAGAGGCTACAACAATGTTTACATCTTTGGATGAAGTACTTTCAGCAGCGGGGGCAGAGCCTCCACAAGCCGCTAGCAGAACCGCCAGAATTACGAACAAACTTACTAAAACTATTTTACGCATTTTAATTCTCCTATATTTGAATGTGTCTCTGCGAGCGCGTTGCGCGAAGCAGTCTTCTTTATAGAATTGAGATTGCTTCGTCGGCAAAAGAGCGCCTCCTCGCAATGACATGTTATTTAACGACATTGATCATCAACATCAAACCGCCTGGCTCGACATTATCGTTTGTAGTGTGGTGCAGGATGTGACAGTGGAGCATCCATTGCCCCGTTTCGGTGGCGATAAATTCAATATCATAGCGTTCGCCTGGCGCAATGCTGATCGTATCCTTGGTCAGTTGTGCGGCTTCGGGGACGGGATGCCCGTCGGTGGCGACGATCTTGAATGACATTCCGTGCAGATGCATCGGATGAATCAGTTGTCCAATAGCGATCAAGCGCAAGCGAACAAGGTTGCCTTTTTTGACAGTGATCATTTCGGTGGCAGGGAATGACTTGCCATTGATCGTGAAGTAATTGGCTTCCATTCCGCTCACGGGCATCGCGGCGTAGGTCTGGCCGTCTGTCATTCGCCATTCTGAGATCATCAGGGTCTTGTCTACTACGGGCGGATTGGCTACAGGTTCTTTTGGATCAATAATGAACGGTGCATACAAACCCGCTCCCACCTGCACATCGCCTTCAAAGTGTGAGTGATACATGAACGTCCCTGCGGGCTTGGCGACAAATTCGTACGTGAATGTTTCACCAGGCAGAATGGGAGCTTGTGTGACGCCAGGCACACCGTCCATTGCATTGGGAACTTCGACTCCATGCCAATGAATTGTGGTTGGGTCGGGCAACTCGTTCTTTACTATGACCTTGACCTGATCCCCCTCCGTGACATGAATCATTGGCCCGGGCACGGTTCCGTTATAGGTATACGCGGTGACTGTCACACCATCCAGAATTTTCCATTGAACAGCTTTGGTCGTTAATTCAAATACCTTGACTCCATTTTCTAGACGATACTCCAAAGGTTGACCACCTACATTTTCAGTGGCAGGCTGCACATTCGGGGCTGTAATCGGCTCCATCATGTGGTCAGCTGCGGGGTTATCAGACATCATGCTGCCTGGGGTGGCTGTTGGTATATTGTTTTTGTCTGGCGCAACAGATGGCGCACAGGCAAATAACACGATTGCAGGAATAATCATAATTACAAATAAACTTCTCTTCATTTTCACCTCTTAATCATGGATGGCTTTGAACTATACAAGAATCCCACCTTGCTCAACAGCGCAATATTACGGGTACTTTAATAGGCCATATAGCCTATGCCTCAACCTGCAGATTAACCTCAAGCGCCTGTTGAATTGACAATATCACCTTTATATTGGCAGGTTGTTCCACCAACGAAAAACTGGTCTGCCCCCCGTTCCCGTGCAAAATCAATGTGGCAGGTTCAGTGGATTCACCATACACCAGCATGACCACCATCTGACAATCACATTCATCCGTCCCATGATTTGGGCACGGACAATTATGCATGGTAAGTCTGGCAGTGTGCAGGTCAAAGGTCTGCATGGCACGCAGGCCCGCCAGCGACAATTTTTTCATGGTCAACTGCAATGCCTCAGCACAGGGAGAATTTATGGATAGGAATGGAGAGAGCGTAGTCATAAGCACCTCGGGAAATCGATACCTTCATTTTATGAACTTTCCCAAAATGTTTAAAGAGCCGCGTGGCGTATTCGCGAATAGGCAAAATCGCCTACTGGAAAGATAGGCGATTCGGACAGAACCCGGCAAAGGGTGGGGCAAGAAGCGGACGTTTACATTGAATCAGAGCCGAATTCGAAGTGAAATGTAACGGTTTTTTAGGCATAATGTGCTGATGATGGGCGTCCCTGGAAGTAGGAGACAGCCAAAAGCCGTGCACATGTGGATCTTCAACAGTAACAAAATATCAAAAGCGGATTTCTGGTCCATTGCTCAATCGTATTGGCATCCATATCGAAGTCCCGCGCGTGATATATAAAACAAGCGCTTCTCAACTAATGGATCATCTGACATTATTTGTAACGCTGATATGCGCAGGGGGAAGATTCGCCAGTTTTGTCAGCTGCAGGATGAAGGCGGTGTGCTGAGCGCGTCGAAGCATCAGAGTTTGATGCGTTCGGCGATATCATACTGTGCATGAGTCAATTACAGTTATCCGCTCGCGCTTATGCACAGCACTATGTCATCGCATTCTCAAACTCGCGCACAGGTTCTCTGATTTGGCAGGGAGTGATGAAATTCAGTCCATGCATTTGGTGGAGGCGGTGCATAAGAACCTTCCAATAGTGGATTAAATAAAAAAATATCCCAGCTATATCGTATTTTCGGTACGGTATTTCGCCAGGATATTTTTTTATTTTTTCAGATTACCGGTTTAGATTAAGCTCACTCTTTATTTGAGAGTTCGGACAAATGAAATAACCTGCCAAATCTGCTCATCGGTTAATACGCCTTTCCAAGCCACCATGGCTGTGCCTTCTTTACCCGTGTTGATGCGCCAATAAAGATAATCATCGCCTGCGGTAGATTGGAATTCAGCCAGATTTTTCGGCTTAGGGTCAAGTGCCACACCCGCAGGACCATCACCGTGACCTTGAGGCCCATGACAAGCTTCGCAATTGATTTTGAACACAGTTGCGCCATCAGTAGCAGCATCTGCGCCAAGCGGATTTGCTTGACCGGCATATTCCGATGGAACAGGGGCCAGCGTGGCAACTGCATCCGCGCCGCTGCCACCGCAAGCCGCCAATACGAGCGCAATCAATACCAGTACAAATAATAGGACTTTCTTCATGTTGGTTTCTCCAGTTTGTATTTTTATAGATCGGAGAAATTATATGGTATTTGTACGATCAGTTTAGTAACTTAAGTTACTAAAATTCTGAACGAATGTCACCGCCGGGAAATTGCGCAATAACAAAATACTGTTTAGAATGATGTCATAAAATTACTCTCTAATCGTTTCCCATTGCCGTTTTTGTTTCTTGCCATACTCGCCTTGCTCGCCGCCCTTTGGGCCGGATTGATGCGGCTCGGGTGGAATTTACCTGCGTTGACTCCCTCCCTTGCATTGGCCCACGGTCCCTTGATGATCTCGGGATTTTTAGGAATTCTGATCCCGCTCGAGCGAGCTGTCGCGATGAAGCAAAAATGGATGTACCTTCCTCTGCTTCTTGCCGCACTCGGGTGGCTGGCCACATTGCTGATTCATTCCCTGCCCCTCGGCCCGATTCTGCTCACCCTTGCAAGCGCAGGCGGTGTCGCGATCCTGATCGAGATGACACGCCGCGAATTTGCACTACATACAGTGACGATGCTTCTTGGAATGCTGGCCTGGTTTACAGGGAATTTGCTTTGGCTGTTTGGCTGGCAAATATTTCAAGTGGTTTTCTTCTGGCAGGCTTTTTTGGTATTGACCATTGCAGGCGAACGCCTTGAATTAAGCCGCGTGCTGCGTCCCACCCGCAAGAGTCAGTATGTATTTGGCGGAATTATTGTGATCTTTTTCGCTGGCATCATTTTTATGAACATTAATATGCAGGTTGGAACAAGGCTATACGGTGCGGGCTTGTTGTTACTATCCATTTGGTCAGTTCAAAATGATCTTGCATGGCGAAATCTCAGGCACAAACTCCCGTTGACTCGTTACATTGCCTGGTGTCTTGCACTTGGGCTGGCATGGCTTGGCATCGGCGGCGTATTAAATCTCATTTTTGGCGCACAGGTTGCAGGTCCAAGATATGATGCGGCTCTGCATGTCGTCTTTGTTGGCTTTGTGATGTCGATGATCTTCGGTCACGCGCCGATCATCTTCCCCGCCATTTTGGGTGTGCCGATCAATTTTAAACCCGCGTTTTATATCCATCTTGCCTTATTACATGCTTCACTTGGCTTGCGTGTGTTTGCAGATTACACAAACCTACACACCCTGCGTATGTGGGGTGGACTTCTGAACGAAGTTGCGATTCTGCTATTTATTGGAATGACCATTTTTTCGATCAGACAAAACTTTATCAGGAAATAACTTCCTCATCAATAAAAACTTATATGTATCGGAGACTCATGAAAAAAATCTACCTGTTTCTATTTACCCTGCTTTTATTAATTCCCACCACGGCCGCCCTTGCAGATGGCAATTTTGATTACATCGTCATCAGAGGCTTCGGCATGATGGATGATATCAATGTATCCAACCCTGTGCTTACGCAGGATCATTACGCATTTGCAGATTTCTCAAAAGGCAGCGTCAACCCGCCCGCTGACCCAGGCATTGGTTATCAGGTGGTGCGCATGTATGCAGAGGGAAGCAAGGGCGTGCCATTTGATCAATTACATTACTACCCTGATAGTGGATATGTCTATTACGACGGCATCGTAAATGGTTTCTCTGAAGATGGATCAAAATGGTATATTGCCAACCCAGCCATTGAGAAACCTTTCCGCGCTATTCTCGCGGAAAATGCACGCCTAACCTGGATTCCTCTGGCGATATTTATCATCCTTCTAATCGGGTTTCTTGTTGCATATCGGACAAAATCCAAACAAAAAAGTTAAAACAAAAAGAGTGTGGAGTTTTTGCTCCACACTCTTTTTGTTTAGCAATCTATCGCACTTCTACTGTGCCACTTTTATCATTATAGTAAAACACGATAACCTGTGATTTTTCGAAAGACACTTCATCCGAATACACAACTCGATAATTATTGCTGTCGTCTTTCAACTGGATTTCAACTTGATGCGTGCCTGTTGCGATTGGCAGGAATTGCAAAGTTGAAATACGTCCGTTGCCACCAATACCGCTGGGCTTGTACGCTTCATCTAAAATTATTTTTCCATCCACCGTAATTTTTACACTGACAGGAAAATGCTCGCCGCCGAATATTTTTTCCGCATCCGCGCCGGGAGGAAGGACAAATCCTTCGGGAATATTTGCAACTTCGATCTTCCCTTTTGCGTCCAATGCAAATCGCAGGGCGCTTTCGTTCGAGCTATTCATGCCTGACTTCACATCCAATGGCAATGCAAGGGCAAAGATACCGAATAACAAGACCGTTCCGATCAAGCCGCTAACCAAAGATGGAATTAACTTCTGACGGTTCTTGACAGGCGGGAGAACAGGCGCAGTTTTCACAGCCTGTGTTTCTGAACGATGAAGATTGTTGAGGAAATTTTCAACAGCTTTTGAATCGCCTGGGGTTGTTTCCAGCCAGTGCAGATCTTTTGTTACCAATGCGGGGCGTGAATGCAGGCGATTCAAAATCCAGTGAGCATCCTCGCGATAAGGCCCATCGTCATATGGATGTGACAGGATGACGACATCGCGCGCGCCTTCGGTATGCAATGATTTAATCCATTCAATATTGACTGTGCTGGCAGATGGCAAAATCGCCGTGACGACACGCGCCGCCTCACTTCGACTTTGCTCAGTACGAGCTTCCCCACCGACAGTTGCCACAGACACCGGCACATTTTCCTTGCTGACATTTAATTGTGCGGGCAAACCGCCGAGCGCTTCATCTCTGTGACTCGCAAACAAAACTGTGACCGGGTTGCCGTCTTTGATTTCACGATGCAGAGCACCTTTGACCGCGCCAAAGACCTGCTCACCATTGTAACCACCCTTCAAGTCAATTGCATCTACGGGACAGGCTCCCACGCAAATTCCACAACCTGTGCATTGTGCGTTATTGATGATCGCAAGTTTATGGTAGCCAGAAGAATCATTTCGATCCACCATGCGGATCGCGTCGAACGGACATTCGGCGTAGCAAATGTTACAGCCAGTACACTTTGGATCGGTAACGAGAGCAGGCCCGGGGTCCCGCCCGGAGGCGAGCCAGGGGAGCAGGAATAAACTTCCGCCGATGAGAATCGCAAGTCCCCAAAAAATAAAATTGCCCCATAATTCCGCCAAAGGCAAAAAGCCGAGATAGAGCGCATCCATCGGAGTGGATGTAATCATGTGCGAGAGGTCAGCGGGCAACGCAGATTGCACAGGTTTGATCAGCGAAAGAATCACAAGACCAACCACGGCCTGCACACTCACCCAGCGCGGTGACCACCAACGCGCGCGCGAAAGCCGCAAGCTGTGAATATAAATTCCGAGGAAACCGATGATCGGCAGGAAGACATGCAAAAATAAAATAATGACAAAGTTTGAAAATGTACGCGAGGCGAGATCAGGCGCGACATAAGTAAGACCCGAAGTGCCGATCAAGTAGCGCATCATGAATTCTGTCATCCACTGACCACGTTGATCCCAAATGAGCCAGTAGCCAAACGTGCCCGTGATCCAGACCATCGCAAGCATCAGCCAGCCGCTCGTCCACGCCAGCCAGCGCTGACCCCAGAAGCGGTCACTGACCAGCATTTTCAATAAATGCAAAACGATCAGCACGATCATGCCATCGGATGCATAACGATGAATGCTGCGCATCAATGAGCCGAACCAATTTGAATCAATTTTATCGACGGTTTGATAGGCAACATCCAGACCGGGGCGATAGATGAGAGTGAGGTAGGTACCCGTGGCAAGCAGAATGACCAGCATAAAAATGGTCAGCGTGCCAAGATGATAAAAGGGATTGAAATCCGATTTGGTAAAACGGTTGACAAGGCCTTCGACGCGCGTCCAGATTTTTTCGAGAGCGCGCAGGGTCTTGCGTTGAGCGTAGTTGTTTTGAGTCATAGATTCCTTTTTTAAACCACAAAGGGTCACAAAGGAGCACGAAGGAAAACCTTTGTGACCCTTTGTGTTCCTTTATGGTTAATCATTTTGTTCTTCCAATAACGGAAATTTATTCATCTTCATTGCATTGGATGTAACGAAGATACTACTTGCCACCATTGCAAATGCAGAGAAGACGGGTTGCAGCAAACCCGCCATGGCAAGGCCGATGCCGATCAAGTTATAGATCACGGCCCAGCCTAAATTTTGTTTCACACGCCGCATCGATTCACGCGAGAGATCAACCAGCCACGGAATGACTCGCAGGTCATCGCGCATGAGCACAATATCGGCTGCGGTGCGCGCAACATCTGTTCCATGATTCATCGCGAGGCCAACCGTCGCAGCGGCGAGCGCGGGGCCATCGTTGATACCATCGCCAACCATCGCGGTATTCTCAGTCAGACGCATCATCTTTTCATCGGGCGTGAGCGCGGCTTGCACAGGAATGCCCAGCAATTTTTGCCAACGCTCCCCCACGCCAACTTCATCACCAGTCAATACGCCAAGTTCCATTCCGCGCGACTGCAATTGACTGACCACCTCTTTCGCTTCTTCACGAATCGTTTCTCCCAGCCCGATCAATCCCCTGACTTGCCCATCCCAACCAGCATATACGACGAGATTGCCCGCTTCTTTCCACGCCTCAGCCTGCTTCTCAATATTCGTGGACATCTTCAACCCTTCGGCAGACATCAAACGTGCCGAACCGATGATGATTGGTAATTCGTAATTGGTAGTTGGTAATGTTCCGATGACGCCGAGCGCGGGGAGTGCTTTGAACGACTCAGGTTTGGATAATTTCACATTTTTTGATATTGCATATTCAACGATTGCTTTCGCAAGCGGATGTTCCGACTCGTTTTCAACGGAGCCGACTATTTTTAGAAATTTATTTTCAGCCGATGCATCCAACGGCAAGCTGTTGGACTCCAGAGTTATTTCATGTACCTTCATCGGCAGTTGAGTTAATGTGCCCGTCTTATCAAAGAATATTTTTTGTACCTTTGCAAGCCTCTCGAGTGCGGCGGTGCTGCGCAAAATGACTCCTGATTCAGCGGCGCGTTCGAGTGAAAGCCATAACGTCAGCGGAGTGGCAAGTCCCAACGCACAGGGGCAGGCAATTAGCAAGACGGATAAGGCAACCATCAATCCAGTTTCAATGCCAGAGATATGATTCCAGATCAGGAATGCAATCCCAGCCAATGCCAATGCAAGCGGAGTCATCCATGCAGAAAGTTTATCCACCATGCGTTCCAACGGTGAGCGTGCCCATAGGGCTTCATGCAATAATCTTCCGATCTGTCCTGCGGTTGTAGATTCACCAACTGCAGTTGTGATTACCTCAAAACTGCCATCGAGATTAATCGTGCCCGCTTTGATAGCCTGACCTTGATAGTGCGTCACAGGTTTGGGTTCACCTGTCAGCAGGGATTCATCCACATCGCCTTCGCCGATTGCGATCAAACCATCCACAGGAAATCTTTCGCCGGGTCTGACGCGAATGCGCATACCGGGTTTCAACTCTGAAACATTTACACTTCGGTCTTCATTATCGGTGACCACCAGCGCCGTCGATGGAATTTGTTCCAATAAACGTGCGACCGCATTATTGCTCGATTTATGAGCCTGCATTTCCAGCCAGCGTCCGATTGATACTAAAAAGATGAGCATGGTGGCGGTGTCAAAATACAAGCCGCCGTGTCCCACTATAAAATTACGAACCGATAAACCAAATGCAGAGAAAGTCCCAATGGTAATGAGGGTGTGAATGTTTGGCTGTCCACGCAATAAGCTGGCGAAACCCGCGCGCAAAATCGGCAATCCCAGCAATACCAAAACAGGAATACTGGTGACCAGCATCATGATCTGAAAAAAGTGTACGAGCCACGCAGTTTCGGGTGTGGCCCAGCCAAGTAATTCGCGTCCGTAGATGCTTGTGCCGACGATCATATCGTGCAAGACCATCACGCCGCCAATTAATAAGCGCGTAAAAAAGGCTTCCTCTTCATCGCGCGGTTTTTCATTTGGAAGTGTGGCTTGATATCCCAGTGAACGCACACGCCTCTTAAGTAATTTGGGATTGGTAATTGCTGCATCGTAAGTAAGGTTGGCTTGCTGCTGGACAAAACTCACCTCTGCACTGACGACGCCTTTTGTGCGCTTGAGTTGTTCGCTCACCAACCACCCACAGGATGAACACCACATGCCGCCGAGCGTGAGTATGATATTCTCCGCGTTTTCTTTATTGGGAATGACAGTTGGTATCGCAGGACTTTCTGCCAACAACGCAGAAACTTCCTTGCAGGATGGACAGCAAAATAAATCTCCTGCAGAATTGGTGAGCGGATGCAGAGTCGTCAGTCCGCAGAGTGAGCAGGTGGTGAGAGATTTAGTAACGGCGGAATTAGCGGTAGCAAAGGTCATAAGTTACCAGAATACCACGGAGCCAAGATGAAGATGGTCAATGAGTCCGAGGGAGGCAAATCCGCGCATGGCAAATTGAAAGCCGAAGAACATCATGACGATGGATGCGAGTGCGCGTGACCAATTGCGGGAATTCGTTTTTGTTGCCAGCCATTTGACCGCAAATAAACTTGGGATCGTGGCAAGTCCGAAGACGAGCATATTCAATGCGCCTTGTAATGCATTGACAGAGGTGACCGCGGTAATCAAAGCAGTCAAGACCAGGCCGCAGGGTAGAAGTCCCCAAAGAAGACCGAGCAGGTACGAGGTCCAGAGAGAGGCGGGTTTGAAGGAACGCATGGCGCGTCCCCAGCGTTGAATGAGTCCAGAAAATAAAAGTTCGGGCGAGGGGGAGAGTCCAATAAATGCAGAGGCCATGTAAAAAGCGATGATAGCAAAGATCAGGGAAAGTGCGGCTTGAAGTTTATCGAAGCCCCAAAGCGTTTGGCCGAACGCGCCAAGAATGAATCCAAGGAATGAATATGTGGAAACGCGGCCTGCGTGCGCAAGGAACCATGCGAATTTATTTTGAAAGATGGGCTGGCGGTCAAAGAGAATGACAATGGCGCTGCACATCCCCACACAATGGCCAAGGCTGCCAAGTAATCCCAATAAGAAAGATGCTGTCATTTTATTGAACCGTTAAAATAAGTTTCCTGCCCGGAGTGGAGTTCTCCGGGCAGGATTTCAAAGAAAAGTTTAGGCTAGTGAATAAACCAGGTACGGCCAAGCAGCCACCAGTTGGCAAGGTAATAAACTGCGAACCAAACCAGGAAGATGAAGACGAGCACCAGCGCACCCTTCGGCTGATTCTGTTTGTCTTCCATTTGATGATCGGTTAACTTGGTGGATTCAAGCAAAGGATTGTTTGTGCCAGTCAGAAGCAAAAGACTGGAGGCTTCGAGGCGAGGGCCAGTGAGGATGGATGTGAGCACGATGGTCACATACATAATGCCGCCGATGACTGCGAGAATTGCGCCAATGCCGAAGACAGCCATGGTAATCTCAACGGTGCCGGGTACAACACCTGCGAAGGTGATATCCCAATTGCGGCGGGCGACGCCTTGTAAACCGCTGGTAATCATGCCCAATGAAAGCAGCAGCATACCAAAGCCGAATACATAAGGCTGCCACTTTGCCCAACTCTTGAGTTTCAGTTCTTTGCGGAAGATGAGCGGAATGACATAATATGTGAAGCCCATGAAGGCAAGGGTTGTTCCGCTCACAACAGTGGCATGAAAATGTCCGGGCAGACGCAGGGTGTTATGAACAAGCATATTGATCTGTTCGGTACCGATGGTCACGCCGGTCACGCCGCCGATCCAACCGAAGAGAAACATGGATATAGCCATGGAACTAAAGCCAGGCTCGCCCCACGGTGCATTGCGCAGCCATCCGAACAAGCCTTTCCTATGTCCCTTGGCACGCATGGCAACTTCGATTGCCGCTGGGATGGAGAAAGCGTGCATCATCGAACCAAGCACCGCGAGATACATTGCATAGGATGTATTGACGGCCTTCCATGCGAATGACAGGCCAGGGTCAACAAGCAAGTGATGTGCAGAGCCAAGATTGATGAAGAACAAGTAGAGAATGAAAGCGAGGCGGGAAAACTTCTCGTTAAGCGGACGAATACCAACGGTGATCTGCGCGAGCGCATACCAGATGGAAACCATCGCCGCAAGGTTGACTTGCTGCGCGGGATGTCCGAAACCCCAGAAAAAATTTCGGTAAATGCCCGGGTCGTAATATTTAATAATATTCAACGACCACAGGAAGGCCGGCACGATGGCAGCCGCACCTTCGAGCAAGGTATAGGTGGCGAGAATGGCAGCGGTCATCAAACCAAAAACAACCAACGGGAGAGAGCCTGAGAATCGGCCTTCGCGCTTGGCAACCGTGATATTGATGAAGAAAGTAATGACAGTGATCAACGCGCCGACTGCGAACAGAATATAGCTGAGATAAAACAACGGGTGCGCTTTGAGCGGCACATACGCAGAGAACATAACGCTGGAGTTGGGGTCGAGCAAGACGACGAAGTTCGCCATCAAACCACCAACGGTCATCATGCCAAAGCCTGTCCACGCAAGTTTGGGCGCGGCGTGCCGTGCATTGAGCAGAACGGTTGAACCAAAATGCAGGCCAGCCATCTCAAAGAAAACGATCCATGCAACGAGCATATCAATGCCGTGTAAAGTCAGCAGACGATAGAACCAGGCAGCAGGGAGTAAATGAATCGCCTGCCAACGGGTCAGGGCGATCAACAGGGCGGCGATTCCGCCGAGGGTAAGCGTGACGACTGCCATCACTGCATTAGCGATGATTAGGCGTTCGGTGTGCATATCCACTTTAAGCGTGGTCACCGGACAATCGCGATAATCATCTTTCGCGTCTTTTGCCCAGGCAGTTGTAGGTGCAAGTGTTGCCATTTTCATTCCTCCTATTTTACGATCATCTTGCCAACCATCGTGTGATGGCCGACAAAACAATACTCATTGCAAACAATCGTGAACTCGCCGGAGCTGGTGGGGGTGATCGTCGCAACATAGTCATATCCAGGAATCACCTGGAGATTGATATTTACAGGCTGGAGTGAAAAGCCGTGGTTGTAATCCATCGAAGAAATATGCAGGCGGTATTCCTGTCCTTTTTCAAGTTGAAGGATGGGATACCACTGCCAGGTGCTGGCACGCAGGTAGAGGTCACTGCCGGGAGGAGCTTCGACAATCGGGAACCCGCTCACCTCATCCTTGCCTACAGTGTATTGCTCCACAAAAGCATTGACCTTCGCCCCATAATCAGCGGGCGAAGTTCTATAAGATTCAGTAGGCACGTTCTGTTTGCCATAAAAATACCATAAGGGCATCATCAATGTGAGGAAGATACACCAAACAAAAGCAACGGTGAGCCAGGTTTTTTCCATACGGCCCATGGGTTTCCACCAATTTTTTTCAGGTGCTAACATAATCCATTCTCCAATCTTATTTTTTACGGGGCCAGTGGAACGTTCATCAAATCGTAAATCCCCCACACGTTGTAGATCAAGGTGCTGATCACAAGGGACACGATAAATAACAACCAGATATTGTCAAAAACCGCCTGCCACTTGGAAACAGGCTCGTTCTCTTGCTTTTCTTCTTTAGCCATTGCATTCTCCTCTTTGTAATACGTCTTTTATCACAAACATTATCTTATTATGTCTAATGATAACAAACTACTTAAAAGCAGGAAGTGACTTAAGTCACTTCCTTTGACACCAATTTTGACCCGCGTTTTTCCAGTTCTGCTATTAAAAATAGTGATTTAATATTTGAAACATCACACCCGGGATTCTATATAAAATTTCTCTGTCCTACAAACTTTCTGTTAAAAATTATTCAACTCGTGATTTCAAATGTTTCCACCTGTAGTAATTCCATTAGTATCATTTTTCTACCCACAATCGAACTTAAAAGATATGTCAATTTATGTGTATCCCTGCCCGTGCGGATATTATGGTGATTCACATAAGCCATGCAGCTGCACGCTTGCCATGGTGACCAAATATCAAAAACGAATCTCGGGGACCTTGCTCGATAGAATTGATATTCACATTGAAGTTCCACATGTGGATCATGAAAAATTAAGCGGCACGCGTTTGGGTGAAACATCCGAGTTTATTTGTGTTCGTGTGCAGGCCGCACGTGACGTACAAAATAAGCGTTTCTCAAACAAAGAAGCCAAAGACATTGAGCGGAATGCAGACATGCGCATCGGGAGATTCGCCAGTTTTGTCAGCTGCAGAATGAAGGCGGTGTGCTGAGCGCGTCGAAGCATCAGAGTTTGATGCGTTCGGCGATATCATGCTGTGCATGAGTCAATTAATGTTATCCGCACGTGCCTATGCACAGCGCTATGTCATCGCATTTTGAAATTGTCATGTATTATCACAGACCTGGCGGGGAGTGAGGAAATTTAATCCGCGCATTTGGCGCGAGGCGCTGCACGCTTCGCAGTCGTCCGAAGATTATGTTAGGGTGATTGGGGAGAAGGAAGGATGAATATGTGGTTGTAGGGCAAAATAACATAGTCTATAAAAAGAAACAACCCTGCGCGAGGGTTGCATGGATTTGATGTATTATTCAGAGATTGCCTCCCGCTTCGCGGAACATGAGCGGCGGCTCGCAACACTTGCAGCGTACACCAGCGCAGGTGTGACATTGACTATCATCTTTTATTCTCAGTCCATTTTGCTGGATTCCAAAGAGTCACATATGCAACTGGTGCGTGCGGATTTGGACGGGTCGAGTATCAAACTATCGGACTGCAAAAAACGGTTGATTGGCTGTATCAACAAGGGCTTGAGCAGCTTCGGGAGAAAGAGTGGCGCGACCAGTATGTGCAGCGCGGATGGCCTGGACCAGGTCATCTCCGGAGACATCTTTGAATAAACAGCCGATCGCCCCGGCTTCAAGCGCATTCTTGACCAGTTCCCCTTCTTTGAAAATGGTTAACGCAATCACCCGCATTTGTGGATGCTTCTGACGGATGGCGAGTGTTGCGGCGGCCCCATCCATATCTGGCATGACCATATCCATCAGCACCACATCCGGAAGGATTTCATCACAAAGTTGGATGGCGGCAGTGCCGCTTTTGGCTTCACCAACCATCTGGACATCACCGTATATTTTCAAGAAGGTCGCCAACCCTCGGCGTACCACTGCATGATCATCAACAACAATGACACGAATGGGATTGGATGCAGGAATTGTCATAAAGACTCCTTAATAGAAAGAGGGGTTGTGTCCAAACGGATCGTGAGTTCAGTACCCTGGCCAGGTTGGCTGATAACTGACAAAAGCGCCCCTACGGCCCCGGCGCGTTCACGCATCATACTCAAGCCATAGTGACCTGGGATGGTTTGTTCAGTATCAAAGCCCTGGCCGTCATCACAAATGCACAGCTCAATTGAGGCATCACCCTGTCGAAGGTCCACCTCAACATGGCTGGCTTTGGCATGTTTGGCAATATTATTGAGCGTCTCCTGGCATACCCGGTAAAAGACCACTTGTGCTTCGGCCAGCAGAGAGGACTCGCCCGTTATGGTAACAGTTACAGGGATATTGTTACGGCCTGAGAACGCATTTCCCAGTAATCGCAGCAGGTCGCTCAAACTTGAATCGGTCAATGTTGAGGGCCGTAGTTCAGCCAGGAGTATACGCATTTCGGCGGATGCGCCGCGCGTCAGGTAACGCAGATATTCGAGTGATCGTCTCGCTTCCTGCTGGTCCAGATCCCACAAACGCGGCAGGGCTTCAGCAATCAGGCCTGCGGAGAAGAGAGACTGATTGACAGCATCATGCAGGTCGCGCGCTAGGCGCTGTCGTTCCTCCAATACTGCAAGTTCCTGTGCCTGTCCACTAAGTTCCATATTGACCATGGTGATGGCAGCCTGGTTGGCTACACTAAGAGCCAGGTCAGCATGATGGATCGTGAAGTAATCCAGCTTCTCGTGCGCCAAACCTACACCGCCGATGAGACGGCCTTTCACTGCCAGAGGTACCCACATCCACGACTGCATCCCTTCAAGCAGGATAGCGGCTCCATCATCCAGCAGCGAACGCAGAAATTGAGCTTGCGGATCCTCACTCCACACATCGGTGATACGAATAGGCTGATGTGTTTTGAATAACGCGACCAGGGAATCAAGGTCATTCAAGTGTATATGAATAGGCGCGAGTTGTTCGAAGTGTTGAGTACCGCGTATCGCCAGACTCACCAGTGAAGAACCCTCCAATGCGAATAATCCACCATGTGCGTACTCGATGATCTTTCGCAAATGGTCCAGAATCAAACCCGGCTGGAGTTCCAGTGTGGATGCCAGAGTATCCGAGATGGCAAGCAGAGTTGTTTGTTCTCTCACTCGTTGTTCCAGCGTATTGGTGTATTTGCGTAATTCCTCATGCAACAAGCGCACTTCCAACATGTTGTGAACACGCGCCAGTACCTCAGCCAGCTCAAGTGGTTTGCTAATGAAATCCTTCGCACCGGCATTGAACGCGCGCAGCTTGTGCCCCGGTTGGGCTGTGATGACAAGCACTGGAAGATAGTTATCCGCTTCAATTTCCTTAAGCCCCTCCATCACCTGGAATCCGTCCATGACGGGCATTTGAAGATCAAGCAGGATCAAATCGTAGCGGTTCTTCAGGTGAAGCGCGCAGACTTCGCCCGGATCCATCGTGGAGGTGATGGAAATATAGCCGGCGCCGCGCAGCATCCGCTCGAGCAGAAGGATGTTGACATGCTGATCGTCAACGATCAGCATATTGCCGTGAAGAATGTCAGATGAACTTATCATGAGGATCACAGCGCCTTATTGGTTCTCTTTATGTTTTATTGCAGCAAATTCCAGCGCCTCATTTAGCGCATCCATGAACTCATTGATCTTGATCGGCTTGGTGATATAGCGGAAGAATCCTGCCTGCAAACCTTTCTTGATATCGCGCGGCATGGCATTGGCACTAAGAGCCATAATGGGGATGCCCGCCATGGCCGGGTCTGAGCGCAGGATTTTCAGCGCTTCGATGCCGCTGATGTCAGGCAGATTGATGTCCATTAGGATCACATCCGGCTGGGAACTGCGCGCAATTTCGATGCCGCTATTCCCGTTCACAGCGGTCAGCAGGCGCAGGTTGGATTGGCGCGCGATGATCTGCTCAACCAGTTTCAGGTTGGCCGGGTTATCCTCCACATAGAGCAGGGTATGCAGCCGTACTCCATGAGACACATGCAGTTGGGGTGAAATCGCTACATTGCCTGCTTCCGTTGAAAGGCGTGGTTCACGGACCGAAAGAAGTTCAAACCAGAACACACTTCCCGCCCCAACAGTGCTCTCAACGCCGATCACGCCCCCCATCAGTTCGACCAGTCGCTTGGCCACCACCAGACCAATGCCTGTGCCCTCCACACCGCTAGTTTCCTGGCCGAGGCGATTGAATGATTGGAAGAGCTGTGCCAGTTGTTCGGGAGACAGTCCTGCGCCGGTATCCTTGATGCTCACTCGAATACGCCCCGGTATACTCTCGCTGCATTTCACCTCAACCTTTCCATGCCCGATGTTATATTTGACCGCGTTGGATAGCAGGTTGATTAGAATCTGCTTCAACCGGGTCCGATCGGCACGGACAAAGTATGGGATGTCGAATCGGGGAAACGTCAGTTGGATTCCACGTTCTTGCGCCTGCGGTTCGATCATGCTCTGACATTCGAGCATGATTTCAGCCAGCGCTACCGGTTCCGGCGAAAGCGGCACCTGCCCTGACTCGACTTTTGCGAGATCAAGGATTTCGTCGATCAACTTCAGCAGATGCCACCCCGCCTGAAGAATCTGGTCTGTGCTTTGCTTTTGGAAGGGCGTTGGCGGCGGAGATTCTGACTCCATCAATTGGGTGAACCCGAGGATGGCGTTGAGCGGGCTGCGCAGTTCATGGCTCATACTGGAAAGGAAATCCGATTTGGCGAGGCTGGCTTTTTCTGCCAGGACCTTGGCATTCTGCAGTTCGACGGTCTTCTCCTGCAACACCTCATCAAGGTGTTTGCGCGCCGTGACATCCCGCGCGGCGGCGAATACGCCGAGAACGTTGCCTTGTGTATCCTTGTACACCGACGCGTTATAAAGCACATCGGTCAACTTGCCGTCACGTTGGCTGATGGTGAGAGGGTAGTCCGCCACGAAGCCTTTTGCGAACACTTGCTGGTAGCCCTCCCGCGCTTTGGCGGGTTCAGTGAAATAGCTTGAAAAGTCGCTGCCGACAAGTTCCTCGCGTACAGCTCCCGTCACCTTCACTGTTGCCTCGTTCACGTCCGTGATCTTTCCATCTAAACTGATCGTAACCAACGGGTCGAGGCTCGCCTCAATTAGGCTGCGCGCGTATTGCGAAGCCTGCTTCTGCGCTGTGACGTCGCGAGCAGCGGCAAACACACCTTGTAGTTTTCTGTCCCGATTGTAGAAGGTCGTGGCATTGAAGGAGACCACCGTTTCCTTGCCATCCCGGGCATGTGCGGTGAGTTCGTAATCGGTGACCTTCTTTTCTTTCAGCACCAATTTGACGCCCATCTCTGCTCGATCTGGATTGGTAAAGTAATTCTTGAACGGTGCGCCGATCAGTTCATCACGCGTGCAGCCGGTAAGCACCTCCATTTGCTTATTGACATCAGTAATAATGCCAGACGGATCAGTAGTCATGATCGCATCGATGTTGGATTCGAACAGGGAGCGAGTGTAGAACTGTTGGTCACGCAGCCGTTGACTGAGCTGTTTCTGCTCTGCCTCGATCTGCTTGCGCGCGGTGTTGTCCGTGCCGATCAACAGATAGCCGATGATGGCGTCTTGATCGTCACGCAGCGCCGTGACCGATACGACTGCCGGAAAGCGGCTGCCATCCTTTCGGATGTAGGTCAGCTCATAAATATCCTCAATGCCGCGCGA
>JAYVUA010000036.1:0-6820 GCA_043788255.1 Anaerolineales bacterium | reverse complement strand
TGAAAACTTCGATTTCTTCATCTGGATCTCTCCTGGCTCTATTTTGCCACGATTTTTCCACTTCTCTTTGGTATGATTTTACGGGCTGGTTACCCTGGGTCTGAAAAATCCGGGAAAAGCAATCCTCCAAGGTCAATAAGATGATCGCCATATACGTATGATGTAATCCTGTATCCAATCACTTTTGGCCGATTGTGCGAATAATCATAGATCGGTTGCTGAGATACTACATTTCCATCCAAGGGATGAAGGGTTGTTGTACCGGGCACATTGCTAGGTAACGTAAGCCCAGTAGGTGCAGGAGGACCGTAAACAATTGGCGATAATGGAAGGTCATTGCCACCATCATCTCCATTAGAGCCACTACCTTCTGGTTTCGGCGACTTAGTTGGATGTGGGTTTACATTTGGGTCTTGACTGTTTCCATCACAGCTATAACTTTCTCCATCACCACAAGCCTTATGCCCCGTCGGATCATTAAAATTGATTGGGTTATTCCCTACGTAGGCATACCGATTCCACGCCTGCGGATTGGACGGATCGGGAATCAAACTATCTGGCTGCAAAAAGTGGTTAATATAAGGCGAATTTCACACTTTTATCACAAAGAAAAAATAATTTGTTAAAGTTCAGATATTATCGTTTAATCATTCCAACGGGATTTCTATAGAATCACTTGAAAGATCGTCTGTCGGAACTCCGTTATTGCACAAATGTGCATGAACTACAACACGAATATCGCTTGGCTTTCCAGGTAAATTTGCATAATCTGGGTTGATAAAAAGTACAGTATCTGGCTCTATTCCTGAAAAAGATGTAAGTATGATGTCCTTTTTACTTGCATCTTCAACCAAGTTTTTTACCTTAATCCACTCTCCGTTAACTTTCAAGAATATTTCAGCACCTAAATCATAAGCAAAAGCCACACAATCACTTGTCTTATTTACCACATATAGATCAATAACTTTTGAATTGTTGTTTTTGACGACAGGAACTTTGGAAATATCCAAAAAATCTATCGATATATTGTTGGAAATTTCATTTTTACTATTTTTGCAACTTATCAAAAAAAACACTATTACGCTCAAAAATAATATTTTTTTAAAGTAGATGTTCATTATTCCTCCGAGCACTCAATTATCTCTCATCCAAGGACCATAATCTGGCCGATAATTTCCGCTACCAGATACAGATCCAGATATATTAATGTAACTCTCTTTTGCAGGAGCGCCAAAAGATTTAACAAAAATATCAACGTAAATCGATTGTGATTGATTCGCTCCTCTTTGCGGACTCAGCGGATAATTCAACATCCCAGGCTGGTTAGCACTGCGGCCTGCATCTACCCAGCTAGATGGTCCATAACTAGTAGACTGGGTTTTGTTCGGTATTTCAATGCCTACCTTGGTTATCTTCGCTGCCAAAGCTGAAAGGTTTATTAAATCAATACTAGTAACCGTTAAGACCCCTTGGTGCTTTTCCCAATTCAAGGAGGCAAAAACATTATCAGCGCCAGGATCATACGAAGCGAACATACCCAGATAATCATTGACTACAGAAAGAACACCTAATCCATAAATTGTCATATCTGAAGCTTGCATCTGGCTGAAACGGTTAGGTTGTTTATATTTTAAAGTACTATCAACAGCGCTATCAGCAGTCTCTTCCCATGCAACATTACCTGCATCAGAAAAATTAAATCCTACTATGGTGCTACCATAGGTAGAAGTAGATGCTGTAGAAGGATGTGGTCTAGGTGATCTTTCATATGGATTGTCTTTGCTTCTTGCTTTTCCATTTGCGCAATAATACTTATTAGTGCACCCCATCTTCCCACCTATATCTTCGACTCGCATATGGCCCGATGGATCACTATATCCAATAGGGTTATTCCCCACATAACTATATCGATTCCACGCCTGCGGATTGGACGGATCGGGAATCAAACTATCTGGCTGCAAAAAGTGGTTAATATAAGGCGAACTAAACCTGCACCCCGTGATATTTTTGAATTGGTGTCTTAGCAAATTTTACAAATCCACGCTTTCGTGCAAGTCAGGATAATGCACCTGACTTAATTTCTGCTCATTCAAAAGTCCCTTCAGAGTCATGGCTTGTTTTTCTTCACCATGCACGAGGAATATTTGCTTGACCGTATCTTTTACGCCCATGGCATACTTCATAAGCAAGTCCTGCCCGGCGTGCCCGGAGAGACCGCCAATGGTGGCAATTTCACTTTTGACTTTATACACTTCGCCAAAGATGTTGACCTGTGGTTCACGATCTGCCAGCCTGCGTCCTAATGTATTCGGCGCCTGCCAGGAAACAATACAAATCGTATTCTTCGGATTCTCAATATTATTCTTTATATGATGAACAATCCGTCCTGTTTCTGCCATACCAGAAGCGGAGATAATGATCATCGGTTCTTTACGTTCATTCAACGCTTTTGATTCGTCCACTGTTTTTACATAGGTCAGCATATTGAAATCGAGCGCAGGGTGACGTGCTTCCAGTACAAACTGGCGCGTCTCCTCGTCAAAACATTCGGGATGATTCTTGAAGACAGCAGTTGCATTCACTGCCAGCGGACTATCTACAAACACGGGCACACGCGGCACATCGCCATCTTGAATCATTTGATTTAAGTTATAGACCAATTCCTGGGTTCGGCCAACCGCAAACGCAGGCACGATCAACTTCCCGCCGCGTTCAATGGTCCGTTTCACAACATCTCGAAATTCTATGAAGGCCTGTTCCGGGTCACTATGTGACTTGTCACCATATGTTGATTCCATGATCATGTAATCAGCGGCATCAGGCAAGATCGGGTCACGCAAAAGCGGCATACGGTATCGGCCAATGTCGCCAGAAAAACACAAGCGAATCTTTTTACCCTTTTCTTCGATCTCAAGGATCACACCAGCAGAGCCAAGAATATGTCCAGCCTCAAATAAGCGGACGACAACACCGGGAATGGGTTGAAACCTTGCTTCATAGTCCACACCTTTAAACATGCCCGCTACTTTTTCCGCATCCTCTTCGGTATACAACGGCTCGATCGGCTCTTCGCCGCGCTGCGCCCGTTTCTTGTTCACAAACTCCGCATCTGATTCCTGAATGCGCCCCGAATCTCGGATCATCATACTTGCCAAATCCACCGTCGCATGTGTCGCGTAAATCGGGCCTTCAAATCCCTGCTTGACCAGGTTTGGCAAATTGCCGGCATGGTCAATATGCGCGTGAGAAAGGATTACAGCATCTACTTTACGCGGATCATATTTAAAATTTAAATTGCGTTCATAGGTTTCCGAGCGTTTGCCCTGATACAAGCCGCAATCCAAAAGCAATCGCGAGCCGTTAATTTCCAATAAATGCTGACTCCCCGTCACTGTGTGAGCTGCGCCATGAAAACTAATTCGCACTTTTTACTCCGAGAGTTTTTAGAATCTGCGCACCATACTTAACCACACGCGTGGGAGTATCTTTCATCACCAATGCCAGTTCATCGGCACTCGCTGGCGGGTTCTCTGCGAGCCTGGATAAATAAGGTTTCGGTAGGATGATATCTGACTCGACCCCCATCTCCAGCCCGGCCTCTTTTCGCCACACTTTTAATTTTTCCAACCGACGAAGAAACGCATCATCCTTCGCTTCAGTCTGCTTCCGTTCAACAAGCGGGGCTTCCGTCCCGCGGCGGATCGCAGCTAAAACCCCATCTCCCCATAAACCAATTTGCTTCTCGCTTAACCCCACAGCAGACAGGTCCACTTTTTTCTCAGGTGGATTCTTGGATAACAAAACAAAGACATCGTCCATGATCACTTTGTAGGGAGGGCGATTTAATTTTTCAGCTTCCTTATCCCGCCATTTGCATAAATAAGAAAGAATAGTCAACTCGCGTAATGACAGGTCTTTTCTTCCTGCAAAACGCTCCCAGGATTCGCTATAAGCTTTTTGCTTTTGTTCATCTACAAGGCAGGCACGCACAAAATCTTCTCTGGCAAATTCAAGGCGCTCGCTTTCACGCAATTCCTTCTCAAGGACATCCCGCAGGTCAAAAAGATAATGAGTATCCAGGCGTGCATAATGGATTTGTTCCTTCGTAAGCGGGCGGGCGGCCCAATTTGCCTTTTGATGACGCTTATCCATTTGGATTTTGAATTTATCGCCCAGCAGCCTGTCAAGACCTACTCCGGGGTAACCCAAAATACGTGCTGCCTGCATCGTATCGAACAGGCTGGCAAAGGTGAAACTAAAATCACGCCGCAAACAGACCAGATCATATTCAGCAGCGTGGAATATCTTTTCAATATTTGGGTTTGAAAAAATGGGAGCCAGCAGACTCAAATCCTTCAACTCAATCGGGTCAACAAGATAATCTGCATTGGTTGAAGAAAATTGCATCAAACAAACCTGCTCACGAAAGGCATGCAGGCTGTTTGATTCAGTATCAACTGCCACACGGCTTTGTGCGGCAAGGTCATCTATCATCTTTAGCAATAACTGCTTGGTATTTACCCAAATGGGCGGTGTCAAAATTTCAGGCATATCGGCTGATTATAAACCTTTCAAGCGTAAGTCGGATTGCCAATCAGACTACAGATTTTAAAGCTGTTTTTCCATCAAGATACCATCTTCACCGTCATTGTAATAGGCTTTCCAAATATCGGTAGTGGTATATCCTTCTTTTTCATACATCCAGATCGCAGTCTGATTCGATATCCGCACTGTCAGGCGTGAGCGTGGAACACCTAGCTTACTTTCGCAGGCTCGCAGAAGTGCGCGTCCTATTCCGAGTCGCCTATAGCGTTGATCCACTGCAATCGTGGCGATCCAGCCCCACCCCTCGCCAGGATGCGGGTCGCCAGCCACAAATCCAACCATTTGGCCGTCTTCCGCTGCTTTAAATCGAATCACTTGAGGAAACGTCAAAACTGCGATCAGGTCAAACAAAGGCCATGCATCATTCTGAAAACTTTCCTGTTCCAGGTTGCGCAGCGCGTTGAGGTCTAGGATGGATGCTTTAACGATTTCCATGGATTGGGAGATTGTATCAATAAAAAAGTAGAAAGTGGATTCGATTTTCCACTTTCTACTTTTTATACATCTATCTTTCTAAGCGCTTACTTTTTGCCATCTTTGCCAAGGAAGTTATCCAGCATGCTGGTAAATTCCATCGGGAAGATAAACTTGGTGGACGGGCTTGTGCCAATGGCCTTGAGCGTTTCAAAATACTGCAAGGTCATTGTTTTCTGGTCAACAGATTTGGCTGCGTTGAAGATGGCTTCCAAAGCGACAGCAAAACCCTCTGCACGTAATGCCTGAGACTGCTTATCACCTTCTGCGCGCAAAATATTGGATTGCTTTTCGCCATCTGCCGTTAGAATCGCAGCCTGCTTGGTACCTTCAGCGCGGTTCTTCGCAGCTTCTTGGTCACCCATGGACTCGGTCACGAGGGCACGGCGAACGCGTTCAGCTGTCATCTGGCGGTTCATGGCTTCCTGTACTTCGCGTGGAGGAATAATTTCACGAATTTCAACGTTGGTTACTTTCACGCCCCAACGCTCAGTGACTTCATCCAAACGGGTGCGCAGCATGTTATTGATATGCTCGCGTTCTGAAAGGACATCATCCAACGGAATACCGCCGATGACCGCGCGCAATGTAGTTGCCGCGATACCCGCCGCAGAGAGTTCAAAATTACCTACCTGCAAAACCGACATGGCAGGATCGAGGATTTTGTAATACCAAAGGAAGTCGATCGAGATGGGCGCATTATCCTTTGTGATCGATACCTGGTGCGGCACTTCGCGGATCTGCTCGCGCAAGTCAACCCATTTGACAGTGTCAATTCCAGGAAAGATAAATACGATACCAGGTCCTTTCGGTTGTTGAAGCACACGGCCAAGGCGGAAAACAACCAGTCGTTGATATTCAGGCACGATCTTGATCGCGCTCCAAACTACGAATAAACCAACGATCAGTACGGCACCAACGAGACAAAACAAAGTACCACCAGTTGCAAAAGCATTCATAGTATTATTTCTCCTTATAAAAATATTAGGAATCTAACAGAACATCTTTTTCAACAACGAGGATGAAACCCTCGCGACGAACTACACGAATTTTACTGCCAACAGGAATAAGGTTTTCACTTCGGGCAGACCAAAGCTCTCCACCAACCTGGACACTTCCTTCTTCATGAATATTTGACCTGGCTTCGCCAGTTTTCCCAATCAATGCTTGCAAATTATGGGTTGGAAGCGTTCCAGCGGCCTGCACAGTTTTGCGAACTACCACCCACAAAAAGATTGCCATCAAACTTGAAGACAGAAAAGCTATAACAGGGTTGACAGCCGGCTTCCACCCGTCAACAGCGAAGAGAAACACGGAGCCAAGCACAAGCAGAAAAATGGATACCCCGAGATAAATCTCACGCTGTGCTTTTTGAATCGCATAAACGAATGGGACAATGCTCAAGAGCAGAATGATCAATGCCCACCAATTAAACGACAGGCTATAGACTGCATATCCCGCTAATGCAAGACAGAAAAATGCCCCCACTTCCAACAACCCAGTCCCCGGAGTAACGATTGCCATTAGGGACAGTAAAATACCACCCAACAAGATCAGATAAGCAATACTTGGTTCCAGTAGAAAATCCATGCTGCCTCCATTTCATTATACAACAAGAAGAGTAATCTTCAATAAGATATACGCCAGGGCGATTGCATCTAATTGCCAGCGGTAAGGACTTTGATCAGGTAATCTTCCTTCCAACCTGCCTGAAGTTGTTTGGCATGGATGCCACCTTTGG
>JAYVUA010000035.1:0-8841 GCA_043788255.1 Anaerolineales bacterium | reverse complement strand
CCAAAGGTGGCATCCATGCCAAACAACTTCAGGCAGGTTGGAAGGAAGATTACCTGATCAAAGTCCTTACCGCTGGCAATTAGATGCAATCGCCCTGGCTAAAAGATCAAGATATGGAAAAATCCCGCTTGGTTTATGATAACGATGTGCAAATCAATGCCCGGAGGTTTGACCTGGAAGGGCAGATCATTATTACCATCGCCACACAGGCCCCAGTTTTAGTTGACCTGCGCTTCCTGGCTTCTGCTTTGAATATCTGTACCGAACTGGAAAGAATTGGCGATTATGCCAAAACGATTGCGCGGATTAATTTGATTTCCGAAGGCGTCAATGTTCCTCGACTTTTGAGAATTACCTATGACATGGGGGTTAAGGCTGCTGATATGTTGCATCGCGCGATGACTGCTTTCATTCATACCAATGTCCCCTCGGCGATCCGTATCATTCCTGAGGATGATGTTGTCGACACGATGTATAACAACCTTTATTCTGAATTAATGAATTTTATTGTTCGCAACCCGCAAACTGTTGACCGCGCAAACTATTTGCTTTGGGTCGCTCATAATTTGGAGCGTGCCGCAGACCGTGTGACCAATATTTGCGAACGAACGATCTATGTTGAAACTGGTGAACTTGGTGGCAGCGAGTTCGCCCGAACTCTTCTGGTAAAGTAAAACCCTGACTATGCAAACAATTGCTGCAATTGATGTTGGCTCCAACGCCATGCGCATGATGGTTGGCCGGGTGGTCTACGATGGGAAGATTGAAGTCGTGGAAAACCTGCGTCTGCCGGTGCGTTTAGGGCAGGATGCCTTCACAACCGGCATTGTTTCTGAAGAAACTGCGCAGCAGGCTGTGGATGCATTTATTCGCTTTGGTAAAGTTGTAGATGATTACGATGTGGAAAAGCTTCGTGCAGTAGCAACCAGCGCCATGCGTGAATTGGTCAACAGTGACCTTTTAATTGATCGAATTGCGCGTTCCACAGGTATTGATATTGAGATCATTAGCGGGCAGGAGGAGGCGCGGCTCATCCATTTGGCCGTTGCCCAGTCTATAGACCTGAAGAATAAACATGTCTTAGAGATCGATATTGGGGGAGGAAGTGTGGAAGTCACTCTTTCGCAAAACGGGCATATTTTATCTACTGAGAGTTACAATATGGGAACTGTGCGTCTGCTTAATAAATTGAGCGGCGACAAAAACTCTGCAATGCCTTTCCATAAACTGGTACGTGAATATGCCGAAGCTGCGCGCCACCGTATTGACCGTGAAATTGGCTCTAAAAAAATAGATATTTGTATCGGGACGGGTGGCAACATCGAGGAAATGGGGAAGTTACGTGAAAGACTTTTTAAACGCGATAATGACCGTGCGATAACTCTTGAAGAGCTGGATAAACTTGTTGAAACGCTTAGCAGGATGAAGGTCGAAGAGAGGATGCGTAAACTCAAACTGAAACCTGATCGTGCAGATGTCATTCTGCCTGCGTCTATTGTCTTACAAATGATCGCGCACGAGGCGAAGATTAGGGAAGTGGTCATTCCAAATGTTGGGTTGAAGGATGGTGTGTTGTGGGATATGGTTTTTGCCCTGCGGGAAAGTGCGCCTGTTTCGCCGCGTGAGCAAGTGTGGACCTCCGCTCTGCGCCTTGGCGAAAAGTATAAATTTGATGAAGAGCATGCAAAACTTGTGGCTCAACATGCAGGAAAATTGTTTGATCAGTCTTGTACTCTACATAACCTGAGCGAAGAGAATAAGCTATTATTGGAAATTGCCGCTTTATTGCATGATATCGGTCATTTTGTAAACACAGTAGACCACAACAGACATGGATATTACATTCTGAAAGCCAGCCCGTTAATCGGGTTGCCTGAAGGCCAGCAAAATATTATTGCCAACATCATGCTTTATCATCGCAAGTCAACGCCCTCCATAGAAGACGGAAACTTTCGAGCATTGACCCCAAAAGACCGCCTTCTGGTTGTGAAACTTTCAGCGCTGATGAGGCTTGCAGATGGTTTGGATGTTAGCCATACGGGACGTGTAAAAGATATACATCTTGAACAGCACAAAAATACCTGGAAGCTAAAGCTGCAGGGTAAAGGTGATCTTATGCTGGAGAGATGGACACTTGAAAAACGTCAGAAGCTTTTTCAGGATGTGTTTGGTGTGAAATTTGAAATTATCGAGTAAATCATGAATGCACATACTCTTTTACAGGATTCGTTAAACACACGCTGGGATAAATACAAAGCCGAGCTGAAGACCTGCCGCCGCGAGTTTTCTGAAGCAGCGGTTCATGATTTTCGTGTGGCAGCCCGCCGTCTGCTTTCCTCCCTAGACATTTTACGAATAATAATACAAGACCCGAAAATTCAAAAAACACGACGTATTCTGAAAGACCAGCTTGATATCCTTGACGATCTGCGAGATGCTCAGGTTTTGCTTGCCGATATTTCGGAAATAATTCACGAGACATCGGTCTTGCAGCCTTTTCAAAAATATTTGCAGCATAAGGAAAAAAAGTTGCTGCGAACAGCGCATAAAGAGATAAAATTGTTAAAAACCACAAACCTCTCCAAGCGTATTCAAAAGTTGGATCATAAAATCGAAACATCCCAACAGGTTGATCTGGATGCGAGTTTATTTTCAGCAATCGACGAAGCCTATGGAGTTGTTAATCAGCGCTATGCCTTAATTGACCCAAACCAGCCTTCCACGATTCATCGCTTAAGAATTGCTTTCAAGAAATTTCGCTATATGGTCGAATCTGTTTATCCCATCCTTCAGAATACACCTACGGATTATTTAAGAAGGATGCACCAGTATCAAGCTGCAATGGGAGATATTCAAGATATGGAAGTGGCTTTGCAGGAACTTACCGACTTTGATGAACTGGCTTCCGCCTCTTATGACCCCGAGCCTGCTCATTCGTATTATAAAGAACGCCATGCCATTGCCTTATCGCATTACTTAGAAGACAAGGGCGAGGTAACTACTTTTTGGCGTACTGCGCCAGATCAACCTTTTCCCCAGGAGAAATAAATCATGAACTTGTATGTTATACGCCACGCCATTGCTGTAGATGAAGGTACAACTGAATATGAACAGGACAGCCAGCGCCCACTTACGGATAAAGGCAAAAAGAAAATGAGACAGATTGCAAAAGGTCTGCATGCCTTGGGTGTTAAGTTTGATTTGATCCTGTCCAGCCCATATGTCCGTGCAACGGAGACGGCTGAAATCCTTGCTGATGTTTTTAAGATGAAGCAAAACGTTGAACTCAGCGATAACTTGATTCCGATGGGTGACCCAGACTTGCTGATCGCGGAAATTAACGAAAAGTTTAGCGTAGACAGTATTGCATTGGTCGGGCATGAGCCAGAATTGACTCATCTAATTGGTTTGCTGATCTCAGAAAATGCAGCCATGGATATGACTCTGAAAAAAGGGGGCGTTTGCAGCCTCTCCACTGATGATCTCCATCACACCCGCAAAGCAACATTGGAATGGCTGCTCACGCCGGGTATCCTTGTAGAGCTTGGTGATAAATAAGAATGACCGAGACTATTGAGCTTTCTTCTCCGTCATTGTATATCAACCGTGAATTGAGCCTGTTGGAGTTTCAACGGCGTGTGCTGGAAGAAGCGTGGGATGAAACCAAGCCTTTGCTCGAACGCATAAAATTCCTTGCCATTTTTGGTTCGAACATGGACGAGTTCTTTATGGTGCGTGTTTCAGGAATCCGTAAACAGGTGGAAGCACGAATTATGGAAGCCGCGCCTGATGGAATGACCCCGCCCGATCAACTTGCAGCGATCCGTAAATTATCACAAGAGTTGTTGAATGAGGCGCAGCGCTGTTTTCAACGTAAACTTTTACCCAACCTGGATAAAACGGGCATCCACATCCTTGATTATCATAAATTAAGCAAGTCTCAAAAAGAACGCACAGATACATATTTCAAGGAAGTCATCTACCCGGTACTTACACCTCTCGCGCTTGACCCTGGTCATCCATTCCCGCATATTTCAAATTTAAGTTTGAATCTTGCAATTGTGATCCGCGATAAAAAAGGAAATGAAAAAATTGCACGCTTGAAGGTGCCGGATACCTTGCCGCGTCTTTTACCGATCAAACGTTCTTCCGGCAGTGCCCGCAAAGATGGAACAATTCCTCATCACCACTATTTTGTCTGGTTGGAGCAGGTGATCGCTGCCAATCTTGATGATCTTTTCCCGGGAATGGAAGTAACCGCTGCGCATCCATTTCGTATTGTGCGTGATGCCGATATTGAAATTCAGGAATTGGAGGCAGAAGATCTGCTCGAAACCATGCAGCAGAGCATTCGCAAAAGGAAATTTGGCTCGGTTGTACAGGTGGCCATCTACGAGTCCATGCCTGAGCCTATTCGCGAATTGCTTGTGGATAATCTTGAAGTAACCCGTAATGACCTTTATGCGCTTGATAGCCCGCTTGGCTTGAGCGGGCTATGGGCATTGTACAGCAATGTAGATCGGCATGACTTGAAAGATCACGTTTATAAGCCGCGTACACCAAAAGCACTTAGGCATGTTGTAAATGCAGTGGATATTTTTGACGCTATTAGAACTGGGAATATTTTGCTTCACCTCCCATACGATTCTTTCAACCCCGTGCTAGATTTCCTCAATGCTGCGGCTCGTGACCCTCAGGTGCTGGCCATTAAACAAACTGTTTATCGCGTAGGTGCGAATGCACCTGTTGTAGATGCTCTCCTTGAGGCCGCGGAACGAGGCAAAGAAGTGGCCGTGCTGGTTGAATTGAAAGCACGCTTCGATGAAGAATCCAATATTGGTTGGGCGCGCGCATTGGAAGATGTAGGTGTACATGTAGTGTATGGTCTTGTTGGCTTGAAGACCCATTGCAAAGTCACCATGGTGGTTCGCCAGGAGGGTGAGGGTATTCGTCGATATTTGCATCTGGCTACGGGTAATTACAATGCACTCACTTCCCGTATTTATGAAGATTTTGGGATGTTCACTTGCGACGAAGACATGGGTGCAGATGCGACCGATCTTTTCAATTATTTAACAGGCTATTCTACAAAACAGAGTTTTCGTAAATTGTTTGTCGCTCCTGTAACCTTGCGCAAAAAACTGGAAGGCCTGATTCAGCGCGAGATAGAACATGCCCGTCAGGGGCGCAAAGCTCGCTTGATTTTCAAACTTAATTCCCTGGTCGACCCGCAAATGATCCAACTTTTATATCAAGCCTCGCAGGCAGGTGTGCAGGTGGAACTGCTGGTACGGGGCATGTGTTGCCTGCGGCCTGGAATAAAAGGCGTGAGTGAAAATATTCGCGTCATTAGTATCGTTGGGCGTTATCTTGAACACAGCCGCTTGCTTTATTTTAATAATGATGGCAGGGAAGAAATATATCTTGGAAGCGCAGATCTTATGACGCGCAACCTCAACCAGCGCGTTGAAGTCGTTTTCCCTGTAGAAAACAAGGAACATATAAAATATTTGCGCCATTATGTTTTGGATACTTATTTAAAGGATAATGCACGCGCACGCATCCTTCAATCAGACGGTGCCTATGTTCGCCTTATGCCTGAAGCAGGTAAAGATGTTGTTGATGTACAGGAAAAATTCATGAGTTGAAAATATGAATTTTCTCACTTCAGACACAATGCAGGGGAAACTAATCAACAACCATAGATATTATACATATTAAAGTTGTTAACTCGTTGTTCAAATAACATTAATTGAAATAAACTAAAATACTTCAGTGAATTCAGATATTGATCGTCGTTCCATACTTATGCTGCCTACTGGGCAGAGATATCCTCCTGTGTCTGTGGGTGAATTGCCCTCACATGAGTATCAGGTATCCACCGAAACCATCACAGAGAATGTTTCGTCTCATCTTGAGACACATCCTGAAATTCCTGGAGTGGTATTGGTCAGTGGCAACAAAATCCACAGTATGATTCCCCGCACTAAATTTTTTGAGCGGTTGGGACATCGTTTTGGTGTGGAGTTATTCCTGCGAAAACCAATCGCCGAATTGCAGGAAACTTTGGCGACAACTGTATTCAAAATTTCAAGTGATACACGAATAAATGCTGCGACCAATATTGCCATTGGCAGGGAGGTGGAAAACATTTACGATCCTTTGGTCATGGAGTTTGAAGATGGCTCCTTTCGACAATTAGATGTGCATATGCTGCTCATGGCGCAAGCGTTGGTAATGGAAAACATGAACAACATTATCAGTAATATGAACCGCATTGAGCAATCCATCAAGGCGGATATCCCCTTTGACACATCGCTAGACATGATCATGGATGCCATCAAACGTACAACTGCATATCACCATGCTGCCGTTTTTATTAATCCCGGCCAGCGGGAAAAAATCTCCAGTCATCACGAACTCCTGCATTCATTATCTGAACCCTTAAACAGTCACCCATTAATACGATTGATCTGCGAGACGAGAAATCATGTACATATTGAAGACACCAATCTGACTTCGTCATGGAAAGGCATGGAATTTATTGGAAAAACAAAAGTTTGGATGGGACTTCCAATTGCAAGTGGAAATAACCTTGATGGGATTCTGTCTTTGAGCCGTATCACCAATACCTCATTCAGCAAAAATGAGATAGACATGGCAAAGACCTTTGCTGAATTTCTCAGCATTGCAATTAATAAGACAACTGAAAATTACGAAAATGATGAATTAGTAAATATGATAAAACGGAAATTCATTTATTGATCCCCTCAACCCTGTTTTTAATAAGTGGGAATTTCAAAATAAAAAACACTTCCGCGGCCTTCTTCACTTTCCGCCCAAATTCTTCCGCCATGCGCTTCGATAATATGTTTTGAAATGGACAATCCAAGGCCTGTGCCTGAACCTGTACGGGATTTATCCACGCGATAGAATCTTTCAAAGATGCGGGAGAGACTCTCGTCTGGGATTCCGACTCCCGAATCCCGCACAGCGAATCGCACCCCGCCCATTGCTGATTCAGCTTCGAGTGAAATCTCTCCCCCGGGCTTTGTGAACTTCACCGCATTGTGAATCAGATTAACCAATACCTGTTCCAAACGGGATTTGTCCGCGCGAATATTTTGGAGAGTATCTTCACATTTTACAGATAATTTCAAGCCTGCCCGCTCAGCTTGCATTCGCATTCGGTCTGCGGCAGAGTTGACCAAACTTTTGGGTGCAAGTGGAGCAAGGATCAATTCCACCTGACCTGACTCAATGCGCGAAAGGTCAAGCAATTCCTGGGCCATTTGTGTCAGCGCATCTACTTCGGTGCTGATCCTGCTGAGGAAACGCGGACCAGCATCCGGGTCCGCGAGAGCGCCGCTTTGTAAAGTCTCCGTCAAGGCTTTGAGAGAAGCAAGCGGAGTCCGCAGTTCGTGAGAAACGTTTGAGATGAAGTCCCGCCGTACGGTTTCGAGTCTGCGTACACGGGTAAGGTCTTGTACAAGCAAAAGACTTCCGCTCGCATGCGTATCTGGAATGGCAACAAGCTGCAAAAATTGACGACGCGCGGGAAGTTCAACAGATTCACTTTGCAGCTCACGGGTTTGCTGGCAGCGACGCCATGCATCAACAAGTTGATGATTGCGAACAATCTCGGTAACACTGTGCCCGAGTACACTGGATGTTTCAAAAAGTTTTTGCGCGGCAGGGTTCGCAAACTGGATCAACCCATTTGCATCTACAATCAGTACGCCGTCGATTAATTGATCAAGAACAGTGGAGAGGCGGGCATTATCAGAATCCAAAACCGATAGTTGCTGCTTAAATGCAGTCTTCAGTGATGCGATGGCGTTGGAAAGATTTTCAATTTGTTTTAAGTCTGTGGGGAGCTTTTCTGGCGCGACGCGTGCAAGACGGGCATATTCATCTACACGGCGTTTTAAATCATAATATCGCCAGGCAAACCATGCAGCGATAATGACCAATATAAGAGTGACTATCCAAGGGAATGAATTCATTAACCTTCAAATCGGTATCCACCGCCGCGTACAGTGACGATGCGCGTTGGGTTGGATGAATCTGCTTCGATCTTTTGGCGCAGCCAGCGGACGTGTACATCCACGGTGCGGCTGTCGCCGATAAAATCCCAGCCCCAAACACGCTCAAGGATGAATTCACGGGAAAGCATTTGGCGACGATGTTCGGCAAGGAAGAGCAGTAATTCATATTCTTTTGGCTTGATCTGTATCGGCTCATTATCGATGGTTACCTCGCGGCGGGTGAGATCGATGGTGAGGTTGTCAAAGGTCAGCTTTTCGTGCGGCGTGTTTACATCTCTGGATTTACCCATTTCCTCGCGTAATAAACGAGCACGCCTGAGTTGTGATTTTACGCGTGCCATTAACTCACGCATGGAAAATGGTTTGGTGAGGTAATCATCTGCGCCAACTTCGAGGCCTACTACACGATCTATTTCATCATCCCGGGCAGTGAGCATAAGAATGGCAGCAGACATTTCCTTGCGAAGAATGCGTGCCACTTCAAAGCCGTCCATTTCGGGCAGCATAATGTCTAATATAATTAAATCAGGTTTCAATCGCCGCGCAGATTCAAGCGCAGAGCGGCCATCGCCTACAGTTTCCACTGTATAGCCTTCTTTTTTCAGGTTGTAAGCCAGAGTTTCTTGTAGTGAGAGTTCATCTTCAACGATGAGAATTGTTTCTGCCATTAATGAGAATATACCATAAAGGATAATTTGGTAGTGGGTCAAAGTATATGATTGTGAGTAATAGCCAAGTTGTATTCAACGATGAACCAACGGGTTACAAGATGATGCATATACTCCACTTTAGA
>JAYVUA010000034.1:0-18433 GCA_043788255.1 Anaerolineales bacterium | reverse complement strand
GCCAAAGGTGGCATCCATGCCAAACAACTTCAGGCAGGTTGGAAGGAAGATTACCTGATCAAAGTCCTTACCGCTGGCAATTAGATGCAATCGCCCTGGGAGTGTTATCTTTTGACCCTGTAACATGACCATCTGGAAGATTTTTCCCTGTTTAAAGGTTTTGTTTTGTCTTATTTGCAGCTCCTTGTAGCAATATAGGCAAGAGACAATTGATATCTTGTATAATATAAGGATTAGTGACAACACATTGAATGCAATTCGTCCCTTAACAAAATACCTGAAGGTAAACCAATGAAACTTTCAAAAAGTGAGATTTACGCCCTGCTAAGCCAACCAAAACCATTAATGCTGGCAAATGTCGATCTAAACGGTGCCGACCTGATTGGTGCTGACTTGAGTGACGCGATGATGAATGGCGCTAAGCTTATCAAAGCCGATCTGAGCGATGCGATGATGAGTGGTGCCAAGTTGAGCGAGGCTGATCTGAGCGAGGCTGATCTGATCGATACTGATCTGAGTAAAGCCGATCTGCGTCAAGCCAGGCTGCGTGGAGCCGATCTGCGCCGGGCTAATTTGGGTAAAGCTAATCTGAGTAGGGCTGACCTAAGTAGTGCGAACCTAAGCGGCGCCGATCTGATTGATGCTGACATGATTGGCGCTATCTTGAGCGGTGCCAATCTGATTGATGCGAACCTGAACGGTGCCGACCTGATCGATGTCAACCTCAGTAAAGCCGATTTGAGTCGCGCTAAGTTAATTAATACCAAGTTGAGCAGGGCTGACCTGAGCAATGCCAAACTGCGTGGTTCTGACTTGAGTGAAGCTGATCTGCGTAGCGCCAACTTGATCGGTGCATCCTTGAACAGTTCCAAACTGATTGGTGCCAACCTAAACGGCGCTGACCTGCGTTGGGTCAAGCTAATTGATGCCGACCTAAGCAGAGCCGATCTTAGCAGCACCAAGCTGAGTGAAGCTGATTTGAGCGGTGCTGAACTGGGCGAGGCCAAGCTAAGCAAGTCTGATCTGAGTGAAGCCAAGCTAATCGGCGCCAAGCTGGGAAAAGCGGACTTAAGCGAAGCCAAGCTAAATGGTGCTGATCTGAGTAGTGCAAACCTGCGCTGGGCGAATTTGAGTGAGGCTATATATAATGTAAGCACAATATGGCCTAATGGGTTTGATCCAAAAGCTGTTGGAGCAATACTTAAGTGATGCTGTCTTTGAAAGGAATAAGTAATTGTGTCATTGCCTTGTTATCAACGTAATTTTCTAATGTGCCATGGTTCTTTTTAATCCATTTTAAAATTCACTTGCTCAAAAAACGAAACACCAATATAATACCGTCTGCAATTAAGGCATGGGCTTTGGTGGTTTTCGTACTAATCAAGGCTTAATTCGATTAACAAATGGTGTTATACATGCGGGAGTCGCCAAGTGGTAAGGCATCAGCCTTCCAAGCTGATATTCGTGGGTTCGAATCCCATCTCCCGCTCTCGGTTTGGTGTTCCAGTGTCAAGTGTTTAGGTGTCTGATGACACTGGAACACTTGACACATGACACTTAAAACGGGCCCGTGGCGCAGCGGTTAGCGCAGGCGACTCATAATCGCTTGGTCGCAGGTTCGAATCCTGCCGGGCCCACAAAAATCAGTAAAGCAATTTGCTCGCACGCCCCATCGAGGAATGATATTCGAATCCTGCCGGGCCCACTTTCGATTTACGATTGAAGACTAGAGATTTTCGATTTTTCCCGAAAGTTCATGTCGCTACTGTAAGTTTTGTTTGAATGAAACTCTCCGTAAAACTATTTACATTTTTATTAATTCTTCTTGCTGGTTGCAGCCAGGTGCCTGCCACGGAGTCAGTTTCCACGCCTGTTAAAGGGGGCATCACCTTCAAAAACACTGTGGTCAGTTTGACGTTTGACGATGGAGATGCTGACAATTATGCTGTGCGATCTGCGCTCGCAGATAATCATTTGCATGCCACATTTTATATTGTCAGCGGGTTTACTAATTCAAACGGGTATATGAGCGACGACCAATTGCGTGATTTATATAATGATGGCAATGAAATAGGCGGACATACTTTAAATCATAAAAAACTGGAACCTGGCGACAGCCTCGAATTGAAAAGAGAAGTTTGTCAGGACCGCACAAATTTACTTGCTCATGGATTTGACGTCACATCGTTTGCTTATCCCTATGGCTATTACGATGATCAAGCGAAACAAATTGTTCATGATTGCGGATATAACAATGCAAGGATTGTCTCCGGCGGGCCCGAAACTCTTCTGCCTGTAGATGCTTTTACCTTACATGCAATGCCATACATTGTGAGTGATACCAGCTTTTCCAAAATGTTCCGTTATGTGATCAATGTTGAAAATGAAGGCGGGGGGTGGGCGATCTTCGTCTTTCATCACGTTTGTGATGGCTGTAACCAATACTCTGTTGCCCCTGATACGTTTACTAAATTCGCGAACTGGCTTGGCAGTCAACAAGTTAATAACGGACTGGTTATAAAAACAGTTGGTGATGTCATTGGCGGTGAAATGCAACCAGCAGTTGCGCCATAATAAAAGCGGATGAACAAAACCCATCCGCTTTTATTATTAATTTAATTGTTCCAGTAACTTTTCGTAAACACCCGGGGCTGCAGCAAGTATGGACTGCGGAGTGGAAATGTAATCTGGCTTTCCGTCTGTTGCTGTCACGCGCGCTCCTCCTTCTTCAGCAATAAGGCCTGCAGCGGCAATATCCCAGGGCTTAAGGGTAAGCTCCCAAAAGCCATCGAAGCGCCCAGCAGCGACGTAGCAGCCGTCCAGTGCGGCTGAACCGAGTCTGCGTACACCTTGAGTCATTTTGGCGAGTTTTTCAAAATTTCTAAAATTATCCTTTTTTGTGTTCCATGTGTCATACGGAAAACCAGTTACAAGCAAACTCTTTTGCAATTCAGTTGTTGCAGAAGCATGGATTGGCTTCCCATTTAGAAATGCTCCTTTGCCGCGTTCGGCGGTGAACATTTCATCACGCAGCGGGTCATAAACTGCGCCGAGAATTACACTTCCTTTTATGCCATATGCAATAGATACGCAGAATGCGGGAATGTGGTGCGCGTAATTCACGGTTCCATCTAGTGGGTCAACGTACCAAATGCCTTCATTCTCTCCCTTTGTTTCGCCGCTTTCTTCTGCAATGATGTGACTTTCGGGGAAAAGAAACTGTATCTCGTTGATTAGAAATGCTTCAGAAGCATGATCTATTTCTGTGACAAGATCAATTACGCCTTTATAGCTGACTTGATGTTCCTTGTTATATCCATCTCGCAGAATGGCCCCTGCTCCACGTGCAAATCGTTGGATGTCTGTAAGTGTAGGTTTCATGAATTTCCATTCCAAATACGGCGGCCAAGTGCAGAGAGCGCAAATTCCACAGCCAACGCGGCGGTTTTATTTTTCTCATCCAAAATCGGGTTGACCTCCACGAGGTCCATGCCGACCAGTTTTCCTGTTTCAGCGATTAATTCACAAGCAAGGTGAACTTCACGTTGTGTCAGCCCTGCAGGCACAGGCGTTCCCACGCCAGGTGCATGTTGGGGGTCGAGAGCATCGAGGTCAAGCGATAGATAAATGCCATCCACATCGCGGCTTACATGTTCAATTGCTTTTTCAATCACAGATACCATGCTATAACGATCGACTTGTTCCATACCCATAACCATTGCCCCCGCTTGACGCAGGTTTTCCTTCTCACCAGAATCCAGATCACGGGCTCCAATGATCGCAACCTTTTTAGGGTCAATCACTGGGATTTTTTCATCCCACAACTGAACAAGGCTTTTATCACCTAGGCCTGAGAGGATTGCGAGTGACATACCGTGAATATTTCCCGAAGGAGTTGTTTCGGCAGTATTGAAATCGGCATGGGCATCCAACCAGATCACGCCGATCTTTTTATTTCGCGCAGCGCCGCGCACCGAGCCGATGGACAAGCTGTGGTCTCCGCCGATCACAAGAGGAAAATTTCCTGCCTGCATTGAAGTTGCCACTGCGCCTGCCACTCGTCGGGACATGGGGATGATGCAGTCGATATATTTTAATTTTGGATTGGTGATCTTGCACATTTCTGCAATGGGCACTTCTACATTGCCTTGATCATTTATATCGTAGCCAATCTCTTCCAATTTTTGCTGCAGGTGAGCATATCGAATCGCGCTGGGACCCATATCCACGCCGCGGCGGTCTGCGCCAAGATCTATCGGAACACCAATAATGTCAATTTGCATGTTTTTTTCTCCAATTCTAAAATTAAGCCGTTCTGTAATATCCTACATCCACTGAATATACCTGACCACGTTTGATGACTTGTTTAACCAAATTCGTTCCATAGCGATATCCAACCTGACGATAATCAGACACAGATAGGATGAGCATATCTGCCTGTTTTCCCACCTCGATGGAACCGATCTTGTCTGACCTGCGAATTGCGTGTGCTGAATTAATAGTAGACGCAGCGATGGCTTGTGCAGGGGTCAATTTCATATAGCGGCATGCAAGCGCGATCGCAAATTGCATAGACTCGTTCCAGGATGTGCCGGGGTTGCAATCTGTGGCAAGGGCGAGCATGGCATCTGCATCTAGTAGCTTCTTTGCTGGTGTGTAATCCTGCTCAGCAAGGCCAAATGGCGTACAGGGAAGTGCAACAGCAACGGTATCCGATTTACCAAGCGCGGCGATATCTGCATCAGACGCACGCACCAAATGATCTGCCGATGCCGCGCCTAACTTGACCGCAAGTGATGCACCGCCAAGATTGTCAAATTCATCAGCGTGGATCTTGAGTGGGAATCCCAGCGACCCAGCCTTGGTCAGGATTTGACGAGATTGCTCAAGGTCAAAGGCTTTCGTCTCGCAGAAGACATCCACAAAAGGCAAAGGCAGGCGCGGGGCGTGTGTCTCCCACCATTCTTTTAACATGGGTAACATGGTATTCACCACTTCATCAGTATATCCTTGCGGATTATCCTTGTATTCAGGTGCAATTGCGTGAGCGCCCAGGAAGGTGATGGCAAGGTCGAGCGGACTCTCATCATCAAGTGCGATCAACGCTTTCAATAAGCGCAGCTCAGTGGATGTTTGCAGGCCATAGCCTGTCTTTGCTTCAACAGTGGTTGTGCCATGTGAAAACATGCGAAGCAAACGCGGACGAGTCTGCGCGATGAGTGTTTCCATGCTGGCAGTACGCGTCGCTTTGACTGTGGAAATAATGCCGCCGCCTGCCGCGAGAATATCAAGATAGGCCATGCCGCCCATTTTCATCTCGAACTCATTGGCGCGGTCACCAGCCCAGATCAAATGTGTATGCGGGTCAACAAATCCAGGCATGAGAACACATCGGCCAGCATCAAGAGTTGGCTCATCTGGATAGGCATTCTTGAGTTCGTCAGTTGTGCCGACCGCAACGATTTTTTCATCGCGAATCACCACAGCGCCATTTTCGATGATACCCAATGTGCCAAGAGATTTCCCTCGCTGTGGGCCGCCTGAGAGGGAAAGGAGTTGAGAAGCAGAATGAATGAGCATTTTTATCACCAATCTCCGATTATTATTTGTTCGTCAATTTAACCACAGAAAGGTTGCATCGGGGATGCCGCTATGTGAAACTCAAATTTTTGAATCGGGCATTTCTTATATATTTAATGTAAAATAAGCTAAATCTTGGGAGACTGTCCTGAGAAAAACCTAAAAGAAAGGAGAATATTATCCCATGTTGTTTTCACCTAAAGAAAAAGGCCAGGGTCTTGTTGAATATGCTTTAATTCTCGTTTTAGTAGCCATTGTTGTTATCGCGGCCTTGATGATTCTTGGACCAATCATCGGCAATGTGTTTAGCAAAGTCAACTCCAGCCTCGCAGGGTTTTAAGTAATTAAATATTACAGTAAAAAGAATTGCCGAAAGGCGATACTTTTTACTGTAATATTTTTATTAGGAACCTTCACTATGTCCAATTTTATTGCTTTGTTATCGGTTTTGTTAGGCTAACATAACTGTTAGGAAAAAAGCCCTTGACTCTCTTGCCTTATTTCATAGGCAGTGTACAATAGGGTCAGTCTTAGGAGACCTTCCTGAGAACTCTAAAACGAAAGGAGATTACACACAATGTTATTTTCACCCAAAGAAAAAGGTCAGGGTCTTGTTGAATATGCTTTAATTCTCGTTTTGGTAGCTATCGTCGTTATTGCGGCCCTCATGATCCTCGGACCAATTATCGGCAACGTGTTCAGCAAAGTCAACTCCAGCCTCGGCTCCGTCTAATTTTCGGCAAATGATTACAAAAAGCCCTGTCGCAAGACAGGGCTTTTTTATTTCTCTTTTTAATTACCCGCCTCAATTTTGACTTTTGACCTGACACCGTTCAAAAGGGCATTTCCCAAGCGACAGAACATTGCACAAGCCCGATCTCAATTCCTACAGCTTATGTACTAAAAAGTATTTTCATATTAGCCTTTTTGCAGACGACGCAAGGCTAAAAGGGCCAACACATTGAAAAGCACAGCAGCCAATGCTACGAACATAAACCCGAATCGTTGATAAATAAATGTAGCCAGGAACGCGCCGAGAGCACGCCCCAGTGAATGACCAGTGACATTCACAGATAACATGGTGGCCCGTGCCGAGGGAACAAGCTCCGTCATCAAGGGAATATGACTGACGAGTATATATTCAAATGTAATGTAAAAGAGAAACAGACCGATCAATGCACCGATTTGTGTTTGCCCAATGAAAGGGAGTAATATAGAGGCGAAAGTATTGGCGATCAGGCCAATGGTAAGAGCGAGCGGTTTTCCAAGTCTGTCTGTGGTGAAGGCTACCAACCCTTCTCCGCTTAATTCAGAAATACCGATCACAGCGGATGCGCCTGCGAGCGCGGCGATTCTCAACCCAAATGAATCTTCCAGCCAAACTCCAAAGATCACATTGACCAATTCATTGCCAGCGCTGGCCCACAGTGCAATCGAAACTCCAGCCAATGCCGGGATGGATGTAAACACAGCGCGATAACCAATGCGTGAATCAGATGTCAATTTATGGTGAGAATCTTCATTGGGAACAACTTTCCAAATTACAGTAAGAACGATCAACCCAAGTACTGTTAAAACGGGGAAGGGTGCAGACCAACCGAACTTGCCAATGAGGAATCCCATTGCAGGTACACCTACAATAAAGGACATCGACCAGGCGACCTCTGTAATGGCTAATGCGGTGCCGCGTTGACCATATGGAACTCGGTCGCCAAAATAAGCCTGCATAGATGGGTCGAACATATATTTGCCAATCATGGCGAGGATCAGTGCGGCGGCAAGAGTCCACAAAGTTGGATGAACTGCGACGAGGCCAACCCCAAGTGTAAAAACTATAATCCCAAGGGACATGCCAAATTTTCGTCCGCGCTGATCTGCAATGGGCGCAAATAGTGGGCTGGTCGCACCAAACAACCCGCGTGCAGTCATTAGGAGAGACATGGTGGAAATATCAACGCCAAGGCCTCGGGCGAAAATAGATAGAAAGGGATACATCATCCTGTGGGCTGTATTCAGGATGGTGCGCAGGAACATAAAAATGATAAGCTGAAAGCGGATGCGCAAAATGTTTTATTCGCTTGTTTTCAAAGTTAGGAAAAAACGCGTTAGAAAGTATCCTGCAATCCATGCGAGGATGTTCAGCAAGACAAAGAAGGCGATGACATTCCACAATCCTGAACTAAAGATGGGGGAGGGAGGCGGGTGCATTACATTTTGAGCCGTTGTGAAAACTATTCGCAGAACGATAATATAAAGAATATTCGCTAGAGATGTCAACCATGAGATATTGAAGAGCCATAACCCAACTTGAAGCAATATACCTGTCACGGCAAAAATAATTGCCAGACGAAAGCGCGGCTCGGCCAGGAAGAGTCCATTCCAGTTGGTTTGCATGGCGATGAGGGAAAGCGGCAGATAGGTAAGCCAGAAGACAATTCCTGTGCGACCAAGTGCGGCTGACCAGGTATGGAAAATCTCCTTTTTCAGAATCAAGCCTAAAAGTCCAGCGAGAGCCGCGGCGATGAAGGCGACTTCCGCGGTCATTACCCAGGCTCCGTGCAGATATACAATCCGCACGTTTGATCCCAATGATTTTTCTTCAGGGCCGAAGAGAGTCAACAGGGTAATCACGATGACTGTCATCGAAAAATAAAATAGGGGTGATTTGATTTTGTTCATGGCGCAAATTGTACTCCCATCCAAAAATATTTGAGGCTTGCTTGACAATCCATTTGCATATGGATACACTACAAGCGTTCGGGGCGCAGCCGCCTGTGTTTTCAAAATGGAACACTTCTTAATATTGGACGAGGCCACCACGGATATGTGGCGGCCTCGTATGTTGTGTTTAAAAATTAAAATACCATGCCGCGGAGAAATGCATGAACGAATATTGGCCGATTGTAGTTATAGTTTTGCAATTGATCTTTTTGGAAGGAATTTTATCGATTGATAATGCGGCTGTGATCGGCGCGCTTGTGGCGCCATTGCCTAATGATCAGGATGTGCCCTGGCCGGGAGCCTTGCAGAAACTTGGGAAAATATTACATCCATTCCTTGGATATCAAAGAATGGCTGCGTTGCGTGTTGGCTTATTAGGAGCCTATGTTGGCCGCGGCGCGATGTTGTTTCTGACCAGTTTTTTAATTCACAATTCGTGGATCAAGCTGATTGGCGCGGTCTATTTGATCCATCTTGCTTTTGATAGCCTTGAAGATACAACCAGTGGGGATGTCGATGAAGATGGCGAAATAAGACCGATTAAAGTACAGTCATTTTGGGCGACCGTTTTGACGGTGGAAATCATGGATCTTATCTTTAGTATCGATAACGTGGTTGCGGCTGTATCTCTATCCAGCATGGTCTGGGTGGTGATGCTGGGAGTTGGCATTGGCATTTTGACGATGCGTTATGCAGCGGGGATATTTAGTTACGCGGTGGAACGTGAACCGATCTTGAAACAAGCCGCATACATTTTGGTATTTAATATTGGCGTGGAATTGATTCTCGATCAAGTCTGGCATATTGAAATTCCCGATCTCCTGCGCTTTGGAATTTCAGTTGCAACGATTGCTCTGGCTTTGGCTTATGCACATATTCCATTTTTGCAGAAGTTTCGTTTTGTTCTAAACTGGCTTGTTAGGGGAATCGGGATCGTCAATGAATTAGTGGACTGGTTGTTCGTACCTTTCAAGGCGATTTTTAATTTCGTCGTTGGGTTATTTGTCCGTTCACCAAAATCTCAGATAGCAGAATAGATTTGATAAATATAGGAATAGGTCTCGCCTGATAAGCGAGACCTATTCCTAATTATGGTTTTTCGCTTCAAACTCCCAAATCCTTTTCCATCCAAACTGTATGAGTGGTACCAAGGTGAGGTGCAGGGATGCCGGCCATATGATATCCGTGCTTTTCAAAATATGCTGTTGCAGTAACACGGGACATGGCTCCCAAGGCTTTGAAGCCTCGTTCACGCGCACGCTTTTCCACTGCTTCAACCAGTAATTTTCCAATTCCCTTGTGTTGATGTAGGGGTGCTACCGCCAAATGGGAAATGTTTCCCACGCCGGGCGCTTTTTCGTCCAATTTGACCACGCCCAACACTTCCCCTGTTTGCTCGTCAACAGCCATGAAATGTTCGCTGATCGGTTCGTAATCGTCTTTCTCAGTCCCTTTTGGATGTCCCCAAGGCTCGCGTAAAACTTGATAACGAAGTGTGTAATACGCTTTGAAATCTTCGCGTGTTATAGGTGATTTTATAATAGGCATGTTCCCTCCGCTATTGAACGATCAACTTTTTTAAATTCATTATTTACTACTGTACAAACATTATTTTTCAATTGATTGACCGCCATCCGCTGTTCGCGGTCTGTAATCAAATAATTCATAAAAATATTATACTTCTGAACAGAATTGTTACTCGATTTCCTTGACAGTGACTTTAACACTGGAGTACACTGTCCTTGGTTGGGGAGTAGCTACCTGCCTCCCACAGGATGGATTGTCGTCATACCATTGGCTTGCACAGCAGGCCATCGGCGATCCGTGCGCTGATCAGCGTTGGCAAGACCACCACGTTCTACGTGGTGGTCTTTTTATTTGGCATAATACACTGTATTATTAACTATCGGAGAAGAATTATGGCTGGAACTCGAATCGAAGAAAAACAACATGAACATGACTGGCATGCGCTAAATGCGGATGCAGTGTTGAAGCACCTTGAAGTGCAGCACGAAGGACTATCCACTGAAGAAGTCGAAAGGCGTTTGGAAAATTATGGTCCGAACCAATTAAACGAAGTGGCGCGGCCAGGATTCCTGGCTTTATTATGGGCCCAACTAAATAACTTTGTGGTGATTCTGTTGATCGTGGCCTCCGTGATCTCTGCTTTGCTTGGCGATTACGTCGAAGCGGCTGCGATCATGGCGATTGTCGTGTTGAACTCCATATTGGGTATTGTGCAGGAGCAACGCGCAGAACAAGCTTTGGCAGCACTTAAGAAACTTGCCGCTCCAGACGCTCAAGTAATGCGCGATGGTGTACGTCATTCCGTGCCCGCATACAATCTTGTGCCTGGAGATATTGTTTTTCTTGAAGCAGGGAATTTTATTCCTGCCGACCTGCGTTTACTCGAAGCTGTGAATTTACGCATAGAAGAGGCTTCCCTTACAGGTGAATCACTTCCTGTTCAAAAGAACGCAGCGACTGTGCTTGAGAAAAACGTTCCGTTGGGCGATAGAAAAAATACAGCATTTATGGGCACCCTTGTCAATTATGGACGCGGACGCGGCGTCGTGACCAGCACAGGTATGAGAACGCAATTAGGTCTGATCGCCACAATGTTGCAAAATGTGGATACCGAGGAAACACCTTTACAAAGAAGGCTGGATCAGCTGGGGAGAACACTCAGCGTTGGTTCGTTGATTCTAGTTGCAGTTGTTTTCATAGTTGCGCTTATCAACCAAACGAATATTGGCGAGTTATTTATAAGTCCGCTGGCGTATTTCAAGGAATTTGCTGAGCAAATTACAGAAGTGTTTATTATCGCAATCAGCCTCGCGATTGCTGCCGTTCCCGAAGGTCTGCCCGCCGTTGTGACGATTTCCCTTGCGCTTGGCATGCGGGAGATGATTCAGCGCCACGCACTCATCCGAAAGCTGTCATCTGTTGAGACGCTTGGTTCTGCAACTGTAATATGTTCCGACAAAACTGGGACATTGACCCAAAACGAAATGACAGTAACTCGCGTCTGGGCAGATAATCAATTTGTAAATCTGACTGGCACTGGATATGCACCCAACGGCGAATTTCAGATTGATGGCGTCAAAGTGGACGTAAAAAAATATCCAGCCATTCTCTCCACTCTTTGGCTTGGATTAATAAATAACGACGCCACGATTGAAACCACAGGCGAAAATGAGACACAGAAAACTTACCGCATCGTTGGCGACCCGACAGAGGGTTCGCTGCTCGTTGCAGCAGCCAAGGCTGGAGCGATTCACGTTGACATTGACGATGCGTATCCGCGCGAGAATGAAGTGCCGTTTGACTCTGAACGTAAGCGCATGATCACCATTCATAATGTGAGCGATCCAAATGCGGAGGATCTTTCGCCATTCCATGATGAGAAGCACAAAGACTGGAACGTGATCGCTGTCAAAGGCGCGCCTGATATTGTGCTTGACCTTTGCACGCAATATCAAGGCATGGATGATAAGCCGCAGCCAATGACTCAGGAGGCAAAAGACCGCATCCTCGCCGCCAATGATACGATGACCAAGGATGCGTTACGGGTGATTGGCCTTGCTTATCGTCTTGAAAAAAATATCCCTGATGATCCAGAAAAGATAAAAGCCGATGAATTGGAAAAGAACCTCGTCTTTGTTGGGCTGACAGGCATGATCGACCCGCCGCGCACCGAAGTGAAACCTGCCCTTGAAAATGCACGTCATGCGGGTATTCGCACAGTGATGATCACAGGCGACTTTCCCAATACTGCCAAAGCCATTGCCGAAGCGATTGGCCTCCTGCGCCCTGGCAAGAAAGTATTAACCGGCGCGGCGTTGGACGATATGGATGATAGTGAATTGAAAAGCATCATTGAAGACACAGATGTCTTTGCCCGTGTTTCCCCCGAACATAAAATGCGAATTGTGGACGCGTTACAGGCCAATGACGAAATTGTCGCAATGACAGGCGACGGTGTGAACGATGCTCCTGCTATCAAACGTGCTGATATTGGGGTGGCAATGGGCATTACCGGCACAGATGTAGCCAAAGAAACCGCGGACATGGTTCTCACGGATGATAACTATGCGAGCATTGTCGCAGCCGTGGAACAGGGTCGCATTATCTATAGCAATATCCGCAAGTTTGTGTTCTTCCTGCTTTCTTCAAACGTTGCAGAGATCATGATCATCTTCCTTGCTACACTGGCAGGCTTGCCTCCTCCGCTTACGGCGATTCAACTCTTGTGGCTCAATCTTATTACAGATGGTGCGCCGGCGTTAGCTCTTGCAATGGAGAAAGGTGATCCAGATATCATGGATCAGAAACCGCGTGCAAAGAATGAGCCTATTGTGAATCGTTCCATGGGAATTGGGATTGTTATTCAAACCATTGCACAAACCAGTGCGGTATTGATTGCATTTATTTTCGGGTTGGCATGGCATCTCGAAGCCGGGGCAATTCTCCCGTCGGGAGTGAACGTTTTGTCATTTGTGTTGAATCATGATTGGCAGGGAATCGATGTCCAAACCGCAGAGACAATGGCGTTTGTCACATTGTCGCTTGCTGAATTATTTCGCGCGTATACAGTGCGTTCGGAGCGTGCTTCAATTTTCACAATCGGTATCTTCTCGAATAAATATATGCAATATGCGGTGGGCTTTTCGATTGCATTGCTGTTGATCGTGTGCTCTGTGCCATTCCTACAGCCGATCTTTAACACGCATTTCATGAGCGGCCGTGAATGGGGTTTGGTGGTTAGCCTTGCGTTCATGCCTGCGCTGGCTGAAGAGATCACAAAATTCTTTTTGCGAAAAAGGAAGATGTAATTTCAAAAAGCTCCCACAGATTAATCTGTGGGAGCTTTTTATTTTCTTTTTTTAAGGAATGAATGCATTTCTTTCAGTGTTGACTTCCACGTGGATTCAGCGTCTAATTTTCTTTGAATATCTCCCGCCCTTTGATGCATGATCGAAATCACGCGTTCGTCTTCTCCAGCGTCCAGCCAAAAACCATGATTGTTTTCTGCGCAATAATCCAACTTCAAGTTATATAAACGATACTGGAATTCATCCAAACTTGCGCCGCAGTGCGGGCAGGGATATGTCGTTTTGGATTGGAAATGCGCCAGCGAACCTTTATGTGCATCATCATCAAAAATAATGTCTTCCAATTTATCCAACTCATTAAAATCCAACCACATTCCGCGGCAGTTTGGACATGAATCCACTTCGATCATGCCTTTATAATATTTTTTAGCCAGCTCAGTATTGCATTTTGGGCAGTTCATTTGTGTAATGTCATTCCCTTTCAGGGACGATGTGCGAAGACGGCGCATTACCGTCTGAAGCAATCTCCTGTTCCATAACTTGTTTTACCAATTCTTCAACCGATTTCCCTTCTGAACGCAGGTCAAGCCAAACCAGGAACTCAGCATTTCCCTTTGGCCCCAGCAAAGGTGACTTGATCAATCCGCGCAGACGAAAGCCTTCCTGCTGTGCAAATGATAGTACGTCCAGTAATACCTGCTTATGAATTTCAGGGTCGCGGATCACGCCATCGCCGCGGGAAACATCCTTTCGGCCTGCTTCAAACTGCGGTTTGATCAAACACAGAAGCTCGGCATCTTCAGTCAACCAATTTTTTGTAACTGGTAATAATAGCTTTAAAGAAATAAAAGAAGCATCCACTGTAACGAACGAAACCTTCTCGGGCAAAGATTCAACATGACGTGCGTTGGTTTCTTCCATTACGATCACACGCGCATAATTTCTTAATTTCCAATGCAGAATTCCCTTGCCCACATCGATCGCATAGACTTTTGCCGCCCTGCGCTGTAGCATGCAATCGGTGAACCCACCTGTGGATGCGCCTACATCGGCGCAAATCAAATCTTTAACATCAATGCCAAATGCCTCCAGCGCCGCATCCAGCTTCTCGCCGCCGCGAGAGACGAAGCGCGGACCGTGGTCAACTGTCAGCGTGGATTTTGTGTCTATGGCAGTGGCAGGTTTCAGTGCCACTTGATCGTTCACGCGCACCTGTCCCGCCATGACGAGGGCATGAGCTTTCGCGCGCGATTCGGCCAGTCCGCGTTCCATCAACAAAACATCCAAACGAATTTTCGGCATGAAAATATTGTATCAGGTAAAATAGACAGATGCTAACCGCCCTGATAAAAACCATGCGCCCGCGCCAATGGATGACGAAAAACGTTTTCATTTTTGCTGCAATCGTGTTCGACAAGCAATTATTTGTAGTCGATTCTTTCCTGCGAACGATGGCTGGCTTCGCATTGTTTTGTCTGATTTCATCCAGTGTTTATATTTTTAACGATCTCGCTGATATTGAAGCGGATCGCCAGCATCCTGAAAAAAAGAATCGACCGATTCCATCAGGTAAATTGCCTGTAGCTGTTGCATGGACGGCGGGTATTTTGCTGGCTGTGATCACGTTGGGAATTGGTTACTGGCTTGCTCCGAAGTTTGCTTATGTGATCGGGTTGTATTTCCTGATCAATATGGCATATTCAAAATGGCTTAAGCATATTCCCATTATCGATGTGCTTATTATTTCAACAGGCTTTGTTCTGCGTGTGGGTGCCGGTGTTACGCTCATCCATGTGGAAAGATTTTCACCATGGTTGTATGTGGTCATGACCCTGCTTTCCCTTTTCCTTGGTTTTGGCAAACGCCGCGCAGAGCTTGCACTGCTGATGCATGGCGCGGGTTCACATCGCAAAGTTTTGGATGGCTACACTTTGCCGCTTCTCGATCAATACATCATGATCGTTTCTGGCACAACGATCGTTGCGTACTCGCTCTATACTTTCTCTGCGCCCAACGTGCCTGAAAACCACAGCATGATGTTAACCATTCCATTCGTTGTGTACACCATCTTCCGTTACTTATATTTAATTGAAGTGAAACACGCAGGCGGTGCACCGGAAGAAATATTATTATCCGACCGTCCATTTCAGATTGCAATGGTTTTGTGGGGAGTGGCCGTGCTGGCTATCTTTTATCTCTCGTGAAAGCATCGGCGCCTGGCAAGATCATCCTCTTCGGTGAACACGCGGTGGTGTATAACCGCCCCGCGCTTGCTGTGCCCGTTACACAAATTCATGTGGATGTCGAAGTTTCGGATTCGCCCCGCGCAGGAATCTGGATCAACGCTTCAGATGTTGACCTGCACGCCGAGCTTAATTCGCTTCCTTCCGACCATCCAATTGGTTCGGTTATTCTCAGGCTTTTTCAACTCTTCGACATTTCACAATTCCCAGCATTGGATATTTCCATAGCATCTACGATTCCTGTTGCTTCCGGGCTTGGCTCCGGAGCAGCGGTTTCTGTCGCATTGATCCGCGCACTGGCTTTGCATGTGGCTTATCCTCTTACGAATGTTCAAGTGAACGAGCTTGTTTATGAGATCGAAAAACTTCATCACGGTACACCATCGGGAATTGATAATACTGTCATTACATATAACAAGCCTGTTTATTTTATTAAAGGTCAGCCCATTGAAACTTTCAAAGTGGGCAAACCCTTTACGATCGTGATCGCAGATACGGGTATTTCTGCGCTCACGAAAGAATCCGTTGGTGATGTGCGCGGACTGTGGTTAAGAGACACAGTCAATTTTGAGAATTTCTTCAACGAGATCGCGCAGATATCGTTGATTGCGCGCCGCTCCATTGAAAGCGGAAAACCTGAGCAGCTCGGCGAGTTGATGGATCAAAACCATGAATTACTTCAAAACCTAACTGTCTCATGCTCTGAGTTGGATAAATTAGTAGATACCGCGCGGAGTGCGGGCGCACTTGGCGCAAAGTTAAGTGGCGGCGGACGCGGGGGCAATATGATCGCGTTGGTGGAGCAGGCTAAGGCGGAGTTTGTTGCGAGTGCATTAATCTCCGCAGGCGCAAAACGGACGATCATTACAGAAATTTTATAGGGAAACAGTAGGGGTATCGCGAAATAATAAAGTGTCGAAATCTGATTTGTATCTGCTGTGCGCTCGCATTATAAAAATTCAAAACTATGACTAAAAAACGGCTTGCTCCGATCCTTCCTTATCTCGCTCTATGGGCGGGATTATTTTTATTCCATAGCGCCTGGGCTGCGCTGGTTGGGTTTCACCTTGTGATTTTCATTTCTTTAATTTTTATTCGCCCTGATGTTCCGGTGTGGATTCTTTTCAAAAGTAAAAATATAAAATGGATATTCGCCAGCGTTCTTTTTTGCAGCACAAGTGGAATTGGTTTGTACGTTCTTTGGGATAAGTTTGGAATTGCAAATGACCTGTCTTCGCAGCTTATATCCATTGGATTAAATTCATCCTCGTGGTTTGTATTCATTGCTTATTTCACTCTGGTCAACCCCTTTGTGGAGGAATATTTTTGGCGCGGTATTCTCGGAAGTAATTCAAAAAAACTTTATATCGGTGATTTTATTTTTGCAGGTTATCATGCAATCATTCTGTGGGGCAGGGTGATGCCATTGTTAACTTTGTTTGCTGTTACTATTCTTGTTTCAGCAGGCTGGTTATGGCGGCAAATAATCCGTGAAGATGAAGGTTTGCTGGCTGCTGTACTTAGTCACATGACAGCAGATTTTTTGATTTTACTGACAATTTATTTAAAGACAAGCTGACAGTCGCTTCCGAAAGTGACTGTCAGCTATTAACAGGTGTGTATAAAAATGAATATTCTCGTACTTAAATTAATTCTAGCCCCTGTCATCATTGGTTCCGCCAGCCTTGCCGGGCGCCGTTGGGGGCCGGCTGTTAGCGGCTGGATCGTTGGCATGCCGCTCACATCTGGGCCGGTGATTTTCTTTGTTGCATTGAGTCATAGTGCCTCTTTCGCAGCGAATGCAGCCTTGGGTGTATTAAGCGGCGGACTCTCGCTTGTAGCTTACGCGCTTACTTACTCATGGCTGGCGACTCGGTTTCGGTGGCCGTTTGCCATCTCAGGCAGCTTGCTTGTGTTTGCACTAAGCACAACTTTTTTACAAAGCCACACCTTTCCACTCCTGCCGATCTTCGGTTTGGTTTGTACGATTCTCTTAATTGGTTTGGCTCTCATGCCTAGAGACACCGCTGAAAAGGAAAGTGAAAGTAAGTCTGGCCCATGGAACATTCCCATCCGTGTTGTGATCGGCACAAGCTTCATCCTATTGTTGACAGGCATTGCCCCGTTGATCGGCCCGCGCCTGACGGGATTATTAACCACCATTCCCTTATATGTCACCATCCTGGCGATCTTCGCCCATCGGGATCAAGGTCCAGCCGCAGCGGCACATGTTTTGCGAGGCCTGCTTTATGGGATGTTCGCATTCACAGGATTTTTTATTACACTCAGCCTATTGATCGAGCACACCAGTTTGGCTATATCTTTTGGCGTTGCAACTTTGGCGGCCTTAATCATTCAAGGTGTGTCCCTGTTTATCCTGCGGCAAATGCATAAATAGGGTTTTTGAATTTCCAATCATTTCTGCTCTGAAAAAGTGGACGATGGGAAACCAAACTCCACTTTTTCGTTTAAATAAGCCCCAACCTTTTCAGGTATCATCGGATATATATAGTGGAGGATGATGGACGAACAACAAGCCATTCAACGACTTAAGCACGGCGACATCGGCGGACTGGAATATCTTGTTTCGCGCTATCAGGTGAAGGCTGTACGCACGGCGTACTTGATTACGCGTGACTTTGGGCTGGCCGAGGATATCGTGCAGGATTCGTTTCTTCAAGCTTATCGCGCCATTCGTGGATTTGATTCAACGCGCCCATTCGAGCCGTGGTTCATGCGAAGCGTGGTCAATGCTTCGGTGAAGATGATGCAAAGGTCGGCGAGGCAGATTCAGGTAGGGGATGAGGCGGATGAATCTGTTTTTGCAGAATTAATTTCGAGAGTCGAATCGGTTGAAGAGCAGGTCACGTCAATTGAAGTCCAAAATCAAATCTGGGAGGCCATGCAGAAGTTATCGCCTCGTCAACGGGCTGTGATCGTTCAACGGTATTTTCTTGATATGAGTGAAAAGGAAATGGCGCAGGAGGCAGGCACGGCAGCTGGCACAGTGAAGTGGATGCTGAACGCGGCGCGTGAACGATTGCGCGGCTTGCT
>JAYVUA010000033.1:0-17677 GCA_043788255.1 Anaerolineales bacterium | reverse complement strand
CCCCCCCCCCCCCCCCATTTAAAATTTTTCAAATCTTTCAATTTCAGCGTGGACTCTTTGCGTCCGCGCTGTTTGCATTTAATCAGCCGAAGGTTTTCTTGAAACTGGAGATTGCTTCGGGTAAGAACAAGAACGCCCTCGCAACGACATTTGTACGATAGAGAAAAAAGGAAAAAGTTTTGAAACTTCGTGAAATTTCCAAACAAATGACCGCGTTGCTCGAACAGAAGTCTGGCTGTCTGGTGCATGTTATGGAAGACCCGAACCTTCCGACGTTCTCGGCAATAAAAATTGCGCGGGGGAATATGCCAGCGCATATTATTTCATACAAGCGCGGACTTAAGACCGAGTCGCCTGATTATTCGATCATCTTCCAGTGCGCCCTCGCAATCCGCATGTTCGATTGCCCGCCAGATGACAGGAAACTGATCGGGGCTTCTCAAGCAGGCAGTGAAATTTTAGAGGACATTCTCACCCGTCCAAACGGGATCGCAGAAAAAAATCAACTTTCGGGCAGCCGTTTGGATGGATTCAAAGACCTGCTGCTTGACGGACTCATTACTCACCTGCGATCCATCCCGCTCAGCTTGCGGGTCAGCGAAAAGCTATCTTTGGATCATCCCGAAATTCTTGAGCTTGAAGCGGCACAAGCGGAGCAGGAATTACTCATCGGCAAAGAGACGCTTTCAGAGCGCATCCGTGAGGTTACACCACAGGAGGTTTTTGACGCCACCCAAGCTATCAATGCAGCCTTTGCCATTTTCTGGGCTGGCCGCTTCGAGCGGGGAGAGATCGTAAATCCATATCGTTTGCATGGATTTGAATCTCAGGGAAGGGAATTGCTGAAAATATTCGAGGAAGTTCCAAACGATCCAATCAACGACTGCGAATTAATTGATGGATGGGCAAGCTATCTGCAAATCCGCGACTGGTACACATGGTTGCCGTATCAGTCGCCGTAACGTCATGTCGTTGCGAGGGCTGATGGTTGAGTAGCCGCGCTCTTGCTCTTCGCGGCGTACCGAAACCCAGCCCGACACTTGCGCCACACTGCGTTCCCTGGCACCGCCCGCCAGGGCAGGTGTGTTGCAGTGCAGGTGAGCAATCTCAAAATAATAGGAGATTGCTTCCGTCGGGAAGAGCGCCCTCGCCGTTTGAGGCTCGTCGCAATGACGTGATTCACCAAGGACAAAATGACCTTATTTCATAAACACAAGCTCTCGCTTGACCTGAACGAGAATAACCTGTCTTTCTTCTTCCCTAAAGGAAAGGGCATTATCGCGAACCAGGTGCGCTCTGCGTTTGACAAATTAAACGGCGTGATCGAGACGCTTTCGGTCAGCGCGGAGAAAATCGAGCTGACATGGAATGACGACCTGAGCAAAACCGATAATCTCGATAAGATCGCCGCCATTCTTACCGATGGAAATTATTTGGACGGCATCCTGCTGCTTGAGTTATTTCTTTCCGAAGACCAGGACGACCTTGACCTGCTCTACAACCTCGGCATGGCATATAGTGACCAGAACAAGCTGCCCCATGCCATTGAGCTTCTTTCGCGCCTGATGAACGTTGAACCTGAACATGTGAATGGACGTGTTGCGCTGGGAATTGCTTTGATAAGAAACAACCAAAACGAAGAAGGGGTCAGGGAATTGCAAACCGCCGCGGAACAGGAACCCGATAATCTGTGGGCGCACAGAAACCTCGGCGCGGGACTGATTAAGCTCAAACGTTATCCTGAGGCGCTGGGACATTTACGCACGGCAACGGAATTAGCCCCGCAGGATCAAGCGGCCTGGTATGGATACGCTCAGGCGCTCGAAACTGTGGACAAAGTAGAAGAAGCCGACAAAGCCTATATTCAAAGCATTGAAATTGATGAATACAGCAAAATCGCCGAACTTGCCCGCAAGGCGCGCTCGGCGATTGCGAAAAGCGCATTCCGCGAGAGAGCATCGGGCGCACTGCGCATGGACGCGGTCATGTACTGCCTCGGCGCGCTTGAAAAATTTGAATCGATGAGCGCGGACGAGGTGCAAAGAATCGGCTTTGAGATCGCGATGCTGGGCACGCGCGGAATTGACGTCAACAACCCCGAGAGCAGTTACACGCTAAAGAACCTATCAGGTGAGTTTAGCGGACTACATCTTTTATCCATCCAGTATGTGGCGTTCAAGAAGATCGCGCCAAAGGAAAATATTGGATTCGATCTGAGCGCGGAGTATGAAGCCGCGATGAAGTTGTACAAGAAATAGACTTCCGAAGTCTTCGAGACTTCGGAAGTCTGGAGTAAACGATGCCCAACCAACCTGAAGCATTCTCCAGAGTAATAATTGACAAAGAACTCGAAAACAGCGGGTGGAATTTGCTTGATAACCATCAAGTGCGCTTTGAGTCACATATGAGCGAGGGACGGGCGGACTATTTGCTGATGGATAAAAATGGGGGCGTATTGTGTGTATTGGAAGCCAAGCGCGAAGATAAAGACCCCTACGATGCCAAAGAACAGGCGCGCGGATATGCCGAGAATTTGAAAGCGCCTTTTGTAATCCTTTCCAATGGCAAAGAGCATTGGTTTTGGAATTTGGAACGCGCACATGAGCATGATGCTTATCGCATCGAGCGCCTGCCCTCACGAGAGGACATGGAACGGCAGTTGCTCAAAAACCTGCAACCGCCCAAGCCGTTACTTTCTGAAAAGTTGACGCCCGATTACCTGCGCCGTTTTCGAGATGACATCAAATTACGCGGTTATCAGATTGGCGCATTGGATGCCATTGCAAAGCAATTCGACAATGACAAACGCCGCAAGTTTTTGCTCGAAATGGCAACAGGCACAGGCAAGACCCTGCTATGCGCGGCATTGATCCGTCTCTTCCTTGAAACTAGAAACGCGGAACGGGTTTTGTTCATCGTTGACCGTATTGAACTTGCCAAACAAACGATGGAAGATTTCAATGTCGTTTTACGTGAATATAGCCCTGTCATTTACAAAAACGCACGGCGGACAGGTGAATTGCTTGGTTCCAGCATTGTAGTCGCAACCATTCAATCGCTGATGGTGGACAGACGCTATCGCGAAGAATTCACGCCATTCTATTTTGACCTGGTTGTGAACGATGAAGCGCACCGTTCGATTTATGGTGACTCTCGTGAAGTAGTCCAGTTCTTTCAAGGCACACGCGTAGGACTGACCGCCACACCCAAAGCGTATTTGAAAAATATTGACATGCAAAAACTTGGAGAAGATAACCCCAAAGCGCTTGAAGCGCGTTTCCTGCGTGACACGTATCATTATTTCGGCTGTGAACCTGGCAACCCCACTTTTCGCTACGACATTATTGATGCGGTAAAAGACCCCGAAGGTCCATTCCTTTGCACGCCCAAGATCATCGATATTCGCTCAGATATCACCACACAAGCCCTTGAAGATACGGGCTGGACAGTGACCATGAACGAGCAGGAAGAAAGTTATAAAGTGCAGGATTTGGAGCGCAAGATTTTCACGCCTGCCCGCAACCGCGTGATGTGCGAAGCGTTTCTTGAAAATGCTCAAAAAACACCCGATGGAAAATTAGGCAAATCCATCATCTTTGCAGTAAAACAGACACACGCCACCGAGTTGACTAAAATCCTGAATGAGTTACAGCCTGAAAGCGCGGTGACCATTACCTCACGCATTGATAACGCTTCTGGCATTGCAAAGGATTTTCGAGACGGCAAGCGAAAAGAGCCAATTGCCGTTTCTGTGGATATGCTCTCGACGGGTTATAACTGCCGCGATTTGTTGAATGTCGTTTTGATGCGTCCTGTCTTTTCGCCCACAGACTATATTCAGATCAAGGGACGCGGCACGCGCAGGTTTACATTCAAGAATGGGAACACGGAATACGAAAAGGAATTCTTCTTCCTGCTTGATTTCTGCGGCGTGGCTGAATATTTTGAAGAGGAATACGATTACAGCATGCCTTTGGAATTGCCGAAGGAAGGTAAATTACAAAAGGGCAGCGGCGGTAAAAAAGCCGATGATGGAAAAGGCGAGTACACGACAGGCGGTGAAACAGGCGGAGGCGACAAGCCCGAAATTCCCGTCTGGCGCGGCGTGGACAAAGTCGTCTCGACTGAAATTCATATTGTGGGACCCGATGGCGAGAAGGTGGACGTGATGACCTTCAGAGGCGCATTCGAGCGTGACTTGAAAGACTTCGCGCAGAAATCGCCTGAATTCCAGCAAGCGGTTGAGAATGAAGATGATGACGCGGTGGAAACCATTCTCAATGAGCAATTCTTCCACAGACCCGAATGGTATTACTCGCCCGATAAATTGGTGAAGTCGTATCGCGTGCCTGCGCCCACTTCTGGGTTTGTCTATCACGCGCTTGGGAAAAAGTTATTGCCCACCATCGAGCGCATTGTCAATGACACGATTGATTCACTGGCGGCGCGTTTCAATTTGCGTTACAGCGAGCAAAAATGGTTACAGGCTTTGGCGCGGCTGGTGATCGACGACTCCGATGCCCGTCAGCAATTCCTTGAAGATGACATTGCCATTTTCACCCGTTCACAATTTACCAATTTAGGCGGGGTGCAGGCGTTGCGCAGTTTTTCGGATCGGGATAATGTGTTTGAAGCGTTGAGGCAATCGTCTATTTTGCAGCAGTCGCTTTCGGGCGGGTTGAATGGGTAATTATTTATGTCACACCTGCATGATTTGCTTAGCAAATCACGTGCGGCGCAAGTGTTGCGAGGGCGATCGTGTTCTTCGCCCGAAGCAATCTCCTCATCGAACAGGGGATTGCTCACCTGCACTGCAACAAACGCAGTGCGGCGCAAGTGTCGTAGGGAAGAACGCCCTCCTCGCAACGACATTTGCGCAATTATCACCGCACGGGGATGAACCCCCGTGCTATTCATACGAAGCCGACTGAAGTCGGCTAGGACGCTTCAGCGTCCTTTGTAAATGTAGCCCGACGGTTTATCGTCGGGCGGACACGGCAGGAAAAAATCTTTATTATTTATATCTCCCGTTGGTTGAGCGCAAGCAGTCGAAACCAACAAGTAACATGTAAACAGAATATTTCATACAAACTGGTGGTTTCGATACGCCCCGCAAAAACCATGCTGGCTACTCAACCACCGAATTACATCTTATACAACGGATACTCATGCTCAACTCAAACTTTCAAAACTCTGGACTTCGCCAAAAAGTAGACCAACTGATGAACATCCTGTATTCGGGCGGGGTGAACAACCCGATGGATTCCATCGAGCAGTTATCGTATTTGCTTTTTCTGCGACTCATTTCTGAACGCGATGATGAATTTGCATCATTGAGCAAGAAGTACACGCGCATTTTTTCGGGCGAGTGGACAAAGTTCAAGTGGGGCAACTTCGTCACGTTGACGGGCGACCAACTCTTCGACGCGGTGCGAAGCGCGATCGAGAAAATCCACGAGCTGCCAAATCTATCCAAGACGGGCAAACTGCTATTCGAGCGCGCGACTCTCAAAATCTATGACCGCCCCACATTGCGCGCAGTGATCCAGGTGTTGAATGAAATGGATGTGAGCGAGCATGAAGGCGTGGACTTGAAGGGCGATATGTATGAGTACCTGCTCAACCAGATCGCGACCTCTGGCACGAACGGACAGTTCCGCACGCCGCGCCATTTCATCGACCTGATCGTGGCGTTGATTGACCCGCAGCCGAATGAAACCATGGTGGACCCCGCCTGCGGCACGGCGGGTTTTCCCGTTTCGGTCTTCACGCACATCAAGCGCAGGCACACCAGCAAAGCGGATTTGGAACGCGGCAGACTCTCAGGCGATTTGCTGACGCCCGCGCAATGGAAATTTCTTGAAAATCACGCCTTCACTGGTTTTGACAACGACGCCAACATGGTGAAGGTTGCCATTTTGAATATGTACCTGCACAAAATGGAAAAAGCGGACATCCGCTTCCATAACCCGCTGACAACTGGAATCGGCTCCCCGTACCCTGGCAGAACCTTTGACATTGTGCTCGCCAACCCGCCTTTCGCGGGCAAGATTCAAACCGAAAGCATTCTGGCGGATATAAACCTCGATACGCGCGCCACCGAATTGCTGTTCATGAAATGGTTCGTGGATCATCTCGCGCCGACAGGACGCGCAGGCGTGATCGTGCCCAACGGCGTGTTGTTCGGCGGGAACAAAGCCGCTGTGAAAATCCGTGAATTGATCCTGAAAGAATACGGCTTGCAAGCCGTGATCAATTTACCTTCGGGCGCGTTCAAGCCGTATTCGGGAGTTGGTACTGCCATTCTGATTTTAGATCGAGCAAGACCTGACAGGTTTCACCATGACGCGAGACCGTCACAGCTCATGCATGGAAAAGAGCGCGAGTCGGAGAAGGTATCGCGGAAACCTGTCAGGTCTGATGAAGGATATATTTGGTTCTACGACCTCACCACCGATGGCTTTTCATTGGACGACAAACGCACACCAATTGAAGCCAATGACATCCCCGATGTAATCGCCAAATGGGAGAAGCGCGAAGAAGGCGCAAACTCTTACCGCGTGCCGATTGCGAAGATTCTCGAAAGCGAAGACTATTCTCTCAGCGCAGGACGTTATAGACTCGTGACTGCACAAGCCACGAACCATGACGCGCCGCAGGATATTTTGCGTGAAGTATTGGAATTGGAAGATGAGATTGAGAAGAAAGTCAAATTGCTCCAGACCAGACTTCCGAAGTCTTGAAGACTTCGGAAGTCTCAGGATTACCTAAATGAAATCGTCTTGTTGGCAAAAAGTATCTCTGGGTGATGTCTGCGATGTTATTGCTGGCGGAACACCAAGCCGAAAAAATCCAAAATACTTTGGTGATGATATTCCTTGGGTAAAAATAAGCGATATGCTTCAAGGTTTAATTACCTTCACTGATGAAGCAATCACTAAAGCGGGACTTGAAAACAGCACAGCAAAGATACTTCCATCTGGAACTGTGTTAATTTCTATTTTTGCAACAATTGGACGAACCGCTGTTTTAGGAATTGACGCGGCAACAAATCAGGCAATCGTTGGCGTTATCCCAAAACCTGAAACAAAACTGAATGCAAGTTTCTTGCGTTACTCGCTTGATAATTCAATCCTAGAATTAACCAAAGAAGCGCGTGGCGTTGCTCAAGTAAACATAAACGGAAAGATACTCAAATCATTAAAAATCCCTCTTCCTCCTCTCCCCGAACAAGAGCAGATCGTGCGCCTGCTGGACGAAGCCGAATCCATACGAGCCACACGCGAACGCGCAAATGTCCGCATGGACCAATTTGTCCCTGCGCTGTTTCAGGAAATGTTTGGAGATCCTGCAATAAATAAAAATCAGTGGAATTTAGTCTCCTTGACAGATGTCTGTGATGGAAAATATGGAATAAAAGCAGGTCCATTTGGCTCTTCAATTAAAAAAGAAACTTATAAGCCTTCTGGATATAAAGTTTATGGTCAGGAACAGGTTATTGCCGATGATTTCAATATCGGCAATTACTTTATTGATGAATCTAAATTTCAAGAACTCAAATCCTGTGAGGTAAAACCAGGAGATGTATTAATTAGCCTAGTTGGAACGATTGGAAAGATTTCAATTGTGCCAGATGGGATAAAGCCAGGAATTATTAATCCACGATTATTGAAACTCACCCCAAATCAAAATTTGATAACTCCAACATTCTTGAAATTTCTTTTAGAAAACAGTTCAATCCAAAATATTCTTTATCACCTTGCAGGTGGAATTACGATGGGTGTACTAAATGCAGGAATTCTCAAGAAACTATCTTTTCCCCTTCCTCCTCTCGCCCTCCAGCGAGAATTTGCGGCGCGGGTGGAGGAAGTGCGCGGCGTGCAGTCCGCGCAGGGCAAGTCCGCTGAGAGGGTGGAGGCGTTGTATCAGAGTATGCTTGCCCGCGCGTTTGCGGGAGAGTTGTGAGTCAGACTTCCGCCAGCAGACTTCCGAAGTCTTAAAGACTTCGGAAGTCTAGTCTCGCAGTGGTGTAGAATTCAAAAGTCTTTGAAACTTCCGAATTCTGATTCTGGAGGATATCCATGCCACGCAGAGCAACTCCCTTTCTCCCGACCAGTATTATCACTTTTACAATCGCGGCAATAATCGTCAAGCCGTTTTCTTTGAGCGCGATAACTACCTGTATTTTTTGAAGGGACTCAAGAAATACGTCCACCCGTATGTGGATATTCCCGTCTATTGCCTGATGCCCACGCATTATCATATTGTGGTGCGGGTGAAACAGACTCAGACTTCCGAAGTTTTAAAAACTTCGGAAGTCTCGGCCAGCAAGCAAATATCCCTCGCCATGCAAAAATTTGGCATCTCCTATACCAAAGCCATCAACAAACGCTTTAGCCGCGTTGGCGCGTTGTTTCAAGGACAATTTCAAGGCAAACCAGTCAAGAACTACGAGCATTTGCTCAACCTGTGCATTTATATCCACGCGAATCCTGTCAAAGATGGCTTGGTCGCGTTACCCGAAGATTGGGAATTTTCAAACTATCTCGAATGGATGGGGCTGCGCGAAGGAACACTGGTCAACCGTGACTTTATCACGGAGAATTTTGGAACGCCCGAAGAATACAAAAATTTGGTGATGAAGTACATCAAGAACCGCAATCTCCCTGATGATGTCCGCAAGTATTTGCAAGAGTTAGAAGATTAGAGCAACCCAGACTTCCGAAGTCTTGGAGACTTCGGAAGTCTTTGGCTCGAAACCATCCTCCCTTACAGCACAAATCCGCTGGCGCATGAATCAAAAGTCCCCGTCAACTGGCGGGGACTTTTGTTCTCTGAACGGGAATGGGTAGTTCTTCCATCTTAATTTCATTTTATAAGCTCTCACAACGCCCTCTCCAAAATCTCTATCAACTCCCCCTCACTTAACGGAATCGGATTTCCCTTATAACTGTTCGCACTTAAAGTCTTCTGCACCGCCTCTGGGATATGCGACTCGTTCATCCCATGCGCTGAAAGCGATGGAATTTTCAACTCGTCCACCAGGTCACTTATCCACTTCACGCCATCTTCTGCGGATGCATTTTTATTTCCAGTAACAATTTGAGAAATTTCTGTATATCTTTCAAGAGCAATATTCTCAGGCTGACGTTCTTGCAACGCTTTGATATTCGCTTCCATTACCAATGGCAACAAGCGCGCGCAAAGTTCTCCGTGCGGCGTCTTCGAGAGCATCCCGCCCAGCGGACCTGCGAATCCATGCACGGCGCCGAGCGCGGCATTGGCTAATGCCATCCCGCCAAATAAACTTGCCAAGGCCATGCCTTCGCGCGCAAAAACATCTGCGCCATTGTGATATGCCCGCCTTAATGAATTCGCCGCATGTCGCATCCCTTCACGGCAAATGGCATCGACTATTGGATTCGCTTTCACAGACACAAACGGCTCGATCAATTGAGTCAACGCATCCAAACCAGAACTCGCGGTGATCGCGGGCGGCAAAGAATAGGTCAACTCGGGGTCAACCAGCGCGATACTTGGCAGCATCATTGGGCTGCGCAGGCTGACCTTCACTCCATGTGCAGGCGAGCCAAGCACCGCGTTGCGCGTCACCTCTGAGCCTGTCCCTGCGGTGGTTGGGATGGCGATATATGGCAGCGGCGCATTCGTCAACGGTTGTCCTTTGCCGATCACTTCGAGATAATCAAAGACATCGCCGCGGTTGGTTGCCAATACCGCAATCGCTTTGCCTGCATCCAGCACACTGCCGCCGCCGAGTCCGATGACCACGTTCGCGCCATGCGTCAGCGCAAAATCAACTCCTTCGGAAGCCGTGGCAACTGTCGGTTCGCCATGAACGTGAAATTCATCAAATGGGATTTCCTGTGCAGAGAGAATCTCCCTCACGCGCTGAATCGCATCTGATGAATTTCCTCTTACCAATAACACGCGCTTCATACTTGCTGAAAGTTGATTCTTCAACTCGTTCAGTTTTCCCGCCCCGAAAATGATTCGATTCGCGGTAGCGAATTCAAATACAGACATGTTTGTTACCAGGCTTTATCATCAGGAAAAATATTTGTGTATTTGATTCCCTGCCGTGGTTCGGCCATCATTCCTTCAACCGCGTCGCGCCATTTTGCATAATGCGGAGTTTCCTTATGCGCAAAGGGCGCCTTGGGTGTGTTATACACTTCGATCAGGATAAAGCGGGTCGGGTCATCTTCCTGTTGGACGAGATCGAAGCGCTCAATGCCCGCTTCTTTGACACTATTGGCCGCGTTCTCGATGGTCGCATTTTTGAAGGCTTCGACAAATTCCGATTTAACATGGATATGAACCTGAATAATAAGCATTTGATTCTCCTTGTGATGCAATCTGTTATTCAAAAATAAACTTGGTGGGATTCTCGAAAAACTTTGTCCATGCCAGGCATTGGCGCGGCGTGAATACATACAAACCGCCTGCATCCCATTGATCTGGTTTGGGAGCATATCCATCCGATTCGTATTTCGCGCAGTAGGCTGCTGATAGTCTTTGAGCCAACTTCAAATCGGGTTTGGATGCGGGGTTGGACATCCCCTCCATGATAACCACATCATTGCCGCTTTCGAGATGCAAGGTCACACGCGGATTCTTCTCAATGTTTCTTGCATGGCGTGTTTCAGCGCTGCCATCATAATAAAGTTTACCATCCAGAAATGCGCCCCAACGCGGAACCACATGCGGGCGTCCATCGGGATAAACCGAACACATCCAATAGTTTATGGATTCGGTTAATCGCTGTTCCACATGTTCCCATGATACTTCTGAAATGGGGTTATCTACATAGCCTTTGGGAAGTTTTGGGCGCGAGATTTTTGGTGTGCTCATTTGATTATTTTTCCAGCGCTTTTTTCACAGCCGCATACACATCCACAACGCCATAGCCATAGGCATTGCTCGGCTTATTGCCAGTAAAACAACTGCCATCAGAAGTTGTGCCAGTATAAGGTTGCGCAGTATCCATGATGAGTTGTTCAGTCGCATCAATATCGCCGATCAAATTGGGTTGAGCAGACCAGATCAACGCCACCACGCCGACCACATGCGGGCCAGCCATGGATGTGCCGCTGAAACTCGCATACGTCCCTTCGGGCGTTGACGAGATAATATCCACGCCGGGCGCAACGATATCGGGCTTGATTCGTCCTGAGCCATCGGCAGTCACGGGTCCGCGGCTGCTGAATTGCGCCATATTTCCAAACTGATCAATCGCTCCAACCGAAAAAGCAGAGTCATATAGAGAAAGCGGCGACTCAATAGTTGAACACATCGGCCCATCGTTACCTGTGGAGACTACAACAAAGATACCCGCATCTCTTAAATTATTTACAGCATATAACAAAGCGTTCGGGTCACAGCCTTCCAGAGTTGGGCAGCCCCATGAATTATTTAAAACATGCGCAGCTTTGGTTGGGTCACCGTCTGTGAACGGATCACCATCATGTGGAAATGGCGCGAGCATGAATTGCATACAATCCAAATAGAAAGCAGGGTTGGCAAGATTCCTATCGAGGTTCACACAACCAATCCATTGTGCTTTGGGTGCAACACCGATTCCGTTCGCGCCCAGAATCGTCCCTGTTGTATGAGTGCCATGTCCAATTTCATCATGTGGCGAAGTCGTGTTATTCCAGGGGTCATACCAATTGTAATCATTGCCTGAATTCAATCCGCGATACTGATTGTGGATGGCGGGGTGGTTTCCGTCCACGCCTGTATCCGAGTTGCCAATTACAATTCCTGCGCCGCGCACGTTGAACTCATCCCACACTTTGTCCGCGCCGATCATGGAGATATTCCATTGAATGCTTCCGTCCACACTTGTGATATCTCCCAGCGCAGGAGAATCTTCAGGAACAGCACGCAGATAGGGACTGGGGATGATGCGATCCACTTCGGGGCGAGTCATCAAATAGAGTCTCACCAAAGTCCCGCCGTGCACTTCCATCGCATTTTCCAAATAATACGGCGTGTATTTCACACCAACTGTATCGAAAAATTTACGCAGATCAGCTTGTGTTGTGTTCGCGTGTTCAGTTAATTTCTCATATGCCATACTTAATCTTTCATCACGATCTTTGATGGCGGCGACATCAGATATATCCGCTTGATCTTTTAGAATGACAAAAAGGCGGTCACCGTAATTTCCTGGATGACCAAACATAAAGAACAACGTGATGACGACGAGCCATGTGATGCCTGCGCCTGCCCAGCCCACTGCGCGCTTCGTTCTGGACGTTGAACTTGATACAGTTGCGAAACGCAGAATCAGCGCGATGATGCTGGTTACCAAGCCAACTGCAATCACGATGCCAACTGTTTTTAACGCGATGCCAGCAATATCACCCAAAACAATGGTCAACTCGGTTGGGTCAAACATTGCCAGCGCCGCAAAAGCAAGCAATGATGTAGCCGCGCCCGCCGCAAATTTCGAAGGCATAACCGCGGAAATCGCAAATGCAAAAGCTGGAAGAATGGCAAGCAGAAGTAATTGCGAACCATCGTAACCAATGGCTGATCCCAACAATGCAAGCACCGCCCCGATGCCTACGCCATCCAAAAGTATATTGCCCGTTGTGGATTCGATCAATGTGGCGGCAAGTAAACCAAATGCAATACTTGCAAGCAGACTCAGGAACGTATCGCCGAATGAACCGAATGAACCGTAAATTGCAAACGGTGCAAATCCGATACCTGCCGCAACAAGACCAAACGGTAATGAAGCGCGCTCCCATTCAAATTTATTTTTGCGCAGCCAGATGACAACACCTGCACCCATTAAACAAATCAGGAATTGTGCGATGGAACCAAGCTGATCATTGTTTGGGCCAAGCATACGCAGAAGCAATGCCGGGAACGCCATTACCGCCGCGCCGAACAAACCCGCATATACAGGCTTGAAACGGTCATCTTTGGTGAAGCGCCATAATGCGGCGGTAATGCCTGTCATGACAACGGCTTGAATAGCCAAACCAATCAAACCAGCCCATACAAGGTTTTTTAAACTCAAAGATGTAATCGCGCTTTGTTCAGTTGACCACACGCTGAAATGATAAATCAACAAACAGAGCGGCATGGGCAAAGCAATAAATAGAAATAAAACCAACGCACCTGTGGAACGGTTCTGTGGCTCAGGAGATGTTGTATCGGAAATAGATTCGTTCATGAGATTCTCCTTTGATATCAAGCGGAGTGCAGACTTTAGTCTGCTTCTTTACACATTGCGGACTGAAGTCCACATTCCATTTTAATCTTCGGGCGCTTCAGGAATCAGCGCTTCCGGGCCATGCGGGTGGACGTTAAACAACTTGAACCCCAGTTGTACAGAGGGTCCAACCAATATGGCAAAGATCAATGTGCCAATGCCTGCAGGACCACCGAGCAGCCAGCCAATCGTTACCACCGTTACTTCGATAATCGCACGCGCCGCGCGAATACTTATGCCTGTTATGCGTTTGGTCGCCAACATCATACTGTCACGCGGACCCGCACCCGCATCCACGCCAATATAAATGGCACTTGCCAACCCCATTAGAAAAATAGCGAACAACAACATACCCGTTTGCAGCAATAAGTGATCTTTAACAGATGGAATGATCGAAAGCCAGAAATTCTCCCATGGCCCGATCGATAAAATATTAGCCAGAGTGCCCCAGCCCAATTGCTCACGCATCAGCAAGGCGCCCGAAAGCACAATGAACCCCATAAATACAGTCATTGTCCCTATCTTAATGCCAAGTTTATATGCCAAAGCCACTTCCAATACGGCCCAGGCGCTGGTTCCTAAATTACCACGGATCATCAATACGATTGCGAGACCAAAAAGCAAAAAGCCAATTTCGATCCTTATAAAGTCACGAATAAAAGTATTCCAGCGAATCGGTTTGAACATAATTCTCCTTTTACGTTGCGATGATACCATGTTGTGATAAACTCGCCGCATGACGCAAATCATAGAGATCCATCGTGACCAATTCACCATCAGCAACGATACTACGCGCCTGGATATAAATGCCATCCTCGACTTTTTCACGCGCGCTTATTGGACAATGGGACGTCCACCTGAACGCACCAAACGCGCGCTGGAAAACTCACTTGTCTTCGGCGTATATGAAGGTGAGAAACAGATCGGCATAGCGCGTGTGATCAGTGACTATTCCATCTTTGCCTATATTTGTGATGTGTTCATTCATGAGGATTATCGCGCACACGGACTCGGCAAATGGTTAATGGAAACCATCATGTCACATCCCGATCTGCAAGGCCTGCGCCGCTGGACTTTGGTCACACGTGATGCGCATGGTTTATATAAACAATATGGATTTGATTCGCTTACAAACCCCGATGGCTGGATGGAGATCATTCGTCCCTTCCCCGGGGAAGAGCGCAATTGAGCTATGTCATTGCAAGGTGGATTCTCTTCCCGACGACATAGGCACTACTTATTTTTTAATTCCAAGCACATTCACCAATAACAACCTCCAACGTAAGCGTGACCAAATTTTGATCGCGTCATTCGCTTCTGCGCGAGTTAGCGGTGAAGGCGCAAATAAACTGTGTGAGAAGAGTTCGGTCAATTGATTGACCTCATTCTGAGAAGGTGTGATCCAACTTTGCAAACGGGCGGAAGTTTTTAGCACGGAGAGTCTCTCAATGAGGGTACGAGAATATGAAAACGCGGTCTGATTCTTCGAAGCGTATCCTATAACAGGTCGGGCGAGACGGCGCAGGCGCTTATATAAAAGCTGTATCGTTCGCGAAGGGGCCATTTGATTAAGGCGCAGCGAGTCAAATCCAACCCACAGTAGACCAAGCACAAAAACAATAATCGCAAAAGACCATGAATTCTTATAGATACTTTGAAAGAATGAAGTAATTTTTTCCTGAAAAGATCGTTCCACAGGTAAAGTTTCTGCAATGGTTGTTGGCGAGTTATTTATTTCTTCATAAAATATCACTGGCTCGCTGGCCGTTGGCTCAAATTCCACCCAGCCAATATTTGCAAAATAAATTTCAACCCATGAATGGGCGTAATTTTCAGTGACAATATACTGTGCGCGTTCCTGGTCGTAAGACCCATTGGCATAGCCCACCACAAGGCGCGCTGGCATTCCTGCGGCGCGCGCCAGCACTACCATGGAGGTTGCGTAGTAATCGCAATAGCCTTGTTTGAGATCAAAGATAAAATAATCAGCTACATCGCGGCCTGCGGGCGGAGCAGAGATATCAAGTGTATATGGAAACTCTCGCAAATAATTCTGGATGGCTATTGCCCGATCATAAGCATTCGGCTCGGATGCAGTGAGATCGCGCGCCAAAGCCAGTACACGCTCTGGCACCGAATCAGGCAGCACTAAAAATTGTTCCCGCACCCAATCAGGATACACACTGGGAGAATCGCGCAAATCCTGCGCGGTGACATTTAGCAGAACAGATTCAGCAGTATATGTTATGACGGGCGCAAGCGCAGCGAGTATGTCGTTATTAAGCAATGAAGCATCTTCTTCTTTGTGAGACCATGCAACCTTGAAGGGTACATCCGCGCGGACTAATGCGCCTGTCCAATACAAGCGTTTGCCTAAGTCGTTGGGGAAAGTTACGTTTGCATGGACAATACGATAGCTTGGATTCGTCCCATTGATTAATGCCTGGTTAGCAAGCACATCGTCAGCGGAGACAGAAGGGTTTTCCCAGCCTGAACCTGTATATATGGAATAAGTTAATGTGCGCCAATAATAACGAGGCACGCTTGGGTGAGCGTTTATCGACATGGGCGGCAGGTCGCCTGTGGAAATGGTCATCGCAAGTTGGGTTGAAAGTTCTGGCCCTGCGCGCAATAAATAAGAGCGGGGCAAACCGTTCCCGAAACCGATCACTCTGAAATTATCTTTGACAGATTCCAGCCCAAGCGATTTGGCCTGCGATTCATTTGAGCCGGCACGTTTTTCGCGAAAATTATCGAGGATATCCTTGATTGAAACTGTGGAAACAAGAAATGATGCAGAAACCAGCCCAAGCGTAAGCGCACCAACCAGCACCAGTGTATCCAGGCTTGTGCTCTCGGCATAATCAATATGCGCGGCAATCCAGCGGGTCTGCAAATTATGGTAATTCATCAGTCCATATAAAAAGAGAAGCAATGCCAGGTGAAACCATAGCATCGACTTTTCCTTGCCCGTGTAATCAAGCACAAAAGCCAGCAAGACCGTGGATGGAAGCATACCCGGCATAAATTTTTTGTTGCGATAAATTTGCCAGCCTGCCCAGACCGCGATCAACCAAATGGCAAGGCACCATACCAAGGTGCGAATTACCGGGTCTTCGATCTGTATTCCATGCAAGAGGCCTGTAAACCATAACGAGAGGCGTCCACTGTATGCAAGGACTTTTTGCATAAAGACATCTTTTGAAGAAAGTAAAAAAGTGTAATCAAGCGGTGTTTTGTATAAGAGCTTATTGAAAAACGCGGGGACGAGCATCCATAATTGTTTGACGAATTCAAATACCGACCCTCCCATTTGACCAATACGAATATACAAAGCCAGGGGCCCCAATATCAATAAAATAAATGCTGAAAATATTTTTCGCACGCCCCATTTAACCAGCAGCCAGGTTAAGGTTGCGCCGGCAAGGGTTAGAGGCAGAAGCAAACTCACGCCTGCATCTCTGACAATATCACTTAATGCAATCGGCAAACAGGCCAGCGCCATGAGGGATAGAACAAAGATCATCCCTTGAATATTAAGCAGACGTTTGAGAAGAGATTGCATCATCCCAGCCTCTTCCATGTCAGGTCACCGGGTGGGCGTGTGGATACGGCCTTGCCAGATGGCGTGATGCGCCATTCCCACTGTCCCTTCCAGCCAGGGTGAGCTTCAGGTCGTTGCAACAGGCTGCGGTTAAGAATGAAACGGGGAATGCCCATTTCGGCGAGCAGGTTTGCAAGCGGATCTGCACTTTGAGGCGAGTCAAATGAAGCAGGGTCGATCAAAAGAACGGTTGGGCTAATTCCCTTCCATAATAGTTGAGTCAACGAAGGGAGCCATTCATTCGTGATGGAAGGCGTGATAACGATCAAACTCATGCGGTTACCAAGCGTTGGGTTGGCATGTTCAAGCAATTCAGCAAGCGACAATTGACCCGGTTCAAGCGTGGCCAGCGAGCGCAAAATATCGAGACGTTGGTGCTCGCCCGATTGTGGTTTCAACCAAATAGTTTGTGTACCACTCGCGACCAGCCCTACTGAATGGCGCGCGCGCAAACCGCGTTCTGCAAGCGATGCGGCCAGGATAATTCCGAGTTCAATTGTATTTTCCCAATCTTTTCCAACCTGGACATTTGAATCAGCATCGAGCGCGATCCACCAATCACTGGCGGGCGCTCCATCCATTTGACGTGAATAAAATTTTCCGCGCCGCGCAGTGGTGGGCCAGTGGATTAATTTTGGGCTGTCCCCATAAACATATTCACGCACAGTGGATACGTTCACAGTTTGATCCATAATATTCGGGCGCGGGCGCCCATCGCCCATCCATCCGCCTGGTGTAATCTCAACTGAAGGCAGGGAGATCACAGGCGGCATGACCACCAGGGTTGATTTTTCTGGAAGAAAAATTTCAACTGTATAAATTCC
>JAYVUA010000032.1:0-21260 GCA_043788255.1 Anaerolineales bacterium | reverse complement strand
AACCCTGCTTGGACAAAATGACGTACACCCCAAAGTCCAACGCGAACTGCTGGAAGTCCAGGCTTCCGTGCATGCTTTTGTTTCGTGGGTCCTTTACGTAGCCAGTCCGCAAAGTGGAAATTTAGCAGACCCACTGGGTTACGCCATTAGCCGACTGCGTGAACATTCCCTGCGCGAAGCGCGCGGAGTCTTCCGAAAATTGGCCGACCTGCCTCCTGCTGAACTTTTGATGTTGATCGACACAACTCCATCAAAGCCATACGAAATCCCCACTCAAATCAACCATCCTCTTGCACCTGCCTGGAAAAAGGCAATGGGTTTCAACAATCCCATCCTGCCAGTCGTGCGAGACATCCTCTTTGGTGAAGGAGCCAATGAATAACATGCAACTCCATTTTTTAGTTACCTCCGAACAACGCGCAATGGGCGCAATTTTTTTCGACAACATGAATGAAAACATCCTGGCCTTTGTATATCCAACCGATGCCGCGCGCACCTTCCACACTTTTTTCTGTTCGCCTCTGCGCATCATTGCCTTGAGCGCCGACGGTCAGGTGCTCTTTGATCAGATCGTTCCGCCCTGGAAATTTGTGAAGCTGCCTGAATGTCGGTATGTGATCGAGACCGGTCCAAAGGTGGACTACCGCCCTTTTGTAAACACTATCCTATCCACGTCGCCAGATCTGCCACAAAGCGGCGCGATGGATGCAAGTATTCGCATGGACAGTCTGTTATTCGCCTTGCTTGCGGAAGCAGTGGCCGACATCCGCCGCATCCGTGAAGCGCATCAGGGTGAAGTTAAATCTGAAATTCAGCGCAGGAAATTCGAAGCCTGGGAACGCGGACAGATCGTAAGTTCAGCTGGTTTTCTGCTGGACTTCTCGCGTGCCTGGAACCTGCCTGACGGCGCGGTGAAACTTTCCTATTCGGTGTTGAGTGTGGAGGAACCCTATCTCGACGAATTGGTGGCGGCATCTGTGGCCGGCATTCCCTGGCGTCATGAATTTCCCAATGCCTGTATGCGTTGCGGCAAGCCAGGTTCATGGCGACCGATTTTGAATCCACCTCCAGACGCACCCGTGGAAATTGTGTGGCGCTATCAGCGACCTGAGAATGCCATTCCGATCTGTCATCATTGCACAGAGACTCTTGAACTACTCAGGAGCGAACCATTACAGCTTGACCTGGTCTGGGGATTATGGGGACCGCGTTTTGAAGCTTTCTGGCAATGGCACCGCGCGATGAAAAATAATCACCTGCCTGAATGGGATCCATACGCCTTTCCCCTCTGGCCGCCTGAATTTGGTGGAGCGACATGGGAATCCGGTAGTGGCGCTTTGGTCCATGCCGAGCCACGCCCACCACATGCCATCACCCGTAACGAACAACATATGACCGCCTTGCGTCGGGCACTATATAGCAAATGTTTTCGTGGGCGACAGTTGGGCGAAGCCCCATTGCAAAAGTTATTAGACTTTTGCTTCGACATTCCTGAAGGAGATACCCCATGACTATTTTTGCTTTTCTTGGCGCACTCAGCTTGAGCGTGCTGGCTTTTGAACTAATGTCCGTTTTCCAAACTGCGTTCAGTATGTTTGGATCCAACCGCCTGATGAACTTCCAATCACCCACCTCAACCAAGAGGCGTTCCACCTGGGAAGCATTACTCGTTGCCATTTTGCCTGGACGCTTTGACCCGGATCAGGCTAAGAACATGGCAGATGTGGTTAGCCTATTACGGCGTGCTGGTTATCCATACGATACGCCCGGTGAATTTTATGCCGTGGCCATCCGCGATTTTTCGATTTTCCTTGCAGTGGGTGGAATGCTTGCCGGCGCATTGGCAGCCACACTTGCACCAGGTGCCAGTGCTGGTGTGAATATCATCGCAGCCGCGCCTGTCATCGCCATGATCTTTATTTTTCTGGGCTTGCGCCGTCCGTATGTACGTATGAAGACTCTGGCGAAAAAACGCGCAGAGTCCCTGCGTAATAACATGCTGATCGGATTATCTGTTTTGGGTTCGTTGTTGTCATCCGGGGTTGGTGTGCAGGAAGCACTGCGACGCACTTCCACCGTGGGTGGACCATTCTGCAATCTATTAGGGTTACTGGTGGCGCGCATGGAGGTGGAAGATTTTACGAAAGCAGTTGAAGTCACACGTGCTCACCTTCCGGATCCTGCGGATGTGGAAGCCAATCTCTTTCTGCGCGACATCTATGATTTCTTCGCCAACAATCGTCCAGTGTTATCCAGTGTGCAAGGCTTGCAAGAGTCTGTCCATCGTTCCGTGGTGGAAACAACGGAAGCCCGCGCCGCATTGGTGCGTCAGCGGGCCGGCTTGTTCGGTGTGATGGCTGTGCTCGGATTGGTGCTGGCGATCATTGCGCCATTCATGGGCGTGGGACTGATGTAAAAAAATGCTTTGATCAACAGTCGAGCGATTATCCACGACGATCATCAAAAGCCAAAATGGATCTTTAAACATTGAACCTTAAGAACAGTAGATACCCAAATCAACAAAAGTTTTCGGTAGGGCAAATTATTTTTTGGGGCGTCACGTTGGTGCTGGCTGTCAGCTTTTTTTTCTTTGTACGTCGCCTGACGGCCTGCTGGCAATTGACTGCCCTCCCAGGTACACCCCCTTCTTATTGTGGTGAAAATCTGGAAAATCATTTTGGCGTCCCTGATCTCAACATCGAAGGCGTGCCGATTACAGAGATTCCATCCGATGTTAAAGCGCCGCAGATTGAGATGCCTCAGTGGGATGGCGGCAGCCGTATCAATATCGTATTCTTTGGTCTGCGGGGCGGCGACATCAGTGGTGACGATTGTCCGGCTTGCACCGACACGATCATGTTATTGACCATCGACCCTGTCACCAAAACAGCGGGCATGTTATCCATTCCCCGTGATATGTGGGTCAATATTCCGGGATTTGGTTACAGCCGCATCAATACAGCCTGGACTCTTGGAGAGGGCGCCAAACTACCGGGCGGCGGGCCAGGTCTGGCGATGGAAACCGTCTCTCAATTTATCGGCGTGCCGGTTCATTATTATGTTCAGGTGGACTTTGGCACTTTTGTGTCTTTTATCAACATGATCGGCGGTATCGACGTTTATGTTGATGAAAGAATGGTATTGGACCCGGCAGGTACGGGACAGGATCATTTTGTACTTACCCCCGGTGACTTTCGCCATCTAACTGGTAAACGTGCTCTTGCATATGCGCGTTGTCGTCATGAGTCCCAGGGGTGCAGTGGCGGAGATGTGGGCCGCGCAAGGCGCCAACAACAAGTCATCATGGCGATTAGGGACAAGGTGTTCGATCCGATTTACTTTCCAGAATTATTGACACAGGCTGCGGAGATTTATCGAACCTTCTCAGCCGGCATCCATACCAACATATCCTTCGAGGATGCCTTGAAACTGGCGGTGCTTGCAAAAGACATTCCGATTGAAAGCATTAAGCAGGGCGTAATCGACAATAATATGGCTGTCTTTGCGAACGTCACACTGAATGGAGTTCCTGCCAGTGTCCTGCGACCCATACCAGATATGATCCGTATTCTGCGCGATGAGATATTTATTCCCGGTGGACCGCTTAGCCCACTTGCTGAGGGTGACGCAATAACATTGATGCAGTCCGATGCAGCTCGGATAAGGGTTACGAATAATACCTACACGGCAGATTTGGACAGACGGACTGCCAATTTCCTGATGGCACAGGGGATGCAGGTGACAGAGCACGGTATCCCCACTGGGGCATCAGATCAAACGGTGCTGATCGTGTATTCTCCAATGCTATATGCTCTGCGGTATTTGACCGATGCTTTTGGGATCATTGGGAGTAATCAAATCATCATCAAACCAGACCCAGCTGCGACTGTTGATATTGAAATCCGCATCGGCGAGGATTGGGTCGGCAAGTTGCCAACCGGGTATTAGTGTAAAAAATAAATTACCGGTATCTCAATTTCTCAGCAGCAGTGATCCTGAAAAGCAAAGCGCTCCGATTTGATAATCGGAGCGCTTTTTTGTTGACCTGATTTTCAAAATCCCATTTTCTTGGCATTGGGGCAGGTCTTGGTTTTGTGATTGGTTTCACCGCAAATCTGACAGGGAATTGGCGGTAAAGGTTCGCGCCATTTGGGATTGAAGTTTTTCATAAAAATAAGTAAACCTTAGCCCATTGGTGATACAGCCAATAGCCTAGGTTACGCCAAATCGATATTTTGCGTTGGGTATCCTTTTGTGCCTCATTCATGTTTTGAATAGTATGGAATGAAGTTTATTATTTGGTAACTTTTAACGACACATCCCGATGCCCCCGGCATGGCTCACTACGATTTCGGCTAGCGGTTTTTCTGCCAGCCAATTTTTTATTCCAGTCGAGGATATAATAGCCTGCCGCTAAGCAGCGCAAGTAGAATTTTGTAAGAGCTGTTTCATTTGACAGACAGATATCCCGTCCGCTTGCGGCGGGGTTCTTTCAATGTTTTCGAGTAATGAGATCGCACAACTGTTTCAAATGCAAAGATTTTGTTTTTAGCTTTTGACCTATAGTATACTTTTAAGGATTGGCATATAAATCTAAATAATCAATGGACAAAACTCCGCCCATTGATTATATATTTTCTTCACTGTTTAGTCACCAATAAATAGACACTGTTGTAAGAATATCAGTAAACAAAATTAAACATATAAATATTTTCATACAATACAAGTCGAGAAAAGAACAAAACATGCAAAATAACATTAAGAGCATATCGATTTTTCTATCATCGCCTGGAGACGTTTTACAGGAAAGGCAGATTGCATTTAAGGTTATCAATAAACTGGCATCATCCCCGCTTTTGCACGATAAAATCAAAATAGAACTTATTTCATGGGATCAGCCTGGGGCAAGTATTCCCCTTCTTGCATCAATCTCTCCTCAAGAGGCGATCAACCAAGGCATGAAACTGCCCTCAGATTGTGATGTTGTCATCGTAATTCTCTGGAGCCGTCTTGGAACACCTTTGACGAAGAATAGCTTCCAGAAACCTGATGGAAATCCATTTTTATCAGGGACCGAATGGGAATTTTTAAATGCTCAAGAGAAGGCTAGACAAACTGGCAAACCGTTAATTCTGCTTTATCGGCGAACTGAAAAAGTCTTGCTAGACCCAGATGCCACTGATTTCAAAGAAAAAACAAAACAACGAAAACGTGTCAATGAGTTTTTTAAGTCTTTTTCTGATACTGATGGATCGATCCAATATGGTTACTCATCTTATACAACACCAGCAGAGTTTGAAAGCTTGTTAGAGGAAAATATTACCGCCCTAGTCGCTCGCTTTATTGAAAACCAGTCATTAAAGTCACAGCCATTTTTGCATGATGAAGTAGATCGAGACAACTATCCCGCCAATCGCTTTAAGTTTGATATTACAGAGCCTAATGGCTTAGATCGTAAAATCTTTTTACTACCAACTTCTGAATTGGTGTTTGGAATGGCAAAACGAGAAAAACATCCAGATATTGATATTGTTCTTCGTTTATTGCCATCGAGATCTTTAAAGCTTGACCCCAAGAACTGGGAAGCATCAGCCAAGATAAGTAAAGCACATTGGCGATTAAGGGTTGTTGATGATCGGGTGCAACTTATGGACATAAGTAAAAACGGCATTACGATAAACCGAACATCACTAGATGACAATGACTTAGGAAGCCTGGGTGATATTGCAAGCCTTTTGGGGACCGCACCAGAAGAAGGCAATAACGATAATGACTTTATTAGGGTAACTAAAAATGAGTGGTTAACTATACCTGATCAATTAAACCTAATTTTAGGTGAACAACTTCTCGATTTAAAAATTGAAGTGTTTCGCGATGCGTTGTCAAATAAGGTTAACGCAGTTCGGGTATTAAGATTAACGAACTATCCACAGCACCAATATCTCCAGTTGATATATCGAGCCAGCATAGGAACTCTACCCACGTGTGCAGTGCAATTTGATATGCCTGGGAAAGATGTGGTATTCGGAGAATTGTTGCTGAAAGATGGAACAATTTACATTAACAGTTTCATTGAAAATAACCTGAGCCTCAATGGCTCAAATTTAATTCCTAATCTACCAACCCAGTTAAAAGTAAATGATTATTTAAAAATTGGGAATATAAAGTTAATTTTTAATCAAGCCTTAGATGATCATTTTCTGGGTTAGCTCTTATATCGATAAGGAAAAAAATTGGCAAAGTGAAAAATAACTATAGAATACTTTGAAGCTCCAGAAGCAGGCTCTGGTAGTGATGGGATTTGTCCTGACAACACCTGCCTATGGTGATTTCCTGATGCCAGAATTCCTAACGAATCTGGTTACCCAAACCAATCACACTCCGTCTTAGATCAACTGCGAGATATACTCCTGCCTTTGATGGAACACTGACGCTCCGATTATATAATGCAGTTCGAGTCGTCTCTTCCCTAGACAAATAATGCCTTGAGCGGGCAATTCTTGACAGGGTATTAAATCTGGTTTGTTGTTGATTCAAAGTCACATCACCTTGACCGCTTGACAGCCTAGCTCTCCTTTGTTCTTTGCTTTTCTTTGGCTGAACAAAAGCCATAAGCAGTAAAATAATTGCTGTATAATTGGTTAGTTCATGTACAAAGTTTTCATTCCACATCTGAAAAGAGTATTTTCATGACAACAAATATATCACAGGGCCAAGGTGCTACGCATCGTAAAGTAGAGTGTTCAAATTGCGGTCGTGAACTTCAGTATATTCCTGCAGACATTTTATTGGGGGAAAGCTGGTTAGGAACTGGATGCCCAGGTTGCCATCGTGTGTATTGTAACCTTTGTATGGATGCAAGTCGTTCTAGCCCATGCCCTAATTGTGGTACAAAAACCATACCAGCAATGGGTGACCAACTTAGAAATTGGGGCGTTCTGTAAACCGGATTGGCTTAGCGATAAGTTATAAAATAAAAAAGTGATAAATTTTAATTATTTCATCCTCTGGGAAAATCCAGGAATAATAAAACACAAGGAGAAATAAAATGGATTACTTTGATGTTCCACTCATTTCTGGCGATGGGGTTTGCTCGGATAATCAATGCCCTTGTCCAGAAAATAAGATACCCCGAGGAACAGGATTTCTCTATGTCAGCTCCGAGTTAGTTGAAAAAAGAAGGAAGTTCCCGAGTTATTTTCTTGCGAAAGCTAATCTTGAAATCGAACGTAAAATGCTTGAAATAAAGCTTGGCAGTGCTGTTTTCATGACCACCCAGGATTTGCTTCCAATTTTAATGTGTGAACAAGGCGCTCGACTACGCAATTTAGATCTTGATATTGCATCGGCGGATGCAACGTATTGGTGGGAAACGGGGCTGGTTCCTTTACGAGCCACGTCGCTAGCACCTAAAGTTTCTCTGGCAAAGCGACAATTTGATGGGATTACAGTGGATGAAGCAAGGACAAAAGCGTCTCGCGAACTAGCGGACAAGAAAATATATGATTTTTTGATCAACCGATATGAGAAAACGGGAGTGAGTCAAGGGAATGGAAATACACTTGATCAAGCAACTGATACCGCTCGAAAACAAATCCCATCTATCGCACTAAATATAACTTCAAGAGAAATTTTACAACAAGCAGAAAAGGGCGTATTTCAAACTGAGGGGCAGACAGAGGAGGAGGCAATCAGGCAATTAAAATCCAACATTATGCATACATCAATTATATGTAATTCTGAATGCTTAGTTGCACCCAAAGAAGGTTTCTTAGGTTTAGGCAAGAAACCAGGCAAATGGCGTATCCAGTGGGAAAAGGATTTCATTGTTAAATTTACTTATGTTATACCTGCCATTGTGACTGTACGATATGAGCAATAAACGATATTGTGCAATCTGTACTTGAAGCCTCAAAATTAGTGATTATTGATTCTATTGTCTATTTTTTATTTGGTACAAAAAGTCCGTGAAGCAAACAGGCGCCACACAAATGTATGAGATGATTGCTTCTAGTGTGCTTTGATATGCACATATTGCTCTTTCAAAGACAAAAAGAATGCCATCTAGTATTTACTGGACCTCATGCGCAAATGGCAGATGGGTCTTGATAGGCGTGTAAGATACAAAATTGTGCAAGAGATAAAAGATGAAGACTTCAAAAGGTCAACCGGTGTTCGACGAATTACTTTTGGAAAAATGCTGGAAGTCGTTGAAACAGGGTTATGTGATTTTGGAAGACCACCGAAATTGAGCCGTGCAGGTCAGTTATTGCTGACCTTGATGTATTGACATGAATATCTTACAGAACTCCAAATTGGATTGCCCTATGGTGCCATCAAGGCTACCGTATGCCGCACAATCTGGAAGTTCCTGTAATCCAGCAACACTGTGATTGAAATTGAAAACTATGTTTTTCTAAACGATCAGCCGCTTAGTTTGGAACGTATATCTGTTTGGAACCAGGAATTACTCATAAGACAGGACGATACATGATGCATTTCGATTGATGATTTTGTATCTGATTCCGCAGGATTAAAAGACTGGAGCATGGCAAGGTTATGAAGTTGGAAAGCTCGAATCCATTATCCAAGACACTCATAGATGATTTATTAAGCGATTCACTGGATCAATTGAAGGATACTGTTGATGAGCATATTGGAAGGCCGGACCCTCGAGTACCTGGTCTTTTCCAACGTGGAGATATTGTTGCAGGTTTATATGAAGTTATAGACAGCCGATCGGGAGGGATGGGTAGGGTGGATTTCGTCTGGCACCGCGGCTGGAATATCAACCTAATAGTTAAAACACCTAAAGAATTCATCTGGAAAAACGAAAAGGCTAGGGCAAGTTATATTAAAGAAGCCGATACATGGATCGGACTGGGCAAGCATCCGAATATTACTACAGCCTTTTATGTGCGTGAAATTGACCACATTCCGCGTATTATTGCTGAATTCGCTGATGGAGGAACGCTGGAGGAATGGATTGCCAAGCATGATCTTGGCAGCTGGGATAGCTCACTGGATGTTGCCATCCAGATCGTGGATGGATTGGCGTATGCTCATCGAAAAGGACTGGTGCACCGCGATTTGAAGCCCGCCAATATCCTTTTATGGAAAGATGGTACTGCAAAACTGACTGACTTTGGGCTTTCCATCGCCTCATCTGAGAATCGACCCAACTCAAAGAAGGTACAGTCAGGCCGGCTGGTTGGCACGCCAGCTTATGCTGCCCCCGAGCAGTGGCTGGCTGCGGATCAGGTTGCTTTTCAAGCGGATGTCTATGCACTGGGTTTGATCTTGTTTGAGTTGTTTACAGGTCATTCCCCCTACTTTCTTTCAGCCCAAGAACGTGAGATTTTGCAAAAACCACAGCAGAATCCAAACCAGGCAAACCGCCCGCAATACCTCAAAATCTGGAAAAACAGACATACAAAAGAGCAGCCGGAAATACTGAGCGGTGTACGCCCCAATGCGCCTAAGGAATTGGAAGAGATCATTTCCGCCTGCCTTATCAAGGACCCATCGCAGCGCCTGGCAAAATTGGAAGATGTCCGTGAAGTACTGGTCGGATTGTATGAGAAATATGCGCACCAACCATATTATCGTCAAGCAGTAGATGATATAGTCCTGCGCGCCGCGGATCTGAATAATCGCGGGGCATCATATATTGACTTGGGACGCGTGGAAGATGCCCGCCTTCAGTTTGAACTGGCTTTAAAGCTGGACCCACAGCATTCCGAGGCTTCTTACAATCTGGCTTATCTTAAGTGGCGCAAAGGGGAATACTCCGATGATGAATTCACAACGGATGTTGGGTTGCTGGATCAAGACCAGTTACAAAACCGTTTTCGGCACAGCTTGTGCTATATTGCCCAACAGGACCTGAAGGCTGCGAAAGATGAATTAAATAGCATTTTGAAACAAAGCCCAACCTTTGGGGATGGTTTCAAATACTTGGGCATTTCGCAACTCGGGTTGGGGGAGATAGCCGAGGCCGATGTATCCTTGAAAGAGGCACATAGGCTGCTTCCTCAGGATCCAGATATCACCCACTATCGCAGATTGTTGGGACATCCCAAAGAAATCAAGCGGGTCACTTATGAATTCCAGGATCACCTCTCATCTCCCGAAGGGTACTCTTTGGTGGGTATCGATGCGCCGAATAGCACTGCCATCTGGTCAAGAGAGCAGTCTATGATTGAATGTGAGATTGTGAGCGGGCGCAAACGAGCGGAAATGATAGTACCATTTGAAATCAACATGGTTCATAAAATTGCCGCACTTGGAAATGGAATTGTGATCATTGGCAACAGGCAAAAATTTCGCGGAACTATCCTGGATGTACGTACTGGAAACTTGGTGGGGGAAGTTCCATTGCCTGAATATCTTTTTATTGGGAAAGATATAGGGTTGAAGCTGTCCTGGGTTAATGGAAAGCTTTATTGCCTGAGTCAAGGAACGGGGCGATTTAATTATCAACATCTGATGTATTGCCCACTGGGGGGAATTTCCACCATTCCCCAAATCCCGGCCGAGTTGACTACATTCTGTTTCAACGAGCAACGGCATTTGTTCATTACTGGTAAAGAAGATGCGGTTGAGCTATGGGGGCATGGATTCTATTCATCTAGCAATATCTTAACGGATGAGCGAATGGGGAAAATTCAGCAAGTAAACCTGCTTGCCGGGCTACAGCCAGGTATTGACTTTGCACTCACTTGTAGCAATGATGGGTTGGTGCGATTATGGGAACTGACTTTTGATATTACATCTACTACTAAAGAAATTTACTATAACAAAACACGTTGTATTCGTCGCTTTAAAGGGCACCGTAATCATGTTGTACTACAAGCGGTAGCCAATCCAAGCGGGACGAGAATCGCATCCTGCGGACATGACCAAACGGTAAGGATCTGGGATTGGCAAAGTGGAGTTTGCTTACGCACTCTGCCCTTCTCAATCGATTGGGATACCCAATTGGCTTTTATCAATAACCATACTCTTGTCATCTCTCGGGCAGGTGAGCAATCTTCCATTCTGCGGCTGCCTGAACTTCCTCTGAATATCCCTTTCGAACTCTCGATGCCGCGGACTGTGAAAGAAAGTCTTTCCGTTGAAGAAATTGTTCAGCTCAAACTAGTAGCAGCCAGTAACCAAATGGAACAAAAACAGTACCAACTATCCTACCAGACTTTAAGAGAAGCCCAAACAAGCCCTGAATATATACTTGATAACACTATCTTGGATGAATTAGCACGGCTGTGGCAGTATGGGCAAAAAAAAGGGATTCGGGCAGTCTGGAATTCACACACGTTGGAAGAGGAATATCCGATAACCGCCTTGTTGCCTTTAGAAGCGAATCGCTTACTCGCAGGAACAGGCGGCGTGGTGGCATGTTTGAATTGGAAGGAAAACCAGAAACTATCCTCATTGGTTGGTCATTCAAGCAAAATCACTTCTCTTTCAAGCGACAAGAGCGGTCATTGGGTATTTTCGACAGATGAATATTCCGGAGGGAGGATTTGGAATCTAACCGCAGTTAAGCCAACTGGGCTACTGAAACATGGGCAAGGAGCTAATTTCGGAAAAGTAAATCAGCACTGGACGCGAGCTATAACATCCAAAGAAGATTCCCTGACAATTTGGGATTTGGAGATCGAAGAAATTGATCATGTCTGCAAGCTTGAGGCAGCAATTGTTGGGATTGATATAGAACCAGAAGGAAAATTTGCTTTAGCGGTTCTTAGTAATGGAAGCCTGCAAAGGATCGGGCTTTTTGATACCAGCCAGCAAGTGCTTGGACAATTGCCGCAAAAGGATATTTCTACTGCTATCTTTGATAATTCCTGCCAGAAAATTCTATTGTTCAATGCTTCATCTGCCGAGCCAATTATTACAGGTTTGAATGGTCATGTGCGCTTTCGCCTTACTGGACTTTCGACTGTAAAGTATGGAGTATTCTTCGACCAGGACCATCTGTTGGCTCTATGTGGAGAAAAAGAGATATGGATACACATGCTGGAGGATAGAAACTGCCAACTGTTGTATCACGGACCGACCGGCGAAGGCAAAGTCCAAGCCCTCGCAGTGGAATCCAGTGGCAGATATATCTACACTGGGGAGGATACGGGCAAAATTCGAGCATGGGAGATAGATTATGAAATGAGGTATGAAGAATGAATATCCTGTCCAGCCTTTTCGGTCCAAAAGACCCGCAAGACTTATTGGATCAGGCAATCCAGGCGTTTAGGAAAAAAGAATTTAAACAGGCCAAGGGGTTATTGGAACAAGGTGTAAAACATTTTCCAGAGATTGCGCGGATCATGTTTTGGCATGGCGTCCTTAATTTATCGATAACCGATTTAAAAACCATACTTGACCACCCGCTGAACGCTCTTGCGGCAATGGATATGAACAGAGCGGTTGCTCTATACGAACGAGACCAAGTTGGATTGGAAAAGGATGAGTTAACCGTTGCTTACATCATTTGCTTCCGTTTCGCGTTAGAGCAGAAAGATTTCCAGCAGGCAAGTAGAATATGTGAAAAGGCGTTATCTCTTTATCCAACCGATGGCTATTTCCTTCCGAAACTAATCCTTGCATTGGTTCAATCGAATGCAAACCCAGATCAAATCGAAGAATGGTCGCGCCGAGCACTGGATATAAATCAAGAGATGGCAGAAAATCAGAAAACTTGGAAAAAAGCCCGTAAGGCGCAGGGCAAGAATTTCTATTCTGATCGCCCAGAAAACGAGAAACAAACAATTTACCTTTTGTACGCAGAAACCAAGAACGACGCCTTTATCAAAGCGATAGGGGAAAAGGATGTTATATCAACTGTACAGAAAGTACCCAATCTTGCTGAGTACGGAAGAAATATATATGAATGCTCCCAAGCAGGTGCACAGGCGGGTTTCCAAGCAGTTGCGGAGAAATATCACTTGACTCTATTTGAGTTGGGTTTGATCAACCAGGAAGGGGAAACGGAAAGTTGGAGCATAGGCAGTGCCGCTTTTAATACTCAGGGAGGCAGCCATGTTCAAATGCGCGATTCAATCAACTGTGAGCACTGCTCAGGATTATTCGCTGCGCCATACTGGCCACCTGCTGGTAATTCAACAGGTTTCTACTACGAATCGGCTGAGCGCGTGAAGGAGGCACCCGGCAAGTATCGCTTACCGGTAAAATGCCCGCACTGCGGTATCACTTGGTATGTAGTCTGGGATGAAATACCAGGCGATCCAATCGGACAGCATTTTCTGCATCACTTTGAACGTCTGATCGAGCATTCACCAGAATTGCAGGACCTCTTACACAGTTTGGTGACGGATGAGGTTTTTGGCAGGATGCTGAAGTTCTTCAAGGAATGCACGAAGGAAGCCTTTAAAGGGAAACACGAATTCAAAACCATTTCCTTCAAGTACGAGGATGTTTACCATTTGGTTACCTATTCGCCTTATGGAAGCCTGCAAAAAACGCGCTCATTGTTTGGTAACTATACCGGATATCTGGTTCAGAATATTGGGAAAGACGCACCGGAAAAAATTATTGAAGAATCAGATTATATTCATTGGATCTACTGTCTTTCTCCCGATGAAGAAATTAGCAATGTCCAATTCGCCATTGTTCCATCCTTTTTAAATCACGCTTACCTGCCTGTTGTTATTCCCAGTGAATTTATTGACGATGCCGTTATAAATCAATTGGTGGATTGGTTGGCACAGTACGTTCCTGAAAAAATCAGCATGACAATTCCATTGGAACAGAGGAATTTGGAAGGTTTAACCAACGAACTTGGCCATTTATTTCAAGGTTCTGGATTTCAAATGTCCACTTTTGGGCTTTGGCCAAGACTCGGCATCTATGCAGGAATATCTCCACTCGACCGTGACCTAATCATTTCAGGTGAGCCGGTAAGTGGGGATAAATATTTAATAGAGATTAGCAGGTCCCCTCGTGAGGATGCCAAAATCAAATCCCTAATGGCATTTCTAAAGATCATATTGACTAACAAATAAAAGGGAAAAATTCTATGTTTGATAAAATACTTCGGAACCAAAATCCTGAAAAAATCCTGGCATCAGCCCAACAACTTGGTGCCGCCGGGAAGTTGTCGGAGGCAGCTAGGGAATATGAGCGTGTTCTCCAAATCACCGAGGATGGGCAGAAGTTAGCGAAAGATCAGCTCCTCCAGGTTTTTATTGGGATGCTCATCACTTATGCGATGCTTAAACAGCCCGGACGTGTGCGTGCAGTGGCCGAGCGCGGGCTTGAGCGATTCCCGGCAAATAAAGATTTCCTTGAGCCATGCCTTCTTGCAGCAGAAGATCAAGGTCTGCATGATATCGCAGAAACGGCCGCCGGCCGATTCCTAGACATGTACCCAGAGAACGAAGAGCTAAGGGTAAAGTGGAAAAAAGCTCGCAAAGGTCAGGGAAAGGATTTTTTCTCCAGTCTTCCTAAGGACCAAAAGAAGGCTGCCTACCGGCGATATAAAGAAGTGTTAAACGATAAATATCTCGAGAATATATCAGGACATATGCTGGAATTAAAAAATGCACGGGATTTATCCGACTATTCTAAAACCAGTTCCTCGGCGGAAGGATGGGCAAAAGCCGCAGCCGCAAGCCTTATTCAAGCGGAATTCCAGGTTTCAGCATTTTCCCTTTCGTTGATTATTTCTGAAGGAGAAACGAATAACTGGGATGTTGGCACAGCAGCTATTCTAAAACCTGATCCGATGAGTAGACGTCCAATGCGCGATTCGCTCCATTGCCCTTATTGTCATCAATTTTCCAGCCCACCCTACTGGCCCATCCACGGTGATACGACGGCTTTCTTCTATTCTTCTGCCGAGGATATTGATGATGATCTACGTGATCCAGAGCACTGCCGCAAGCGAGCCTTGAAAATGCCGGTCATATGCCTTGGTTGCAGTAAAACCTGGTTCGTCTTCTGGGAAGATGATCCGGATAACCCGATCGGCACCCATTTCATCCGACACATCAACTCTACTCGCCAGCAAATACCTGAGATTGCAAGTTTATATGTCTCCTTTATCGATGATCAAGTGCTTGGTCAAATTGTAGAGCAGATCCGGAATTATTCGGCTGATGCGATCCTTAGTAGTAAATCCATATGGAATAAGAGCATCTTTCATAATGAAATATTACATTGGATAACTGTCGTGCCTTCTGCGAATCCGGAACATATTAAGCAATACTTCTCGGGCGGATACCTGGCAAGCCTAGATGAACCTTTCAAACTAGCTCGCGCGCCAGAAAATGATTTAACATTTGTCAATTGGATTTTAGGGCTAGAAGAAAACCATATCTTCACAGAAATTGGTTATTATCCAAATAAAGCAGACCGGACCAAGGGCCAACCAATGCTCTTTCCAGTTGATCTGCTTGTAATGGAAGAAAGAAGACAAATAGGCCTTTGAGAATTAATTGTACGATCTCGGTCTGGTGAGAAAATGTAAGACAGCCGAAAAAAAAGAGTCATTTTGACCACCAAGGAGAATATTATGTCATTCCTGAATTCGATTTCATCGCCTCATGCTTATCTGGATCCTGGCTCTGGAAGTTTGATTTTTCAAATAATTCTTGTGGCTCTGCTTGGTATTGGCATCGCCATCCGCGTTTTCTGGAACAAGATTCGAGGATGGTTTGGAACTAAGCCCAAAACCGACCAGACAGTTAGCAAACCAATCTCGACTGTCTCTGCCCCAATTCAAACGATTAATCATCCTGAAGTTCAAAACAAGCTTTCGGAGGCAAATTCTTTGGGTCAAAGTGGAAAGCCGCAGGAAGCCATGATTATGATCTTGAAAATTCTGGAAAAAGAACCAGCCAATTCCAGTGCACTTGAATTGGCTGCAAGGGTGCTTATTTCCGGAGGAGAATCTATTAGCAAGACCATCTCCCAAGACCCGTTATTGGATAGCTTATATGCACAGTGCGCAAAATGCGGTAATAGCTGGCTGGTAGACCCTTTGTATAAGGCGTTTAGTGGAAGGATGTTCATCACAAATCCAGCCGGCGGAAAATGCTTGAAGTGCGGAAAGATCTATTGCCGGAATTGTGCTGGCCATTCAGGAATTGGTTTGACCTGCCCCGACGGACATAGCACGCTTGATCCAATCTCCGAACCCAATGGTAGGAAACGGAAGATCGCCGCACGCTCGAGTCCAAAAAAATTAGCCCAGGTCGCCATACTTAGGCATGCCCCGGATGTTCTTCGCCCAGCGGGATATATTCAATTGATACTGGAATCAAGCTGTTCAGAAGCGTTTACGGATAATGCGGGAATCTCTTACCAACTACAGGATAAAGCGCCTGAACAAATGGATATTCTAGCGTTTCTCTCCATCAAGGGAACAATAAACGGTTGGCCGAATTATCTTGATACAGATAAATTCGATATTTCTTACAATACTCTTACTGATAGTGATAGTGGTAAATGTACCCTGGTGACCGTGTATTATAAATAACCTGAGTTTTTCCGAAAACAGCCAGAAAGCGAAGACTAAGCGTGGCTGACAAATGGATAAATTTAGTAAGATGCAAGATATAAACAGGATATCAAAGTAGAAATAAGGAAATTCTTTTTTCATATTTGTTCTAAGCAAAAAATCGTAATTGTAGGAGAGCGCCGATGGGTTTTTTAAGAAAACTATTCAAAACCAATAATCAATCAAACAACGATCCGACTAATGTAATAATTTTTGGCAACGGCTACTTCCCTGAACAAGAGAAGGCATTCTTCTTATATGATGAGTGGCTTGTCAAGCGAAAAGTAATTCTAGGGATTGAAACTAACAAGGACGCTGCCATTCTATTGAACGAAAGCCGTTTTTTTTCTGATCGAACAATGTTTGCAGAATATACAAAAATCTCAATTAAATATGAATACCCGGATCATTTTAGTGACGAGCTCATGCTTCTTGACCAGCAAACAGGAAAAGATTTAATCCTTTATGCTCTTTGGTCTCCAGATGTTACCCCTCGCATCAAGACACTTCTAGGAAAATGAAAAAATAGAATGCTTTTCGGTTAGTGGTCATGGACTCAAGAAAAAAAATCGCAGTTCAAAAGCATGTACCATCGAATATGGTGTCCCTTACCTATAAATTTATTTAGTTATAGAAATCAGAATATTCCACGAGCTGGCCAGTAACGACACAACTACATCACCCCACAACACAACCTTTTATTATATCGGTTGGCAGAACCCTCTGCCAACCGATATTTTTATTCAAAAGGAGATTCACATGTTCAAGTTGTTCAAACGTTTTATGCGCGAAGAAGATGGACAGGACTTTGCCGAGTATGCCCTGATCCTGGGTGCAGTGGGTGTGGTCGCCATTGCCGTGATCGCCCAATACAAGACCGAATTGATCGCTGCCTTCCAGGCGGGCATTGATGCCCTGCGCATGGCGCGAGGCGGATAAATGTTTCGCTGGAAAGAAAAGGGACAGACAATGGCAGAGTTCGCGCTGATTATGCCAGTCCTGATTCTGCTCTTATTTGGCATGACCTTTGCGGCGTTCTATGCGTTTCGTTCGGCATCCACAGACTGGGGCGTGTTCATTACAGGAGTCGCCACCGGATCGTATAACACTCCTGCAACCGAACACGCCAGAGACAATGTCTTGTGGCCGGATCTGGCAGACCGCATCAACGCAAGTCAAAATGGTCCACGCCAGGTGCGTTCGTTGATTACCGTGGAGGATTCGCGCGATTGGATATTCGGCATCCGCCTGATTGAAGCCCAGCGCGCAGCCACCTATTTTCGTTTGTGGCGTTTCTATCCCGGCCCTCCTCCTGCTGGAGGCATCGAATGAAAACTGTTTCTCATCGTCGAGGGGAACGCGGTCAGGCATTGGCAGAGACTGCCCTATTTGCAATATTGGCTGTGTTCATGGCCTTTGGCTTGCTGGCCTGGATACCAACACATCGCGCCCGTTCCGCTGCGACAGCCGCCGCATATGCCTGTACCCAGTTCCTATCCCAATCGCCTGATCCAGCCAGGGCGAAACGCAACGCAGTGAATGTGGCATGGAGAACACTGAACGCCGATTGGTCTGCAACGGCAGGTGTGCAATATCGGGTGCAGGTCTCACCGCCTAGCGGCCCCGGTCTCCCAGGTCGCTGTCTGGTTTCCTTTCAAGCGCCGACCTTGTTCAATGAATTGCTTGGACTGGGTGCCGGCGGCTGGAATAGCGAGTGGTTCATTTCGCGTTCCGAAACCTGGAAGGCAAGATGGCAATGAAACATAAACGAAATGAACGCGGTCAGTCCATTCTGTTGTTTGCGATCCTGATGCCCTTGATGTCTTTGTTCCTGCTGGGCATTCTGGATTACATGGTGACCAATGCGCGTGTGATGGAGACCGTGGCCGCCGCAGATCTTGCCGCACATGCTGGCGCGCAGGAGATCACTGTCTTACCGGATGGCACGATCACTGCAACAACAGCAGGCAATGGTATTGCTGCCATGTATTTCAACGCCCAACGACCCGGTTCTGCACAACTCATCTCGGTATCCTGCGGAAGACATCAGGGGCGGCCAGCCTGTTTTGTTACAGCTCAAACCCGCTCCGCAGGATATTTACTACCTGCCCGCTGGGTGACGGTGCGCGCCATTGGATATCTGGCACATGGCGTCACGCACGGCGATCAATAATTTTTTGGAGAAAAATGAAGTCACTTTGGAAAACAATCCTGGATGGATTGACTTATAAAGACCTTGCTGGAAAGAGACAACCTCGCGCCTACACGGTTATGACCGGACTGATCCTGCTTCTGCTTTTGATGGCTGGAGGCATGGCTGGGCTCAATCGATATCTGTTGATGAGCAGGGTGCAAGCCACGCCGGTGGCTGTTTCATTAACTACAGAAGCTACTGAAACATTGGAAGTTGAACCAATTGCCACCATTCAACCAGGAGATGAAACACAGTACGGGTGTCCAACCGATTCGGCAGACTGGTCGCTCACGTCAACCTATATCAGCGAGAATTACAAAGTCATCCAACCCGCGTGTGTGTATCAGGGTCTGGAAAAGACAATTGCCTGGGCGCTGGCTGTGCGGGAAGGATATAGCCGCGCGGAAGCAACGCAACAACTCGGCTTCACTGAAATGCCAATGAGGCAAATGGATCAAGTGACCATTCCTGCTAATGCCAAAGGTCTGATGGCAGTACCAGTCAGTTTCATTCCACCAAACCCCGAGTTCACCGAATGGCGAATTAATGCCAATGATGAAGCCGCAGTGACCTATGCCTTGCGTGGATGTTTCAGAACTTCCACTGTCGTTGGGAATCGTGTGGAAACCTGGGGCGGCGATTACTCCGTGATCTGCCTTGTGATTGAAGACGCCGAGAACACTCATATCGTTTATTCATTGGATGGTCACATCTATACTTCAACAGCCACTCCCATGCGATCGTTCCTGCTCTTTGGTTATCTTTCAGATAGCGCTTGGGTGTGGCTTGGGACTCAGGAGAATCCCAAACGCGAGATCACTGATTTGCAGAAAAGTGCCGATGAACGCCTGATCTTTGCCACGTTATATGATTCCCAACCCTGGGATGCAAAGTGGTTGCTGAATACCCATCACCTGCTCATGCAGCCCTTGCCTGAAAACTGGCAGACCATGACCGATGAAAATGAAAAACAAGCCATTCTTAATGCGTTGTCAGTGAATCCAAATGGAGCAACGCCATGAAACGAGCGAGTCTGTTTCTTATTCTGATTGTATTGTTATTGTTTCAACCGAATGCAGTCCAGGCTCAATCCGCTCCATCGTGTTCCTTTCAACCAGATGGGAGCATCATTTGTACAACCGGAGGAGGAAATGATGGAGGTGGCGGGGAAGACGGTGGAGGAAATGATAATGGCGGTGGCGGAGCTTGCACACCAGGAAATCACCTGGCGTTCAAGGTGCTTGAGTATGATGCCAGTACCAGCACCTGCAAAGTCTTCCCCATCCGGGTGGACAACTGCACTGGCGAGATCATTGGTATTACGGAACAGATTGCCCATATGCCCTGTGAACTGCCAAATACATCGCCGCCTCAGCATCCCTGTACCAACTTTACTGTAAGCGCGGGCGGCATTACTTGTGAAAATACAGGATGGAAGGTGAGCGCACGTGTCACCTTTCCGGAAATCTATCTCGATGTGCGCCCATATCCGGCAACGCTAGTGCGCTGGCCAACAGCGGTTCGTAATGGAGGTATGCCAGAGTCCACTGGTTCAGGTGGCGTGAATTACATCCCGAATGGCGGTGGTTCACCAAACAATCCACAGGAAGGCGACTGGCAGGATTTACGTTTAATTCTCACCTTGCGACCGGCAGGTCCAATGTTTGTGACGCTGCCTCACATCGGAGATCTGATCCTACCTAATCAAGGTGGGACAGGCAATCCGACCTTGATCCAATGGGAAGTGCCTTCTCATCCCGCTGTTGGCGGCGGACCATTGGCTGGCAGCGTTGGCGGGTTGGATGAATTGCCCGGCGATATTCCACTGTTTGTTGGCAATGGACGCGCGCCCTATAAGTTATTTTGGGAATTACGTTATTTCGAATACACGGCAGAAATGGGATGTGTGTCCGGCCCAGGCGGTAATGGAAACTATAATTGTGGAGGTGGAACAGGACACAGGGAAATCGTGGGCTATGACTGGAAACATCATTCCAGTGGCGGTGAAATTCCACCTTCCGCTGTGAAAGACTTGCCTGCCGCTCTTATGGCTGACATCAATAATGATGGAACGCCCGATGCCTATTGGGATAACAACCTGACCTTGCGGCGCATGGACGATAACAATCGCGTGGACAGTCCGCGATATCAACGTTCGTGGAATTGGGGCGGGATCATTTACTGGGCCGTGCGTGAAGGTCAGGGTCAGATCGGATGGCCGGGGCAGTGAGTTAGTCATACAAACTGCATATGTAAAAGATAGATGCCGCAGATTACTCGCGGCATCTATCTTTTAGCGATTTATCTTGTGAGACCTCGTTTATAATTGCAGTATGCTGGAATTTCTTTTTCAACTGATTGCCATATATTTGTTTGCCGCGACTCCCTGGTTTGCGGGCTGGATCGCAAATGGTGGAAAATGGGAGGATGTTGGGATTCCGATACTTGGCAGTATTTTTTTAGCTCTTATATTATTACCCATGATTTACTTTTTTGCCTGAACCCAAAACTCCGCCCCATGTTATATCAATCGTTTTGCAGGAAACA
>JAYVUA010000031.1:0-29037 GCA_043788255.1 Anaerolineales bacterium | reverse complement strand
CCAAAGGTGGCATCCATGCCAAACAACTTCAGGCAGGTTGGAAGGAAGATTACCTGATCAAAGTCCTTACCGCTGGCAATTAGATGCAATCGCCCTGGTATAACTTGCGCCATCCAAACTAGAGTGCTATAATATTGTTACTTCCCCTGAAATTTGACAACTAATTTATAAAAGCCGCATACATCATAAATTCAATTGATGCGGAAAGCGTAACGAAACCTTGACCAACACCCCTGATTCACCAAAAAATTCTTAAGGAAATCTACCAGTCCATTCATATGGTTAACTGGATTTTTTTGTATTCATATTCCAATCCCCCAAGAGAAAACACAACATGAAAATACTTGAACTAGAGAACGAACCGCTGTCAAAACTACGCGGCATGGCAAAAACCCTCAATATTCCAAATTACAATCGCATGAAGAAAGAATCCCTCGCCATGATGATCCGCGAGGCAGAAGCACAAAAGGAAGGCATTGAGCTGCGCGGCGGTATTCTGGAGATCATGAGCGAAGGGATCGGCTTCCTTCGGGCAACCAATTACCGCATCAGCGATCAGGATGTATACGTTTCACAAGCACAATTAAGAAAATATGATCTGCGCGCAGGTGATCTCGTTATTGGGCAGGTCCGCCCGCCTCGTGAAAGTGAAAGACATTTCGGGCTACTTAAAGTAGAGTCAATTAACGGTTTGGAACCAGATGCGGGGAACACACGCCGAGTTATTTTTGAAAACCTTACACCTATTTTTCCAGAAGTGCGTTTTGACTTAGAAATTGAACACGATACGCTGGCTCCTCGTCTTATAAACTTAATAGCACCCATTGGCCGAGGCCAGCGCGGATTAATTGTTTCACCACCCAAGGCGGGTAAGACCACGATCCTAAAGCAAATTGCAAATTCCATTTCAACCAAATACCCTGATGTACACCTGATTATTGCCTTGATTGGCGAACGCCCCGAGGAAGTAACCGATATGGACCGCTCTGTAGATGCGGAAGTGGTTGCATCCACTTTTGATGAACCCGTTACTGCCCACGTCCGCACTGCAGAACTTGCCTTAGAACGCGCTAAGAGATTGGTTGAGATCGGCCGCCACGTGGTAATCTTAGTAGACTCGATTACCCGCCTCGCTCGTGCCTATAACCTGGTGGTGAACCCATCCGGGCGCACCCTCTCTGGCGGTATGGACCCTTCGGCACTTTACCCACCCAAGCGTTTCTTTGGCGCAGCACGTAACGTGGAAGATGGCGGCTCACTCACGATTATTGCCACCTGTCTGGTTGATACTGGCTCCCGCCTTGATGATGTTGTTTATGAAGAATTTAAAGGTACAGGCAACATGGAATTGATTCTCTCACGCAAGCTTCAGGAACGCCGCATTTTCCCTGCCGTGGATATCGAACGCTCTTCCACACGCCGCGAAGACCTGCTGCTTGGCCCCGACTTACTACAGCGTGTTTGGCTCATGCGCCGTATGTTCATTCAAATGATCTCAAGTCCGCCGCAAGGTGCCGGTATGGATCTTTCCGTAGCCACAGAAGCTATTATCACTCGTATGGAACGCGCAAAAAATAATATAGAATTTCTCGAGAACCTGACAAAGGATGCATAGTACGTTTCTTATATTGGAACCTTTCTCTTATAAAAGCGTCACATAAAGAATGAAGAAAATTATTGATAACTTGCGATCTTTTTTTTCTGCTTTTGGTCAAAAAATCAAACGCAAAAATAAGATTACATCTGCAGTTAATGAACCGCCAACTACACCACGTAAACAAGGCGCGAAAAGAAAGCTGGACCGATTCGCGGTTATTAGCTGGGGGTTTACCATTCTGATCGCAGGAACTTTACTAAGCTCGACAATACTCTACAAAAATTCGCTTCCTGCAATTAATTCTCCCGCCATGCAACCAACAAGCGAAGCATCAAGCGATGGTCAGGTTCAACCTTTTGAACCAGTTGAAGGATCAGTCGGAAACGATCTTTCATCCATTTTCCGTAAGCTGCAATTAAAGACGACCATTCCAGAGCGGCCTCGTTACAACTCTGTTACATACCGAGTTTCGCGCGGCGATGCAATGCTGACCATTGCAGAAAACTACAAGATCAAATACGAATCCATCCTTTTTATTAATAAGGATTTGCAGGATAACCCGCATAATATTAAACCTGGCATGGAATTAACAATACCTCCAGTGGATGGTTTGTATTATGAATGGAAGGATGGTGATACCTTTGACTCGATTGCAGAAAAATTCGATGCAAAAGCAGAAGACATCATTAACTTCCCTGGAAATAATATCGACCTTACCAACCCGGAAGTAAAGCCCGGCACCCTGGTAATGATCCCTGGCGGTTCGCGCGAATTGCGCAATTGGGCAGCAGACCTCACTACCGCATCGCGCAGTAATAGCGGTAGCACAGGGACTTCTGATTTTGGCGGTAATGCCTGTGGCGGCGGACCTTTGGCTTCTGGTTTCGGGTGGCCGGCAGACGATCATAGCCTTTCAGGATTTGGATATAGCCCCAGTCATCTCGGTCTTGATATATCAGCTCCTGAAGGTGCAAATATTTATGCAGCCGGCTCCGGCGTCGTAACCATGGCACAAGGTGGCTTCAACTATGGATATGGTAACGTGGTTCAGATCGATCATGGCAATGGATACGTAACCGTATATGCTCACTTAAGCCAGATCAATGTTAGTGTCTGCCAATCTGTTGGACAGGGCACAGTGATTGGATATTCGGGTGCTACAGGAAATGCATTCGGCGCGCACTTGCACTTTGAAATTCGCGTTGGCGGAAGAAATATTAACCCCTACGAAATTGTTCAATAACAAAACAAACCCTAAGATTTCAAACATCTTTAGGGTTTTAATTTTCATGAACGAAACTTCTCTCAAAAAAACTCTTTCAAAATTAAATCTTGGCGGCCTGCGTTATTTTAATTCGATTGGATCCACCAACGATGAAGCACTCGCCTGGGCGGCTGCCGGCGCACGTGATCTTTCCATTGTGATCGCGGATGAACAAACGCAAGGCCGCGGCAGGCTCGACCGAAAATGGTTTACCCCAAAAGGGACTGCTCTTGCCTTCAGCCTGATCCTGCGTCCATCTGCAGCCTTGCGCCCGCATCTCTCGCGGACCGTTGGGCTGGCAGCTCTTTCAATTACAGAATCAATCTCCGGGCTTAATCTCTCTCCGCAAATCAAATGGCCAAATGATATTTTATTGAACGGCAAAAAAACAGCTGGCATATTGATCGAAACCGTCTGGTCTGGTGAAGATATTGATTCGCTTGTCATCGGTATGGGAATCAATGTTCATAAAGAATCGGTTCCACCTGCGAATACATTGCAATTCCCTGCTACCTGCATCGAAGAATCTCTTGGGAAAGAGCCTCCCCCACGCGAAGAGATTCTTTTTAATATTTTAAGCACGGTCATCAATTGGCGCGAATATATGGGGACGGATAGGTTGATCAATGCCTGGGAGGAGAAACTGGCATTTCGTGGCGAGCAAGTTCAAATCCACGCAGGAGGCGAAGCTCCCATCATAGGTGAACTGCTTGGGCTTGAGTCAGATGGGAGTTTGCGCTTACGTGACGCTCATAACAAATCCATAATAGTTAGTTTTGGAGATGTTAGCCTTAGGCCAAGTGCATGATATACTCTTAAAAAGTAGAGGTGACTATGTTTGATAATCTCCGTGAAGATGCAGAAGCCAAGCCCTTTTATGAAGAAGAAGCAAAATTTCAACCAGCCGCAGGGACAAGTTCACCCGCCAGACGATCAAAACGAATCCTAGGCATGACCGCTGGCCAAAGATTCGTGATCGTATTCATGTTGATGATCACAGTATGCGTTCTTGGCGCAATGGTGTTACTCGTAACGAACAAGGTTGCATTTTAAAAGTACTTAGTTGGTTAATTAATAAATCGGGCGAAGCCTTTTGGCCTCGCCCGATTTATTTTAATTTACACCAATTTTGGCTGCTCTTCCTGTTTCTCAGAGCCTTCATTTGTTGCGCCCACTTTTTTCAAATCCTCAGCGGAGATGCGAGCGACAGAGGCGACCCCATCGCCTTCCTGCGGTTTGATGAGGTGCACACCTTTCGTAGCACGGCTGGATTGTTTTACATCCTTCACCTTCATACGCAAGGTAACACCGTTGGCTGTCATGATGGTCAAGTCGTCAGCTTTTTGCACTACACGTGCGGCGACGATCTTGCCAACTTCCTTCAAAGCTTTTTGGTCAATAGTGGAAACACCACCTGTTGCTCGCCCCTTGGCAGTGTAATCTTTTAGAAGGGTTTGCTTGCCAAAGCCTCTTGCAGTGACGATCAATAATGCACCCTCTTTCTCAACCACATCCATACTAGTGACGATATCGTCTTTGGCAAGACGAATTCCCTGCACGCCCGCAGCCTGACGTCCCATGGAACGGACCTTGGTTTCGGCAAATCGCAATGCCTGCCCATTTTCAGTCACGATAATGATCTCATCCTTGCCCGAGGTTGAACGCGCCCAACCTAACTGGTCACCTTCCTCCAGCGTCATGGCGATTAATCCCGAAGGACGTACCGATGCGAACTCTTCCATGTTTACACGTTTGATCTTGCCGCGTGCTGTCATCAACATACAAAATCCATGCGAAGAAAAATCTCCCACGGCCATTGCCGCTGTGACTTTTTCGTTTGGTTCAAGTGATAACACATTGACCAGTGGAATTCCCTTTGTGGCACGGTCTGAATCTGGGATTTGATAAATCTTCTCAGAATAAACCTTGCCTCTATCTGTGAAGAACAACATTGTATTGAGGCTGCGCGCAGGGATGAGCATCACTACTTCATCTTCATCCTTGGTGGTATGCCCCATCACACCGCGTCCGCCTCGGCTTTGCAGGCGGAAGGCAGAAGAGGCCATTCGTTTAATATATCCACGTGCAGTCAGGCTGATGAGTACTGCTTCATCGGCAACCAAATCTTCCTCGTGGATATTTTCCTGAGCTTCGGCAGCAATGCGTGTACGGCGGTCATCACCGTATTTTTCTGCCAGCTCGATCAAGTCTGATTTAATCAGTGCCAAAATCTTCTTCGGATGTGCAAGCAAATCTTCAAGAAGCTCAATCGTGGAACGGACTTGTTTATGTTCTTCCTCGATCTTCCAGCGTTCCAACGCGGCAAGTCTGCGCAATTGCATATCCAAAATAGCCTGGGCTTGCAATTCGCTTAGTTTGAAACGCTTCATCAGGTTGATCTTGGCAGCATCTGCATCCTCAGCTTCGCGAATGGTCTTAATGATCGCTTCAATGTTATTAAGCGCCATTAAGTATCCATCAAGGATGTGTAAACGGGCCTGCGCCTTGGCAAGTTCAAATTTTGAACGGCGCTCAATAACGTTCTGTCGATGTTCAATAAAGATCTGCAGCATACGCTTGAGCGGCAATGTGCGCGGTTCCCCATCCACTAACGCGAGCATTTGCACGCCAAATGTGGATTGCAAAGCTGTGTACTTATAAAGTTGATTAAGAACTTTCTTCGGTTGTGCCCCGCGCTTCAACTCAATGATGATGCTCATGCCGCGTTGGTCAGATTCATCCCGCAAGTCCGAGATTTGATCGATCTTATCGTCACGAACCAGCTCTGCGATACGCTCAATCAAAGTGGATTTATTTACCTGATAGGGAATCTCTGTAATATTGATCTGATAACGGCCAGGCTTGCTCTCTTCGATATGGGCAATACCGCGCATCACAATGCGACCTCGGCCTGTTCCATACGCCGAAAGAATTCCCTCCATCCCGACGATCATGCCGCCAGTGGGAAAATCGGGACCCAAAACAAACTTCATCAGATCGTCAACAGTAACATCGTCAATTGTGTCGTAGTTATCAATAAGGTGATTAATCGCACCTACCAACTCGTGCAGATTCTGTGGCGGGATATTGGTAGACATGCCCACAGCAATACCCGATGAGCCGTTCAACAAAAGATTGGGCAGGCGTGCAGGCAAGACGAGCGGCTCTTCTAGTGAGTCATCGAAGTTAGGACCGAAATCCACAGTATCTTTTTCGAGGTCGGCTAGCATTTCTTCGGCCATTTTTTGCAGGCGCGCTTCGGTATAACGCATGGCAGCAGGAGCATCACCATCCACCGAACCGAAGTTACCCTGACCATCCACAAGCAAATAGCGCATGGAAAAATCCTGGGCCATACGTGCCATGGATTCGTATACTGCTGAATCGCCGTGTGGATGATATTTACCAAGCACTTCACCCACAATACGCGCAGACTTTTTGTAAGCCGAGTTCGAACGCATTCCCAGTTCGTGCATGGCGAACAAAATACGCCTGTGGACTGGTTTAAGGCCATCACGGGCGTCTGGTAAGGCGCGGGCTACGATTACGCTCATGGCGTAATCAAGGTAAGCTGTGCGCATCTGTGCGTCAATATCGACGTTTTCGATGTTTCCTGCGATCAAATTGTCTTCAGCCATAAAATATCCTTAAAATTGGGAAAAATTGCTGTAAATTGGCATAAAAAGACACGAAGATGGGGAAAAACTTCGTGTCTGCATTAGATGAAAGAAGCTATATTTGCTAGTGCAATTATACCATTGCCCGGTTCATTTCTAATGATCGAAAGTGACTACTTTGTGTTGATTGACCAAGGGTGTAAACGCAGGGAAAATAAAAATACCCGCATCTTCTGCGAGTATTTTTGTGTGCCGAAGGAGGGAGTCGAACCCTCATAAGATTGCTCTCACTACGACCTGAACGTAGCGCGTCTGCCAATTCCGCCACATCGGCTTGCTTGTGCGAGATGTATTTTATCGCAAACGCTTGTTTTGTCAAATAATCTGATTTGATCTGGAACAAATATAGTTTTTTATCGTCAATATAACAACTTTGCAGAAGTGAAAAGTAAACTCATTACAGTACTGTTAGGGGATATATCTTTTGGCTTGGAATTTGGTTATAGTATATATCAAAGAAAGGAGTTGACATATGTTCATCGTAATCGTAATTGTTTTGTTACTGTTTGCCCTCGCCGGTACAGACTTGTTCGTCGCCCAGTATAATTCAGACGAACTAAGCAACATGGGAGTCCAACAGAAATGACGGATGACTACCCAATCCCCTAGCCCGATGCAAATTGAAAGATGCGTCGGGCTTTTTGTTTTAACGGCGTGTATAATTAGGGAAAATTTTCACTTTGGCAAGGACAGGTAAAACATGGATGTCAACCCTTTATTTACAAAAATTGATAAATCGATCCAAATTAATGCAGGCGTGATCGTGCTGGAAAACTCAAATGGGTTTCCCCGCAACGACACCAATCTGTACCTAATCAGCATGGACGGGAAGATCATTTGGAAAGCCGAAAAACCCGATCCAAATACTTCCTTCAACCGTGTCAAGCTCAATGAAGATGGCGACACTTTCTCTGCATACACGCTCAACGGTCACGCCTGCGAACTGGACTTGAGATCAGGGAAGCTGATTAGCTTTACGAGTTTTCGGTGATCAAAGGCTTTCTCAATCTCCCCTGGTTCGGTTGGGCTGGGATTGCGCTGATCGTTGCCATAATTTACTCGTTTGTATGGCCTCATAAGGCAGTGACCGATACAACTGGCTTCCGATTTCTCATCCTGCGTTGGGGACATGCCTTTGTGTGGGTTTTACTCTCGATTAACTTTATCCTGCGCGGACTCTCCCCTTCTCTCAATGGAACGGCAAACTTGGTCGCAACAGCGGGTGGATTAATGTATCTGCTGTTTATGGTGATGACTTTTCTGGTGAAATAAATCTCAACCGCAAAGGTTCAAAGCTTTTGTATCATTCATAGCAATAAAACAATGACCAATATCGAAAAACTTCCTTTCAGCTTTGTTCTTCTATTCTTGTTCTTTAGTCTGTTATTCCTCTCGAACACCTACAAGGTGTGGTTCAAAACGGACTCGTATTACCAAGGCATTTACAACAGTCTCACCCGCTCCCCTTCTCTTTACCCATTCAACGAGTTCTTCCTAAAACGATTAGAAAATAGAAAGCGTTGGGAAGCGGAACAAAAGGTCTTCAGCACTATTGGAATTCTGGCAGTTCTCGGAGCGGATATTTTTATGGTTATGGCATTCATGCTTGGCAGATAGACTATACAAGGATCTTGGAGAGAAAAATGTCAAAAATAATATTGCCACAAAGAAGATATTGATTATAGGTCACAAAACCTGAATATTATTTGGACGAAGATGGAACTGACAGGGAAGTTTTAGATCCTAGCCATGGCATTGAATCAGATGGATGGTGGACTTGCCATAAGGCTACTAAAAAAGGTGATTTGATTTTTCTGTGGAGAACTTCGCCCAAAAAAGATATTGGCTACTTAATGCAATCTGAAAGCGATGCATATTCGATTAGCGATCAGGCTTATAAAGAAAGTTGGGATTACGGTTGTGATTATCAGTCTCTGTATAAATTCAAAAATCCAATAAAGATTGACGACTTGCACAAAACCCCCTTATTTGAAAATTGGGGCGCATATAACGGGAATTTTGAACGTCGAGTGTTTGAAATACCGCTTGAAATATGGCAAAGGTTAAATCAAATAGCCATAAGCAAGAACCCTGAATACAAAAAATTATTGAGAAAATCCAAAAATCAAAACTGGACCATTTTATAGTTTTAGAAGAAGAATTAGAAGAAAAAATCTCTAATAATTTAAAGTTGTTGAAAAAAATTGGGTATGATCTAGAACTCTATTTCGACTCAGCTACTGGCAAAAATGGAAGACAGCACGTTTGTATAGGAAATGGAGGAAGAATTGACTTACTTTGTTACGACAAAACAAAAAAGAGATATGTTGTAATAGAACTTAAAAATGTAACTGCTACTCACTATACTTTTGGGCAAATCAGCAATTATATGGGTTGGGTTCAAAGTAAAATATTTAACGGAAAACCAGTAGAAGGTTTAGTTATTAGTCGTGGAAAAGACATTAGGTTCGAATCCGCTGTAAAAATAACAAAATACATTAATCAGATTGATATAGAAAAATTAGGCTTCAAGTAGAAAACTACTTCATCAAGGAGAAGTACTTTGAAAATCATTGCATGTATCAAGCAAGTACCCGACTCAGAGGCGAAAGTCAAAGCCGAGGGCGGGCAGGTATCGTGGGGAGATGCGCCATTGGTCATCAACCCGTTCGACGAGTACGCAGTCGAAGGCGCGCTTCAGCAGAAGGAAGCCAACAGCGGGAGCACGGTCACGGCATTGTGTGTGGGACCTGAGTCAGCAAAAGATGCGCTCAAACATGCGCTCGCTATGGGCGCAGATGAAGCCATCCTCGTCTCAGATGCTGCGCTCAATAATTTAGACACTGCTGGCGCGGCGAGAGTTTTGGCTGCAGCTATTCAAAAGGCTGGCGCGGATATGGTCATCTTCGGCCGCCAGACTCTCGACAATGGCGCAGGTCTCACTCCCGCACAAACCGCTCGTGTTCTCGGGTGGCCCATGCTTGGGTTGGCTGGCAGCATCAAAATCGACGGTGGAAGCGTGCAAGTTGAACGAGTCATCGAAGAAGGCAGGCAATCCGTCAAAGCAAATTTGCCTGCTGTGCTTAGCGTCGTCCAAAGCATTGGCGAACCGCGTTATCCATCGTTCATGGGTATTCGCAAAGCCTCGAAGGCAACCATCCTCGTCTGGTCACTAAGCGACATCGGCACAAGTGCGCCAGCGCCGATTGTCACACGCAGTGAATTGATCAGCCCGCCGAGCCGCGAAACCACCGTTGAAATGATCACTGGCAGCAGCCCCGCCGAGATTGCCGAAAAACTTGCAGAGAAAATCGTTGCGGAGAAAGTGCTATGAAAACTTTTGTTTATATCGATCACTTCAACAGCGAGGTGCAGCCCGCTTCCTGGGAGGCGCTTGGTCTGGCAAAAAGTTTCGGCACTGCGATTGCGCTGGTCTTTGGTGCGAATGCAAATGATGTGGCAAAATCTGCTTTGGAATATGGCGCGGATGAAGTGCTCGTTGCGGATGATTCCTCGCTGACAGATTACCGCGCTGAGACGTATGCCTCCACCCTCTCCGCGCTCGCCTCTTCTCATAACCCGAACCTGATTCTGTTTCCGACGACAGCTCGAACCCGTGAAATGGCCGCCATGTCAGCCATTGACTTGAACACAGGCGTGCTGACCGATGTTTCAGGTTTGGAAGCGAACGGTGATTCATTTATTGCGACCCGTCCCATTTATGAAGGCAAGTTACTGGAAAAAACTTCCTGCTCTGGCAAACCTGTCATGGTAACCATTCGCGGACGCGCCTTTCCAAAACCAAATCGTGAAACTGGCAAAAGCGGAATGATTACGAAAGTCGCAGCCACTGGCGAAGCGAAGTCAACAGTTGAAGGTTACTCAGCATCTGAAAGCGCAGTCAACTTGGGTGATGCTGGCATCATCGTCTCGGGCGGACGAGGTGTCTCAAACAATCCTTCATTAACTCCGCCTACTGGCATGGACGAAAAACAAGCTGAAATCTGGCGCGCCCAACAAGGCTTTGCATTAGTCACTGAACTCGCTAAATTATTAGGCGGTGCAGTCGGCGCAAGCCGTGCCGCTGTCGATGGTGGATATATCCCCTATTCGCATCAAGTGGGTCAAACAGGCAAAGTCGTTGCCCCCGATTTATATATTGCCTGCGGTATTTCAGGCGCGATCCAACATCTCGTCGGCATGAGAAATGCCAAAGTCATCGTAGCCATCAACAAAGATGCCGATGCCCCGATCTTCAAAGCCGCACGCTATGGCGTGGTTGGCGATCTGTTTCAGATTGTCCCTGCGTTGATAGAGGCTTTGCATAAGAAGCTGGGCAAATAAAATCACCTTTATCAAAGAAAAGAAGAGACCTCCGAGTGCTTCGGAGGTCTCTTTATATTAACGGCTTACTATCTATCTTATTCCACTTTCTTTGCCAGCGCCGCCTCAATGATCTGTTGAACACGCGGCGCAATGCTGGATGGGTCAGGATGAATGCCTTCCACAAGCATGGCGCTATCGTAGATCTGTTCAATGATGATATTTTGCAGATCCGAGCCTGATTCCAACTTCAACAGGTTTTTCAGGATTGTATGAGATGGATTTAATTCCAATACCTTCTTGGGAATTTCGTATTCCTTACCAAGATACTTGTACACACGCTGTAATTCAGGGTTCGTATTTCCGTCCGCATCTGCAAGGCGCGCAACCGATTGATACAGCCTCGTACTCGCGCGGACATCCGTCACACGTTCACCGAGGATTTGCTTGAAGCGCTCGATAAGGGTATTGAAATCCTCATCATCAATTTTCTCTAACTCAGGCTGGTCTTTTGGATTCTTAGTGGTATCTACTTCAGCCTGAGCGACATTCTTTAATTCATAATCTTTGTATTTATGCAGCCCCATCAGCATGAACGAATCCATGGGATCGGTCAGCAGCAACACTTCGGTACCTTGCGAGTGGAAGTAATCCAAATGCGGGCTTCGCAAAATTGACTTCGAGTCTTCGCCTACTATGTAGTAGATAACCTTTTGTTCATCCTTCAAACGCGAAACGTATTCATCCAAAGAAGACCAGGCTTCGGGGTTCAAATTCGTCTTGAAGCGCAAAAGCGGATTAATGGTCTCAGCATCCGCGGGGTTTGAAGCAATGCCCTGTTTTAAGTAAACGCCAAATTCCTGCCAGAAGGAAGCGTATTTCTCGGCATTATTTTTCGCCAGGTTTTCCAATTCGCGGATCACTTGATTGGTTAACACTCTCTTCAACTTCGGCATCAGTCCGCTGGATTGAACAGTTTCACGGGAGACATTGAGCGGCAGGTCTTCCGAGTCCACTACGCCCTGCACAAAACGCAGGTAATCGGGAAGCAGATCCTTGTTATATTCATCAATCAAAATATTGCGGGTGTATAACTTCAATCCATCATCTTTGCGCAGGGAGAATACGCCGCGTTCCAATTTTGTTGGGATATACAACAATGCATATAACTGCACAGGCGCATCTGTAACCATGTGCACGTGCAGCAATGGGTCTTCAAAATCCAAAGTAGTTTGGCGGTAAAATTCTTTGTATTGCTCCTCGGTCACTTCCTGCCTGGAAGTACGCCAAAGGGAAGTTTGTTTATTGACCGCATCCTTGGCATCGCCAACATAAATGGGAAAGCCAATGTAATCTGAATGCTTATGGATGATGTTCTTCAGGCGGAATTCCTCAGCGAATTCAACTGCATCCTCTTTGAGTTTGATCTCGATCTTCGTTCCACGCTCACTCATTTCTGCGTGGCCGATCTCGTAGTTATCATCGCCTGTGGCGTACCAACTTACCGCTTCCGCTTCAGGATCATAAGAATGAGAGGTGACCCGCACCCATTCCGCCACCATGAACACCGAATAGAATCCCACACCAAACTGGCCGATGATCTGGGCAAAGTCAACTTTCTGGTCTTTGGTCACATCCAGAAACTTACGAGCGCCTGATTGCGCGATGGTGCCGAGGTTTTCGATCATCTCCTCACGTGTCATGCCAATGCCTGTGTCTTGAATCGTTATCAAACGGGCATCTTTGTCCGCTTTGAGATGGATACGCAACTCAGCATCGGGGTCAAGAATATTTCTATTGGTCACCATTTCAAATCGTAAACGGTTTAATGCATCTGAAGCATTGGAAAGTAATTCGCGCAGGAATACTTCGCGATCTTTATACAAGGAATGGATCAGGATATTAAGCAGCTGCTTGGTCTCTGCTTTAAATGAAAACTGTTGAGTTGCCTCACTTGCGTCAGTCATGTTGCCTCCAAAATTGAATTGAACTAACCTATTATCCCATAGCATATGCCATAACAGGATAATGGTCTCTTTTTCATCGATATTTTATATCGGATTTTTCAATATGACGACAAGAACTTCGTTAGAAAAATGGCTCTCCCATTTCTGGCAGGAAAATACTAACCACGAAGGGTCACAAAGGTGCACAAAGGTTTTTTGGCTTTTTTCCTTCGTGACCCTTTGTCTCCTTTGTGGTCGAAAAAAGGATTCCCGTTAAAAACGGTAGACCCAAAAATATCAAACCAAGATTGGCTTTGAATCAACGGGCATTATTCGTTATACTAGCCCGCTATGGAACTCTCCACATCTATTCACTTACTTGGCGATATTCTCGGGAAGGTAATCAGCGAGCTCGAGTCGCCAGAATTATTTGCCGTCGAAGAACGGATTCGCGTGGCAGCAAAAGACCGTCGCGGCGGAAATGTTGCAGCGGCGAAACAGCTTGAGGCGGAGGTTGAAGCGCTGGATGTCGATGCGGCGCGTGCCGTTTCAGCGGCATTCACCTCCTATTTTGATCTGGTCAATCTTGCAGAAGAAAATCAACGTGTACAGGAATTACGCGAACGTGAAAAAACTCTGATCAACAAGCCATTGGATGAATCTGTAGGGGATGCGATTGCTTTGCTAAAAAAAGACGGGGTAACTTCCGAGCAAATGCAAATGCTGCTCAACGAGCTTTCGATTGAGCTTGTGCTCACCGCCCACCCCACTGAGTCACGCCGCCGCACCATGATCGCAAAACTTCAACGGCTAGCGCGTTTGCTGGATGATCTTTCGAATGAAAAACTTTCATTGCGCAAGCAGGAAAAAATCCACGCTAAAATTCGAGCTGAGGTTGTGGCTTTGTGGCTCACAGATCGCCACCGTGTTACACGCCCTGCTGCAACCGATGAAGTGCGTACAGGATTATATTTTGTCGAATCTGTTTTTTTGGATGCGCTGCCCGAGCTTTACAATGATCTCGATCACGCTCTCGCTTCGCATTACACCGAAGTTGTTTCGCCTTCGAACTGGCTTCAACTTGGCTCATGGATGGGCGGCGACCGGGACGGCAATCCCAACGTAACTCACAAGGTCACTGCAGAAACACTGCGCCTGCATCGCGGGCTTGCCGTGGAAAGTAATCGCCAAACTTTGCAAGAGCTGGCGCGCCGCTTGAGCATGAGCGACCGCCGCCTTCCGCCTCCACCCGAGCTTATCGAATGGCTTGAAGCCCGCCGTCCGCTTCCACCGCATGTTGCATTTATTGAAGAGCGTTATTCCGCAGAGCCGTATCGACTCGTGCTTTCCTTGCTTTCAGCAGATTTAAAAGATGCATCTGCCGATGACATGACCGAGCATTTGCTTGATAACAAACCGCATCAAGCGCGTATTAAATTAGAGCACTTGCTTAAGCCGATCGATATTATCGCGGCGAATTTGCCCGTCCAACTTGCGCAGGATGAAATCAAAAATATTCGCCACAAATTGCACATCTTCGGCCTGCATATGATGCGACTCGATATTCGCGAAGAATCAAGCCGCTTCAATGCCGCAGTCGATGAAACTTTACGCGCGCTGAACATCACTTCTGATTTTATAAATTTATCAGAAGATGAAAAACTCTCGATTCTGACTCAACTGTTATCTGCTCCCCTGCCAAACCTTTCCACCCAGCCCGGAGTGACTCCTGCCACCGCTGAAACCTGGTCATTATTTCAGCTCATCACGCGTGTTCGCGAAGTATATGGAGCAGAGTTATTGGGACCCGTCGTAATCTCAATGTGCAAATCTGCATCCGATGTATTGAGTGTCTTGCTGCTTGCCCGCTGGTCAGGCTGTGACCACGCTTTACAAATCGTCCCGCTTTTCGAAACCATAGAAGACCTAAAAGCCGCGCCATCCATTCTTGAAAACCTGTTCACTCTGCCTGTCTATCGCGAACATTTGTCAACTTGCAACAACGCGCAAATGGTTATGATCGGATATTCAGACAGCAACAAAGACGGCGGATACGTGATGGCAAACTGGGCCTTGTATCAAGGCCAGGAAAATTTAACAACGGTTACACAAAAACATAAAATCGCGCTGACCATTTTTCATGGCCGCGGCGGAACTATTGCCCGCGGCGGCGGACCTGCCAACCGCGCCATTCGCGCGCAGCCTGTCGGCAGTATCAATGGCCGCTTTCGCCTTACAGAACAAGGCGAAACGATCGCGTCCCGTTATTCAAACCCTGAGCTTGCGCATCGTCATCTTGAACAAATTGTTCATGCTGTATTAATGGCTTCTTCTCCAGTAAAAAAACACATTGAGATACCTGCCGTATGGCGCACCAGCATGGATGATATGTCGGTAAAGGCGCAATTTGTTTATCGTCAACTTGTTTATGAAACATCAGGCTTCATTGATTTCTGGCAGGCCGCAACTCCGCTGAGTGAAATCAAACGACTGCACTTTGGTTCACGTCCTGCCGCACGTGCCAAAAGCAGTGAGGTAACAAAAATTCGCGCCATTCCCTGGGTATTCTCCTGGATGCAAAGCCGCTTCAATCTCCCTGGTTGGTTTGGCCTCGGTGCTGCGCTCACATCTGTAAAAGATATTGACTTGCTTCGTGAAATGTATCATGGCTGGTCATTCTTCAAATCCATGCTGAATAACACTGAGATGTCCCTTATCAAAGCCGATATGGACATTGCATCCTTATATGTTGATCTTGTCCCTGATAAAAAACTGGCGTCCAATATATTCAAAGTCATTCGAACTGAATACAACCAGACACGCGATATTGTGCTCTCCATTAGTGGTCACACAAACCTATTGGATGCAGAACCCATTACCCAAACTGCGGTGCAGTTGCGTAATCCGTATGTTGACCCGCTGAATTACATCCAAGTGGAAATGTTGCAGCGCATCCGCGCCTTGTCAGATACCGAAGGCGCTGAAGCCCAGTCTCTGCGAGAAGTGATCGGTCTGACAATCAACGGCATCGCTGCAGGGTTGAGGAACACGGGCTAGATGAAAAAACAGATTCTCGTTTTTATTGGATTGCTAATTTTTATCCCAGCCTGCAATTTACCTGCATCCGCATCCACCCCGACCTCAAACCTGATTGCCACACTACAAGCCAGCACGCCGCTGTCAGTTTCTCCTGACCCGCTGCTTCCCACAAGCCTTCCATCCCCCAGTGAACCAACAGGAAAGATCGCGCTGACCTGCCAGCTGGACAAAGATATATCCAAAGAACAAATTTGCATTGTCAACGCAGATGGTTCAGGTTATCACCAAATAACAAATGAAAATGGTATTCGGCATTTTTATCCTTCAATTTCTCCAGATGGGCAAAGCGTGGTTTATTCGGCCTATAACGAACAGACGACACACTATGAAATTTATGAATTCGTCTTTTCAACAGGTGAACTCAAACAATTAACTTTTGCGCTGGGTGATCTCAATGCGCCTGAGATATCTCCCAATGGTTCAACCATCGTATTCACTCGTTTTTACAACGACCCTGAAAGACCCACTTCCTGGCTGATCAATCGTGATGGCAGTAATCCGCGTGAAGTATCTGCAGATCGAGCCATCGACCCAACCTGGTCACCCGATGGAAAACAAATATTATTTGCATCTGTGGCAAATGGATTAAGTCAACTTTTTATCATCAACGTGGATGGCACTGGCTTACGGCAAGTGAGTAATTTACCCGCCCTGCGCGGCAGAAGTGATTGGTCACCTCAAGGCTTAATCGTCACTTACTCAGGAAAACCCTGGGAACGTGAGCTATTTGCCATGAATATTGATGGCACTGGTCAGCATCAAATTTCACCAGCAGGCGGCAACTCACAAGGTCCATCATTTTCACCTGATGGTCAATGGGTGGTTTTCACAGCTTATTTCGACCGCTACGAAGTGCATGGCTGCGAGATCTACATCATGCGCCTAGATGGAACTGACCTGCGCCGCCTAACGAATAATGACTATTGCGACTATCAACCTAGATGGGGTCCATAGCTCATCTGCATGGAAGGTTAGTGATTTTCATCATCTATATTTGAATAGACTTAATATGTATAATTTCAATCAATAAACATGCAGGCAAACCAGTCATTCAAGCAAAGCAGAATCGGAGCCGCTCGGTTCCGATTCTGCTTTATATAGGAGAATTCTTATGTCAAAAATCGATAATCTCGTGCAGGATTTTCTTGCGCAAAAGAAGATTGCCATTGTCGGCGTATCTATTAAGCGTGAGACAGGCTGTAATTTAAATTACAAGAAATTCAAAGAGGCTGGATATCAGGTATATGCAGTGAATCCGCATATAACCACTTATGACGGCAAACCTTGTTACGCTGACTTAAAGTCACTTCCTGAAAAACCTGACGCGGTCTTCATGCTTACCCATCCTAAAGTAACAGAGCAAATGGTTCAACAATGTGTGGATCTGGGAATCAAGCATGTGTGGATGCATTGCATGATGGGCACGAAGCCTGGCTTGGTTGCGGGTATAACCAGCGTCTCACAATCTGCAGTAGGAATGTGCCAAGCCAATAGAATTGCGGTCATACCGGGCTCATGTCCAAATCAGTTTTTGAAGCCAGATTTTGCTCATAAAATGATGCGTGGCCTTTGGCGCACATTTGGTTTTATGAACGTAAATTAACCTGAATTCAGGATAAGGAATTTGGACGCTGATTCACGCAGAAAACACGGATTAATTCTTTTGAATCACCGAAAATCAGCGTTTATCTGCATCCAAAACGCCTTTTAGTCGTTATCCCGAACTGACGTTAAATTAGTATTTCAATAATTAACTCACCTTACGCACCCAGCCGTGATTCCCTGAGTGAGGCGACACTGCACAATCAATCAGCCGAAGCATTCGCCTCGGCTGATTGTGTTATTGGATTTGGGTCTCGCATGTAGTGAATGTATCTGTACCTGGACCCCCAATGCATACATCACTGGCACCATTACCCTGGAGGCTGTCATCACCATCGCCGCCAACAATACAATCTGTGCCTCCACGACCACGAAGGGTCTCAGCTATGGAAGTTCCCAATATCAACTCGCTTGCACCTGTTCCATTGCAAGTTGCCGAACCAGTACATATTACGATCGCTGTTAGGTTTAAAGCAGAGCATGCAGTTGGTTTGATGGCATTTGCGTCCATGGCAGCAGTTGACGATGAAAGGCGGGTCGCTGGTATGGTATTTCCAGCAGCTACAGCGGTTAGTGTGCTAATGAAAATTAAAATAAATAAGATCCATAATGTAGTGCGGTGATTAATTCTATTGATCACTTTGACACCTCCCCGTGCAAGCCCTCTGAATCCTTACCCGCCGAGAAACGATAGGTTGCGCCATCCGCACGAACAAAATAAACGTGCCTGTTGATGCGGGTTTCATGCAGGATCATGGCATTATATCGTTCAGCCAGCTTCGCAAGATCATCTATGGAATTAACTTCCACAACGCGGACAGATTCGTCCACACCACCGCTTTGGATATCAATGAACATTGCAGGATATTTCATTTGTATAACTGCTTGCGGACTCTTATCTGTAAATGACTGAATATAGCGTTCAAGCATCCACATCCCAATCAGTGATAAAACCAAGCCAATCAGACCGATCAGTCGTAAGGTCATGACCTTAGGCTGGAGTCCAAAAATGGATACTGTATTGGCACGTTTATTGATCTCTCTTACAAACCTGGCTTGTGATTGATTATATGGGTCGGGCTGGGTATCTGATTGTAAAACTGAAAAATTAGTACGGTCATATTTGAAAACCAATTGTGGACTGTATGTATCCTGCAGGTCACGCCCGGCGATGCTGCCCAAAATATTCAGGTGCGGCATAATGGTTAATAAGTATTGGCTCGGGAAGTATTCTATTTCCTGTTCCATGGCTTCTGTTAATTTCACCATATGGCACATATCCACATCGGTATTGACATCAAATGAAGTACCGCTAAAAAGTGTTTCGGGCAGTAGTGTGACCGTACGCTGCCACCCGCTTTGCAAATCAAGGATCTGCGCGGTCATGACATAGGTCCCGGCGACATTATTTAAGTCATCACCAAACAGGGAATAATGGAAATCAACCCGCATGGTGCAGGTTATTTTGGGGAAGATCGGCTCTCCCCTTTGCACTGTATTTGAATCGTAGATCCCGCTAGGAGCAGAAGCTGAATAAGAAAATATTCCAATATGTTGATAATTAACGTCATCTGGCTCACTGACTGTAAGCGGACGGGTGAGTGAGATAATACCGAGAAGCAGGGATGCAAATGCGGTCAAACCCAGTATAAAAAAGATAACTTCAACACTGCTCCCAAGAAGTTTAGGAGACTGTTTTTTTGTTGAAACAGCTGATCGATGAAGAGTCTCTGGTTTAACAGGATCAGGCTCAACGTCTGAATTTGAAGCGGGAATATTATCTGGAAGCCTGCTCCGTGAAATTAAATCCTTTAGTCTTTCTCGAATCGATTTTTTTGTCATATGTTTACCGCCTTTCGGCTTTTCATTGATTACACTAAACAGGAAAATGGCAGCGATCATACCGATAATCAGGGCCATATTAAGGGGAGTTCGAATGCGTTGAATAACCTTTCCTACACCGGGCAAATAGATCCATAATTTACCGATGACTTCTTCAGGAGATGGATTATAGGTATCCACCCAGGTGTTATTATCGCCTTTTAAAGCAAAGTGACCGCTTTCAAAACCAATGATCCTGTGAAAGACATTGTTATTCAATTGCCTGTTCTTATAAGCAACAATATCACCCACTTTATACTGAGAATCCTGTTTCACAATGATCATATCGCCAAGATGGAAGTTAGGCTCCATGCTTTTTCCAATGACCATGATATACGCAGCCTGCCCGCCCGCTTGAATGGGCGCAAATGCAACCCAGATTGCAATTGTTATTACAAACCAGAATGCAGCAGATATGGAGGGTGACCAGCGCTTATAGGTGTTCATCATTGATATTGATTATACTTTTTATACAATGAGCCTGCTATTGGAGCTTCCAGCTTGAATATTTCGGAAGTTTCCATTAGCAGGCTCAGTCGATCATCTAAACTCAGGGCATTATACAGCCCGATGGTTTATATCTTTTCAGGCGGATTATTGTGAAGCAACCACACGAAGAGATGAGGCACCTGTGACGGTTACACCGGTGAGGGTGCAGGTCCAGTTGGTGCCACTGGGGTTGGTGCAGGCTTGCAAAGTTCCAGCAGCGGTGAGGCTGACTTTGACTGTTGCGGCGGCGGCATCGAGGCTGAAAGCTACATTGGTGAGATTGGAAGGATTGGCGGTGTCAAAAGTGTAGACAATGTTGGAAACAGTGTAACCAGAGATGGCACCACTGCCCTCACCAGCGCGGCTGGCGGGGACTGTGTTGGTGGCTGCAAAAGCGTAAGCCGATGTGGAGAGGATCAACACAACTAAAACTACAATGAACAATTTGGAAGAACGGAAATGAAACATGATTTATTACTCCTATGAATTGGTTTGAATATTACTTCCCCGACTATATCAGTGATGTATAAGTTGCGAACAAACATCCTTGTTAGCTAACATTATTGATATAAGTATTGCATTATCATTATTAAAAATATTTTTCAAAAATTTTATGGTGGGCATTCCTTTATAAAATACTCAAGCAGCCCTGGTTTATTTTTCCATTACAAAGCGGTCACATCCCTGTTTCGTCAGGAGAGTGAGTTCGTCGAATAAGGGTTGCTCCACTTTTTTGAAATTGAAACAGGATTTCCCCTGCATTCGTTTTCTCAAAGCGGGGGAAATGTTATTGAGCAGGTCTGGAAACATGTAAACAGGCATTAGATAGAATGAAACATAATTCTTCTTAATCTGCGCTGCGCCAAAGAAGACCACCTTTTTCCACTTTTGGCTATAAGGGCCATCCAGAGAATAAGAATCTTTTGTATCTGCGGTCACTTTGAATTTCGATGCATATGGTTTAAGGATGAACTTGAGTTTGTTAAAAACGACGGGAAATTCAGTTTGAGAAGCCATGTCAACTCCTATGGGGATAAAACTACAATTCTCATATATATCGGATCACCAAAAGCAATTCCATCTGAACCGAAGGCCTGCCACGAACTTTCATATGTTCCCCCATCTACTGGGGCGGTAAAGATCAGGTGCAGGGTAGCCTGTGTGCCTGCGCGGGCGGGATAGAGGGTTTGTTCCTGCGCTGCACCAAGTGAGTTGCCGCCGACCAACTTAAGACGATAGGTTGAATCCCAGTTACAAGTTCCGCTGTTGGCGACCAGCCATTGCTTGTCCATGCTTGCACCCGATGCGACTATCGTGTCATCGGGAATCGTAATGTCTTGTATGAAATCCAGGTTGTTCGTACACGGACCTGATTCGGTGGGCGTAATAGTTATGGTCGGTATAGGTGTAAATAATACCGGGATCGGAGTTGTGGTTGCAAGAATTTGAGTGGGTTGAGGCTGAGTCGGCGGGCGGAAAATCGTCGGGGCGGTTTGAGGCGTACATGCCTGAATGATGAGGAATGCTAGTTGAACAATAAGCAGGTGCGGCCAAAATTTGATGCGAAGCATATCCTTATTAAACCATAAAAGTCACAGAGAAAACCCTCTGTGACTTTTATGTGGTCGACTAATTCTTTATACTTCTTCCGCTGCGCCGCCAGCGTCTTCTGCACCGACTTCAGCGCCCATATCCAGCGGAAGGGCGATCTCGCCGCTGAGGGCTTTCTGGCGGATGATACCTTCGATCTCATTCATCATGTCAAGGTTGCCGCGCAGATATTCTTTGGCGTTCTCGCGTCCCTGGCCGATGCGGATATCTCCATAAGAGAAGAAGGCGCCGCGTTTGGTGAGGACTTCAAACTTGGTCGCGAGGTCAAGGACATCACCAGATTTCGAAATGCCTTCATTGAACATAATGTCAAATTCGGCAGTGCGGAAAGGAGCTGCAAGTTTGTTCTTAACCACTTTGACGCGGGTGCGATTGCCGATGACTTCTTCGCCAACTTTGATGGATTGAATGCGGCGTACATCGAGGCGAACCGATGCGTAGAATTTGAGCGCCTGTCCGCCTGTGGTGGTTTCAGGATTACCAAACATTACACCGATCTTCTGGCGCAGTTGATTGGTAAAGATGACCGAGGTTTTGGTTTGGTTGATCGCGCCAGAAAGCTTGCGAAGCGCCTGAGACATAAGGCGGGCTTGCATACCCATTTGCGCATCGCCCATGTCACCTTCGATTTCGGAACGAGGCACGAGCGCAGCCACGGAGTCGATCACAACGACATCGATTGCGCCAGAGCGCACGAGAGTTTCTGCAATTTCGAGAGCTTGCTCGCCAGTATCGGGCTGTGAGACAAGCAGGTTATCAATATCCACACCGACTTTTGCAGCATAGCTCGGGTCAAGTGCATGTTCCATGTCAATAAATGCAGCGGTGCCGCCCAGCTTCTGTGCTTCAGCAACAATATGCTGACAAAGTGTGGTCTTACCCGATGACTCAGGCCCGTAGATTTCGATCACACGTCCGCGCGGAATGCCGCCGACACCGAGAGCAATATCCAGCGAGAGTGAACCGGTCGGGATGACTTCGACCACCATGCCATGGGCCTCGCCAAGGCGCATGATCGAGCCATCACCATAGCGTTTTAAAATATCGCCAACGGCCTTGTCGAGTACGGCGCGTTTGGCGTTATCCATATTTTGAATTTTTTCTGGGGTTTCTGTTGTGCGGGATGATTTTCGAGCCATGGTTTTGTTCTCCAATACAAGTCTAATAGGTTGAAAATTATTAAACACTAGGGACACACTGGCCACAAATGTTTAAAGGTTATGTGTTGCGAGAGTATAGCACATATGTTCAGTACGTCAAGGGAGAGCGGTGGGAGTGGCAGGCAATGCTTGAGGCAAAAATTCAAGAGTGGGAGCGGGCGGGCGGATGATGTTAAAGCCCACTCCGCCTTCAAAGGTAATGTAACTTACCTGGCCGGGGAATATTTCCACCCAGGTTTCGTGGTCTATATATTTGTCACTATCCTCAGCTTTATAGGAAAGCGATATTTTATAAATCCCAGCCGGCAAGTCACTCAAAACCAAATTCTCATGATAATACGGATCAGAGTTGACCGCGCCAAGCCCATACGTTCTGACGGAGCGCAAAGGAGCTTTGGCGGTTATCAATTGCACATCCACTTGAAGTTGATTAAGAAGATCCCCTTTTTCATCGACCATACGCCCCACCAATACGCCCCAGCCTTGAGGCGGAGTCATCCATAACTCAGGGTTGGATGTATTGTAAAAAGTATTCTTGCCCACACGTACTTCAAAATGTAAATGCGGACCTGTCGTTGCACCTGTATCACCAACCAGCCCAAGCACATCACCTGTTTCCACGTGTGAACCAACCACTGCAATGAGCTTGCTCATATGGGCATAGATCGTGTAAAGAGCCTGATCTTTATAACCAAAATCATGCCGAATCACCACGGCCATTCCGTACGGGTCATTTTGATTGCCGGGAGCTTCGGTGTATAAACCCCAATCAGAAGAGACGACCGTGCCAGGGCCTGCCGCGAGAATGGGTGTACCTTCGGCGGCATCAATATCCACGCCCGTGTGGACAATGTTCGGCGCGAAGAACACGCCCCCATAGCGATACTCCGCCAAAGGCCAGTTGATATTGTCTGCGGCAATGGGACGCGCAAAATAAAAATGATCGTAGGCAGAAACCGCCCAAGGGATGGGATACAACGGAGGACGCCACCCTGAAACTGGTTCTGCGCCCGGAGTAGGGAGACTAAATTGAAATGGAACGGGTGAAGGAGTGACCGCATCTTCAACCGCGACCTGAGGCTGATTCAGCACTTCAACAACTACAGGCGTTGAGTTGACTCCACTTACACCTGAGCAAGAGGAGAGGATCAGAATTAATAATGCAGAGAGAAGGGTGTGTTTGAATTTCATATCACTGTCGGTTTATGCAGCAGCAAGCTGCTGCACTGCAAAAGATTTAGGGAATCACCGTCGGTGGAGTGGCTGTAAGTGTGGGAGTACCTGTTGGCGGCGCAGGTGTTGGCGACAGGGTAAGCGTGCGTGTTGCAAATGGAGTCCGCGTGGGGCGTTTTGTTGGTGTGGATGTAAAGGTGGCGGTAGGTGTAAGTGAAGGAGCCAGCACACGCGTAGGAGTAATGAGCGCTTCAGGAGGATACAGTTCCTTCATTGCAGAGTACCAATCCAGGCCATTGGTGAGGGTAAATTCAGTAAAGCGGGCGCCGGCGTAATAAGTGCGCCAATTGGGAAGCGAGGGCAAACGTTCCCAGCCATACGCAGAAGCCAGTGAGGTGACATCCACCCAATAGCCGGCAGGGACAAGCGCGTATTCGCCGCCTTGCTCATAGGTGCGCGGATTAAGTTCATAGCGGGCATTCAAGTTCCAGGGTGCGTTGTGAATCGGTTCGCCTAAGGAACCATCCTGCACATTGCAGCGAATGTATATATGCCAATAGGTTTGCGCACCCACATCTTCACGAATAGCCACCATCCAACCTGCGGAGGACATGAGCGAATTAATTGCGAAGGCGCGGCCTGTGTAGAGCCAATCTTCTTCGAGGCCAGGGTCGAGATTGATTGTAAGCGGGATAAATGCATTTTCAAGGCTGGCTAATGCGTCCCAGCCTGCTTCGTGAGTGATGCGGCTGCGTAATGCAACGAAAGATTCATCAACAAGATCATGCAGTTGAGGATACGCAACCTGCACATCGTTAAGTGGAACCACATACCAGCGTTGATTAGGCACATTGGGGCCCGGGGTAATGACCGGCGACCACAATGACTCTGGTGTGACAATTGAAGCTTGAGAGAACGAACTCGGAAATGGATTCGGTAAGTTGGCGAGTCCCCAAGTGAGTCCGCGCACGGAACCGTTGAGGGGAATGAGCGGTAGAAGCAAATTGCCTTTTAGGTCGTAAGCAGAAAGATAACTTTGATTCGGACCCATGGTGACAGCAACGATCTGTTGGGCGGTTTCATTCCATGCGCCCCAACTGCCATCACCGATCCAACTGGCGCTGCGGTTGGGATCATTTGCATTCCAGATATATAGTCCGCTAAAGCCAACAGTTTGCGAGGTGGATGACCATAATAACTGCGAGCCGTCAAAATTCCAAATGGGATGATTTTCAGATGCGAAGGGTGTATTGCTTAAATTTTGATAACGATCTGCGCCAGTGACATCCAAGTCTGCGAGCCAGACATCACTATCGCCGCCGCGTGAAGAGATGAAGGCTACGTGCCTGCCATCGGGAGCCCAGGCTGGTGAATGATCGGATGCGGGGTCTTGAGTCAGCGGAATAAGAGCTTGTGTACGATCATTGACGGAGACAACCGAGATCTCAAGGTTGTCATCGGTATACATTTCAAAGGCGAGCCACTGTCCGTCTGGTGACCAGGATGGAGCGGAGTCGTATTCGGGTGAATTGGTGATCTGTTTGATTTCGCCGCTTTGCAAATCCATTACGTAGAGATCCCAGAAGCCGCTGCGGTCTGATGCGAAAGCCAATTGGGTGCGGTCAGGGCTGAGGGCGGGAGCGGTGTCGTTCCAAGCGCCGGTTGTGATGCGGGTCAGCGGCAGGTCTTTTTCGTTATCGCTTTGTACGAAGAGATGAGCGTATCCGTTTTCTTCTATGGAAAGGAAGATGATATTGCCTTCACCACTATAATGAATAACGGCGGGAGTATTGGTGGTGACAGGTTCGAGGGTGTTCTCTGGAGCGGGGGTTGCGTTATTTGAACAGCCGAAGAGGAAGAGGCTGAGGAAAATTATTATGATGTCATTGTGAGGAGCGCTCTTGTACTTCGCGACGCGGCAATCTCTCACTTTTAGAAGACTGTTGCGACAAAAACCAAGAACACCTCCCACTCGCTGTGCTCGGGGACGATGTCGCAGCGACATGTTCTTGTGGGATTTGGAAAAATGCAAAGGCATGAATAATATCAATTAATCGGAATCGGGCTGAGGCGCGTCTTGAGGCGGTAGTACATCAAAAGAATATGTGAGCGGTTCTTTGGATGGGCCATCGGGGTAATACAACCTGGCATTGAGTGTGTATGGGTTATTGAGTTCGCCGCGGATGTGCATGGTGAATTCAAGTTTCCAACTCATGGGTTCGACAATGCTGGTGGAGGCTACTTCGCTGCCATTTGAGTCGTTGAGAATGACTTCAATGTAGGGGCGTTTTTGATAGGGAGTGATCTCCATGTTGACGCGCAAACGATAGCCATCGGGGTATGGCTGGGCAGTGAGTGAACTGATGTGTGTCTCTTCGGGGACCGTGCGAGCGAGGCCGTCTTCGGGAAAGAAAAATTCCATTTGGTTATTATAACCATAAAAGATGCAGCCCGCCTATTGTGTGGAGTGGCCGATCTTGTAGTTAACTAAGAGAGAGTGTCTGAAAACCTAACCACGAAGGTACAAAGGCACCAAGTCTTTTTCTCTTTGTGCCTTCGTGTCCTAGTGACTTTGTGGTCAATAAAATTAACTTTTTCAGACTCTTAGACACAAAGAAACCTTTGAGGCTCAGAGAATCATAGTTGAGTGCTTAAGGTCATTGTTTCAAATACGCAGGCCAGAATTTGTGTCGAAGAAATAGAGATGTTCGGGGTCAATGCTGACGTTGATCGATTGCCCGATATTTAATTTCATGTCCATTGAACAGAGACCTGAATAGGCCCAGCGGCCCGTGCGGATGTAAACTATTTGACTGTGATGTGCATAATCAACTTCGAGCGCTTCTATTTGCCCTCGAAACTGAATCTCGTTTTTTGAATTTGATTCGGCTGAGATATGTACCGCTTCGCGCCGCACACCCAGGGTTACAAGTTGACCATTCTCTACAAGTGAGAAGATGCGTTTGGGGAGTGGAATCAGGTATTCGTCGAGAATCAGTTTGCCGCCTGAGATTGATCCGCCTTCGAAAATATTCATGGGCGGCAGGCCTAAAAATCCTGCGACAAATACGTTGGCAGGATTCTCCATCAAATCCTGATAGGTTCCCACTTGTTCGATACGACCCTGATGCATGACGACGATCTGGTCGGCGAGGGCAATCGCTTCGACTTGATCGTGAGTGACGTATAAGCTGGTGATGCCAAAACGATGCAGAAGGCGTTTGATCTCTGTGCGGGTTTGCAGGCGCAATTTTGCGTCGAGGTTGGAAAGCGGCTCATCGAGGAGAAACAGTTTCGGCGCGCGGACGATGGCGCGCGCGATGGCCACGCGCTGTTTCTGTCCGCCTGAAAGTGTGCCAGGCCTGCGCGGCAGGAGTTCGTTGAATCCGATGCCCATTAATTCGGAAGTATAGCGAATGCGTTCGCGGGTTTCCTCGTCGTTGATTTTGTGCATCTTGAAGAAGAAGGAGAGATTGCCTTCATTGTTGAAGTTGGGATAGAGCGCATAGTTCTGGAAGACCATGCCGATATAACGATCTTTGGGCAGGATGTTTTGTACATCGGCGCCATCATAGAGCACCTGACCTGTGTAATTATTGACGATGCCCGCGACCACACGCAGCAAGGTACTTTTTCCACAGCCTGAAGGGCCGACCACGGCAAAGGTCTGTCGGTTGGGGATGGTGAGGTTTAGGTTATTAAGAGCCGTCACCCCGCTGGAGGTTTCCACGGGCAGATCTTCCTGCATGCGCTCTCTTTTGATTTCGAACAAGCGGCTGGCAGGGTCACGCAGTGGAGCGGAATAGGAGAGGCTTACGTTGTGAAGTTGGATTTCAGCCATGGGTTCTCGCTTTAAAAAATTTCATGAGATTGCTCGAGAGGTGAGTAGGGGTTAGGGGCCGAGGCCAACGCGTAGTCTCGATATGCCCCTCAAAGACCATTCGGGGCTACTCGACCATCCCTTGATTCGATTTTCAGCCATCCAAAGGAGATTTTACGGCGAGGCCGCCGCGCTGGAGGACGTGGGTGTAGATCATGGTGGTTTTTACGTCTTTATGGCCGAGGAGTTCCTGTACGGTGCGGATGTCGTATCCATTTTGTAAAAGATGGGTGGCGAAGGAGTGGCGGAAGGTGTGCGGGGTAACATGTTTGTCTATCTTTGCGAGGCGCGCCGATTCTCTTACGGCTCTCTGTATGGTGGTCTCATGAAGATGGTGGCGTCGAAGGCCCCCATCCCGGACCTCACCCCCGTCCCCTCTCCTAGCAGGAGATGGGGATGAAAGTTCGGGGGCTGGAAAAACGTACTGCCATGCCCATTCTTTGTTTGCGTTTGGATATTTCCGCTCGAGGGCATTTGGGAGATACACGGAACCAAAGCCATTTTCCAAATCGGTTTCGTGAATTATTTTGATATGCCGCAGGTGGAGTTTTAATGATTGTACGATTGAATCAGGCAAAATTGTGACACGGTCGTTTTCGCCTTTTCCATCGCGGACAATGATCTGATGGTTGTCAAAGTCAATGTCCTTGATACGGAGGCGCATCGTTTCCATTACGCGCAGTCCGCCGCCATACATGACCTGGGCGATGAGTTTGTAAACACCTGTGAGGTTGGCAAAGACGCGCTTGACTTCTTCTTTGGAGAGTACGGTTGGGATAGTTTTCGATCTTTGAGGGCGAAATTCTGCGAGACTGGATTCGTCGAGTTCGATATGGATTACGTGGCGATATAAGAAGAGAAGCGAGCTTAGGGCTTGATTCTGGGTGGAGGCTGAAATCTCTTTTTTGGTTACGAGATGGGCAAGGAATTGATTAATTTCAGGTATGCCCATTTCTGACGGGTGACGTTTGTTGTGAAAAAGAATGTATTTCCTAACCCATTGAATGTAGGTGTCTTCGGTACGGGCGGAATAATGTTTTATGCGAAGAGCGTCGCGATATTGATCGAGGAGTTTTTTCGGCGGTATGGTTGGTGTGTTTTGGTGAGGTTGTTGTGACATTTTATTGCCTTTGAGTAGGTGAGGTTGTATAATGCTGTATATAGTCTGTTATACAGCATGTCGCTGTATAACACCCCGCATGAGGACATTTTACAGCATTATGCTGTATAACACATAGTTGGACGAACCAAAAAAATATAAATGAGCACTTGGAACAAAGAAACCGATAAAATTTTTCTTGCGATGTGGGGATACAATAGCCCAGATGAAATTGC
>JAYVUA010000030.1:0-49481 GCA_043788255.1 Anaerolineales bacterium | reverse complement strand
CCTGTAGTAGGAGCGCCGATAGCAGTGATTCTGCCGCTGTTGATCGGATTATTGACCAGCGTACAGCTTGGCGTAGTTGTCACTCTTTATACGCTTTTCATATTAATTGCCCTGCAAGTATGGATTGAGCCGCGTCTCTTCAGGCGTAAATGGGATAACCCTGTTCTGACTTTAATTATATTACTGGCCTTGGCAGATGCATTTGGCCTGGTAGGCATCCTCATTGCACCCCCTGTGTCAGCAGTATGTCAAATCCTGTGGAGTCTTCTGGTTAGTAACCGCCTTACATCAGGGGCCGCGCTTCAGGTTTCTGATCTCAAAGAACGGCAGGCGAATTTATGGGTCACGATAAAAGAGATGGAGGAACTCCCTCCACCATTAGTGATCAGCAGCATGGAACGACTCAACAACCTGCTTGAGAAAGCAGAACCTATTTTGCCGGAAAAACTATCAGTTGAGATCCCTGAAGGCCCATAAATGAAAACATTCAAACATATATTAATACCCATTTTGTTCGCGGCTATTCTTGCATCATGTAATTTGCCGAAATCAACACAAATAACCGGTCAAAACCCGGCAGGCACGTTTGCCGCGATGACCTTGCAGGTAATTTCCAGCCAGACCCCAATGACGATCATTGTCCCGACAAATATCCTGTCGACCATGACCGCCTCGCCAATTCCCACACTGACCCCGCCTAACACTCCAATTTGGTCTGCCTATAATTACACTTGCGAACTTGCCGTTAGCGGCGGCATCATGACAATGAACTTATCATGGAATGACCGTTCCAATAGCGAAGAAGGATATAAAGTCTATCGGGATGAACAGGTAATTGCAACCCTGGACCCTAATTCCACATTTTACGTGGATGCGGCTTTTGTGGCCGCTGGAAAGACATTGAGTTATTCAGTACAAGCCTTCAACACGAGTTGGCAGGTAAGTACCAGCACGATCACGTACGGCTGCCAATAATTAAAAATAGGATACAGGATCGTTCGTTATAGTTCCTTTATCTCCCCCAATTGGCGGAGATAAACACTCCCCGGCCGATGGATGCGGTTGGGGAGTGTTATGTGTATGATGAGTTAATAAACTGCTCATCTGTGGCTGACCGTTTCTCCGCAATTAATATATCAAAGGAGAATGCTGTCACTGCACAAATTGCAAAGATTAACCACCCATCCCCAATCAGGAAATATGAACGAAAACACGGAGATCATACATGAAGACAAAAAAGTTTTTTATCGCTGCAAGTACTACACTATTATTGTTGCTGGCAGCCTGTGTTGCGCCAAAACCAACAGTCGCACCTGCACTACCCACTGAAGTTTTACCTGTCACAGGCACACAATATTATTTCGTCACAGATAAACTGCTGATACCGACCACCCTGGCGCAAACACAAGCGTTTGCATTGAATGTGGATGGAGATTCACAGCAGCACCTCGATAACCTGTTCGGAAATCTGCTTAGCTTGCTCACATCTGCAGCCCCAAGCCTTGAATTACAGTCAACATTAGATCAAGCAGTTAATACCGGTCAGTTGGTCACGCTTCACGAGGTGAAGGCAAATGATCCTCTGAACGACACAAGCGTTTCATGGTCTATATTTTTGGGACAAAAAAACCAGTTGTCGCCCAACTTCGACGGTTCAGATCAATTCACGCTCGATTCTACCGCGCCGATCAACCCGCCAATTGCTGGTTCGCTTACAAACGGTCACTTCGCCGGTGGGCCGGGTACAGTACACATCCAAATGTTTTTGCTGGGTCAATCCATTGATGTAAATTTGATCGGCGTACGACTCGAAACCGACTTCAATTCAAAGGGTTGTGCTGAGGGTAAATTGGGTGGCGGTATCACTGTCGACGAGTTCCGTAGCAAACTTCTTCCATCCATTACTGATGGACTCAATCAAGTTGTCAAAGTAGACAATGCTGCGGCAAAAACAATCTTGCAAGCCTTCGACTCAGACCATAATGGGATCATTACCATACAAGAACTTGAAAGCAATCCTTTATTGATGATCGCGATCTCGCCTGATCTGGACCTGCTCGATGCATCTGGCACATTCAATCCGGGTCAGGATGGTGTGAAAGACTCTTATTCAATAGGGTTAGGTTTTACCTGTGTGGCTGCCAACTTTACTGCACCTGAAAACTAGTATTGATTCCTTGGGTATTTGATTAATACAGCCTCCCCCAACTGGCGGAGAAAAACACTCCCCGGCCGATGGATGCGGCCGGGGAGTGTTCATTGTATGATGAATTGAACGACAAATCAATTCATACTAAAGGAGAAATCGCATGCTTACTTGGATCATTGTAATTCTGCTCATCTTATGGTTACTCGGCTATTTTGGCCCGAATGTCTACTCTGGCATTCCACGTAGTGGCAACATTGTTCACACGCTACTCGTGATTGCCCTCATTCTTATTGTGTTAAGGCTGTTGGGTATCGTGTAACTGCCCAATACGTAATGAATTTTGTAGAGGCAACCCTGCAGGTTGCCTCTACAAAATAATAAGAAAGGAAATTTCCAATGTTATACACTATCGTCGTAATTGTAATAATTCTGTTTATGATCGGTCTTTTACGGTAATGCCAAAAACTTGGCTTTGATATAAAGGAGAAATTTAATGAAGAAGTGCAACGAAGTAATGACGAAGAATCCAGTCTGCTGCCTGCCAAGTGACCTGGTAGCACAAGCTGCAGAGTTAATGAAGCGCGAGCAAATTGGTTCAATACCGGTTATTGAAAATGAGCAGACTAAAAAAATAGTTGGCATCATCACTGATCGCGATCTGGCTTTACGGATCGTGGCAGAAGGTCTCGACGCCAGGACTACAAAAGTGGCAATTGTAATGACCCGCAATGTAGTGACCTGCTATGCTGACGATGATTTACAAAAGGCGTTGGATGCGATGGCAGAAAATCAATTACGCCGTATTCCTATCATAGGCGAAGACAACCAGATACTTGGAATTGTTTCCCAGGCAGATGTGGCGACACGTGCTGGTCATCCCAAAAGAACTGCGGAAATGGTGAAGAAAATTTCGCAAGCGAATGGGAAGTAAAGACAACAGTTTTTGCCTGGTAACTTCTCATTTTGTTGGACAGGAAAATTAAAATGAATTTGATGCGCCGCAATTCGCGCTTTTTTACTTACGGAACCATATCGCTGTTATTAATGCTGGCCCTGTCTGCATGTTATACCCTGACAGAGACACCTTCCGTAACAGGGTCTTCTTATTCAGGCGAGACGTTATTGGGTACGCCAGGAATAACAACCGCACCCTGTGAAGCATGTGCTCAGGCAACTCTGGTATTTGCTTTGACTCAGGCACAATATATCTCCGACAATCAGGCGGCCGGCACCGCTGAAGTATTACGTGCCAATGCGCAGGCGACCTTCAACTCAGCCAATGCAACGTTGAGCGTAGCCCAAACCCAGGACCAAAATAATGCTAATATTGTTGCTGCCCAGATCGCCGGGACTGCTGAAATTGTGCGCGCTAATGCACAGGCGACTCTCAACTCAGCTGGAGCAACACAAATCGCAGCACAGACCCAATCACAATATAACCTGCAAGTAACAATGGCTGCTGGAACCCAGGGAGCGGAAGCCATAATAACCCAGCAAAATAAAGATGATCTCGCAGCAAGCACCCAAACGGCTATCTCCAACAATATTGCTACTCAAACCCAGATTGCCGCTGCAACTTCACAATGGTATACCGACCAGGCACGTCAACGCGAAGAACAAAGGCAGGGTCCAATTGCTTTTCTTTGGATGTGGTGCCTGCCAATGTTTATTATATTATTAGCAATTCTAGTCTTATGGGGATTTTGGCGCTGGCTCAAAATTCAGCAAGCCAACCAAAAAATCCTCGAAACCCCTGCTGGGAATTTGCCGGCACTCTCTGCTACGGTCCCGCATCACCATCACGATAATCAATTGCCATATTTGGATAGCGAAATTGTCGATAGCGGCTATCAGCTTACAAAGCCAGACGACCAGATCGATGGGTGGCTTGATGAAGTCAAAGACAAGCTGCTAAGCAGTGACGAGGAAGATAAAGATGACAATACAGACAGTTGACCCAGAGCATTTTTCTCAGAAAACCCGCCAAATCAGGGCGCAGGTATCGACGATCCTCACAAGATGGGGATTAATGCCAAGATTTAAACGTTGGCGATTAACGCAAGATCCAGATACTGGAATGATTGTTCTTTTTGGCATTCTCAATAACCGATATATTGCCGCTCATACCTCAATTCCTTTCAGTGATTATTTTGATCCCCGATTGTTACATGATCTTGCGAATGAACTGCAATTGCAAGTAGTATCCTGCAACAGTGACGGTCTCCGTTATGCCTTTATCCTGGACCGCGGTCAGCTTGGTAAATTACCAACGCATATAGATTTTCCCTATGTTGATAATGGCAAACTCTTGGTTAGGGTTGTTTACGGTGATACACCGCAACCTGTGCCAACTCCACCTGCGGACGTTGTAATGACTGAAGATGGCACATTCCTGCGTCAGGTTGTAGGAGCCTTCTTGAAAGTTTTTGACGACATCAAGTTAAAGGATGATGCCATCTTGCAACTCTCCGCTCAAAGCCAACCCGATATTGTGGTTATCGATGAGGGAGAATTCAACAAGCGGGTGACGGAGCATGAGGCCAATCGGCAAAGAATCATACGAATCAGTAATTCCCTCGACAAAGCGGATAAAACTTCATGATGTTTATCGTTTTATGCATTGCCAAGGACAAATAACCGATGAGATTAAACCTAATCTTTATTTTTATGGATCTACTTACCCTGCTCGCCTATCCGATCGTATTTGTGCATGGCAAATTTCGCCAGTTTTTAAATGCAAAAGAAAATATGAACATATAAAAGAAAGGTACTAATGCGTATTAAAAAGATTTCTTTTCCAAACCAGCAGTCACTATGTGTTTTTCCTGTTGAGCATTCAGAGCTTGCACAGGCCTTCCTGGAACTACACTTGAAGGAGAAACGCAATGTGATTGTGTTGATTGGCGGTGATATTGACGAACAGCAGGCAGTTGTAACCAGACAGGCTATCGAAACCATTTCCAAAATTGCTGAAGACATGAATGCTTTGATCATTTGTGGAGGAACAGATATGGGGGTTATGGCTGAAATCGGTCAGAGTAGACGGCGGAACAAATATAAATTTCCATTGCTTGGCATAGCGCCTGAAGAGTTGGTTACCTGGCCTAATGGCCCGAGCAGTACGAAGTTTTTATGGCGGGGGAAGAAACGATGGCCGTTGGAACCGAATTATTCCCACTTCATCCTTGTTCCAGGCAGTCATTTTGGAGACGAGTCTCCCTGGATTGTGGATGCAGCAACCAATTTGTCGCTGGGATATCAGTCTGTGACAATCCTGCTCAATGGCGGAGAAATCTCCCGAAAAGACATCGAGTTGAGTTTGGAAAATGGCCGACCCGTCGTTGCCTTGAGTCACACTGGTCGTCTGGCAGACGAGTTGGCAGGGCAGCCTAATCGTAATCACTCGATTAGCATAGTTCCTGCTAATGCTGAGAAGCAGATCATTGAAGTTGTTCATTCAGCGCTGTCTTTCAATACATGAAGCGTGACAACTCCATCTTTTGTTAGTTCAATTGAATTATCTCAAGCTGAATTCAATCATACCAATTGTCAGTCTTCTTCTTGGTGTGATATTGGTGCGCGAAAGATTGACTGTGATCTGAAAATATTGCGACACAAACCGATGAGGAACGAACCGTTCATGTAATTAAGCAATTATTAAAGGCAGATATTGGTGGATTTCTCTATCGACAACAGATCGGCGCGTTATGCTTCAGTCACTGAGTTGATCGTTTCTGATGAAGCCACATCGGTGCTTGATAATACCAACGAAGCTGAAATTCAAAAAAAAATATCGAGTGGGTCTTCAAAAAAAAGACCATCATCACGATTGCGCACAGATTAACCACTCTCAAGAATGCTGACAGAATCCTGATGTTTGATACAGGTAAAATTTCGCAAGAGGGTGATTTCAAAATGCTCTCAGAAACAAAGGGGCTTTTCCAGAATTTTTTTTGCGGCAAAACAGCCAGCCTGTTGATTTGAAGAAACCAGTCGTGGCCCTTGGTCTGGCTGAGGCATTTTTGTAATGTGGAGCACAACCTATGAATACAAATGATCAACACCATCGCGCTTTGTTACAAGGTATCGCTCGCAAGGCGATGTTTGAGCATGGCCTGCTTTCAGATTTTTCTCCAGCTGCGCTCGCTCAACTTGAAAAGATTCAAGCCCAAGTTATGGACGTGAGCGACGCTCTCATTCGCGATCTACGGCAACTCCTCTGGGCATCGATTGATAATGATGACTCCCGCGACCTGGATCAATTAAGTGTGGCTGAAGTATTGCCGGATGGAACCGTCAAAATTCTAGTAGCGATTGCGGATGTAGACTCGCTGGTCAAAGATAGATCGGCCATCGACGAACAAGCGCGTCATAATACGACCTCGGTGTATACCGCTGCGAGGATATTTCCCATGCTGCCGGAGAAGCTGTCCACTGACCTGACCTCCCTGAATTTAAATGAAGACCGCCTCGCTATTGTCGTTGAAATGGTGATTAATGCCGAAGGGTCTTTGCTCACTTCTGACATTTATCGGGCACAGGTTCGCAACCACGCGAAGCTGGCCTATAAAAGTGTAGGCGTCTGGTTGGAAGGAACTGGGGTTATTCCTGAAGGAATACCTGCTGTAAACACGCTTGACGATAATCTTCGCACTCAAGATAAAGTTGCACAAAGTATGAGAAATTTTCGGCATGTGCATGGTGCACTTAGTTTGGAGACCATTCAGGCGCGGCCGATCTTTGACGGTGATCAAATCCGCGAGCTGGATATGGAAACCAAGAACCGCGCCACAGACATCATCGAAGATTTTATGATCGCCGCCAATGGTGTAACCGCCCGCTATTTGGCATCTAAAAAAGTTCCCTCAATTCGGCGTGTGGTCCGTACGCCCAAACGCTGGGAGCGGATTGTAGAGATTGCCGCAAATCATAAGTTCATGCTGCCAGCTGACCCAGATCCGAAAGCATTGGATGAATTTCTTATTCAACAGAAAGCGGTTGATCCTTTGCGATTCCCCGACTTGTCTTTGGCAGTCATCAAACTATTAGGCGCAGGTGAATATGTTGCAGAGAAACCTGGTGATGCTGCGCCCGGACACTTTGGCCTCGCGGTCAAGGATTATGCCCATTCCACAGCTCCGAATCGCCGCTACCCAGACCTGATCACCCAACGTTTATTGAAAGCTGCCGTTGAAGGTTTGGTCGCACCCTATACCTTTAACGAACTGGACGAGATGGCGCAGCATTTTACCACCCAGGAAGATGCTGCTAACAAAGTCGAGCGTCAGGTGGGTAAATCGGCGGCGGCTTTATTGCTTGAATCGAAAATTGGTCAGCAGTTTGATTCTATTATTACTGGCGCATCGGAAAAAGGTACTTGGACCCGGTTGCTTGACATTCCAGTGGAGGGCAGAGTGGAACATGGGTTTGAAGGCCTGGATGTAGGTGATCGAGTGCGTGTGCAACTGATATCGGTCAATGTTGATAGGGGATTTATCGACTTCAAAAGAGTCGCTTCATCCAAACATGGATAGTGCCTAATGAAAACAAATAAGTCTTTTGGATGGCAACTTTGGTTTTAAATAGTCGCAGTTTTTGAAGAGGAGATTATGATGGGTAAAGCTGACTTGCATATTCATACGAAATATAGTTACGATGGGACAGCTTCTGTTCCAGACGTATTGCGAAGGGCAAAACAAATTGGCTTGGACGTGATCGCGATCACCGACCACGACGAGATCGCAGGCGCATTGGAGGCGGTGAAACTTGCTTTCCATTACGGGCTCGAAGTAATCCCCGGCATTGAGATCACAACAGCCGAAGGCGACTTGCTCGCCTTGTTTATCACAAAAAAAGTGGATGCTGGTCTTTCGTTGGTGGATACAATCTTGAAAGTACGGGAACTGGGCGGCGTGTGCATTGCTGCACATCCCATGGCAGGGCGGGGGATGTGCAGCCTGAGCGCAGATACAATCTTGTCAGCGTTGAAAATCCCGGAAGTTGCTGAAACCTTGATTGGAATTGAGGTCTACAACGGCACATCCATTAATTCCATAAGTAATCACAAGGCGCACATATTGGCAATGAGTTTGAAAATTGTAGGTACAGGCAGCAGTGACGCCCATATCATTGAGACGATCGGTTTTGGCGTGACCGAGTTCAAGGGCGAAACCGCCATGGATGTACGGCGGGCACTGGAAAACAGAACAACTAAAGCCAGGAAGCAAAAAGAGTGGAGCGTTTTCAGGATTCTTGGCAGTTGGGGGGCGCGCTATGCGAGAAGTGCTATGACATGGAGTTCTTTCATAATTCTTGGCGGCTGGGCAATACGACATGCAGGAATCACCCTGACAAAATGGGTTTGGGCTGAATGATCTTTAATGATACCGACCCATGTTGAAAAAGAGTTTATTGACCTCGAAAGATTTAGTTCATCCAATCATGGATAAGGAGTATTTTATGAAAAAAGAAATTGGTTTGTGGATCGATCATCGCAAGGCAGTTATTGTGACAATTACAAATGAAGACGAAGAAACAAAACAAATTACATCCAATATGGAAAAACACATCCGATTTGGAGGTGACGCAGCTGAAGACAGTGCGGGCGAGGATGTACGTGACCGTCAATTTGAAAATCATCTTAACAGCTACTACGATGAAGTCATTGTATTTCTGCGTGATGCCGAATCGATTCAGATCTTTGGTCCCGGTGAGGCGAAGGGCGAACTTGCGTCACGCCTTGAGCATGAAGGATTCAAAGGACGCATCGTCAGTGTTGAAGCTGCAGATAAGATGACAGATCCCCAGATCACTGCAAAAGTTCGAAAACAATTTGAAAAATAATAATTTTAAAATACATCCTGAAAATAGCATGTATTCTTGCCGCAAGGATTAAAAGGATTGCAGGGTTGAATTATGTTCGATACTATTCTCGTCCCATTGGATGGTTCTCAACTAGCCGACTGCGTTTTACCGCACGTTGCTGCCATTGCGCGTTCTTTTGATGCGGAGGTCACACTGCTTCGCATCGTGGAGAAGAATCAAGCGGGCACATCAGCCCAATCATTTGATTTACTTAATTGGCAAATTAATAAAACAAAGGCAACGCTCTATTTGGAAAAGGCCAAAGCGTGTTATCAAGAATCTGGGATTCGGGCACAGACCGTTGTAATAGAAGGATTGGTCGCCGATGGAATTACGGAATATGCTCAAAATCAAGGAGTGAAATTAATTGTGTTGAGCAGTCATGGACGCAATGGCCTGACTCAATGGGGCATCAGCAGTATTACGCAAAAGATCATCCTGAGCGCTCAAACTTCGCTGTTAATTGTTCGGGCGCATCAATATGGATCCCGCTCTGATGAATTGTCGGAAACTCCTGTATATCAGCGCATTCTGGTTCCATTGGACGGCTCCCAACGGGCTGAAAATGTTTTGCCGATCATCACACAACTGGCGCAGTTTCATAAGTCTGAGATTCATCTTGTGCAGGTGATACAAACCCCGGAGATGGCGCGTCAAATGCCTCCAACACCAGAAGATATCGAATTATCCACTCGCGTGATAAAGCGTAACCAGGAGGAAGCTGAACGATATCTCGAACAGTTGAAATCACGTTCCTATTTGGAAGGGATTTCTGTGCAAACTCATCTTCTGATCAATGAAAATGCGGCAGCTGCATTGCATCAACTTGTGGAGCAGGAACATATTGATATGGTCGCCCTGAACGCGCACGGATACTCCGGAAATCATCAATGGCCGTACGGAAGTCTGGTCAATAATTTCATCCTCTATGGCAAGGTACCGCTTTTGATTGTGCAGGATCTGCCCGGTAAACAAGACCCCATCCTTCCTGATGTGCAGTCAGGCGAACGGGTAGAGCGATAAGGCATGCAGATCGCATCAGAGATTATTCCATCACAACCCGTTGTCATAGACGCCGATAGCCGCCTTAGGGAATTTGCGCATCAACTGGCGCAAACGCATAGCGTGGACACGATCCTCGCGCTGAGCAAAGTAGAAACTTCCAATCCCGAAAAAACTGATCTGTTGAAATATTTGCAAAGTTGGGAACTGGCTTTGCAGAAAGCCAATATAATTTTTAGATCTGTGCCAGCAAAAGATATCCCTGTTTCTCGTGCAGGCGAATGGATGTTGGATAATTTTTACATCATCAAACAAACCTTGCGCCAAATTGAAGAGGATCTGCCCGCCAGTTTTCTTAGTCAGTTGCCAAAACTCGATGGGACTCAGTTACAAGGACATTCTCGAATTTTTGCGCTGGCACGTGAATGGATCGGATACAGCCAGAGTCAAATTGACTTGACGCAGGTCGCTATTTTTGTGCAGGTGTATCAACAAGTGACGCCCCTGACCATTGGGGAACTTTGGGCATTGCCGATCATGCTGCGTATCGGGATTTTGGAACGGCTCACCTATGCCGCCACAGAACTGACCGGGACCGACGTACCAAAAGATATGAGAGAAATTTCAAGCCAGCTTTTTTCTCAAACCCTGGCAGACGATACCATTGTCGCCAACTGTTTTCTTAGCCTGCGCTTGCTTTCCGCCACAGATTGGAAAGATATCTTTGAGCAGACCAGCCGCGTGGAGCAGATTTTACGTAATGACCCTGCAGAGATTTATACGGTCATGGATTTTGACACCCGCAACAATTACCGCAATGTCATCGAAGAATTGGCGCGTCACTCAGCCTTTAGTGAAGAACAAGTTGCAATTGCTGCAATTAATCTCGCTCATAGTGTTGATGACGCAGCCCCAAGGCGAAAAGCGCATGTCGGTTTTTATTTAATCGATACAGGCCGTAGGATGCTTGAAAATAGCGTCGGCTATCAGCCTGGAATAAGTATTCGCGTACAGCGAGCTTTTCTTGCATTCCCTACGGCTGCTTATTTGGGGAGTATCATCATTTTTTCCATGTTGTTTGTTTTAGGATTGCTTACGTATGCAACACTTTCGGGCGGCTCGCCAACTCAACTCGTTATCGTTGGTGTGCTTGGATTCGGACTCGCTTTGGAATCTGCCATCACACTTGTGCATTGGAATATTACCCACCGCATCAAACCGCAGAGCCTGCCGCGCATGGATTTTTCGGAAGGTATTCCATTGGGCAATCGCACCATGGTGGTTGTCCCAACTTTGTTGGAAAGTGTTGAAGAACTTAACCATCTTCTGCAAGAGTTGGAGCTATATTATCTATCCAATCTCGACCCGCAACTGACCTATGCCCTGCTGACCGATTTCGGAGATGCAGACTCGCAATCCATGCCGGGGGACGAGGAGCTGCTTGGGCTGGCTGGTGCTGGTATTGAAAAACTCAATTCCAAGTACGCGAAGGAAGCGCCGTTTTATTTGTTCCATCGTCAGCGTCAATGGAATCCATCCGAAGGAGTCTGGATGGGTTGGGAGCGCAAACGCGGAAAGCTCGCAGACTTTAATCGTTTGCTTCTTAATCTTGGGGGAACAGCCTACACAACTCAGGTTGGGAGTCCGAGTATTCTGTCCGATATCAAATATGTGATTACATTGGACGCAGATACCTCTCTACCACAGGGCAGCGCCAACAGGCTGATTGCCACGCTGGCGCATCCACTTAACCATGCCGAGTTCTCCGCAGATGGGCGCTCAGTCGTTGCTGGTTATACTGTGCTGCAACCGCGTGTAGCAATCAAGCCGACCAGTGCAAACCGTTCACTCTTTTCGCAAATCTTTGCAGGGAATGCTGGGTTTGACTTGTACTCCTTCGCCGTCTCGGATGTGTATCAGGATCTATTTGGTGAGGGCAGTTATGTTGGCAAAGGCATTTATGATGTCGCAGCTTTTGAGCGCAGTCTGGCAGGCCAGGTGCGACAGAATACTTTGCTTAGCCATGATCTGTTTGAAGGGATTTATGGACGCGCGGCACTTGTCACCGATATCGTATTATATGAAGAATATCCATCGCGCTATTTAGTATACGCTCGCCGCTTACGCCGTTGGATTCGCGGCGATTGGCAGTTGCTGCCCTGGTTGTTCCCTATTGTTAATACTCAAAATGGGCTGGCTCCCAACCGTTTATCTTTAATCAATCTCTGGAAAGTTTTCGATAATTTACGGCGCAGTTTGTTGCCGCCCACATTATTAGCCTTGTTTGCCGCAGGCTGGCTATTCCTGCCTGGCTCGCCACTAATCTGGACATTGCTGGTTCTATTGCCTTCTGGCTTGCCCATTGTTGTACAAACTTTTCAACAAGGCATTCATAATTTTGGAAAGCTAACGCTTAAACAAATTCTCAAACCAACCCTGCTTCCACTTACGCGCTGGGCGCTTGCCATTATTTTTCTGCCGTACGAAGCATTGCTTATGCTGGGTGCAATCGGCACAACATTGATTCGTCTGCTGATTGCGCGCAAAAATTTGTTGCAGTGGACAACCGCAGCCAATACAGCGCGCTTGGTTGGCTTGAAACCAAATTTCGAAACCTGGTTCGAAATGATGGGAGGTTTGATATTTACCGTACTGCTGGGAATTTCAACCGCCATTTTTAACCCGAGCGCGCTTTGGGTTGCTCTGCCTTTGTTGGTTGGCTGGCTCATCGCTCCACAAATTGCTTACGGTATCAGTCGGCCAATCAGCCATGTCACAGCGCCGCTCACAGAGCCTCAGCGCAGACTAATCCGCCGTTTGGCGCGGCGTACCTGGGCATTTTTTGAACAGTTCGCTGGTCCCAATGATCACTGGCTGCCACCCGATCATTTTCAAGCAGCGCCGCGCGGTAATGTGGCACATTACACCACGCCGACAAACATTGGCTTGTTTTTGGTATCCACATTATCGGCATATGACCTGGGGTATATGGGCTTATTCGAATTGGCAGTTCGTTTGCGTTCAACATTCGATAGCATGGATAATCTGGAACATTACCGCGGACATTTGCTGAACTGGTACGACTCGCAAACACTGACAGCACTTCCGCCCCGTTACGTCTCCACTGTAGATAGCGGTAACCTGGCGGCTTGCTTGATTACACTCAAACAAGGCTGTCTTGCTTTGAGAGATGCGTCGGTGTTTGATAATAAGCGTTGGCAGGGTTTACTAGTCATTGTGGATACTTTGGCAGAAGCACTTCAATCCCTGGAAAAAAACAATCCGCATGCTTCTCTTGAATCATTTGAAATTGAATTGACCAGCATATATGAACGCGTTAGCGCCATACAGGACCAGCCATCCGCGTGGACAATGACTCTCGCCTGGCTCTCAGGCGAGGGCTGGGAAGGAGTCTCGCATCGTTTGATGGAACTGCTTGAGAGTCATCCAAATCTTAATCCCGAATCCTTGACCGAGTTGCAGCTCTATCTTGATTTGATGCATCATCACCTGGAAGACATGCAGCGTAGTTTGAATTTATTCGCACCCTGGCTTGGCCGTTTGGATGCGCCTTTTATGCAGACATCTGCTGGACAAAAATTTTGTGCCAGCCTGCCAACCGAACTGCCCACTTTGGGACAGGCAGGAGCAGTGTACGCCGATATCAAAACTGCGTTGAAAAAATTCAAACTGCAAAACGAATCTGCGCGTGAGTGGTGTGAAAAATTGGATGCTGATCTATCGTCAGCACAGATGACGGTAACGCCCCTCTTGATCGGTTTTCAAGATCTGGCAAGGCAGGCGAACATCACCGTAACCAGTATGGATTTTCGGTTTTTGTTCAATGAGCGCCGTCAGGTATTTCATATTGGCTACAATGCCGCCAATGAAAAGCTCGACCCGAGTTATTATGATTTACTGGCATCTGAAGCCCGTATTGCCAGCCTGATCGCAATTGCAAAAGGTGATGTGCCGCACAGTCACTGGCAGCATCTTGGTCGGCCGGTGACAAAGGTGAACGGCAAACAGGTATTGCTCTCATGGAGCGGCACGATGTTCGAATATCTCATGCCGACTCTGTTTACCAAAAACTACGACGGAACATTTCTCTCGGATAGCTGCTATGCCGCGCTCGACGCACAGATGAGTTATGGAGAGGAGCAGGAAGTGCCATGGGGTATTTCTGAATCAGGTTACTATGCCTTCGATGTTAATTTAAATTATCAGTATCAGGCTTTTGGCGTACCAGTCCTCGGCTATAAACGCGACCTGCCCGATGATCTGGTCATTACTCCCTACGCTTCGCTGCTTGGGCTTTCGTTGCAGCCGCAGGCTGTACTTGAAAATATGATGCACCTCGAGCAGTTAAATATGCTCGGGCGTTTCGGTTTTTACGAGGCGCTTGATTATACAAAAAAACGCCTGCCAGTCGGCGAGACGCAAGCCACTGTGCAATCGTACATGGCTCATCATCAAGGTATGATCTTGATGGCAGTTTGTAATTATCTGTTGGATGATGTCATGGTGCAGCGTTTCCATACTGATGAGCGCATCCAAAGTGTGGAACTTTTGCTTCAGGAAAAAATCCCACAAAACCCGCCGCTTGAATACCCTCATTTGGATGAGGCAACGGATACCCCTGAAGGGACACGTCTGGTCAATAGTGAGCCGTGGCGAGTGCCTATTGACAGTCCCATTCCACAGGCACATGTTCTTTCTCAGGGTGACACCAGTGTCATGATTACCAGCGCTGGCGGGGGATACAGCCAATGGCGCGAGTTTGCGTTGACGCGCTGGCATGCCGATACCACGCTTGACCAGTGGGGCACGTGGATCTATATGCAAGACCGCGAAAGTGGAGCACTCTGGTCTGCCGCCTGCCAGCCCATCGGATGTGACTCGCAGAATCAAGAAGTATTTTTTTACCCGCACAAGGTTGAGTTTCAGCGTTCGGAGAATGGTATTTCCTTGCGTACTGGCATTACTGTCAGTACAGATGGTGTTGAAATTCGGCGCGTGAATATTCTGAATGACAGTGACCTTCCTCGGTATCTGAAATTAACCAGTTATGCTGAAGTAGTGCTTGCCGCACAAGCTACTGATCGACGGCACCCAGCTTTCAATAAACTTTTTATTGAAAGCGAATATCTCCCCAATGAGAATGCACTCCTGTTTGAACGTCGTCCGCGTTCTGCAGATGAAAAACCGCTTGTCTTAATCCATGCGCTGATCATTGAAGCTGGGCGCAAAGTGACAGGCGATCACGAAAGTGACCGCGCCAAATTCCTCGGCAGGTCACAGACGATGCACGATCCGCTGGCTTTGCAAAATTCGAAACGACATCTTTCGGGAACCACTGGCGGGACGCTCGACCCGATCTTCTCGCTGGCACAGGAAATTGACCTGAAGCCTCATGCAAAAACCAGAGTCACATTTCTGACTCTGGCAGCTTCCTCCCGTGCCGAAGCATTGGAAAAATTGTCTCATTATCAATCCGGGGAATCCATTCATCGCGCTTTTGATGAAGTCCGCGCTCGCAGCGAACGTGAACTGCTCGAACTTGGATTAAACGCGTATGCCATCGAAAATATTCAACGCATTTTATCTGCCCTGCTTTACCCAATAGGGATATTACGCACCGAGCCGCATATCCTCGCGCAAAATGAAAAAGGACAGCCTGGTTTGTGGGCGTTCGGTATCTCTGGTGATTATCCAATTTTGATGGTGCGCGTCCGCGATGGTGAGTCTCCGCTATTGCGTGAAGCCTTGCAAGCCTTCATGTATTGGCGCAGCCATCATGTCACGATCAACCTGCTTATCCTAAACGATCAAGATACAGGCTATGCTCTCGATCTGCATAATGCCATTCAACGTCAGATCCGCCGCATGGGTGCAGATGCTTCGCTGAATCAACGTGACGGAATTTTCGTGTTACGTTCCGATCAACTTCAACATGCCGATCAAATTTTATTTGAAACCGTAGCGGGTGTTATTTTGGATGAAAAAAACGGGACACTTGCCGACCATGCTTTGCGTTTAACAATTCAACCCACTCATCTTCCACAATTTACCGCTTCACTCTCCCCGACAACTGATCCTGAACTGACGGATTCACTATCCCTGCCAAATGATCTGCAAATGGACAACGGCCTCGGCGGATTCAGCCGCGATGGAAAAGAATATGTCATCCATTTGAAATCAGGTCAACACACACCGTACCCATGGGTCAATGTGATTGCCAACCCGCAATTTGGATTTATAGTTTCCGAATCAGGTTCTGGTTCCACCTGGGCCGAAAATAGCGGCGAGAATCGATTAACTCCCTGGCGCAATGACCCTGTCACCGATATGCCGGGCGAAGCAATATATATTCGTGATGAAGAAACTGGGCAAGTTTGGAGCCCAACCCCCATGCCAGCCGGGGCAGACACAGCCCATGTGATTCGTCACGGAGCGGGTTATTCGATATTTGAGAGTCAAAGTTATGGCTTAAATCAGAACCTGCGATTATTTGCTGCACCTGACGCACCAGTAAAAATTGTGCAATTAAGTTTGCAAAATCTTTGGGATCGTCCGCGGCGTGTAACGGTCACTTACTATGCTGAATGGGTGCTCGGCACAACACGGGATACGCACCAGACTCACATCATGCCGGAGTTCGACCCCGATAATAATGCCTTGCTGGCTACCAATCGCTTTAACAGTGAGTTCCGTGAGCGCGTTGCGTTTCTGGCTGCCAATAAAAAACCGCATAGTGTTACGACAGACCGCACGGAGTTTTTAGGTCGCATGGGAAGTATGCGCGCACCTGCGGCGTTGAGTCGGATTGGGCTGGAAAGCAAGGTCAATGCCGGGTTGGACCCGTGCGCGGTGATTCAGTTACATGTTGATCTCGCGCCCGGCGCAATGGAAGAAGTCTTTTTCTTGATTGGGGAGGGGAAAGACCGGGCTGAAAGTCTGAACCTGATCGGACTGATTCAGGAATCCGCGCAGGTGGAAGCGATCTGGTTGGCAGTCCATAAACAATGGGACGACATCCTAAATACAATCACGGTTGAAACACCTGATCCCGCCATGGATTTAATGCTCAATCGCTGGCTGCTCTATCAAACATTGTCCTGCCGTATGTGGGGACGAACTGCGTTATATCAATCCAGTGGGGCGTTTGGGTTCCGTGATCAACTTCAGGATGTGTTGGCGCTGCTGCATACGCGTGCGGATATTACGCGCGCACAAATTTTGGAAGCTGCGCGGCATCAATTCGATGCGGGTGATGTGCTGCATTGGTGGAATCCACCTGCGGGTCGTGGGGTGCGCACACGTTTTTCGGATGATTTACTTTGGCTGCCGTATGTGACTGCCGAGTATGTTTCCGCAACTGGCGACATATCCATTTTGAATGAGCAAATCCCGTTCTTAAAAGGTGAAGTGCTTCGGCCTGATGAAATGGAACGCTATACTCAATTTGAAACAACGAAGGAAAATTTTTCTTTGTATGAGCACTGTCGCCGCGCATTGGAAAAAGGCACAACAAAGGGAATGCATGATCTTCCTTTAATGGGTGGCGGTGATTGGAACGATGGAATGAATCGCGTGGGTATGAATGGACGCGGCGAGAGCATCTGGCTCGGCTGGTTCCTGCATGCCACACTCAAAAGGTTTGCGACGCTGGCAATTTCCATGAAGAACGACCCTGCGTTATACATTGAACAAGCCGGGAAATTATCTCAAGCACTTGAAGCACACGCCTGGGATGGCGAATGGTATCTGCGTGCTTTTTATGATGATGGCTCAAAACTCGGTTCGCACGAAAATAACGAATGTCAAATTGATTCAATTGCTCAGTCTTGGGCAATTTTATCGGGTGGGGCAAATCCAGAGCGTGCAACACAGGCAATGGAATCCGTTGATAGCAGGTTGGTAAAAAAAAGTGAGCAAATGATTCTGCTGTTCACTCCGCCTTTCGACAAGTCGGCGCGTGACCCCGGTTATATAAAGGGTTATCTGCCGGGTGTACGCGAAAACGGTGGACAGTATACGCACGCAGCGATCTGGACCGCCTGGGCGTTTGCCAAACTTGGGCAGGGAGATCGTGCTGAAGAATTATTCCGCATGTTGAATCCACTCAGTCATGCGGACACGCCCGAGAAAGTAACACGCTATAAAGTTGAACCGTATGTGATCGCGGCTGATGTTTACAGCGTATCCCCGCACACCGGCCGTGGCGGCTGGACGTGGTATACCGGCTCCTCAGGATGGATGTACCGCCTTGGTATCGAAGCCATACTCGGCATCACCAGAGTGGGTGATGCACTTAACATCAACCCATGTATTCCTCAGCATTGGCCAGGCTTTAAAGTAGATTACCGTTTTGGAAATACTCACTACAAGATAAGTGTGGAAAATCCAAAAAATATAAACCACAGCATCTTGCAAGTTCAGTTGGACGGAAAATTACTGACTGGCAGCTTGATTCTATTGGTAGATGATGGTCAGTTGCATGAGGTGCGGGTTGTGATGGGATGAATTTGCCAACGCAGTCGCTGTTTGGTTTTCAAAATATCCGCATGGGCAGGGGATGTACGCAATCGGATACATCTTTCGTGCTCAATTAGAGAAAAAAAAAGAATATTATGACGGCTTATTTTTTTGACCCGAATTGCAATTTGTTGAATTAAACATAGATAATAATTTGTTGGAATTGAATTTTACTGTCTATAAGTCATCTTGCACTCTATTCAAAACTTAACCTAAAATTTATCGGAATAATCCTGCTTTTTAATCTCTACGAAGTGTGGCTTAAAATTATCGCAAGCTGCCTGCGAGCATCATCATCCACCATAGCGATGACCTCGTCACCCTCTTCAAGAAGGGTTATGCCTCTTGGCAGGATCATATCACCATGACGAATGATGCCTGATATGACGCAATTATTAGGAAGGGATAAATCTTTTATCGCTTTGCCAATTGCAGGTGCGCCGAAAGCTATCTTTTCCTCGACGATGGAATATTTACCGCGTCGAATCTTGAGCATGGTCATCATGTCACCAATGGACATTTCCTCTGCACACAGACGTGAAAGAATTTCCGCCTGATTGAGTGAAACATCCACTCCCATTTCGGGGGTGAATAGCCACGCATTCTTGGAGTTATTTACACGAGCGATGATGCGCGGCACATTGAATTCGAATTTTCCTAAAGAAGTAACGACCAAATTCGTCTCATCCGAACCCGTCACCGCTGCAAGCACTTTGGCCCTTTGAATATTAGCTTTTTCCAGAACAGCAGGAGAGCTTCCATCTCCGGTAAGAATCACATCGGGTGGGATCTCAGTTTCCAATTTACGTAGTACAGCCGGTCGTTCCTCGATCACACAGACCTCATGATTTTGGCTGAGCAAAAATTTCGCAAGCTGTGACCCAGTATTGCCGCCACCGATAACAATTACATACATGGCATTCTCCTCTTAATTCCCAAGCAATTCTTCAAGGCGCGGCATGGCGGATGGGATGGCGGTAAGGTAGGCAGAATCGCCTTCTTGAAATTCTGTACCAGAGATCGGAATGAATGTCTGATCGTTGCGCGTGATGGCGATTACCATAACCTCGCCAGGAATGTTCATTTGTATTACCTTATGTCCATTGAATCTTGCTGAGACTTCCACGCGGATCAAGTTTGTGCCATTATCGCGGAATAAGTGGATTACATCCAAATCCGTATGCGTGATGACTTCCATGATTCTTTCGGCACCCCAGTTTGTTGTGGAGATCGTCATCAATCCCAGCCGCTGATAAATTTCCGCGCGTAAGGGGTCATACAATCGTGCAACAACACGCGGCACATGAAAGATATTCCGTGCCGTTCGTGCAGCGACGATATTCGCGTTGTCCGATGGACTTGCAGAGACAAATGCTTCCGCAGTTTCGATTCCCGCCTCAATCAATACGTCACGATCAAAACCGATGCCATGTACAATTTTCCCCTTGAAGTCTGTACCAAGACGTGGCAGCACATCCATACCGTGGTCAATGACTGTTACTTCATGGCCAAGGCTGGCAAATAGCAGGCTCACTGCCGAACCAACCCGTCCACAACCCATTACAATTATTTTCATTGGCTTGCCTCCTGAAGCGATAAAGCGGAAGACTTTCGATTATCTTTATTTTTTTGCAGCAGCCGGTAGATGGCTTTTCGAATCCACTCGATTGTATATATACAAGGCGCATACAATCCCAACCCGATCCATAACCAAATGGGGATGGCAGCATGATTGAAAATACCGGCCAGGAATGGAATGTAAATGATACCCAGTATACCCGCGAGCTCGATCAATACACCGATTAATAAATATTTGTTGCTAAACCATCCAAGATAAGAACTGCGCGCACGGTCAGAGCGACAGGCGAAAGCATTCCCGATCTGTGCCATGATCACACCTGCATGATAAACCGTTGAGCCGAGAATCATGGCAGCAGGGAATGACAAGGATAACTTCCATTTTTCAGGTAGGGAAATGCTTGCTAAAAATGGTAAACCAATTTTTTCTGTATGCCCTGAAAGTACAAAAATCGTGATGAACCCTGTAAAACACATGACAGCTTCGATCAACCCAAGCCAAAATGCGCGAGATAATAAACCCTTATCCAGCAATGGCTGGTTACGTAAGCGAGGTGGATGTATCATCACGTCAGGCTCAGGCTTTTCCATGCCAAGCGCCAAAGCGGGAAACATGTCAGTCCCGAGATCAATGGCGAGTATCTGCCTCACACTTAAAGCGAGAGGCATAAGCGGCAAATTTGCCGTGACAATGAATGGCGCCAATTCGGGAATATTGCTGGAGAAAATATACGTGATGAATTTGCGGATGTTATCGAAGATGCCGCGTCCTTCTTCAATGGCGGCAGTAATCGCACCAAAATCGTCTTCGGTCAGAATGATGTCAGCAGCTTCCTTGGCAACATCCGTGCCGACAATCCCCATTGAAATGCCGACATCGGCTTTACGCAACGCAGGTGCATCGTTGACTCCATCGCCAGTGACGGCCACCACTTCACCGCGTTGTTGAAACGCGGAAACGAGTCGCATTTTATGTTCGGGGGCCATGCGTGCGAATAAAACTTCCTTCTCTAGCAACTCCTGTAACGCGGGGTCCGATAATTCGTCCAACTCAGCACCCGTGAGGATGGTCGGGTTTTTTGTAGTCAACATTCCGACACGACGGGCCAATGACTCCGCAGTTAATCCATAATCTCCGGTGATCATCACGATGCGAATATTTGCCTGTCTACAGATTTGAATTGCTTCCTCGACCTGCGGGCGCGGCGGGTCCATCATTGCCATTAATCCAAGAAAGACCAGATCACATTCGACATTTTCAGTGATGTACGAACCTGCACGTGGTGGAAGTTCCCGCTTTGCCAGGGCGAGTACTCGCAAAGCGCCGCGCGCGTACTCATCATTCACTGAAAGGATTTCAGCGCGCAGTTCATTTGTTAGAGATATGATTTCACCGTTCAATAAAACTTTCGTGCAAAGTTGAAGCACTTCACGCGGCGCCCCTTTGACAAATGCGGTTTCCTGATTCACCTCGCGGTGAATGGTGGTCATTCGTTTACGGCGCGCATCGAATGGGATTTCATGGATGCGCGGCAGGATACGATTGACGGACTCTTCTTTAATATCCGCTTTCATAGCCGCCACTTTCATCGCAGCTTCGGTTTGGTCACCAAGGCTTGTCCATGTAGGATGTTCTTGGGAAGGCGGGTTAATACGCGCGTTATTACAACAGGCTGCTGATTCGAGCAAACACAATAGGTCTTTTTCCCAAAGCTGTCCATTTGGATCGGGGGAAAATTTTCCTTGCGGCTCGTACCCCACACCCGTCACTTTGATCCGTTTTCCCGCCACCCAAATATCGCGCACCGTCATTTGATTCTGGGTCAGCGTGCCGCTTTTATCGGTGCAGATAACGGAGACCAGCCCGAGTTTTTCCACGGTGGATAATTTCTTCGCAAGCACGCCGCGCTTCGCCAAGCGTTGAGTTGCCGCAGCCAGCGACAGCGTGAGCGTGGCAATCAGCCCTTCTGGTATAACGGCGACAGCAACACCCAAAGCAAGCAGTGTGATTTCTTTTAATGGAAACCGCAAATCAAAATATCCAACTACTGCAACAATGGCACCTATCAACAAAGCCACCCAGGCAGTGAACTTGCTCAGGCGCGTTAATTCTTTTTGAAACGGAGTCGGTTCCTCAGTAATGGTTTGTGTGAGATGAGCGATCCGCCCAAATTGAGTCATCATGCCGGTTGAGTAAACGACAGCCTTCCCTGTGCCCGAAGCGATGGATGTCCCCGCAAAGATGAGATTGGGGCGATCCAGTTCACTGATCCCATCCAATATGGATGGGTCGGCAGTTTTGCGCGCGGGAATCGCTTCGCCAGTTAGTGTTGCATTATTGGTTCGCAATCCATATTCTTCGATCACACGCGCATCAGCAGGGATGTTATCCCCTTCCGCGAGCACAAGCAGGTCACCGGGAACGACCTCGCTGGATGGAATAAATAATTCCTTGTCATCACGGATGATATGGGCAAAGGAAGGTAAAATTTCACTCAGCTTCTCAATGGCCTGTTCAGCGCGATGTTCACGCCAAAAAGAGAAGGCAGTATTGACAATGACAATGCTCCAGATAATTCCTGCAAGCAGGATTTCTCTTTGCAGAAGCGCAACCAAACCAACCATAAGCAAGACCAATGCAGGCGGGCGGATAAATTCAAGAATCAGTTTTTCCCAAACGGGGGTCTTCTGTTGCTTCGATAAAATATTATGCCCATATAAACTTAAACGCATCTCCGCCTCGACATGAGGGATGCCAAGAGGAGATGTTTCGAGTGCCTGATAAACTTCCTGCGCACGCAGGCTGTGAATGGGGTTCGCGGACATTTTCAAAATTTCAAGTGACAATCACGAAAACGTGACTGTCACTTGAAATCCATTACTCGTCTTTCTCACCTGGCTCGGTTTGCATGGGACCACCGCCGATTTTGGGCTCGGGCTTGTGAAGATATTGTTCCAATAAAGATGGCGCATCCGCATCATCCACATGCAACGCGTGATCGTAGTCACCTGCAAAAACAGGTTGTATGATCGGAACACGGCGGCGAACGCCAAACAATTCAAAGAAGCGCGCAATCGTCATCAAAACTGAATAGCGGTATTCCTGCATTCGAAGGGATTGCCATTCAACAATCGAAGCCATTGCCCCTTGAACACGCGCCTTCTCACGCACAATGCGGTGGATCTGGACTGGTTCACGGAAGCCAGCAGGAGAGATCAGGACAATATTTGCAATTAACACGAGAACGCTGAATGAGATCAGGACGACCCAACCGCCTTCCTGCCATTTGCCAACGATCTGACCGACAAAGACAAAACCTGATAATACGCCGGCAAACCCGGCCGCAAACGCTCCCCACGCGCGCTTTCTACCGGTGAAATGTTCAAGAATGTGTTTTCGAAGTGCAAAGCCCATCGCCATGATCGGCATGAAAACACCGATGCCATAGTAAGGCACACCAGCTGATGTGTTTCCGCGAATGGCGAATGTGATGATAATTACGAAAACGAAAGCGATTGTTACTGAACGTGTGAACGTACCGCGTTTATCTCTATAGACAATAATCTCTGGAATTTCACCCATTGCCACATCACGCCACTCAGTGGCTTGCAAATCTTGAAAAGCCGTCATGGATGCGGAAGCTAATAACCCGACCGCCAGAATTTGATAAGCCCAATAAAGGATATTTCCGCCGGGAATCTGCGCAAAACCAATAAAAGCTAGGTTGCCGACAAGTGAGCGGCCTAATGTTCCGTCAAATACATTGAAGTGATAAGAGAAGTAGGCTAGAAACGCAGTGGTAAATCCGCCATAAAAAAGAAAGGAGGTTTGCACCATGCGGCCTATACCGGCTTTGCCGCTATAGTATTCCCATAACCCTTGAAATTTTGGCATTTGTTTTTTACCCCATTTCACCAGACCAAAATCCTCATTCTTGACGAATTGAATCCCATTAGACATGGCTTCCAAGCCTGAGAGTGCTACTAGACCTTTCATCGAAGCAGTCAACATGTGATACGCAGCCTGCCACAAACTGGCGTTCTTATATTGCTCCTGATAAACGATAGGCGCCACACCATGAGCCTTGGCAAGTATGAGACCCATTGCCATCACAACACTCATCATGATAAAGACACCAAGCATCGAAAAGACCACAGACGAGGATTCGCCGCGGCCACGGATTGTCAAATACCATGTGACAGTTACCAGCGCAATACCAAGTCCAACGTGAACGTACCATCCGATATTGTAGGCATTCAAAACGGAGAGTAGTTGGTCAACGCCTGATAAGCTGGAAACCACGATGGTAAAGATGTAATCTTGAAGAAGCACTACGGCTACGATCAGGCTTAATCCTGGCGAGAGATACCGCATGGATGCAGTATAGGAGCCGCCGCCTTCATTAAATACGCCCAGCGAGTACATGTATAAGAAACCGAAAATCGCATTTGCAATGGCGATCACGATGACTGCGATGTAGCCATATTGTTGGAGATGATATGGATGAAGCGCGCTCATCATTTCACCAGTGGCGTAAAAATAAGAGGTGTAATAGTCCACGCCGAAGAGGGCCATGGCTGCCAATAAACCAATTTGACCGGCACCATGAATATGTGCATCCTCCTGCTTTTCACGAGGTGCGGCGCGTACTGCAACGATAATAAAAACTATTAATAGGGCAATGGAAAATAACATGGATTAACCTTGAATGTTTTTCGTGACGAATGCTTGTTCGAGCAAGTCGAGTAAATTGAGCAGGTGCTTGCGAGTGGACGGATTGAAGCGCGTATCCTGACTAACCTTGACTTCTTCCTGCTCCACGGCGCGCACAACAAAAGCTGGGACGAACATGATCCGCCCTGCGGGGATGACTTCAAAATTGGAAACATCCAAACGAAGTTCCTGATCGTCAAAATAAGGAAGGCTGAGACGAAGACCGCGGTTCAAACTCCCCGCTTCGGCCCGCTCTTTGATTCGAGCAATGATTTCCTTTGCCTGATAGATCGCCAGCGCGCGCCCTTGATTCACCAGTTGCCCCAACATGCTATAGCGCTTCTGTGCATATTCCTTGTCGGTAGAGAAGTACGGAGCAAGTGCGACTGACAGAAACAGCACTTCCATAAATCGCTGCATGGATTTAACATGTGCAGCTGCCTCATCCACTGATTTGGCAAGCAACTTTCCATTTTCGTCAAAGGCAATCCATTGCGGTACATAGAATTTGCGGGCATAAGGAACAAATGGCACGAGCAGTTCGCCGCGTCCTTCTTCTGCTTTGCCTTCTTCTGCAATTGCATCTGTATCCGCAGTGATGGCAGACTGTGGTTCAAGATCATCGCCTTCAGGGATGGTGGGAATGGTCTCATCATCACTATCTAATCTATAGCTAACCATGCGTCCTGCTGGAAGCATGTTGTGGACCATATGACTTACGGTTGCGTGACGCTGCAAACCGCTTGCAACAGATACGGCGCGATCTGGCGATTGCTCCAATTCATTGAACAGGTGGCGTAATTCCTTATACAGTTCGACTTTGCGAAAACGGTTGAAAAAACTTCCTGCCGAACGAGGACGCTGCAACTGCGGAATGGAAACCAACGCAGTTTGATCGACATGTTCCAAGGTGCATACAACCCGGTCTGGCAGGATGAAATTAACTTGTGAGTTTCCATCGACAATCGCTTCCGCGATTTGTTTTCCCTGAGCTTCAAGGAAATGTTGAACGATCACGGGTTGAGCGTTAAATAACTTTTGATGGCGCTCGTAATCTTCCGATAACTTATCGGATAAGAGTGTTTGTTTTGGATTTATTTCGGTCATGATTTATCCTTTAAAAATAATTTCACTAAAAAATGATGTTCCACAACCACAGTACTCCAACCTCAACCAGAATGCTTACGAAAAACAAAGATTGGTGAACCCAATCTAGTTGCGGCTTGATCCAAACATCCAGGAAGAAAAAGCCGACCAGAATCCCAATGGAGCCTAGCCAGCTACCCAGTTGTGATTTCCAACCCGGCTGGACATACTCATCTTTTAGCATTCCCGAAAGCAGGTATACAGGTGCGTGGAGATTCGTTTCGATAATTCGGCTCAATGGCCCGCGCAGCCTGCCTGCATTGTGTTCCTTGAAACAGACCAGCATGTCCCCGTCTCGCCAATTGGATTTGACAGCCTTGACCCAATCGTTTCCAAATTCAACTTTGGTTTCAACATGGAGGACGGTGTCTTGCGCCATGGCAGAGATCATCACCAGCTTGCGCCGAATATCCGCTTCATGATCCGCCTCCCTGCATAAGCCAATAAATTGTATTTGGGCGCCATGAATATTGGCCAGCTCCCAAATACGACGAACCACGGCCATGTAGTTTATATCTTTTTCAGGGAGAAGAACTACCAATCGTGGAGAATCAATCCTCCGATTGAGCAAAGAAGCGGGGGCTTCGGTCAGGCCTTGAGATTTTGATTTGACATCAAGTATGTTCATAATCACCTCGTTGATATGAATATGGTAATCAGGCGATATAAAATGGAGACAAAGAAAAAGACCAATCCTATAAAGAACAAATAAAAAAGCGCCCCGAGATGGGGCGCTCTAAATTTTTATATGATGAATGTCACAATAAATAATTACTTTCTTCTACTCATCTGCCATAAAACGATATCCGATCCCCGGCTCGGTGATAATAAACTTGGGATGATCCGAATCGACTTCAAGTTTCTTGCGCAACTGGCGCATATATACGCGTAAATATTCCGTGTGATCGGCATCGGCTGGTCCCCATACATGAATAAGTATGCTTTGATGCGTAAGGATGCGTCCGTGATTCGCAGCGAGATATGCAAGCAGTTTATATTCAGTGCCTGTTAGTTTGATTTCTTCTTCATCACGCTTGACAATATGGCTCACAATGTCAACTGTTAAATTGCCCGCCTTGACAACTTTGCTATGCGTTCCTTTGTTCTGCATGGAATGACGCAAGGCAACCCGTACACGCGCCAGTAATTCTTCAGCTCCGAATGGCTTGGTTAAATAATCATCCGCGCCTTTATCGAGTGCCGCAACTTTATCACGTTCGCTATCACGCACCGAAAGAACAATGATCGGGCATTGTGTCCACTCCCGCAAACGAGTACAGACCTCAACGCCGTCCATATCGGGCAGGCCCAGATCAAGGATCACAAGGTCGGGTTCTGTGGTTGCTGCAATATTCAAACCTTCTTCGCCGCGATTTGCAATGGAAACCTTGAATTGTTTTTCTGTAAGAATAGTGCGAAGCGCACGCAGGATCTGCGGTTCGTCATCAATGACAAGAATATGTGGCGCGTTGTTCATTCCATCTCCGAATCCATGGGCAATTTTGGAGCTGGCTTGCCATCCCAAAGAAGCGGCAGTGTGAAATTAAAACCCAGCCCATCGGGTAGATTCTCCGCCCAAATGCGACCGCCATGTGCCTCAATAATTCCCTTGCAAATGGAAAGACCAAGTCCGGTGCCGGTGACACGGTCGGCAGCAGTGATGCGATAGAACTTGTCAAAGATCCTTTCGAGATGTTCAGGCGAAACCTGTGGACCCTGGTTGCACACCAACACATGAATAACTTCATCTTCCACTTTCGCACGAACACACACAACGGTGTTTACTGGTGCATATTTCAAACTATTGCTCAATAAATTGGTAAAAACCTGCTCCATTTGCACATAATCCACGGGGACAAGCGGTAAATCTTCCGGAACGTCAATTTCAATCTTATGTTCCTCTGCCAAATGTCTCATGCGTGAAAGTACACCACCGAGGATCTCGGAGAGCATATTCCATTCGTGTTTTGGTTTCAATACCCCTGATTCAATTCGTGACATATCCAGTAGATTTCCCACCAGCATGTTCAAATGATCGGATTCGTCATCAATGGCTGCGATCAACTCGACGCGTGCGGGTGAATCCCAATTCACTTCATTCCCGCGCAAACTTGAAGCTGCGGCTTTGATTGTTGATAACGGCGTGCGCAGTTCATGCGATACAGAAGATAAAATAGCTGACTTCAACCGGTCACTTTCCTCTAAAACTTTTGCACGCGACTCGGCTTGGGCAAATCTCGTCCGCTCCAATGCCAGCGCGGCCTGACTCGCAAAGGTTTGGATTAAACGCTTCTCACCAGACGTGATTTCTGGTTCCATTCTCCAAAGCAGAATCTCCCCTAAAACACTTCGCGCTGCTTGAATGGGGATGCTCAACTCCGCTGGGCGTGCAGGTGAGTTGGTCTCTGGCATACTGAAACGAATTGGTTGTGCACCAATAAGATTCACTTCCACATGTTCACCCAGAGAGAGGGAGGATACCTGCAGGCCGAGAATCCGTGGAAGTTCACTTTCATCATGCAAACCGGTCAGTGCAACGCTGAGTTCATACAGTTGAGTCGCTTCACGTTCCCGCGCATTGGCCGCGGCCAGTCCAGCTTGGGCGCGCGCCACCAATTGACTCAACACAATCGCAACGATTAGAAAGACAGTCAGCACCACCAGATCAATAGGATGATGAACTGCCAAAGTGTAATATGGCGCAATAAAGAAATAATTAAAACTTAGAAAGGCTATCAGGGCGCAAGTTATACCTGCACCCAAACCCCATAATGTTGTAACCAATCCCACTGGAATTAAATACAAGAGGGCGATGATCGTTTTGTCTAATGAGTCGCGAAAGGTATAGAAGATTGCAGTGACGCTTGCGATCAGCAATATTGTCAAGAAAAATTGCGCAACGCGTGAAAGAGTTGAGGGAGTTTTCATAATCCTTTTGGATTATACGTTAATAAACTGAATATTTACTGGGTTTGGCAACTACTCAACCTCACCCATGAAAGTTATTCTAATGCTTCGCTGGCAGTTAAACCTTAATCTTGGTAGGCGTAACGATGTAATTACCCCATCATAATCTTCGGACGACTGCGAAGCGTGCAACGCCTCTGCCAAATGCGTGGATTGGAGTTCCTCACTCCCAGTCAAGTCTGCGATCGTGCGCGATAACTTCAAAATGCGATGACATAGTGCTGTATATAGGCACGTGCGGATAACTGTAATTGACTCATTCACAGCACTATATCGCCGAACGCATCAAACTCTGACCTTCGTCCTGCAGCTGACAAAACTACCTGACCTTCCCGATGCGCATGTCTGCGTTAAAGATAATGTCGGATGAGCCGTTGGTTGAGAAGCTAATTCGTTGAAGTTTCCGTGCGGCTTGTACGCGCTGCCGGATCACTGCGCTGGTTTCGCTCAACTTATTTTCACTTAGTCACCGTAGTATCCACATGGGCACGAATACCACAATCGACACAAACCTGCGTGTGCGGCAATAGTTAAATTTTTTCCGATTATCATATAGATCAATTTCTTATTGGCTGTGATAAACTGCTTGCCACTCTTTTGCTGCCATTAATGTAGACGGAACGCGAAAGGAAATGTCAGGGATTTCCAGGCCTTCGCCAAGGTACCTTGTATGGAGTAAAATGCTTGACAAAGGATGGCTAATATGTCCTACAAGGTTTTTTTCGTGGAAGATGAAATTATTACTCGCGAAGGGATTCGCGATAATGTAGACTGGCAGGCCAGCGGATTTGAATTTTGCGGCGAAGCGGCTGATGGTGAGATGGCTCTTCCGTTGTTGCGTACGATCCAGCCGGATGTGCTGATCACCGATATCAAGATGCCATTCATGGACGGCCTGCAGTTAAGCAAAATTGTGCGGGAACGCATGCCCTGGATGAAGATTATTATTCTCAGTGGACATGACGAATTTGAATATGCCCAGGAGGCTATTGGTCTCGGGGTCACAGATTATCTTTTAAAACCTGTCACAGTGCATAAACTTCAAAATGTCCTTCAGAAACTTACCGTACAGCTGGATCAGGAAAGAAAAGAGCAAGCCAAGCTTATAAAACTTCAGGAACAAGTGGAAGAAAATCAGGCCACGCTCCGCGAAAGGTTGTTGTTTAAGCTGGTTGTAGGGGCGGTTTCCCCAACAGAGGCCATTGAGAAGGCGCAAGCGCTGGGGATTGACCTGATTGCCAGGCATTATTTGGTTGTAATCCTAAAAATTGAGTTGCGAGACCGCTCGGAAAAGTACGACCACGATGAATATCAGCGGACTCAGGTTGTTGTAATGCAGTTGGTTGAAAAAAATCCAGATGTTTTCGTGTTGAAAAGAGATTGGGGTGACCTCATCTTAATGATGAAGGGGAGTACCTCGGAATATCTCGAAGAAGAGTGCGATCTGCTCTCGGAGGAGATCAGGCAAGCCGTTGCGAAGACTCGTTATCAACTTACTATCGGAATTGGCACCTCCAAGAATCGTATTGCAGATATCTACCAGTCTTTTGTCGAGGCGCTGGTGAACATGCAATATCCAGCTGGTGAAAATAAATCCGAGTGGAACCAGGCTGTTGAACGGGCGGAATTGCTCAAGGTGGATAAATCGGCAGTGGAAAATTATCTGCGCTTTGGTGTGAAAGATGGGTTTGACGAATTCTTTAACGCTTATATACGCCCATTGGGCGACACAGCACTGAAATCAAACTTGATCAAGAATTATATTTTTGTTGACGTTGTTCTGGCAACTGCAAAATTGGTGAATGATCTGGGTGGGGATGTTGACAATGTGATCCCGGAGTTGAATTCCATCGAAATGACCATGTCAAATATCAAAACAATTGATCAGTTGCAGGAACAGGCGTTTAAGATTCTGTCCAGCGGCCTGGCTTATCGAGATACTCAACCGAATGGTCAATATAAGAATCTGATCCATCAGATAAAAGAATATATTGAGCATAATTATACAAATGCGGAACTTTCACTTAATGAAGTGGCTGCTCAGGCAAACCTTAGCGCCAGTCACTTCAGCGTTGTTTTTAGTCAGGAAGCCCGCCAGACATTTAAGGAATATCTGACTGAAATCCGCATTAAAAAAGCCAAGGAATTGTTGCGCATGACATCATTAAGGTCAGCCGATATCGCTTATCAGGTTGGATATAACGACCCGCATTATTTCAGCTCCGTTTTTAAAAAAAATACCGGCTTCTCACCCATTGAATTTCGGTCACAGATTTAATTACTTTGCAGGAGAACGACGTGGCACAGAAAACAGCAACGCCTGGTTTAAGGCAACTTCTAAACAGAGTAAGTGCGCAAGCGAGTTCAACCAGAAGGTCTTCGCTCAAATATTTGGGGCCGCTGGCTGATTTTATCGCCGCGATCAATCTCTCCATCCGTGCGAAAATCCTGGCTTCGCTTTGTATTGTTATCCTGCTCATGGGGACTACAAATGTTGTTTCTATGCTGCAAGTGCTGAATTATAGCCGCCAGTATGATGCCATTATCACCAACATTACCACCGCGAACAGTATCAGCGGCAGTATCAAGCTTGATATTGATAATGAAATGTGGAAAATCGTTTCCGGGGAAGTAAAATTTTCAGAGGGGAAACAGTATGAAATTATTGATAATGTAAATACAAAGATACATTGGATGATGGAACATACCGATTCACAACGAGCCAAAGTTAAATTGGATTTGATTCTCAGGACGTTGGAATCGCTGAAGGGATATGTGGACCAGATGGGTGATAAGATCGCCCATAATAGTACGGCCGCTGAAAACGAAGTCGTGCTGGAGAATATTCGTTTTGTAACTTCTGTGATGGAAGAGGTTGTCCAAAATTATGTTTTGTACGAAGTGCATCGCACAGAAGGTCAATACCAAGTGATGCGCGAAAGCTTTGTGCGCTGGCAAATCTTGTCCATCATCTTGATATTTAGCGCCGTGGGCTTTTCAGTAGTGGCAGCCTGGAGTTTGTCCAAGAGCATTTATACCCCGATCAAGAAATTACATGATGTGACCACGACGATCACTAAAAATGACCTGCAAGCATTAATGACCAATGATAATGTGGACGAAATTACCGAGTTAGGCATGAGTTTCAACATCATGATCGGGAAGATCAAAGAACTATTGGATTCCAAGATCAAGGAACAGGAAAATCTTAAGAAGGCTGAGTTGCGCGCGCTTCAAGCTCAGATCAACCCCCATTTTCTATATAACACTCTTGATACGATTATCTGGATGGCGGAATCCAAGAAGACCGACCAGGTGATCAAGATTGTCAGCGCGTTATCAAATTTCTTTCGTATCAGCCTTAGCAAAGGCATGGATTGGATTACGATTGGCGAAGAAGTTGAACGCATCAGAAGTTACCTAACCATTCAAAAGATGCGTTATCGTGACATTCTGGATTTCAAAATCGAAGTGCAGGAAAATGTAGCCGAGAATACCATTTTGAAATTGCTTCTTCAACCGCTGGTCGAAAATGCTCTTTATCATGGCATCAAAAATAAACGGCAGAAGGGCACAATTAGTGTGCGTGCCAGACGAAAAGATGATAATGAAATCCTGCTTGAAGTGGAAGACAATGGAATTGGCTTTACGCCGGAGAAACTGACACAACTACGCACTGAGTTGGAGGAAGACTCGGATGATATCAAGTTGGAGAGCGGCTTCGGACTCGGCAATGTCAACAAACGTATTCGGTTATATTACGGCAAAGCTTACGGTATCTCCATTCAAAGCGAATATACTACTGGCACCTGTGTCAGTTTGGTAATCCCAGCCAAAATGGAGTCAATTCCCCAGAATGGCGATTCTGTCAACAGTCAGAATTAAGAAGCGCTGGACAAAACTCAGGAACACTTATTGATGAAAATTTCACGCACGCTGCTTTTTTTTATTATTCTCGCATCTTTCATTGGACCTGTCAGCTGCTCACAAAAACCTGTTTCATTACCTGCCCTTCAACCTGATGCAGCCATCCCTGAGAAAAAATATGAAGACCTGATTGTAGGCTATGCCCAATTGGGAGCCGAGAGCGAGTGGCGTGCCGCCAACACCATTTCCATTAAAGAAACGGCAGAACAATTAGGCGTGGAATTGCGCTTTCTGGATGCGCAGCAAAAACAGGAAAATCAAATAGAAGCAGTGCGTAAATTCATTATCCAAAAAGTGGACATTATCGGGATTTCGCCCATTGTTGAAACCGGCTGGGAAGAAGTTTTTCAGGAAGCCAAAGATGCCGGCATTCCGATCATTCTTGTAGACCGGCGCGCGGCCGTCAAGGAAGATTTTTACGTATCTTATCTGGGCTCAGATTTTCTTGAAGAGGGCCACAAAGCCGCTAGAATCATGGCAGACCTTGTAAACGGGAAGGCAAATATTGTCGAGCTGGTAGGCACAATCGGTTCCGCTCCTGCAAACGACCGCTATACAGGCTTTCGAGAGATTCTAAAAAATTACCCGCAGATGCAAATTATCGATTCTCAATCTGGCGATTTTACGCGTGCCAGAGGCAAAGAAGTCATGGCGGCTTTCTTGAAAAAATATGGCAATAAAATCACAGCGGTCTATGCCCATAATGATGATATGGCGCTTGGCGCAATTGAGGCAATTGAAGAGTATGGTCTCAAGCCTGGCAAGGACATCAAGATCGTTTCTGTAGATGCAACCCGAGGTGCTTTTGAGGCGATGATTGCTGGCAAATTAAATGCAACGGTGGAATGCAACCCACTACTTGGCCCGCAGTTTTTTGAACTGGCTTTAAAAGTAGTCAATGGCAAGCCCATCCCCAAATGGGTTCCATCTATTGAGAGCATTTTCTTCCCCGAAGATGCCAGCGCGATTTTGCCAACCCGCAAATACTGATATGGCCTAAAAGACGCCTTCATCAAAAGAAAATTAACTCTTTTCCAAAAAAATCTGCCATCGGTTGTGATGGCAGATTTTTTATTTGTTTATACAACGAAAAAATTAACTACTTCCGAAAAAGAAAACATGGATTTTCAAACTGCAATCATGTATTCTATTGATAGGTATACGTTTCAGCACCAACTCTGGTAGATATTTTTGTTATTGGTAATACCATATTGAGTTATTAAGGAAAACACCTTGATACTGTCTGAGAGAAGAAAATATGTCACTACTATAGATGTAGCGCAAAAAGCGGGGGTTTCTGCGCAGATGGTTTCGCGCGTGATGAATAAGTTTTCTTATGTTTTTGGGGAAATCTGTCAATATGTGAAGGCAATGGCGGGACAATACGAAATTCTTAAGTCGGCTTATTTTTCATTAACAATAATTCCTCAAGACCTCCAATTGTTTGGCGAACAAGTAATTCAGAGCATAGTAGAAATGATCCGGGCTTGGCAGAAAAGCCAGGCTGTTATCGCACGATCAAGGGCCATACAACAAAATTTCGTTGTTCATGAAAGTTCAAAACGAGGTTGATCATATTACTATCTCGTCTCTTTATTTATATGTCTTGACAAAAAAATGGAATCAGAATCAAAAGGAGGTGAGGAGCAAGGGGAATAAAAAATGAATAGTAAGGAGGCGCATCTCGGTAAATTGGCGTCCGAGATATAAGCTTCAGGTAAGAGAATTGATCATTGCTTGACGGTGTATGCCTGCTCTTGCCCAACTATTACGCCAATATGACATCCTATATTTATTAACTTTAAGGAGAAGAAAATGTCCAAGAAATTGCTTTTGAACCTTCTAGCCGTGCTGATACTGGCTAGCCTCGTACTTTCAGCTTGTGGTACTCCTGCCAAACCCGCAGCTACTGAAGCACCGGCAGTTCCTGCAGCTACTGAAGCCCCTGCAGCAGCTACCGAAGCACCGGCTAAGATGGTTTACACGTATGCTGATTTAACTTTGTGCTACCCTCAACTCGGTGCCGAGAGTGACTGGCGCACTGCTAACACTGCTTCCTTTAAGGAAACTGCTGCAACATTGGGCGTAAAATTAGTGTTCTCTGATGCCCAGCAGAAACAGGAAAACCAGATCTCTGCCATACGTGCATGCATCCAGCAGGGCGTGAACGTGATTGCGTTGCCTCCTGTAGTAGAAGATGGTTGGGACGCTGTTCTTCAAGAAGCCAAAGATGCCAATATTCCCGTCATTATCGTGGACCGCTCTGTATCTGCAGATGCCTCCCTGTATGCCGCTCACATAGGCTCTGATATGGTAGTCGAAGGACGGAAATCCGGCGAGGAAATGAACAAATTGCTGCCCAACGGCGGTAACATTGTTGAAATTAGTGGTACCACCGGCTCTGGCGCTGCAAATGGCCGTGCCCAAGGCTTCCGCGAGACTCTCAACGCTAACATCAAGATATTGGATTCCCAGACCGGTAACTTCAATCCTACTGAAGCTAAACCCGTTGTGGAAGCCTTTTTGAAGAAATACGAAGGACAGATCGACGGTATGTTCATACACAACGATGGTATGGCACAAGCCGCTGTCGAAGCCATCAAAGCTGCTGGTTTGAAACCCGGTGACATCAAGATCATATCTATTGACGGTACCCGCGGTGGTTTCCAGATGATGATCGATGGTTGGGTACAGGCTGATGTTGAATGCAATCCTCTGCTTGGACCGCAAACCATGGAATTGGCGCTGAAACTCATGAACGGTGAACCTATTGAGAAGGAAGTTCTCACCATTGAGAGCGTCTTCTTCCCCGATAAAGCTGCTGAATTGTTACCGAGCCGCAAGTACTAAAGCTTATCCAGGTGTACTAAGGTTTCCTGGAGTCGCCTAAGATAGATTGAGCTAAAAAGAAGCGGCGTTGATTCTAACGCCGCTTCTTTACCAAAAAACCAATGATAGACACATATCGACCAGGATTATAATAAAAATAAAAGATAGGTATATATAATATGGCAGATACCCAAAATATTTTAAGTATAAAAGGAATCACAAAATCCTTTCCTGGTGTTGTCGCCCTTGAGGATGTTGACTTTTCCCTGAGAAAGGGGGAAGTTCATGCTTTGATAGGGGAAAATGGGGCTGGGAAATCCACTTTGATTAAAGTCTTGACTGGTGTGGAGCACCCTGATGCGGGTTCAATTGAATTGGATGGCAGGCTTGTACAAGTTCGGTCTCCCCAGCATTCCCAGGAACTTGGTATTAGTACGGTTTATCAGGAAATCAACCTGTGTACCAATATTTCGGTCGCCGAAAATATTATGCTTGGGTTTGAACCACACAATTTTAGTGGCATTGATTGGAAAAAGACGAATGCCTTGGCCAGTGAGGCAATAAAAAGACTGGATGTTGACATTGATGTTACACAACCCCTGGGAAATTTTTCAGTTGCCATCCAACAAATGGTGGCGATTGTGCGCTCTCTTGAAGTTGCTTCTCCAAAAATATTAATCCTTGATGAACCCACTTCAAGCTTGGATGTAAATGAAACCAATCAACTTTTTGGAGTGATACGTAAATTAAAAGGCGAGGGGATAGGTATTGTTTTTATTACTCATTTTCTTGACCAGGTTTATGAAATAACTGACCGGATCACAGTATTGCGCAATGGGAAGCTGGTTGGCACCTACAATACAGCTTCGTTACCTCGTATCGAACTTATCGGCAAAATGTTGGGACGCAGTTTGACCGAACTGGACGAGGTGTCAAAAACCAAACAAAAGAGCGAACAAAAGAAAGATAAAGAAATCCTGGTCGAAGCAAAAGGATTGGGACTCACAGGTTCCATAGAACCGATTGATTTTGAGTTAAATGCCAACGAAGTTGTTGGGTTTGCTGGATTGTTGGGTTCCGGGCGTACTGAAATAGTGAACCTGATTTTTGGTATTGATACCCCCGACAAAGGCTCTCTCACAATCAGGGGTAAAAAGATCAGCCATTTTTCACCTTTGGCATCTCTTTTAAATGGGATCGCCTTATGCCCTGAAGACCGTAAAGCAGAGGGAATTGTAGGTGATTTAACAATTCGCGAGAACATTATCCTGGCTTTGCAGGCCCGATACGGATGGTTTAAATTCATAGGTACTCAGAAACAATATGAAATTGCTGAAAAATATATAAAACTATTGGGAATTGTCACACCATCGCCAGATCAGTTGGTTAAAAATTTAAGCGGCGGAAACCAGCAAAAGGTGATTCTGGCGCGCTGGCTTGCAACAGACCCGCAGGTTTTGATCCTGGATGAACCCACTCGAGGGATTGATGTAGGGGCAAAAGCAGAAATTCAAAAACTGGTCTTGCAGCTGGCTGAAGAGGGCAAATCTATCATATTTATTTCCTCTGAATTGGAAGAAGTATTACGCACAAGTCACCGCATTGTTGTGATGCGAGACCATAAGAAAGCCGCTGAGTACCCCGGCGATGTGGATGATCACACCATTATCCAAACAATGGCAGGGATTTTATGAAAAACAACATTCCTTTAGTTAAACGCATTCGTGAAAGTCGCTTGTTCTGGCCCTTGGTTGCACTGGCTTTGATTTTAATTTTTAATGCGATTTTTTCACCCGGGTTCTTTAAACTTGGGATACTAAATGGTCATTTATATGGGAATCTGATTGACGTTTTTAATAACTCAGCTCCCTTGATGTTAGTCGCGCTCGGAATGACCCTGGTGATTGCTACCGGAGGTGTTGACCTTTCGGTAGGCGCTGTGATCGCCATCTCGGCGGCAATGGGCTCGGTATTGATTAATCCAGTCTTGGGTAATGAACAAATAACAAATTCAGTCGCAGCAGACCCGAATTTAACCAATACCCCTTTGTGGCTGGTTGTGGTGGTTACTCTGGTGGCTGGTACCCTGTGTGGTTTGTGGAACGGGATGCTGGTTTCACGGGGCAAAATCTCGCCGATGGTGGCGACCCTGATCTTGATGGTGGCGGGTCGTGGAATTGCCCAACTGATTACAAATGGACAAATTATGACCGTTTACTACACACCCTATTTTTGGTTTGGAAATGGTTTTATATTGGGCCTCCCCGTTTCAATCTACATCGTAGCTGTTGTGTATATATTAGCCTGGCTGTTGGTTCGTAAAACCTCGATCGGACTGTTTATCGAGTCGGTTGGGATCAATTCAAAATCGACTTATTACAGCGGCATTAGTGAGAAGAATGTCAAGTTGTTCGCTTATGCTTTTTGCGGCTTTTGTGGCGCCATCGCAGGTTTGATTCTCGGTTCCTACATCCATGCGATCGATGCCAATAACATTGGTCTCAATTATGAACTGGACGCAATCTTTGCGGTTGTCATTGGCGGTACCCTAATGTCGGGTGGCCGGTTCTCCCTGCTCGCCAGTATTGTTGGCGCGTTGATCATTTGGACATTCACGATCACCATGTATATCTTTGGTGTACCGGCGAATGCCTTATTGGCTGGCAGAGCTGTGCTTGTTCTGGTGGTGATTCTTCTTTATTCTGATTACGCCCGTCTACTTTTGAACAAACTTGTAGACCGAAAAGGACTTCGACATGGCACAACGAATTAAATTTTTCCTGCTAAATCATGGCCCTTTGCTGACCACGATAACGATATTTATCCTTGTCTATGTGGTTGGAGGCCGGCTGTATCCCGCCATGCAAAAGCCTCAGGTGTTTTTTAATCTGTTTATCAACACAGCAAGCTTGTTGATTGTTTCGATTGGGATGACATTTGTGATCCTTACCAAGGGGATCGATCTTTCTGTGGCAGGTATGATTGCCCTAACCTCTGCCGCATCAGCTGCACTGCTTGTAAAGGGTGTCAGCCCTGCAGTTGTGATGCCATTAATGCTGCTGATGGGTATCGTATTCGGGCTTGCAATGGGTTTTATTATTCATTACCTTAAAGTGGAGCCATTTATCGTGACCTTGATGGGGCTCTTTTTTGCGCGCGGGATGGCTTACATTATCACCCTTTCTTCCTTAACTATTAAAGATCCCTTCTATCGTTATCTGGCGTTGACAAAACTGCATATTCCCTTCTTCGAAAAGGCATATGTATATATTCCTTCCGTTGTTGGCCCGATTTTGCTGTTGGTTGTGATTTACCTGGCAAACTTCACCCGCTTTGGGCGCACTGTTTATGCCATTGGTAATAATGAACAGTCTGCTATGTTAATGGGTTTGCCGGTCGCACGCACAAAATTATTAGTATATGCCTTCGGTGGCTTTTGTTCCGCGCTGGCAGGGATTGTGTTTAGCATTTCCCTGCTTTCAGGATACGGCGGTTATGCTCCAGGAATGGAATTGGATGCTATTGCGTCGGTGGTGATAGGCGGTACGATGTTAACCGGCGGTGTAGGAAATGTGATTGGCACGCTGTTTGGAGTTTTGATCAACGGCACCATTGTCTCAATCCTCCAATTTAATGGCACATTAAGTTCGTGGTGGACCCGCATTGGCGTAGGCGCTCTTACACTGATTTTTATCGGAATTCAAAGCTTGTTTTATATGAGAAAAAAGCATTCTTAAAAAATAGTTCTTGGATTTCATTATCATTGCTGATTAACAAAGGATATTCCCCTTGAATTTTTTTCGCTTTTTGTTAATTTGTCCTGGTTTCGCTCTAATAATATCTGCCTGCGTGGGTGCACAGGAAAATATTATTAATACACAAGTGCCCTCATTAACTGCCACCGCCGTTGTGACTGCAATGCCAGACTGGTTCAGTATGGAGTTGACTGATGTCCAAACGGGCAAAACATTTACCATGAACGATTATGCAGGAAAGGTTGTCCTGCTCGAAACTATGGCGATCTGGTGCCCCAATTGCCTTATTCAGGCGGGCGCGGTACAAAAATTGCATGAAGTCATGGGTAACCCTGAGGACTTGATTTCGGTCAGTTTGGATGTTGACCCTCATGAAGACAGCGCTTTGCTTAAGGAATACGCTTCACAATATGGTTTGGATTGGCATCTCGCTGTTGCGCCGCTTTTAGTTGAACGTGCGCTTGGAAATTTATACAGTGCAGAGTATTTGAATCCGCCGCTTTCTCCCATGTTGATCATTGATCGTGATGGGGGTGTTCATCAATTGGAATATGGCATAAAGGACGTGGAAAAACTCCAAACGATCGTTGAACCTTATCTTACGAAATGAATAACCTTGCAATTACATCTCTGCTGCTTGGCCTTTTGACCACTACCAGTCCGTGTATATTGCCGCTGTACCCCGGCTTTTTAGCCTATTTAAGCAGCCAACAAGAAATGGGAAAACAAAAATATTTCCTGGGGCTGTTCGTGTTGGCGGGAGTACTGACCATGATGATCGCTCTGGGTGGTTTGATTGCCTTACTAGCTGTTCCTGTTGGCAGTATTTTGATGTATCTCATCCCACTTGCTAATCTTCTGATCTTTATTTTGGGAATTCTGCTCTTACTTAACATCAATCCATTTAAAACCTTGCCGCAAATTCAGCTACCTGCTTTACGGCACCCATATGGTAATGCCTATGTATACGGCTTGCTCTATGGTCCCATTGCACTTCCCTGCTCCGGACCAATGGTGGTCAGCATCTTCGCCCTTTCTTTCACGGCAGGGGAGGCATTCAACCAGTTATGGACATTTCTTTGGTTTGGGCTGGGGCTTGGCATCCCTCTCTTGATACTTTCGTTTTTATCTGCTGTACTTCAACGCCAGTTGACTACTTTCTTCGTCCGCCATATTCGAATTGTAAATTTCATCGGCGGCCTGCTCCTCGTCGGAGCCGCGGTTTACGATCTGGCAAAGAATTGGGAACTGCTTCGGTTATTCTATAAGAGTTGAGTATTCAATAAGCTCTTCATATGATATGACATCAGTACCGCCAACAAAATTCTTGCCCCATCATCAACTTGGGACGACTGCGAAGCGTGCAGTGCCTCGCGCCAAATGCGCGGATTAAATTTCCTCACTCCCCGCCAGGTCTGTGATAGTACATGATAATTTCAAAATGAGATGACATAGTGATGTGCATAGGCACGTGGGGATAACTGTAGCTGACTCATGCACAGCACAACGTCGCCGAACGCATCAAACTCTGATGCTTCGACACGCTCAGCACACCGCCTTCGTCCTGCAGCTGACAAAACTACCGTCCCCCCCAACACGAATATCTGCATTGTAAATGGCATCGGGCGTTTTGAATACCTCTTGCACCTTCCGCTTCCGGTTGGTTCGCCTCCTTTTATTCGTGTTCGAGATTGTTTCGATCAGCGAAAACAGATAAATCCCACTCGTCTGTCCACTTGATGAATAGCCTATCCTCCTCAAATTGAATTGGCAGCCAGACGTATCGCGATGACCCAATATCCGTCTTGTTCCACATATCGAACATGGCGATGTACGCATCGTCTTTGCCTGCAACCGGAAAGACGAACGCGCTCTGAGCGAAGAAGGTCTTCTCTGCATTGGGACCCACACACGGATTCCCCATAACGGTCCACGGTCCTAAAATGTTTTCGGCGAGCGCGTATTGTGCCTCATTGGGATCCCAGCCTGTACAGCCAGAAGAGAGGCAGTAATATTTACCGTTGCGTTTAAACACTGCTGGCGCTTCGCGCGAAGCTTGTTCAAAGTTCTTTGTAAAAACACCGGTTGTTTGCAGATAGTCTGGCGAAAGCTCCCCGGCGTATAAAGTTACATTCCACTCTGAAGAATGAAAAATATAAGCTTTATCATCTTCGTCTTTGAAGACCGTCATATCACGGCTGTCTGACTGATTCGGAGCAATACTGCCGAGAAATTCATATTGACCCGCAGGTTGATCACAAACTGCTATGCCAACCCGCGCATACTGGTAATCATCTGTATCAAGGTGCATGAACATCACATATTTTTTGGTTATTTCATTGTAGATAACTTTTGGGCGCTCGATCAGCTTGCTGGTATGAAGCTCGTGGCTTGGATCATCCTTGACCGCTGGGAACACCAATCCTTTGTTCTCCCAGTTATAAAGATCAGTGGATGTATAGCAAGACACACCTACGGCATCGACGTTAAACTCGATCAGGTTGTTTTTCTTTGTTGGGGTATCTTTGTTTTCGCCAAACCAATAATAGGTATTGTTGTCAAAAAGGATACAACCACCATGCGCTTGAATGGGGACGCCATCTGTATCTTTCCAGACTTCCCCAGGAATGAAGGATGTCCTTAGATTCCGCTGGCGAACCAAACTCCGCGCAAACTCACTGGGTGAGTAGTTCGTTTCTGTAATAATTTTTATGATTCGTTCACGGGTTTCAGAGGCTACATCTGGCTTGTTATTCAAGACGCGTGAAACTGTTTGGGTTGAAACGCCAGCAGCAGACGCAATGTCTTTGATGGTCAGCTTTTTGTTACTCACTGAGCTGGCTACCGAGAATTAAGACATCGTTCGCATCAACTTGAATTGTGCCTGAGACAATCATATTGTTCAGTAAATTATTATAAGCAACTGGTAAGTTGACAGGTTGGGATGAAGAATTGAAATTCAAAATAAAATAGATAGATTGATTACCTTGTGATCGTTTAGAAATTTCAACACCCGCAGGAGCTTCAATCTCACTCCGGATATTCTTTTGTTTTAATAACCAACCCAGGATTGTTTCGTAGAAAGAATCCGTGCCAATTGCGCCCAGGTAAATAGCCTGACCCTGACCAAATTTATTGAGGGTGACTGCGGGCTTGCCTGCGTAATAATCTTGTGCGTAGTGGGCAATCACCTCTGCGCCGTGTGGAGCAAGAATGTCACACCAGATTTGGACAGGCAGTGTTTGCCCTGCTAAAACATCTACATCAAAAGTGATTGACTGGGATATGCTAGGAGTGATTGCATCGTACTCGTCCACAATGACTCCGCATAAGTCTGCAAGCAAACCTGGTAATGGCTGGTTTACTACTACATTATCAATATTCTTTACACCCGTACGAGGCGTGACCACCAAAGTACCGCCAGCCCGAACATACTCTCGCAGGTTATCGGCAATAGCTTCTGTGAGAATGTGTAATGTTGGAGCGATCACCAGGTCATAGCTGGAAAGGTCTGCGATGGGTGAGACCACATCCACATTAATATTGCGTTTCCATAGCGCAGTGTAAATTTGAGCAATGTGTTTTTCGTAGCTAAATTCATCGCTATTGGCCTGCACTTGAAATGCAAAGCGCGAGTCGTAGGATTGAAGAATAGCGACTTTGGATTTAACCTCGGAACCGAAAAATTTCTCCGCCAGCCGCTTCAGTTCCGCACCCATTTGCTTGATCTCGGTATACCGACGACCTGCTCGCCCATCATGTTCGAGCAGCCCGTGCCAATATTGTTCCGCGCCAAAGCGGGCTGTGCGCCAGCGGAAAAATACGACCCCGTCTGCGCCGTGCGCTATTGTTTGATATGCCCACAACCTTAAAACGCCGGGTCTTGGGCTCGGGCTGACGACCTCCCAGCCGGTCGGTCCTGCCTGGTGTTCCATCACCCAGAAATTTTTATTTTTCAAACCGCGCATGGCATCATGGCTGAGCGCCGGAGCGGCGGGTGAGTAAGGCAATTTATGCCAAAAGCCGATGGGATAATTATTCCAACTGACAAAATCCAGCGGCTTCGCCAGATCAAAGTAATCCAATCCGTCATAGCCAAAACCCATCATGTCATGTGTGATGAATTGGGATGGACATTTGGAACGCAGGATGTTGATCTGCTCCATTTGAAAAGATTCGTAGGCGGCGGATACAAAGCGTCTGAAATCCAGCGCCAAAGATGGATTCGGAGGCGCGCCAAGAGTAGATAGCGGAAGGGCGATCTGTTCCCAAGCGTTATATGTGTGACTCCAGAAGACTGTTCCCCAACGGCTGTTCAATTCATCCAGCGTGGCATAACGTTTCTGAAGCCATAACTGAAATTCCTTCCGACAAATATCGCAGTAACAACGGTCGCCAAATTCATTATCAGTTTGCCAACCGATGACAGCCGGGTTCCCGCCAAAGTGTTCTGCCATCGCATTCGTGATACTTTGCGAACGTTCACGATACTCTGGATGGCTTGGGCAATTTTTGCGGCGAGAACCGTAGCCCACACGTAACCCATCTTCTCGGACGCGTAAAATATCCGGGGTTTTATGAGCAAGCCAGGGCGGGGGAGATGCGGTTGGCGTCCCCAAGACGACGGCAATGCCTTTCTTATGAAAGATCGCAATGGCACGGTCCAGCCAGTTAAAGTCAAAAACGCCTTGCTGCGGCTCCATTTTGACCCAGGCAAATTCTGCCAGACGCACCACGTTGAATCCGGCCTCGGCCATCAACTGCGCGTCAATCTCCCAGCGTTCCTCGGGCCATTGTTCAGGGTAATAATCAACACCAAATGGGAAATTTATCATCTCATTTCACCAACGGATTCAGACTTGTAAGTGAAATAATCGAAGAAGGCTGCCCCATTAGATGGGGCTACGGCCGATGCATATAATCCGAAATAGACACCAATAAATCCGCCCGCCACCTCGGTGGAAAGATAACGTGTCTCGCTTTGGCAAATTTCCATTGGCAATTCATCCTTTTCCGCATATGAGAATTTATACCAGTCTCGATCTGCCATAACAGTAAGTGTTACCGAGTAAGACTTCAAGGGCTGGCGGTCAATAACCTCCAAGCTGCCAATTTGACGACGGACGATCAAGTATGGGCTGCCGCCCATATCCTTCACGGCAATTTCATAGTGGTGTGTTCCATTCATCAAAACAATAAGCCCGGCTTCGTCGCCATCACACCTGGGTGTCAACTCGACTAGAGTTTCAGCCTGACATTCAAAATGCCGTTGTCTTCGACCGATAAAGGCTGGGGAGCCGCTAATAGATGCTAATGGGATATTGGAACAACGGATTTGCAGCCAGCCAGGGCGTACGTTGAGAGAAAAATCATCGGGGGATGGATTCCGTAGGAAATTCCAGTCCAAGCCGAATGTTGAGTCTATAAAATCATCGCGACTGTTTTCATATAGAAATTTTTGCGGCGCAATCTGCCCAGGGCCTTCGAATTCCAGCGATGCTCTGCCATTTTCACCAACCACCGGCCAACCCTCTTCTGTCCAATGAACAGGTGCAAGGAAGGTTTCGCGCCCAAGGTGATAGGCTGGTGGATAACCATTTGGACGCACACCCAGGAAAAACATCCACCAGAAACCGTCTTTTGATTGAACGAGTTCACCGTGACCAGTAGCCTGTATAGGACTAGCATAACTACGATGAGTCAATATCGGATTATGCGGACAGGATTCAAATGGACCCCAAGGAGATGCAGCGCGACCAATCGCAATCAAATGCCCATACTCTGTTCCACCCTCAGCAGTCATAAGATAATAGAAATTCTTGATACGGTAGAGATGGGGTCCTTCTGGATTTTGACCGCAATACCCATCCGAAATACAACGCGTTGGTGAGATACGCTGACCAGTTTGAATATTAATCTCAAACTGATAAATCCCTTTTGGGTTCGTCCCATTACAAGTAAAGTAAACTTTGCCGTCGTGATCAAAAAATAAGGATGGATCAATAGAATTGCCAATATCACCTAAATCATCCACCCAAATAGGATCAGACCAATCACCTGCAGGATCGTCCGTTACGACAAAAAAGTGTTTGCCCAACGTAACATTAGTTGTTACCATATAAAACATACCGTTCTGGTAACGCAAAGTTGGAGCGAAAATTCCGGGTGTAAAACCACGCGTTGCTGAAAAGATGTTTTCGTCTTTTTTTTCAACACTTAGGCACAACTGACTCGGCCGATTAAGACAATACCCCAATTGCTCCCAGTTAACTAAATCGCGGCTATGAAAAATCGGAACCCCCGGAAAATACTCAAAAGAGCTGTTAACAAGATAATAATCATCACCAACAGACACAATGCTAGGATCAGGGTAAAACCCGGGAAGAATTGGATTAGTGATAATCATGTAAATATCCTTTATTAAAATTTAGTAAAAACAAAATTCACAGGCACAGTTCCAGAGGTTGTACTGGCGACGGTAGTCCAATTCGTATTATCCGTTGAAACTTGGATAGTGTATTCCCTCTTTCTTGTGAGTAACGAATAGCCGGTAATGGGTCGAACAAACTGGCTGATTAGTTATTCTTTATCTTGTCAGCAGCAGCCTTCTTGACTTTTGGCCACAACCCATTTCACGAAATATTTATCCCTTAATTGCCCCCGATGCGATACCTTCAATCAAGCGACGCTGGAAAAAAATGAAAATAACCAACAAAGGAAGGATGCTCAGCACAGACGCAGCCATTTGCTGGTTGTAAATTGGGATGCTGAGGGTGCTGCTAACCATTGATGTTATTGCAATGGGTAGCGTAAATCCTTCGGGAGATTTAATCATGATGAGAGGCCAAAGGAAATTGTTCCAGGAACCCATAAAAAATATTAATCCGAGGCTTGTCAGACCCGGGGCAATAATTGGCAACAAGATAGACCAATAAATTCTGAACTCACCACAGCCATCGATACGGGCCGCATCAAGTAATTCATCAGGGAAAGCTAGAATATATTGGCGAAGGAAGAAAATGCCATAGGCGCTGGCCGCTCCCGGAAGTACCAGACCCCAGAGTGTATCGATGCCGCCCAGGTTGCGCATGATGATGTAAAGAGGAACCATCAGGACAGCGAATGGGATAATTAAAGTACTTAGAATGAACATGAAAAGCGCATCTCGCCCCGGGAACCTGAATTTTGCCAGACCATAACCAACCATCGAACAAAAAAATAGTTGCAGAGCGGTGGCAGTAAAAGCATAAATGAAGGTATTCCAGATTATCTTTGCAATACCGGCCTTCTGGAATAGGTAAATATAGGAATCGAAGTTAGAATTTGGCGAGATATAAACTGGCGGGCTAACAAATATCTCATTGGCCGGCTTAAAGGATGTTGTTAACATCCAAAAAAATGGCAAGAGCATGAATGCCGAAATCAGGATGAGAAACCCATACTTCAGGAAATTTATTAAAAAATTTTTGAAAGAACGCATGCTAACCTCACTGATTGTCACGGTTGAAATTTTTAATTTGAAGCATTGAAAGTATCAAAACGAACAAGAAGAAAATGTACGACATTGCCGAAGCATATCCAAAGCGGAAGCTGCCAAACGCCTGCTGGAAAATTGCCAGGTTGGGCGTTATGGTTGAAGTAAGCGGCCCATTTCCGCCTGTGGTGGCAAATAGTGACTGGAGTTCCGGAAATAAATCAAAACTTCCGATAACCGAAAGAATGGTACAAAATACGAGGATAGGCATCATTAGTGGGATGGTGATGTAGAAAAAAACATGCAATGAATTAGCCCCATCTATACGCGCAGCCTCAACCACTTCAGGATTAATGGTCTGTAACCCAGCCAGCATCAAGATCATGTTGTAACCAACCCAGCCCCAAAAAATAAGCGCGGCCAGTGCGATACGCGCCCCCCAGACAGTATCCAGCCAGGCAATAGGCTCAAGCCCGAAAAAGCCAATAAAACTATTCAACAAGCCGTATTTTGTAGCAAAGAGCGATTGAAATACAAAGCCCGCCGCCACTTTGTTGGTAATAAACGGCAGGAAAATAAGTGCGCGAAAAAAGCGGAATCCCTTCAGATTTTTAGAATTGAGAATGACTGCCAAAACCAGGGCTGAAACCAGCTGAATCGGAACGGAGAGAAAGAATATAATTACGCCATTTTTCATTGCCTGCAAAAACCGCGCGTCTTTCAGCAGTAGGGCATAATTCTCGAACCCCACCGGTATCAGCGGACCATTTCCGTTCCACTTGTAAAAGCTGAGAACAAAAGAAAACACCAAAGGGAAGATGCCAAAGGCAAGAAACAGGATAATAAACGGCGAAGTAAACAAGTATCCTGGTAAGTATTTTTTTACATGAGACCAAATCCGTCTGAAATCTGGCGTTGTTTGTCGCAGGGGCATATTCATTTTTTTGATCCTTTGTGTTCTGAATCTGGGGGATGGCAATACAACTGCCACCCCCCAGATTCCCGTAAATTTAGTTTCGAACTACTATTAATGTGTTAGGGCATGCCGGTTTCGTTGCGAACCGCCTCGGCGGCATCTTGCAAGGCCTCTTCGGCAGTCTTAAGCCCAGTAGCATACTCCTGGACGGCAAGGGCAACATGCCCATTCATGGCCGTGTAATAAGGGCCATAAATGTAAGCGACGGGGATTTGCGCAGCAACATCAGCGTAGATTTCACGTGTTTTCTGGTCAGCAAAGAACGGGTCAGGCTTTTGGAAAACAGGATCGGTAAAGGCAGACTCAATCGTGGGGAAAAGATCAAATTGCTCAAATTGCTTAATCTGGTTTTCTTTGCGTCCCAGCATAAACTGGATAAACGCCCAGGCAGCTTCTTTGTTCTGACTCTGTTCAGGGATAACCAAGTTAGAACCGCCATCATTCGCAGAACGGACCTGGCCTTCTTTGAACGCTGGCATATAAGCTACGCCCCACTTGCCAGCCGTATCCGCCGCAATCCAAGACTTCAGGAACTGGCCCATCCAGGCCGCTTCCACAATGGTTGCAACAGACTCGTCGGGACTGGCAAACTCAGCGTACCAGGGGTCAGTCCAGGGAGCCGTTTCAGAAGTTACATCGGCGGTCCAGAATTCTCCCAATTTTTCCAGTGTTGCAATATTTTCGGGGCTGTCAATCGTTACTTTGCCATCAGCATCATAGTAGCCCATGCCTTGCTGCCAAAGCATCATTTCATATAATCGGGCATTGTTGTTAGCCTTGCTCGAAGAGAAACAGGCTAAGCCGGTTTTCGTTTTAATCTCTTTACAAGTTTCTAGATAACTATCCCAGGTGGCAAACATCTTGCTAACTTCAGCAGGATCCGTGGAAAGACCGGCTTTCTCAAATACATCGCGACGGTAGTAAGCCACAACGGGACCGGAATCCCAAGGCATACCGTAGTATTTTCCGTCGCGTTCCACATCTGCCCACTTGAACTGGCTCATCTCTTTAAGATAAGAGTCTTTGACCCAAGGGGTAAGATCGGTCAATCCATTCATTTCAATAAATCCACCGATATTAGAACCTTCCACCTGCACAACATCTGGAGCGCCAGAGCCAGCAGAAATCGCTAATCCCAGTTTCTGATAAACATCACCTGATTTGTAATCGACAAACTCAACTTCAATATCAGGATATTCGGCTTTAAATTCATCCATCAAACCGGTATCCTTGAAGGCGTACGCAACCCAGGACCAAACGGTAATCTTTCCAGATGGTTTGACCATAGGTGCTTCTGTAGCAGGTGCAACTGTAGCACCTACCGGGGCTTCAGTAACGACAGAGGCTTCCGTTGCGGCAGGCTTAGCGCCACCGCAAGCTGATAGCACCATACTGGCTAACAACAACACAGCCAATATTTTGTAAACAAAGTTGTTTTTCATTTTCTTCTCCTTGGTAATAAGTAGATGGCTTTTTTATTGGTTATAATAAGCAAGAGCAGATAACCATCAGTGATGATGGCATTTGTCTCGTCTGGAAGCGTGCACCTCAGATGCCAATCG
>JAYVUA010000029.1:0-48153 GCA_043788255.1 Anaerolineales bacterium | reverse complement strand
TGCTTCTAATGGTTTCTTGGGCATGCCTTCCTCCGTCTGTTTCCCATTTTTACCCCACTTTAGATGCAATCGCCCTGGAGGGGAGACAGTCAAAGAATTTCTAATGAGCACGGGATGCCTGCCAGGCACTCATACGCCTGATTGTCCATTTTATGAAATGGTCATTTCTAAGCACCCACCTTGAATATATTCAAAGTATTAGATCTGTTGAAAACACCATCCTTTTGCCGTAGTTATTGCGTTCAGGCCTTGAACAAAATCTTTACTAACACGAATGACTCTTACTAAACTCAATGCATTGAGTGGGTGACAGAATAAATCTTAAAAAAGCCCTCCAGCAGTTTGGCATTTTCATGGTTTAGTTCTTTGACACCCCTTATAATTCCATTATGTCCTCCCTCAAACAACACTTCTTACTCGACCCATCAGTTATCTTTCTAAACCACGGCTCTTTCGGCGCAACTCCAAAACCTATTTTTGATGCCTATCAGAACTGGCAACTACGATTGGAGCGGCAGCCTGTGCTTTTTCTTGGTCGCGAACTCGATGGGCTTCTAAAAACTTCCCGCCAGGCACTTGGGGAATATCTCAATGCCGATGTCGATGAACTGGTTTATATCCCCAACGCAACACATGGCGTAAATATTATTGCTCATTCCCTGCAACTCAAATCAGGAGAGGAAATTTTGACCACGGACCATGAATATGGCGCCTGTGATTACGCTTGGGATTTCATCTGTGGTAAGGTCGGTGCAAAATATATCCATCAACCTATTTCTTTGCCTGTTCATTCTGAAGAGGAGGTCATTGACCAGTTCTGGCTTGGTGTTACCTCCCGAACAAAGGTCATTTACTTGAGCCATATCACTTCTCCAACAGCCCTGCGCCTGCCAGTGGAACAGATTTGTAAGCGGGCAAAAGAGGCAGGAATATTGACAGTAATTGATGCGGCACATTCACCAGGGCAAATCCCAGTCGATTTTCAGGCCTTTGGTGCTGATATCGTTTTCGGAAATTGTCATAAATGGATGCTCAACGCAAAAGGCTCCGCCTTCTTATATGTGAAGCGGGATTTGCAGCACCTCATTGACCCATTGGTTGTGAGTTGGGGGTACAACCCAACTCCGGAAACGACTACTGATTCCCGATTTATTGATTTACTACAATGGACAGGAACCAAAGATCCCGCTGCTGCCTTAACCGTCCCAACAGCCATCCAATTCATGCAGGAACACAATTGGGGCGAAGTGCGAAATGAATGCCATGATCTGTTACATCAGGGAATTGAGCAAATTTGTAACTTGGTAAGCATGGCCCCGTTGTATCCTCTGGATTCAGATTTTTACGGTCAAATGGGTATTGCACCACTTCCTTCGTCTAACCTTGCCGTTCTTAAAAGTCGTTTATATGATGAACACAAAATAGAAGTACCTCTGATCCAATGGCAGGACAAGCAGTTTGTCCGCATTTCGGTGCAGGGGTACAATTCTCAGGAAGATATTGATGCGTTGGTAAATGCATTAAAGGTGCTTTTGCCTCAGGTTGCCATATGATCTTGCTTGAATGGTGGCACGACCGATAATAAATCGGGCTCCAACAGTGTAGCGATCGTGTTGTTTACGCATCTCACTATAAATGGTTGTGTGCCCCCAAAGGCGCAGGTTTTTTGTACGCGCGGCCTGAGATGCAAAATCTGCTCAAGCCTCTGATCGTCTCGTGGGGATATGAATCCGAAACCCCGAGCGGCTCCATGTTTGTCGATCATCATGAATGGTGGGGCACACGTGACATCGCCGCGTTTTTGGCGGTCCCTGCTGCGATTGAATTTCAAGCAAAGCATCAATGGGATACGGTCCGCATCGCCTGCCACGAACTGGCAAAGGACGCGCAAAAGCGCATTTGCGAATTAACCGGTCTTGCCCCGCTTCACTCCTCCACCGACATCTGGTTCGCCCAACTCAGCGCCGCCACCCTCCCAACGGATACTGACCTCGCCGCTCTCAAGTCACGTTTATATGACGAATATCGTATCGAAGCCCCCGTCATTGACTGGAACAAGAATAAGTTACTGAGAATATCCATCCAGGGTTATAACTCCAAAAGAGACGTGGATTATTTATTATCTGCCTTAGCCAAATTGCTATAGATATTTCGGATGTCATTGCGAGGAAAGCTCGTCTCGACGTGGCAATCTCTATTTAATTGGAGATTGCTTCGGGCTATCGCCCTCGCAATGGCATCACCCACACCCAAAACGTAGGTTTTCCGTCCGCTTCGATTTCTCAATCTATGATAGATTTGAAGCGGAGGACTACATGCAAAAACAAATAAGTAAATTGCTGGTTGTGATCCTGGTCATCTTGATCACTGTTTCCTGTGGCGGCGCAGCCCCCACAGAAGACCCCAGTATAGTAATGACCTCGGCAGTCAGCACCATGGTCGCGCAATTTTTTCAAACACAAACCGCCATGGTCACACCCGTTACAGATACACCCACACCCACGCAAACCTATACAGCTTTTCCAACGCTTACCCCATTTTCTTTGACCATACCTTTGGCGTCAGCTACCTATATATTCTATACAGCTACACGCGGTTCCTTAACACCGGGTTCCCCAACTCCCACAGGCACATTAGCAACAGCAACCATCAACGCTGGCCTGCTTGCTGTGGGTTGCAACAACCTGTATTTCATTCGCGATGTCAGCATCCCGGCTGGTACGGTCATGCAAAAAAATCAGGATTTTACGAAAACCTGGAAAGTACAAAACAACGGCACCTGTGACTGGCTTTATCAATACAGCATTGTTCTCTTAAGTGGAGATTCCTATGGCGGCGATAGCACTAAAATTCAAAAATTGGTAAAAGTAAATAACTGGACAGAACTATCAGTCAGCATGACGGCTCCAAATAAACCAGGCACGTACAAAAGCTATTGGCGTTTGTCCAATGGACAAAGCATGTTCGGTGCAACCCTCGCCGTTTCTTTCGTAGTTTCAGAACCGCCCGCACCAACATCTGCACCAACGATCACGAATACATCTGCGCCAGTTCCTACAAACACAGATACCTTTACGCCGGCTCCACCAGCTACTCAAACCGTTACACCACAATAACATTAACACCTTAATCCTGTTCTTTGTTAAAAAATAAATCGGTAATTGGATTTGTCCATGCGAAAACCTATCCTCTGGTTAACCAGCATCACGCTTCTGTTTGTGACCATGAGCCTGCTCCCGTCCAACCAAGTATCCGCACGCCCCATGCCGCAGGCAGCTATTACATCTCCCAGTCAATTGATTGATGCGGTCAACGGATTACGTCTGGCCTATGGGTTGGCTCCGTTGACCGTCCATGCAGTGCTCATGCAATCTGCCCAATCCCAGGCAGATTACATGGCCGCAACGGGACAAGTTACACATAGCCGTCCCGGAGGAATTACTTTTACCCAGCAATTGCTCGCGCTTGGCTTCCCGCTTTCAGGTGACCTTTCCCTCGGTGGCTTTCGTGCCGAGAACATTCTCATGGATTCAAGCCCGATCATCTGGAATGGAGTCCCCTCCGGCTGGCAGGATGCTGACCACATGAATACCATGCTTTCGCAAAATTTTACGCATATTGGTGCAGGCATTTCTCAAGGCCCCGATGGATATTATTATGCATTGGATTGCGCCGCGGCTACAGGGTCAGGGCAAATGCAGGGGAGTGCATCAACCATCCTTACCACTGTGCCAGGCGCAAGTTCAGAGAATGGGAACTCGCTGGGAATTAGTCAGTACATGGTTCCTGTTATATTAAGTACCGCCCGCCCGGATGGCGATGTCCGTCATAAGGTCCAATATGGTCAATCCTTGTGGAGCATTGCGATTGAATATGGTACGACCATAAAAAGCATCCAGGCATTGAATAACCTTGGCGAAGATTCAACCGTTTATCAAGGACAGGAATTGTTGGTATTAAAAGGAGCCACGCAGCCTGTGCCGGCAACTCCAACAGCACTTATTTTCCCAACATCAACATTAACTGATTTGCCAGCCTCAATAACGCCATCCATTATTTTCCCAACTGAATTTGTTGCTTCGCCTATCCCAACTCAGAGAAGCGAAACTAAACCGCCCAGCACATCTTCTTCCAGATTGTTGGTTGGGATATTGATCTTTGCCGCCTTTATTGGAGGCGGTGCGGCAGTCTGGCTCATCCGTGATCCGAATTAAGTTTTCAAGTCATTACGATGGCGCCGCTCGCCAGGGAGGTATGTTATTGCCCGAAGCAATCTCACATGACGGGGAGATTGCTCACCGCATGATTTGCTAAGCAAATCATATACGGCGCAGGTGTCGTCGGAAAAAGTGCTCTCTTCGCAATTACATGAAAATTCAGCAAGGTATAATCTCTTTCATTCACGCTGTCTAAAACAGGGAAGGTATTTAATAAAATGGATATAACATTGGCATTAGGTGGCGGCGGGGCCAAGGGGAATTCACATATTGGCGTAATTCGTCGTCTCGAAAAAGAAGGATATCGAATCTGTTCAGTTGCTGGCACAAGCTTTGGCGGGTTGGTTGGAATTTTGTACGCATCTGGCCTCACAGCGGATGAGATCGAGGGAATTTTCACTTCAACAGATCAAGGCAGTTTATATGTGCGCGACTCGAATGATGGGCCGTCATTATTGGGCCTCTCCGGCGTCCGCAAGTTATTGGACACACTGCTTGGCGAAAAGACTTTTGATGATCTGAAGATTCCCTGTGCAGTCACTGCCGTAGATACAAAGACAGGCAGTGAGGTTGTCATCTCAGAAGGTCTTTTGAGTGATGCTGTCCTTGCTACGATTGCGTTGCCTGGCATTTTTCCACCGCTTCATTTGAACGATTGGGAACTGATGGATGGCGGCGTTTTGAACCCTGTGCCTGTATCGGTGGCACGCATACTTTCACCAGACCTGCCCATCGTAGCGGTGGTTTTAAATGACCCGCTTGATATCCCAGTTCGTACCTATTCCATCCCAGTCCCTGCCATTTTGCCGAAGCAGATCACAGATCGAATATATCGTTTGCACGTGGCGCAGGCTTTTGATATCTTCATGCGCGCAGTGGATTTAAGCAGCCGCGCAGTGGCGCATTATCGTCTTGAATCTGATGCTCCTGATATCATTGTCCGCCCGAATGTTCATCATCTCGAATTGCTGGATAAGGTTGTCGTGAAAGATGTGGCTATGCTTGGCGAGATTGCTGTGGAAGCCATATTGCCTGAATTAAAGAAAGTTACATCGTGGACGGGCCGTATGAATAAAAAGTTTTTTGGAGGCAAACGATGAGCCGTGATTTGCGCAGATATATGAAAGATACGAATGTGCGCCTTGTTGTTGGCGCAGTTGTATTATTATTTATTGTAGGCGACGGATTGATCTGGTGGATCTATGGTTTTGGCGCGGCTGTCATGGGTTTGGTTTGTATGCTCGGCGCATTCGTCCCCATTGGATTGATCCTCCTTCTCTTAAACTTATCAGATTGGATATTGAAACGTGCTGGCCGCGACTAATACCGAACTCATTGAATTTAATAATTGGACTTTACGGATTCGCTCATCGCAATCTGAGTCCCCACGTTTGCTGGTTCTCATTCACGGCTGGACAGGCGACGAAAATTCCATGTGGGTCTTCACCCGTGGACTCTCCTCTCATTATTGGATGATGGCGCCGCGTGCACCTCATATTGCGGATACCAATGGATTCTCGTGGCGCCCGCCTCAACCCCTGACCGATGGCTGGCCCAGCCTCGAAATGTATTTACCAGCAGCCGAAGCGCTGATCGGCCTTATTGACGAGTATTCTGCTTCGGTTACCCACAGGGGGCTGTGCCAGGTTGATGCGCGGCAATTTGATGTAATGGGATTCAGTCAGGGCGCAGTGATGACCAATTTGGTCGGGATGCTTTATCCTCACAGAGTCCGCAAGATGGGTGTGTTGGCTGGTTTTGTGCCATCTGGCTTGGAAGACCTTGTCGCAAAGAAACCGCTTGCTGGTAAAAATATTTTTGTTGCCCACGGTACTCTGGATCAACTTGTTCCAATTGACCGCGCACGCGCATCCATTGAAGTGCTTGAGCAGGCTGGGGCGCAGGTCACTTATTGTGAAGATGAAGTCGGCCACAAACTGAGCGCGAATTGTTTGCGTGCATTGGAATCTTATCTGAAAGATTAATCCCTTCTCACAACTCAGTTGACGCTCTTTTTGTTTGCAGTTATCCTTGAAATACATGGAGCGCGGACGCTTGTACTGGGCTTGTCGAAGTATCAATCCGCAATTATTGAAAAAGCAGACTGAAGTCCGCGCTCCAAAGATTTATTAAATATAAAGGTGAAGTAGTATGAAACATAATTTTTCCCGTCGTGATTTTCTAAAGGTTGCAGGTGTTGGGTTGGGCGCCATGGCTTTCAAACCTTTTGATTTTAAAAATTTGTATATGCCCAAGCGTTTACCTCAATTTCCAACCAGTGAAATCATTGGCCGCCTGCTTGGCAAAACCGATGTTCATGACCGCCCTTCGAATGATTCATTACAGGCTAATATTGTGACTTCACTTTACGACGATAACCTGATCGAGTGGGGGCATGAGGTAGTAGGGAATGCGGTGGGGTTAACCAATCAGAAATATTTGGAAACCCCGCAAGGATATGTTTGGTCTTCACGGGTTCAACCAACTCGAAATTTACCGAATAATCCCATCACAGAAATGCCCGCAGGTCAGCCAGGTTTTTGGGCGGAGGTAACAGTTCCTTATGTCGATATAACACTTGAAGGTGCGCCCTATTCTCCATGGATACAAAGCCTGATTTCATTTAATTTCCCGCCGCGTGTATATTACGGTCAGGTGATTTGGATCGATCAGATCCGCCAGAATAATGGATTTGTGGAATACCGTTGGAATGAAGATTCGGGACATGGGTATGGGTTTGGTGATATTTTTTGGATGGATGGTGCTGGTTTGAAAGTCCTGACCGAGGAGGAAACTTCAGCCATTAGCCCTGATGTTGACCCTGCTGATAAAAAAATTATTGCCAACCTGACTTATCAAACGCTCTCCTGTATGGAAGGTAACACTGAAGTATTCTTTTGCCGAATTTCCAGCGGAGCCATTTTTGATTTTCAAGGAACCCCAACAGATGCTTATGCAACTCCCGTTGGTGATTTGAATACCCACTGGAAGATCGTTTCTCTTAACATGAGTGGCGGCGGCTCGGCTTCGGGATATTCCACGCCTGCGGTACCCTGGTCAACAGTGATATCTGGTGAAGGAATTGCTATTCATGGCGCATTCTGGCATAACGATTTTGGTGAGAGGCGTTCACATGGTTGTATCAATGTCAAGCCGGAAGATGCAAAATGGATCTTCCGTTGGACTACTCCTTATATCCCACTAATTCAAAGTGAAGCGCGGATGACCTGGCCCGACCATGGTACAACCGTGACGGTGACCGAGTTAAAGATTTAATAACCCACCTTGCTAAGATGAGTTAATGACTTAAACCTCACAATCATGTTTGTGAGTGATAAATTCTTTATGTTCTATATAACGAGGTAATAAATGCCAATTGCTCAAATATCGATCTGGCTCGCATTCCTGGCTGGGCTGGCTTCTTTTCTTTCACCCTGTGTTTTTTCATTGGTCCCTGCTTATGTGGGATATTTGGGCGGCCTAGCTGTCGGCGGAGATGGAAATCAACGCTCCAATCGCTGGGTGACTTTTAGTCACGGACTGGCTTTTGTGCTTGGGTTTAGTGTGGTGTTCGTTCTGCTCGGTGTGCTTGCCGCAGTTGCAGGAAGTCTTCTGTTTGACCTTAGGTTCTGGCTGGCAAAGATCGGCGGAATTATCGTCATCATTTTTGGCTTACATATGATTGGCGTGTTTCATATCCCGTTCCTTGCATATGATACCCGTGTTCAACAAGCGCCTGATCCCAAATGGGGATATTTTTCGTCAGTGCTGATGGGGGTATTTTTCTCGGCAGGTTGGTCTCCCTGTGTTGGCCCGGTGCTCGGTGCGATTCTTACACTTGCCATCAATGGTGGTTCAATCTCAAATGGTGCCGCGCTTCTTTCAGCATATTCAGCGGGGTTGGCAATTCCGTTTCTGGTTGCAGCCCTCGGTATTGGATGGGTGACAAGCACATTGAAAAAACACGCAAAAATTATGCGTTATGTTGAAATCGCCATGGGCGTAATTTTGGTGATTGTTGGGGTGATGCTTTTCTCTGGTATTTTCGAGCTGATCGCCCAGCGGGCTCAATTCTTCTGGTTTGATTTTGGATTGTAAAAAGTAAAAGTTATTTACAGAGAAAATGTTCTTACCTTAAACCTTCGCATCCCTTCGACTGGCTCAGGACAAACCTTTGTGTTTAGTAAGTGTTTGAAAACCTAATCACGAAGGCATAAAGTCGCCAAGTTTTTTTCCTTTGAGTCTTCGTGTCCTGGTTACTTTGTGGTCAATAAATTTGACTTTTCAGATACTTTTTAGAATTTTCACAGGAATTAATTATGCTTAATATAACTTTCTATACCCGCAAGAACAGCGAGTCATGTGATGAAGTTAAAGCGTGGTTGGTGGAAATGCAAACTCAATATCCACACCGCTTGATTGAGCTGGATGTCGAGTCGGATGTGGTTCTCCTTGAGAATTACGGCGGCATAGTTCCTGTTGTGGAGGTTGGACCATACATCTTGAAGGCTCCCATCACCCGCCAAAAATTGCAAATGACCCTCGGTGCGGCACTTGACCGTATGAATCAACTTGAAAAGTTGGATGATCCCATTTATAAGTTTCACAAAAAGAAAGGACAAAAAGTGTCAACTGGAGACCGTATTTCATTCTGGATTGCCAAGCGTTATTTGCTTGTACTGAATTTGTTTATGTTGTTTTATGTCGGCCTGCCTTTCCTTGCGCCGACTCTGATGAAATTTGGAGCAGAAATTCCCGCCAGAGCTATTTACCGAATATACAGCCCACTTTGCCATCAGTTCGGCTTTCGTTCATTTTTTCTTTATGGAGAGCAGGCTTTTTATCCGCTGGCAGAAGCAAAATTATCTGGCATAAAGACCTTTGAGCAGGCCACGGGTATTCCCAACCTGAATGATCCTTATAGCTATACCCGCTTTGATGCGCGTAATTACACCGGCAGTGAAACGGTTGGATTTAAGGTCGCCCTGTGTGAACGCGATGTGGCAATTTACCTGGCCATCTTAATTTTCGGAATTGTGTTTGGGTTAACTGGCCGTCGCATCAAGTCGTTACATTGGATGTTATGGCTTCTCATTGGCATTGCCCCCATCGGCCTGGATGGATTCTCGCAGCTCTTTAGTCAGTTCAATTGGCCGTGGCTTGCGTCCATTATTCCGTACCGCGAAAGCACACCTTATTTGCGTGTGCTTACTGGTGCACTCTTTGGTTTGGCGACTGCATGGTTTGCCTATCCAAACATTGAGGAATCGATGAATGAGACGCGCCAATTTTATATCAAGAAATTTGCTACGCATCAGGCTTCAGAGTAATGCCGTTCCACGAAAAAAACGGACTGCGCTACTATAGCTTTGATATATTTTCCGATGCTGTTAAACAGGCGGTCTTTACACGTCGCGGCGGAGTCAGCCCGCAGCCATGGGATTCGCTAAATTTAGGTGGATCAGTTGGGGATGCGCAGGAACGCGTAGCGGAGAATCGCATCCACGTTTTTAATAGCATGGGATGTAACCCCGCTTCCATTCATGATGTTTGGCTGGTTCACGGCACAGACATTGTCTACGCTGATGCACCCCGTCCTCTGGATGAGCCCTCTGTAAAAGCAGATATTCTATTTACCGACAATCCTGCGGTTACCTTGTTTATGCGCTTTGGAGATTGTGTTTCCATTTTATTTCATGACCCTGTAAAAAAAGTGATCGGTATCGCTCACGCAGGTTGGATGGGTACAGTGCGTGGAGTGGTAAAAACAGCTATTGCTGGAATGCAATCTCACTATGGCTGTAAACTAGAAAACATTGTTGCTGGAATTGGCCCGTCCATTGGCGTGGATCATTATGAGGTGGGACCAGATGTTGTTTCTCAGTTTCAAGAAAAATACAGCCGGGATATTGAACATATTTTTCAAACCAGAAACGGCAGTACTTATCTGGATTTATGGACAGCAAATGTCATTCAGTTAAAAAATTCAGGCGTGGAGCAGGTTCAGGTTTCAGGCGTTTGCACAGCCTGTCATTTGGATGATTGGTTTTCGCATCGGGCAGAAAAAGGCAAAACGGGCAGATTCGGCGCCTTAATGGCGTTGCAGGCTTAGAGTTAGGAAAGATGCGGGGTAAAATTGAAAAATGAGTGACTTGGTTACATCCATCCGCAAAAGATATTTATTTACGCTCGAAAATATTAAAGGTGCGGCTCAAAGCATGGGGCGTGACCCTGAGTCGGTTAGGTTGGTTGTCGTCACCAAGGCGCAGCCCGTAGAAGTTGCGCAGGCTGCCATTGAAGCGGGCGCGCATATTTTGGGGGAGAATTACCCTGAAGAGGGTGTTATGAAACTTCAATCTCTGCAAGAGTTTAATGCGGTAGAATGGCACATGATTGGTCATGTGCAAAGCCGAAAAGCCCAGCTTGTGGCCGAGAACTTTAACTTTTTACATTCTTTGGACAGTCTGAAACTTGCGAAAAGGCTGGACCATTTCTGCGGAGAAGCAGGGCGTACTCTCACTACTTTGTTGGAATTCAACGTAGGTGAGGAGGAGAGTAAATCAGGTTGGTCCGCTTCAGATGAATTGCAATGGCCTAATTTGTTGGGTGAACTTTCTGATGTGATTGGGCTGCCAAACCTGAAAATTCGCGGCTTGATGGCCATGCCGCCGCTTGGTGAAACTGCTGAATTTTCGCGGCCGTTCTTTCAGAAATTGAAACGCTTGCAGACATATTTATCATTGGAATTGCCCGGGACGGATTTTTCAGAACTTTCAATGGGAACAAGTAATGATTATGAAGTTGCTGTTCAGGAAGGCGCTACATTGGTTCGAGTGGGTACGGCAATTGTTGGGGCACGTCAATACAAACTGGAGGCTAAATGAATTTTGGGATTTTGATCACGCTGATAAGGGTAGTTGCAGAGCTTTTTGTTTGGATTGTTATTGCTTCTTCTCTTCTCTCGTTTTTTCTTCCCCCTTACCACCCGGTGCGTGAAGCTTTGGGTAGAATTGTTAGTCCCTTTCTCGACCCTATCCGTCGGGTAATGCCAGCAGCGGGTGGTCTTGACTTTAGCCCGTTGATATTAATTCTCGCAGTTGAGTTTTTGTCTCGTGCTCTGATCGCCATATTTATTTCTCTAGGTTGAGGTGAACCATGTCTAGAAAATTTATCCTTCATAATGGTCAGCATGGATCTGCCCTGGCTGTGCGCGTAACTCCTCGTGCCAATCGTAACCAGATTGTTGGTTTGTTGGACGACGGCACGATCAAGGTGCATCTTGCAGCAGACCCTTCAGACACAGAAACCAATGCCATATTGGTTGATTTTCTTGCCGATGTGCTTGGTGTACCAAAGTCACGTGTGGAAATTGTTGCGGGTGAGACCGGGCGCGATAAATTGGTTTCTATCCTTGATATGGACGGCGAGACAGCGCATCAGCGTGTCCTTGCTCATATGGATTAGTTTCTTTCTTAAGGGTGTTTAACTGTCTTTAATAAGACCCTTGGCATTAATTGAAAAGACGGATGAAGGATTTTTGTTTTGAAATCCTTCATCCGTCTTGCTTAAATCTTGTGGTCTTTATGGAATTGGCGTGCCATACAAGCGTTTATAGATCACGTATATCTCATAAATATTGCGAATATAGTTACGAGTTTCTTCAAAGCGGACGGTTTCAAGAAATAAGTCAGGGTCGTCTCCTGAGAGTTCCTTCCAACCGAGGGCATTTCCGGGGCCGCCATTATAAGCGGCCAATGCAGCGTATAAATCACCGTTCAGCAGGTCAAGATTTTTTGCAATATAGTGAGTCCCAAACGCCACGCTTACATCAGGACGGTAAAGATTTTTGTCAGAATAATTGAGGGGCCAGGCAAGTTGAAAATTAATTTGCTCACCGGTCGCCGGGATGATCTGCATCAACCCGCGAGCGCCCGCATTTGATTTGACAAATCCTTCAAAAAGGCTTTCCTGCCTGATCACGCTGAAAACAAATAGAGGGTCTAAGTTGTTTGTCGCAGCGTCTGCAACGATAAGGTCGGAATAATATAAACCATAACGAATATGACTGAAATACGGAGGCGCCATCATGGATTCAGTGTGCTCATCCAAGCCTGCTATGGTAAGTGTCTGGCGGGCGGCAAAGATCGCAGACCGATACAAGCCTAATTCTAATAAATAATTTGCCAGGCGATAACTTCCCACGGCATCTTTATTTAATTCCAATTCCGCGCGCAAACTTTCAAACTCGGGGCGCGCTTCTTCAAAAAGGCCGAGATTCCATAATTCGGTTCCACGGATTACTCGTTCGTCTGCAACCAGCGAACCAAGTCCCCGCAGATCAGTTTCAGGCGGGAGATTAAATGTTAACCGAATCCAAGTATCTGCATCCTTGCGTTCGCTATCAAGGTTTTGAGTAAGGTTCAAAGAAGCGGGAGGCGTAAAAGGTGCCTGTTCTGCAAGCAGGTCGCGGGCGCGTTCACTGTAGTATCCGCCTGAATCAAGATCTTGTCCTTTGCGCCAGGCATCTTGTGCAGCAACATTATCGCCAAGTTTTTGGTGTGATTTTCCGATCCACAAATAAGCACGGGATTTATCCTCCACGCTGGTCGCTGTACTGAGGCTGCTGTTGAATAAGTCCAGCGCTGAAAGCGCATCTCCCTCGCGATAGTAAATAGTTCCGCTAATGAAGGTGGCTATTGCAGCTTCTGCTGAACCGGGATATTCATTTGTTACATGCGCCCAGGTTTCCAGAGCTTTACTGGTTTGATTGTCCCGTTCATAAATTCGGGCTGCGCTCATTAAATATTCCGGGGCGACTCCGCTGGCCGGGGCTGCTGACGCATAATCTAAAAGAGTTTGTGCGGCTGTTGAATATTGATTTAGGTTATACCATTCAATAAATGACTTTTCTCCCCAGGCATCTCCCCAGCGCGGATGAAGCGGGTAATTCGCTATGAACGTGGAATAATCTTTTAAAGCATCCTCATAAAGACTCAAGTCTCGTTTGGCAAGCGCACGATAATAATATGGAGTCCCATCATTCCCCGGGGTTGCTGCAATATAACGGTCAAAGGCTGCAATGGCTACATCGTATTGTCCTGCAAAATAATCCACAAGCCCGCGGTCAAGATCGCTCACTTCTCCGCCTGCATCCAGTAAAGCGACAAGACTGAGATAGGCATAATAGGATAAGGGATAACTTTCAACAGCCAGACGAAATTTGCCCAACGCCTCTTCATTGCGACCGAGAGCCTGATACACCAAACCGGTTTCATACGCCGCTTGAGCTTTGATGTAATCATTTGGGGCGCGTGCAGTGATGCCGTCATAGAGTGCAAGCGCTGTTTCGTTGTTCCCTAATTTGGTTTGCGTTGCGGCAACTTTCAAGTCGATTGTGATGTCATCGGAAATGGAAGGGGCTTGAATCGCAGCTGTATAAGCAGATAATGCGTCTGCGTAATTTTGTGCGTTGAAAAGCGCGTCGCCTCGCAGGTCTTGTGTGTATGCATCCAAATGACCGGGGCGTAGTGTCAGATATGTTTGCCACGAGTCAGCCGCAGCCTGGTAATTATTCAAGCGGTAGTTTGCGAGGCCCTGGATGAAATACGCCTGCCCAAGATAAGCGGATTGGGGATACTCAGTGATCAATGTTTGCAGAGTGGTTAATGTGTCTTCGTATCGTTCTTCTGTAAAATCCACACGAGCTTCCCCCCATTTGGCTGCTGCGCGCACGAGCGGGTCTGGCGAATCTTGAAATGCAATTCCATAATGAATTAAAGCATTTTCGTAGTCGCCATTAAAAAATGCATTATCGCCTGCGTCCACACGGGCAACCGGTAAGGGAGTTGGGGTAATCGTTGGCGTTGAGGTCGCTTCAGGCGTGGGAGTAAAGCTTGGGGTAAGTATCCAGCCTGGGGGGACGGCGGGAAGGTTTGGGAATAAGGAACAGGCTGAAATCGCAGTAGCAAGCCAAAGTCCAAGAAGGATGCGTTTGTAATTCATCCTGTTTTTATACTGGTAAAAGACAGGAGCGTCAAGCTGAGTAATTTCAGATTCTATGTGATATATTACAAAGTGTTACAGGAATATTTAAAAAAATCAAAAAAGAAGAGGAAAAGATAGTGAATACACAGCACAAAATTTATCATTTCGGTAGATTGGTTTTGGTAGTTTTTATGTTGTTTGCCATTGTAGGGTGCTCAGCGAAGCCGGAGACAGCTGTTCACGTTACATCGAGTGGATTTGTTTGCCCGGAACCAGGCCCGCGCGTGAAATTTGAAAGTAATGAAATCAATATTTTTACCTGGACGGAATACGTGCCTGTAGACATTATTGATTGTTTTGGTTTGGTCTACGGTGTAAAAGTGAATGTGGATTATTTTTCATCCAATGAAGAGCTTTATACGAAGATGTCATTTGGTGCAAATGTGAATCCGTATGATGTAATTCACCCAAGTGATTATATGATTAGCGTTTTGATCCGTGAAGGAATTTTATCGAAACTGGATCAAAGTAAGCTGCCAAACAAAAAAAACCTGAATGCAGATTTGATAAAAGCTTATGGGGATACCGTGAATTACCTTGTGCCATATCAAATGGGGACGCAGGCCATTGTCTATAATAGCGAAACAGTGACCAATCCTCCAACTTCGTGGGCAGATCTCTGGAACCCTGAGTATAAAGGCCGTATTGTGGCAGTTGACGACAACCGAGTTATTATTGGAATGGCTTTGTTAACTCTTGGGTATGATGTAAATTCTACCGATCCAGCACAATTGGAAGAAGCCAAACAAAAATTGATCGAACTGATGCCGAATATACGAGTATTTGACAGCGACAGCCCAAAGACTCCGCTTGTCGCAGGGGATGTAGACCTCGGTATTGTATGGAACGGCGAAGCTTTTTTGGCGCAGCAGGAAAACCCCGCCTTCAAGTATGCTTTTCCTAAAGAAGGTTCGATCACATTTTTTGATGGCATGGGCATTCCAGTTAATGCGCCTCATCCTGATATCAGCTATGCCTGGTTTAATTATTTAATGCAGGCTGATGTGTTTTGGTTAACTTTGGTCGATTACCCGTACACAAACCCAAACCAGGCTGCGTTGGATTTTGCTAAGGCAAATCATAAAGATGTTTATGATGCATATATAAATTCCCCGATCACAAATACTCCTCCAGATATTTTTGTCAAAGGACATACGGTAGAAGACCTTGGCAGCGCACTTTCGCTCTACGATCAGATCTGGACAGAGATTAAGGAATAGCCGACACCATGTTGAATTTTTCACCTTCTGCCGGCGAAACCGATCTGCGCCTTGCCATTGTAGAGTGTGGCCGTATTTCTTATGAACGCCATTTAATGACATCGAATGATGGCAACATTTCTGTTCGTATGGATGATGGTCTCGTTCTCATTACGCCCTCTGGTTTATCAAAAGGTCGGTTGACGACAGACGGTCTTCTCGTTGTGGATATTGAAGGAAATATTGTTTCCGCCAAGGATGGCCGCAGACCTTCTTCAGAAACCCCGATGCATCTTGAAGTATACAAACATAGAGAAGATGTGCGTGCAGTTGTGCATGCACATCCCATTTTCGCAACAACTCTTACAGTTTCAGGCCACGGTTTTCCACTCGATGTCCTTCCAGAAGTATTGCTTACCCTTGGTGATGTTCCCATCACTGCGTATGCAACGCCTTCCTCCCATGAAGACGCAGAAGCTATTCGTCCGTTTTTGAAAGAGCATAACGCCATGCTGTTATGTCAACATGGCAGCCTTACTTATGGCAAGAATCTTGATGAAGCCTTGATTCATCTGGAGCGCATTGAACATGTTTCAGAAATTTATTGGCGTGCAAAAATGCTGGGTAATGTAAAGAGAGTCCCAGCGGAGGCGCAGGCCAAGCTTGTGGCCTTGAGAGAAAAATACTTTAAAGGGTAAACCCATGCGAACTGTATTTTGGGAAAACAACGAATTAAAAATGATCGATCAGCGCGTTCTGCCAGCGCGTTTTGAAGTCTTGTCATATCGCGAACACAAAAAAGTGGCTCATGCCATTACAGATATGGTGGTGCGTGGCGCGCCCGCAATTGGGGCTGCCGCCGCATTTGGTTTGGCTCTGGCTGGATTTGAATCCGTTTCACCCTCGACCAATGGTCTGTTTGCTGACTTGCAAGCAGCCGCTGCCGTTTTGAAGTCTTCCCGTCCAACTGCTGTAAATCTTGCCTGGGCAGTGGATAGGTTGATGACGATTGCTAAATCCATAAAAGGATCTGCAGATGATATTCGTAATACAGTATTAGTAGAGGCTCAGAAGCTTGCCGATGAAGATGTTGAGATCAACAAACGCATGGCTGAACATGGTGCCGCGTTAATCAATGACGGCGATACGATTATTCATCACTGTAATACAGGTGCCCTCGCTACCGTTGACTGGGGAACCGCTCTGGGCGTAATCCGCACGGCACATGAGCAAGGTAAGCGCATTCACGTGCTGGTTGATGAAACCCGTCCGCGTTTGCAGGGAGCGCGTCTCACTGCGTGGGAATTGGAGCAATATGGAATTCCCTACGAGATTATCAGCGACAATATGTCTGGATATTTCTTGAAAGCTGGTAAAGCTCAAAAAGTTTTCTTCGGTGCAGACCGGGTTGCCGCGAATGGAGATGTGGCCAATAAGATCGGCACGTATATGCTCTCGCTGGCTGCGTATGATAATCACGTCCCGGCTTATGCAGTTGTCCCCACCTCAACAGTAGACTTATCTCTCGCGCATGGTGATTTGATTCCCATTGAAGAGCGCAATACCGATGAAGTGCTCGGCATTCAATTTCACGGAGAACCTATCGCGCCGAAAAATGCCAAAGCGCGTAACCCAGCTTTCGATGTGACTCCGAATCGCTTGCTCAGTGGAATCGTCACTGAAAATGGAGTCGTATATCCGCCGTTTGATGTGAACTTGGTTAAAGTTGTCAGGTTGGGAGCTTAAGGAAATTGAAGGGTTAATAACTTTACATTCCAAATACCCCATGATAAACTTTTGACCGTTCATTATTTCAGGGCGCACTCCTGCGAGTGCGCTTTTTCCTGCGTAATTTTTGGAGGTTCACGTTGGACATATTACTAACTGGCTCTGTCGCTTACGATTATTTGATGACCTTTCCCGGTCAATTCAAGGAACATATTCTTCCCGAACGTTTGGAATCCATCAGTCTTTCTTTTTTGGTTGAATCGATGTCCAAACAGCGCGGCGGCATTGCACCAAATATTGCATATACCATGGCCCTTCTTGGAGAAAGACCCCGTGTGATGGCAACAGTGGGTGAGGACTTCGGCGACTATCGGGTGTGGCTTGACTCAATGGGAGTGGACACATCATTGATGAAAGTTGTTCCCGGGATTTTCACCGCATCTTTCTTCGCGACGACAGATCAGTCCTCTGCTCAAATTGCGTCTTTCTACCCTGGAGCAATGGGTTACTCTGCCACACAATCGCTCAAGGAACTGGATAAAAAACCAGACCTTGTAATTGTTTCGCCAAGCGCACCCGATGCGATGATGAAATTTCCTGCTGAATGCCGCGAGTTGGGCATCAATTATCTATATGACCCAAGTCAACAGGTGCTGCGCCTCGAAGGCAATGAGTTGGCGCGCGACATGGAAGGTGCATACTTCCTGTTTTGTAATGATTATGAATTTGGATTAATCTCGAAGAAGACGGGCTGGAGCCTGGACCAGATCCTTGAACATGTCAAAGTGTTGGTGATTACACGCGGAAAAGATGGCGCTGACTTGTATGTGGGTGGTGATTCGGTTCACATCCCAACTGTCCCTGAAGAGGAGATCGTTGACCCCACAGGTGTAGGCGATGCCTTCCGCGGAGGATTCCTTGCAGGCTATTCCCAGGGATTTGATTGGAAGTTGTGCGGTGAAATTGGTTCACTTTCGGCTGTCTACTGTCTTGAACAGCGCGGTACTATGAACCATTCCTACACAAAAAAGGAATTTGTCCAACGTTTCCGAAAACATTTTGACGATGGCGGTAAGTTGGACGCTTTTCTCAAGTAGAATATATGGAGCGCGAACGCTTGTGCTGATGCGAAGTGCGTCGAAGCATTAGTTCGCAAGCCATTTTTTTAAACAAGGTTTTGCAGATTGAAGTCTGCGATCCGAATTGTATATATAAAGGAGTAACATGAATAACTACGATATAAAAGATATAAACCAGGCCGAAGGCGGCCGCCGACGTATTGATTGGGCTGAACGCGAAATGCCCGTCCTTCGTTCCATTCGTGAACGCTTCAAGAAAGAGAAACCCCTCAAGGGATTGCGTCTTTCCTGTTGTTTGCATGTGACCACCGAAACTGCAAATCTGATGATCACCTTGCAGGAAGGCGGCGCGGATATTGTCCTGACTGCTTCGAACCCGCTCTCTACGCAGGATGATGTTGCCGCTGCTTTGGTAAATCAATTTGAAATTCCCGTTTATGCGATCAAGGGCGAGGACAAGGTCACTTACTTCAAACACATCCGCGCCGCATTGGAGCACATGCCCCACATGACGCAGGACGACGGTGCTGACCTCGTTTCATCTCTGTTCTTCATTGAGATGGGACGTTTTGAAAAACTTGAGCCCTCCCTTGCCGAATGGGCAAAAAGTTTGAGCGATGAAGAACGTAAACAAATGCTCAAGAACGTTATTGGTGGTACCGAAGAAACCACTACGGGCGTCATCCGCTTGAAAGCGATGGAAGCCGACAAGATATTGAAATTCCCAGTCATCGCTGTGAACGATGCGTTGACCAAGCACTTGTTTGACAATCGCTACGGCACGGGTCAGTCCACAGTGGACGGTATTATCCGCGCAACTAACGTGCTGCTGGCTGGCAAGAACTTCGTCGTCGCTGGCTATGGCTGGTGTGGACGTGGTCTCGCTTCGCGTGCCCGTGGTATGGGCGCTCAGGTGATCGTCACTGAAATCGACCCGATGAAAGCGCTCGAAGCGGTAATGGATGGCTTCCAGGTGATGACCATGACCGAGGCATCCAAGATCGGTGATATTTACTGCACCGTCACTGGTGATATTAATGTAATTGATAAGCATCACTTTGAAGTAATGAAAGATGGCGCGATTGTTGCCAATTCTGGTCACTTCAACGTTGAGATCAACATTCCTTCGCTTGCTGCAATGAGCGTGGGCGAGCCCAGCCTTGTCCGCCCGTTTGTTGAACAGTACACTACCAAGGATGGCCGCAAGATCAATATCCTTGGCGAAGGCCGTTTGATCAACCTCTCTGCTGCCGAAGGCCACCCCGCTTCCGTGATGGACATGTCCTTCGCCAACCAGGCTCTGTCTGCTGAATACATGGCCAAGAATGCTGATAAGTTGGAGAAGAAAGTTTATTCTGTCCCAACCGATATTGACAATGAAATCGCCCGCCTTAAGCTTCTCTCGATGGGTATTAAGATCGACATGCTCACCGATGAGCAGTTGCACTACTTGAATTCCTGGGAAGAAGGAACGTAGTTCAACCTACGATTTTATTTTGACAATTGGCCTTGCGAAGTACTTCGCGAGGCCAATTTTGGAAATAGTGACATTTGTCATTGAATTGAGGGGGTAATTACAGTACACTGAATCTAAGTGTAAAGGAAATAATTTTACATTATGTTCAAAGTGGCGATGATCCAGCGAAACCTATTTGGTCGCTTGCACCTAAAGGTGCGGGACGCTGGGAAGCCAATAGCGAAACCGACTTTCTTAGTCGGTTTTTTGTTTGTATAAGGAGGTCAGTGGATAGGAATGGATTTGGCTCTTGATCGTTGATGCGCAAAGTATTTTTTTATCTTCGATGTTTGTAGATCGAAGCCATAAAGTAGAAGGAGAAAAAATAAAAAACAAAGCCAGCATATCTAAAGTGTTGTCGGTCTTCATCGTAATTGTTGCGCTGGTGTCAGGTGGAGGTGAAAATCATTCATACCAATTTAGAAATCCAACCCTACTCCATCAAGCATTACGGATTGGAGAGAGAAGCTGTGCCATGCTCGCTTGTCACATTTATTCAGTTTCAAAAAGGAGAATTGAACCATGTTATCTACTAAAAACAAAACTCGTATCATGATGGTTTTGGCTGTATTGGCCATTACGGCTCTCATTGCCGTGCCCGTGTTGGCTGCCAGCTTGACGATCGACTTCGAGAGTTACACGCTCGGGACTGTGAACGGACAGGATGGATGGAGCAGCCTCGGAGCTGCGGGCTCGGGTTGCGCAGTTTATGACCATACCATCGTCGCAAACACCTATAGCTATGCCTCGTTCGGCACAAAGAGCCTGCGCATGTCGAATGCGGTGACCAGTGGTTGTTTTGGAGACCAAACCTTCTCGAAATCCCTTGCCGATGAGGCTGGTGAGACAACGGCGACAAACAACGGCTTGTCTGGCGGTGTCCGTCAGCCACATTTCGAAGCTCAGTGGGACTTCGCCTCGACTGTCCCGAGCTCCGAACAAGTGGGCCTGTCCGTCGTAGCCAGCCCTGACCGTGGCGACGGCTCACGGATGAGTTGGGTCCAGATGCAGGATACCCCAAGTGGATTGCAGGTGAACTTCTTTGATGTCCAGGGTACAACTGACCCGGCCAATTTCGTCGGTTCCACTGTAGTGGCGGCCGGGCTTGATAGAACCATACCCCACACGATCAAGATCAGTGTCGATTTCTTGAACGGCCCGTCGAACGATGTGGTACGAGTCTATGTGGATGGTGTCCTGCTTCTTACTGGCACCACTTGGGAGAATTACTACCGATATGACACTGAGGCTCAGCCTGAAGGCGGTCCTCGTACTGTCGACTCGATCCTCTTCAGAACCGGCGGCACCGCTGTTCCTGCAACAGCCGGATATGGATTTGTGATTGACAATCTGACGCTCACATCCGGTCCTATCCCGGTTAGTCCGCCTACCAGCAAGGATCAGTGTAAGAATAACGGTTGGATGACCTTTAACACCCCGCGCACTTTCAAGAATCAAGGTGATTGCATACAGTTTGTGAACACGGGCAAGTAAAAAAATCGGTTTTCTAAAAAATCCGAGGCTCATGAGAATGTAAGCCTCGGATTTTTCATACCGGTAAACATCAAAAACCTGCTGCTGCCTCTGTGATGGATATATCTTTTGCCAACCAGAGGCATTATCCGCTACATAAATGGCGAAGAATGCAGACAAGCTGGAGAAGAAGGTTTACTCCGTCCCAGTTGATATCGACAAAGAGATCGCCCGCCTCAAACTTGAAGCGATAGGTGTGAGGATCGACATCCTGACAGATGAGCAATTGAAGTATTTAAATTCCTGGGAAGAAGGGACTTAAATCAATTTGCGATTTAGGATTAACGATTGTAGATTTATAAAAATGCCTCGCAAAGTTAATTACGAGGCATTTTTATATTAATTTGTATTGGATTAATTATTTACGGGCAGCTTACTGTCTTATCCTTAAGATTGGATTTGCCTGCGCCATTGAAAGCTTCTACTCCATAAGTGACGCTTGGAGGAGGATCTCCAATCAGCCAAATAGCAGCCAGGCTTGTAGTATCAGAGAAGCTGGTCTCGTTGGCTCCTAATGTTGCCAACAGGGAGCCATCTCGATATATTTTATAGCCTTGTTCATTATTTGCAACATCCACCCAGGACAATTTAATCTTTACTTCATTGTGGATGAAAGGATTGTTAACCATATTGCAGCTAATCTGAACCTTGAACTCCTTTGGTGCAGCGGGAAGGGATGGCGTTGGCGTGGCTGGGACAGGATATTCAGGAAGATTGGTTGTGTTTCCGCTCACTGTTGCAAACTGACCCCATAACCAGCAAAACCCTGAACCTCCGGGAGTTTTGATGACCCAATAACTTGAAGGTGTGTTTTTCCCTATCACTTCTGCGGTTTGACCGATCAATAAAGCGCCGATCAAATCATATTCTGTGCCTGGGCCTGTGCGGCAATTTGTGTTTTGACTCACAGATGCAGTTGGGACAGAGGGCGTTGGGGTGAGTGCAACCGTTGGGGTGAATTCAGGCGTGGATGTAAAACTCGGCTCGGACGTGGAAGTGACAGCGCCAGCATCCGCAGGATTTTGCTCATTTTGAAGAAGTAAGGCTTGCGCTGTAATGGTCATGGCAAGGTTTTCTTCTGATGGTTGCGAACTTGGCATATTGCACGCCAGCATGGCTATGATGAGGCTTATGGATGAATAAAGTATCTGTTTTTTCTTGAGCATTTTCTTCTCCTTGAATTGTTGATGCGAATCATTATTGCATATCGATTCGAAGGAGTCAACGAAAACAACTGGGTTATTGGTACTGGTATGTAAGCAGGTGACTTATTAACTACTTATTACTTCACACATTTCTTTCCATTCATCAATGGAAAGAGTCTCTGCCCTTCGCATAAAATCGACTCCTGCTTTGGTGAGCAATGCTTCTGACTCTGTGGTTGGAATATGCAAACCTGCCGATAAGGAATTTCGAAGTGTTTTTCTCTTTTGGCCGAAGCCTGCTTTGGTAAGCTTGAAGAATGTTTTCAGCATTTCAATTGGGATAAGGGGCTCGTTGTAAATATCGATTCGCAGGATGGCAGAGTCTACTTTGGGGGCGGGGTGAAATGCATTCGCTGGGATGATGGCGGCGATGCTAGGTTTTCCATACACCTGCACACTTAATGCCAACAAACTTAAATCACCAGGCTTGGCGCAAATTCGTTCAGCAACTTCCTTTTGAATGGTGAGCACCACGCGGCGCGGTTTGATGTCGCCTTCGAGCAGGTGGCGAATGATTGCAGAGGTAATGTTGTATGGAATATTCGCGGCGACGATGTAATTGGGTTGGTCAATTAATTCCGAAATTTTTAATTCAAGAATATCTCCTTGAACAACGCGGACGTTTTGATAAGGCGTGAGAACTGCCTGTAGTGGGGCAAGCAGGTCAAGGTCCAGTTCGACCGCTGTTACCTGTTTGGCAGAGACAGCCAGATAACGAGTTAAACTGCCGAGGCCAGGACCAATTTCCAAGACACAGTCATCTTCTTGAATTTCAGCGGCGAGCGCGATCTTTTCGAGAACCGTTGAATCCTGTAAGAAATTTTGTCCGAGTGCTTTATCGGCGTGCAGATGAAATTTTTTCAGAACGGCAACGGCATCAAGTTGGAGAATGGAAGCAAAATTTGTCATTCGCAAACGACCTCGGTCTCTTTATTTGTGTTGGTTGGAATGATGGCACGAGACTCAGGCCACGTGCCAGCTTGAAAGCGCGCAACGTAATTGCTGAGGACGTTGAAATCCACATCCCAAATAAAAACTCTTTTATCAAAGACGGGATCATAAACACGAGTTTGGTTGAATAGCTCCTGTGGAAACGAGGTGAAGGTTATATTCTCTGCAGGAAGTTTTGTACCCAGGCAGGCTAGTTGACTGATCTGTTCGGGCGTGAAATCTGTGATGATATTGTCTTTGAATGATTCGATCAGTTGAGGAATTTTTGTGACCACTTGCGGCGAAGTTAGTTTTTTGCGAAGCCCACAAAAGACAATGTTCTGGTTGTCGGCGCGGGCAAAGGTGCCTTCCTGGCGGTTGCGAGCCACTTTGAGTGCTTCGGCTCCAGTGAGGTGATTTTTACCAACGTGTAAGCCTGTGCTTTTTGCTGCATCTTTATCAGGGATGTTGACATCGATTCCGTCGACTGCGTTCACTACATTCTCAAAAGTGCGCATGTTGACAGTGACATAATGATCGGCCTGTACACCAAAATTCAAGTTGAGGGCAAGGGTCAGCAGACCTGAACCTCCGCTTGGGTCATTCCAATATCCAAAGCCTGGTTGGCCATATAGATAGGCTTGATTTAATTTTTCGTGATCCTGGCCGTTTAAATTATCTGCAATGTGCGGAATTTTAACCCAAAGGTCGCGTGGGAATTCAAGCACCGATACTTTTGGTGTGGCAAAATCAACACGCACGAGGCGAATAGCGTCGCCGAGACCATACAGGTAATTATTGCCACGAGTGTCTGTGCCGATCATAACAATGTTCATGATATTAGGTCCGCCGCACAAAGCCGCAGGTGTGTTGGTAGGGAATGAAACTGTGGGTGCCAACGTACCTGCGCCCAAGGAAACCTGGGTTGTGTTCGGGTCTGGCGTCCATGTGGCAGGCAGGGACAGGGGCGTGATTGGCAGTCTCGGCCCGAGAGGTTGAGATGCAAACAGGGCGTATTTTTGGTAAGCTGTAAATCCGACAGCACCAAGTAGAAAAATGATGATCAGTGAAAGGAATGCGAGGATGTTTTTTTGTGCGCGTGTCATTTTGTTTTAGTATTTCTCTCGACGATTTAAGCTAATTTATTACCAAGGCACAAAGCCGCCAGTCATCTTTATGTGTGTTTCTTGATGATATATATTTATTTCAAAAAATAAGGGACTTCAGCAGGCGCTGGCGCGAGAAAATAAACTGTCACCCAGCCCGTCATGTTTCGCATTTCGCCTTCATTGAATCCAAGATCGATCCATTTTGTGCGCGGCACACCGAATGCAGTTTCAATGATCGGGCCGCCGCCTGTATCGCCAATGGTAGCCACGCCATAACCTGGAATGTATACCTGCATACCAGCCAAATCACTATAGATCGAATAATCCACAGCGACGATGCCCTGGCCTGCACGCGCACCGCTTGCAGTTCCATAAGAACAACCGCCTGTACCAGATGCGCAAGGCGAGTACACTGTTGCGTACATATCCACTGCAAGCCAGTAATCATAGGGAATGCCATTGACGGGCAGAGGTGCGAGCACAATTTGAGTGCCGCCTTTTACGATGCGTGCCTGCGGTTCGCGGATTACAGTTTTCTCTTCTTCGATTTGGCTGACTTCTTTTTCATCTTCATATCGAATGCGTGTACGAATCATCGCGAGTCCGTTTAGGCCGGGCTGGATGGTTTCTTCCTGGCCGATCGGCACATCAGCAGATTTGACAACTTGAACTTCAAATGGAATTGGCTCCAACGCAATACTGATGGTTTCATTGACTCGCACCACGCGGATATTCCCGTCGGGAGGCAGCGCTTCGTTCTCAAGCGGGGAGCTGGTATCCAGACCAATGAGTGGAATCCCGGCCTCGGCAAGTGCCTCGCCAACTGTCCCTGCGGTTGAGCGAAAGTTTATTGTTTTGTCACCCAGATAAATGATTAAGTCTCGTGCAGGGGTATACGTAACGGTTAGAGATTGCGTGATTGGAGTCTTGGCTGGTGGATCAATAAAGTCATTTTTAGTTAAAGAGAATCCTGCTTCGCTCAACGCTTGTCCGATTGTGAATGCCGAGGTTTGAATCGTTTGCGGTCCTTGAGGTGTGTTCAGTATTAAAATCACCGCGCGGCGCAACTGCAATTGAATTGAATTTGTTGCAAGCAAAGGCTGGCCCATTGGCAAAGCTTGTCCATTCGCGAGGACTCGGTCATTGGGTTGGGGCGCGAGGCCGTTTTGGGTAAGCAAAATTAGTGGCACCCGTTCACTGGACTCAATCGTATGGATTTGACTGCCATCAATGATCGTTATGATTGAAGAGCTGTTTGGCTGACACGAAATTAGAAAGAATATCAATAAGAAAGCCAGCCAGCGAATGATTTTCATGATTAGTATTATAAACTAGCCAGGTTTTTCTGTTTCAGCCTCTATATCGAATAGGCCTATTGCAAAAGTGTTTGTAGGGCGGGTTTTTAACCCGCCAATCGCTGTGTTTTGGCTACAAACCTGACCTACAGTTGACTTATGCAAGAGGTCTAATATATTACATGTCTATATTTTGATTTTTTATATAGCGAATGAAATCTAATGTTTCGCTCAAAAAATTGTCCTGCTCCTTGTGTTGGGATGCGATGACTGCTTTTTCAATGAGCGGCGACCATGAATTGTCCAGTTTCTTGCGTGCCCACTGAATGGCTTTGGGCTTTGAGACAATTGTCCCATACTCAAGCGCGTGAAGGATGCGGCACATCGTGATGACAGCGAAGGCGTGATCCCCGCTTTTGTGCTCGCGCAGCCAGGTTGGATCATCAAGCATGGGAAACCACCATTCACGTAAAACTCCCATAATGGCTTGACGAATATCATCAGGGCTGACTGGGTCGATTAATGTCTTTGGGTCTGGACCTTCCATTGTCACGCCATATTCTCGAATGACATGACGTTGAATGACCCAATCACTGCCACGTTGGTCAATTAAGAACTTGCCTTCATTAATATTTGGGCAGGGTGTGCCGTTTGGGTCGTGGCGGCGAATCAGACCTTTGGGGATGTATGCGCCTTCAAGCTTTGATGCCCATTTCAAGTCGCTTGCCCAAATGCGATCGTGTAAATCATTTAAGGCGGAAATGATTTCATCGGGCAATACGCTTTCAGTGATGACTACAAAGTCAATGTCACTGCTTTCAGGGGTAAAGTCACCGCTGGAAAGCGAGCCGTATAAATACATCCCGACAAATTGATTGCCAAGGATCTTCTTTGCAGATGAAAGTAAAAGATTTAGTACTTCATTGACATCAGAATATCGAGTTGGTGTGCTGCTCGTCTTCTCGAATTGTTTACATTGTTCCATTGTGTAATATATCAACTCCAGAGTCTCGTTTACATCTCCTGGCTCAACTTCCGACTTGGGATTTTGCCTTCCAACAATCGCCCGCTCAATTAGAGATGACCAATTGGCATCTAGTGTTTTTAGTGACCACTGCGCCGCCGCGATCTTGGATGCTATGGTCCCATTCTCAATTGTGTATAACATTCTGCAAAGGGAGAGGACGATATAGGATTGATATCCGCGCGGTCTGATTTCCTGAACAGGGTCTTTAATAAGTATGTCAGATCATATCGGCAGCACGTCAACGACAGCCCATTTCAAATCATTTGAAGAGACTGGAGTAATCAGTGTGCGTGGCGCTGGCCCTTCGGCTGTAATTCCGTGTTCGTATAAGATGTGTCTTTGGATGATCCAGTCATTTGCATGAAGCATTAAGTGGAGCTTTTCACTGTTGCCCCTGTCCAGGTGTGGATGGATGTTGTTGTAGGAGTCGAAACGGCCTAGAGCATTCTGTGGGATATAAGAGACTTCGAGCTGGGTCGCCCAGGGTGAATCCATTGCGGCTATTTGTTCATGCATAGAATCCAGCGCTGAAAATAGAGACTCTGAAATTTTATTCTTGGTGACAATAAGTATATCGACATCGCTGGCTAAGTCAAAATCGCCATTAGCCAGCGAGCCAAAAAGATACATACCAACGAATTGTTCCTTCAATATTTCTTTTGCTTGCATTAGCAATGTGCTCAGAATAAAATTTACATCGTCGTGAGGTGTATATACAGTATTGTTCATATTTTACCTATCTGATTATCTTTCCATCTTTGACAGTCCACACATCCGAAGCAAATTGGTCGATGAAATAACGGTCATGGACGACAGCAAGAATTGTCCCTTTGAAGTTGGCGAGTGCTTCTTCAAAACGGGCTCGTGATGGAATATCGAGATGGTTGATGGGTTCGTCAAGGAGCAGGAAATTACATCCTTGCGCCACGAGTAATGCAAGTTGCAGGCGGGCACGTTCACCGTAGGAAAGTTCGCGTGTTGGCCGCAGCGGATCATCATCTTCAAACAGGAAATAATGCAGAAAGTTCCGTGCTTCGGTCTCGTTAAATGGGGCAACACTTTGAATGGTTTGCAGGGCGCTGAAGTTTGGGTTGAGTAATTCCTGTTCTTGAGTCATATATCCAAGCTTGATGGTTTGACCAAGTTTCATGGAGCCAGCAAGGGGTGCCAGTTTGCCAGCGATTGTGCGGATAAGAGTCGTCTTGCCTGTTCCATTTGGACCAGTCAATGCGATGCGTTGCCCTGCTCGAATTTGGAGATTGAGTCCTTTGAGTAATGGTTTATTCACCTCATATCCAATGGATAGATTGTCAATCACAAGCACATTCTTGCTGATATTGTCACTCGCCTCAAATTCAAGTTTCAATTGCCAGGATGTTTTTGGTTTCTCCACGCGTTCATCTGACTCAAGATATCTGTCCAGTTTTTTCTCGCGAGAGAGCGCTTTCCTGGCTACTTTTTTTGCGATTCGTCGAACACCTGGTTGTCGTGGAGTTGTGGACATTTCCACTCCCAAGGATTGCTGCTTTGTGCGATTGATATCCTGTTTCATGCGGCGGATTTCTAGCTCTTGGTCGCGCCATGTTGATAGTTGTTTATTTTGTTCTCTTAGATATTGTTCAATGTAATCTGTGTAGTTCCCTTTGTATGCACGGATGGTATGAGTCTCTGGGTTAAGGTCAAGGATCGTGTTCACGGTATTGTCGAGAAAGGCACGGTCATGCGAGACGATGAGTGCTGCTCCTTGAAATCGATTGAGCCAATCTTCAAGCCACTCCAACATTTCGATATCGAGATGATTTGTGGGTTCGTCCAATAACAACAATTGAGGTTCTTGAAGCAGAACGCGAGCCAGCATTACGCGAGTTTTTTCTCCGCCGCTGAGATGGGAGATGGGGATTTCCAGCGGGATATCTGCGAGTCCTAGCGATCTCAGAATTGCTGATGGCTGACCACTAAAAGCTGACAGCTGATTAAGCGCCGAGTCATATCTGGTTTGGAGGGCCGAGTTGTTTGGGTCTGTAGATAATGTTGAAGCGAGGGATGCGATCTCAGATTCGAGTTCTGCTTCTGAAACAGTATGCAGGCTGAGGGTGGATCGAAGCGTCTGCCCTTCGTCGAAGAGCATGCCCTGGGCAAGATATCCAATCCGTAAATTCGGGTGCGTCGAAGTGACAATCCCGCGCTGTGCATCAGGAATTTCGAGGCCTGCAAGAATGCGCATGAGGGTGGTTTTGCCTGAGCCGTTCGTGCCGATGAGACCGATACGTTCGCCTGCGCTGATATTGAAATTTATATTTTGAAGGATCGGCTGAATGCTGTAATTTTTATAAAGGTTGTGGATGCTAAGCATAATGACTCCTGTAGTTTCGATACGCCCTCGAAAAACACTCGGGCTACTCAACTATCGTTAAATAGAAAACCGAGGGCAAGCCTCGGCTGGAATCTTAATAGAATCAAAACAGCGGGGTAGTGCCCTAAAATACCTGGTTGACTATTTGCTGTCCGTCATTCGCTGCGCTCCTTTGATTAGCACCAAAATTATATCATCGACCTGTGGATCGGGAAATATTTACACGAACGAGAAGACTGCCCGAGTTATCATTTAAACGCGTGTCGTTGATCCCCAAATATAAATAACCGCTTTGCCCGATGGGTTGCGTGAATTTATTGCCGACAAAAAATGGATTGCCATCTCCTATCTTTCCGATCAAGGATGCATGGGATACGCCGAAGATTACGTTGCAATCACAAGTTGGGACTCCGCCTGAGCCGATTCCATCATAGCTGTCGCCAGACCAGGGTGACCACGATCCAGATAAATATTGAATTTCGAGCGTATCTCCTGGGTGAACAAGCACTTCTGTATTCGTCCAATCTTGATTGGCATAAATTCGAATTTCAGATATTGCCTGCTGATTTGAATTTGTAATCAGTACAGCTTTTGGCGTTAAACCAATCGAAATTAAGATGGTTGAAATGGTGACAAGCACAAGGAAAAAAATAATGGCCTGATTTGTCTTTTTCAACATGGAATTATTGCCTTCTTATATCTTTGCAAATTTAATTTCATTCAAAGCCTAGTTGAGTGATTTTCCAATAACCTGCATGGCTTCTTCATAGGAAACACGTGGTTGATAACCTAATTCTTTTTGGGCGCGGGTGATCGGAAATTGATGATTCGATGCGACCAGGTTGAAGGCTTCGTATGTTAGCGGCGGGCGTCCTTTGAGTTTGAGTCCATACCAAACAGGTTCGATGGCGCCTGCCAGCGCACGTCCCAGCCAGCGGGGGATGGCCTTGGGTTTGGGAGCGTTGGCGAGAGCGGCTAGGTCTGTGAAATATTTATTCCAGGTTAATCCAAATCCATCACCGATGTTGTAGATACGGCCAATTGCTTTTGGATTTTCAGAGGCAAGTATGAGCGCATCAACGAGATTGTCGATGTAGACAAATCCGCAGTCACCGTGACCGCCGCCGAGCAGGGTGGGTGTGCCGCGTTTGAGTTCTGCGAGCACGCTCTTTACCCACTGTGGACTTCCAGCCCCGTAGACATTACCTGGCCGCAAGACAACCAGGTCAACGTGAAGTTGTTCGGCAAGTTGACGAGCGAGTTTTTCCTGCATTTGTTTATGCGTGCTGTAAAACCCCGCAGGTTTTCCCCATTCAAGTTCTTCATCCAATACATCAGTTTGAATTTTTACACCGTACGTTGTTACACTGGATGTAAGAATTACTTTTGCTTTGTGATTTGCAGCCGCTTCCATAATGTGACGTGTACCTTCGACGGTCACTTGATGATGCAGTTCACGCGGGCCTGTATCTAAAGTGACAGCTGCGAGATGGAAAATGGTATTCACGCCATTTACGGCTTTATCTACAGCAGCACGGTCACGAACATCACCGCGAATGATTTCAGCTTTATCCCCCCAGTCTGCTGGGATGGGTTCGCTGGGTAACACAAAAGCGCGAACCTGTTTATTTTGGCTGAGCAGGCGCGAGGTTAAGTGTGAACCGATAAATCCTGCGGCACCGGTAATCAATATTTTCATGTTGTCTCCTGTAGCTTTTATATTGTGACTGAGTTTACCCAAGTCAATACGAATAGGGAAGGCGGAATCAGCTATTGATAATTGTGAAGTAAGTATGTAAACTATGATTGTATTAAATATCAATAAAGGAGAGTTTATATGAAAAAATATTTGCTTGTTCTTTTGATTCTGCCAGCGTTTGTACTTTCAGCTTGCGGGAGTACAAAGCCATCAACCACAATTGATGTGACCATGGCTGAATTTATGTATACTCCCGCTGAGTTTTCTATTCCTGTCGGGCAGGAAGTCACGATCAATGCCTCGAATAATGGTGCGGTCGTCCATGAATTCATAATTATGAAACTCGGCCAAACTGTTGGTACTGATTTTGGTGATGAAGATGTTCCCAATATTTATTGGAGAGTTGAGGTAGAGCCAGGGAAAAATGTCACGGCTACGTTTACGTCACCCAGTGAACCTGGAGAATATCAGGTTGTGTGCGGCACTAAAGGTCATTATGTAGCAGGCATGACCGGCAAGTTGATCGTTGTGGCTGGCAGGTAATCATTTACAATTGAGATATGCAAAAACCATTGATCACCAGCCCAAGTAATCCACTAATTAAGCAGGCGCGTGCGCTGCGTCAGAAGAAGGCGCGTAATGAAAGCGGCTTATTTCTTGTTGAAGGAATTCACCATGTGGGTGAGGTTGTGGAAGCTGGTTGGGAAATTGAATCCATCTTATATGCATCGGGCCTGCTGACAAGTCCTTTTGCGCATGAATTAATATCCCGCTTCTCGTTTAAGCCTCAGCCTGTTACCGCACAAGTGATGGAATCTTTGGCTGATAAAGAAAACCCCCAGGGAATCCTTGCCATCGTTCGGCAGAAAAAAATCCAGCTCAAAGATGTCAAAGCAGTGAAACGCGCTGTGGCTCTTGTCTCTCCACAGGACCCAGGCAATGTGGGCACGATCCTGCGTTCCATGGATGCAGTTGGCGCCGACACGTTGTTTCTGCTTGATGGCGGCGTGGAGCTGTACCACCCGACTGTTGTCCGCGCGAGTATGGGAACTTTATTCTGGAAGCCTGTTATCCAAACCACATTTGATAAATTTCAGGAGTGGGCGCGTGCAGGTAATTATCAACTTATCGGCACATCTGCCAAAGCGGATATGGACTATCAAGCTCTTGTCCCTCAAGCCCCATGGATCTTGATGCTGGGCAATGAACAAAAGGGACTTTCTCCCGAACAATCTGCCGCTTGTGATGTGACCATATCTCTGCCCATGCAAGGGCGAGTAAGTTCATTGAATTTGGCTGTTGCGGCCGGGGTGTTGTTGTATAAGTTTGCAATATATGAGTAGGTCAGGTTTGAAGCCTGACGCTTTGTGTAAGCATGGAAAATGGCGGGTTGAAAACCCGCTCTACGAATTCTTTTACAGCAATCCGTGTGTTTAGTTTTAAATCCAGGGAATTAAAAACCTTCTCATACGAGAAGGTTTTTTTGACATATTTAGTTTTTATCTAATTGCGAAAGAGACTATATCTCGTCTTCCTCTTCATCGTCCAGCCAGTCATCATCCTCTTCATCGCCATCTTCCTCATCCCAATCTTCTGCTTCATCCCCTTCTTCCCAGTCGTCAGGTTTCTTGGTGACTCCATCAGTAGCCGAATAAGTGTTACATCCGGTATCCGGGTCTATCTCAACTGCGGCAGCTGAACAATAACCTTCGTCGACGAACACACAATCTATGTAGTGACATTTAATACGGGGCATTTTGCTTCCTCCTAAGATTGGGGTTGTTTAATTAGGCGCACAACCGCAAGAATAAATATGAGGGTCATGGAAACCTGTGAAGTAACACAGAATGGACAGATCGCTTTGAGTAAAGCGACTTCAACATAAACTAACCAAACCGTAAAAATAAATCCTGTCAAAGCCATGCCGAAAACCATCAAGGTTCCGTTCTCTTTGAAAAACCGATTACGAGTTTCAAAGTACATCACAGCCAGCATGGCGGCATATCCAAGGATTCCGATCACAGCCACTGGTATTCCATTTACCTCAGAATACTGACTGGCGTTCACAGTATGACAGTCGCCGGAGCCAAGACACATTGAATCATTGGATGTGAGCTTGTAAACCGTCATATAAATAGAAACGAGCAGCCCCAGGGTCATCAGAGCAATTGACGCGCGGTATAACCACTTATCCATTTTTCCTCATAATAAGATTGCATCCACTTCCTGACCAACAGGCACGCATTTTACACCAGCGGGGATAATTAGTAAAGCATCCGCTTGTACCAATGACAATAGATTCCCGGAACCCTGATGGCCGGTCAAATTGGCGATGGGGACTCCTTCTTCAGTATGGATTTTTGCGCGCAGATAGCTTTCACGACCATCAGACTCGATCTCTTCTGCGCATCTTACGCGGACCTTGAGCCTGCTTCCGTCCAATTGACCGCTCAGCTTCTCCAGCACCGGGCGAACAAAAATCTCGAAACCAACAAATGCTGAAACTGGATTGCCTGGCAGCCCAATAAATTGACGCCCTTGATATTCGCCGAATGCAAGCGGTTTGCCCGGTCGCATGTTCACACGCCAGAAATCCAATTTGCCATTGGCCTCGATCACTTCTTTTACGAAGTCAAATGCGCCTACGCTTACGCCTGCAGAGGATAGGATCAAATCCACTTTTTCACTAATTGCTTTTTCAAGCAAGCCAGTTACTGATTCGCGTGTATCTTTTGCCACACCAAGTCTGATTACTTCTGCGCCTGTGTTTTCGATCAGTGCGCCTAGTGCATATGAATTTGAGTCATGGATTTTTCCAGCCGTTAACGGAGTATCCACTTCGAGTAATTCATCGCCAGATGAAAGCAGGGCGATGCGCGGTTTCTTATGAACAGAAACATTTGCAATTCCTAGCATGGCCAATAGACCTAAATCCTGTGGCTTAAGCTTGTGACCTTTGTGCAAAACAATATCGCCGGTCTTTAGATCCATGCCGCGTGGGCGTATATTTTCCCCAGGTTTTACTATCTTTGAAAATGTAATCGTTTGCGGCGCCATAGTGCCAGCATCACGTGAATTGAAATCTGTATCTTCAACAGGGATGACCGCGCTCGCACCATCCGGTATTTGCGCGCCGGTCATGATGCGTGCCGCCTGGCCTTTTGTGAGAGTCACTGTCGGCGCTGACCCGGCCGGTATATCTGCAACCACGTTCAAGGTTAAGGGAGAGGCGTCCGTGTTTGTTGCGGAGTCTTCGGCGAGGATGGCAAATCCATCCATGGATGAGTTGTTGAAATGGGGGAGATCATAAGCCGCGGCGATATCAATCGCGAGGATGCGGCTGGCACACTTAATCAGCGGAAGGGTTTCTTCTGTTGCGGTTTGAAAATGTGAGAGGATGCGCTCGCGCGCTTCGGTGACTGATAACATAGCTGAAGACGGCGGGATTATATCGCATTGCGAGTTATTATCCCGGGTTCGTTCGATGCGCTTCCATTACATTTGGAAGATTCTCAATTCTCGCGAGAATGCGGCTGAGTTGCGTGAGGTCTTTTACTTCGATGATCAGGCGCAGGTCGGCGATACTTCGATTTACATTCACTTTCACATCTGCGATATTAATATTTTCATCTGAAAGCAAATTTGAAATATCACTTACCAAACCTTGCCGGTCATATGCTTTTATTTTTACGGGTACAGGATAGGTACGCTCCACATGCCCCCAGCCAACTTGAAGAAGTCGTTCGCGGTCTTTGGTTTGTAGAATATTTGGGCAGTCCTGTCTGTGAATGGTTGCGCCACGACCGCGGGTGATAAAACCAACCACCTGGTCACCGGGCATGGGGTTGCAGCAACGAGCCATGGAGGAAAGCATGCCTTTAAGCCCAACTACTTCAATCGCATTTGTGGAAGTAGCGGGTGTATGCGATGGATTGACTTCAAAGATTTCTTCAACTTGTTCTTCCTGTGCAAATTGCTTAATGATCTTGCTGATCGAGAGTTCGCCGTTACCAAGTTCAATGAACAGTTCATCTGGCGTTTTATAGTTCAGGTCACGAGCCAATTTTTCAAAGTTGACATCGTTTAGGCCAAGGCGTTGTAATTCGCGTTCGAGAGTCTCACGGCCTTGTGCCAGATTCTGCTCATCTTCCTGTTTCTTAAACCAAACCTTGATCTTGGAGCGCGCGCGTTGGGTGCGGACCAGGCCTAGATTTGGATTTAACCAATCGCGGCTGGGTGCGCCTCGCTTCGCGGTCAGGACTTCGACCTGGTCGCCGGTCTTTAGCTCCTGATACAACGGGACAAGTTTTCCATTAACGCGCGCACCGCGGCAGCAATGACCGATGTCGGTATGGACATGATAGGCAAAATCTATGGGGGTTGAGCCAGCCGGCAGGTCAATGATGTCACCGCGCGGGGTGAAGATATAAACACGGTCCTGAAACACGTCACTGCGCATGGACTCAACAAATTCCGCAGCGTCGTTCACATCTGAGCGCCATTCCATCATTGTGCGAAGAGAGTTGATGCGCTGTTCGTAATTTTTATCGGAATGCTTCGTGCCTTCCTTATAGCGCCAATGCGCGGCTATTCCATATTCAGCGTTGAGGTGCATGTCATTTGTGCGGATCTGTATCTCAAGCGGCCGCTTGTCTTCATAAAAGACAGCGGTATGCAGAGATTGGTAAAAGTTATCTTTCGGCGCAGCAATATAATCGTCAAACTCGCCGGGGATCGGCCGCCAGGTGGTATGGATCACACCGAGCGCCGAGTAACAGGAAGGGACATCGGGCACGATCAGGCGTACCGCGCGCACATCCATGACCATGTCAAAGGCTTTGCCTTTCTTTTGCATCTTCTTGAAAATGGAGTAAATGTGTTTTGGGCGTCCGCTGATATCGGCCTTTAAATTATTTTTTTCCAGCAACTTTTGCAAATTTTCCTTGATGGTTTCCAACTGGGCTTCGCGGTCTGGTCTTTTTTCGGTAAGCAGTTCGGCGATCTCTTTGTATTTTTCGGGATTCACATAACGAAAGCCGAGGTCTTCCAGCTCCCATTTGATCTGCCAGATGCCCAGACGATTTGCAAGCGGCGCGAAAATATCCAGCGTTTCTTGTGCGATGCGTCTGCGTTTATGCTCAGGCATGTGACCCAGAGTGCGCATATTGTGTAAACGGTCTGCCAGTTTGATGAGTACAACGCGAACATCTTCACCCATGGCAAGGAAGGTTTTTCGGAGTGTTTCCGAAATAATATCTTCTTTACGTCCGAGCAGAGCTGGTTCAGTGGGCATATCGTCTTCATTACCATTACTACTTTCGGCATGTTGATCTCCACGTGAAACGCGCGGCAAATGAGTTAATTTTGTGACGCCGTCTACGAGAATCTTTACGGTGTCCCCAAAATCGCGGCGAATATCCGCCAATGTGACAGTTGTATCTTCCACAGTATCATGCAGAAGGCCTGCCGCGATTACCTCAGGCGGAACTTTTAACTCAGATAAAATGCTGGCAACTGCAACGCAGTGATTGATATATGGTTCCCCCGAGTGCCGTTTCTGTTCGCGATGAGCCTCCTCCGCAACCTGATAAGCACGCTGCACCAATTCACGGTCTGCGACAGTGTAATTTTCGGGCAGCTGCTCGATAAGTTTTTCAAGTGGGATTATGGTGTTGGAGGATTTCATGGCTTATTTTACTACGTACGCTTTAAATTTCGCCATTCCTCGGTTTGATAAATATTAATTTGGCCGAATCAGGCTGAAGCCTAGAATAAAGCGGTGGACTTCATCTGCTTTGTGTTTATAATTGTACAGGATTTGATTCCACATGACCATCATAAATAATGTCACAAGGTTTTTGGATGCGCGCAAAATTCGTTTTAGTACTCACGAGTTGCCAAATGAAAAACTTGGTGCTGTGGAAGCTGCTCAATTTATGGGCGTTCCCGATAAGCAGGTTTTTAAAACCATTGTTACCACCCGTGAAAAAGGAAAGCCTGTGCTTGCTGTGGTTCCTGGTCCGCGGGTTGTGAACTTGAAATTGCTGGCCGTATTTTTGGGGGAGAAGAAAATGTCTCTGCCGACTGAGCGTGAAGCAGAGGCATTGACAGGCTTGCAGGCGGGCGGAATTTCTCCACTGGCTTTGATCAACAAAGGCTTTCAAGTGGTCATCGACTCTGCTTCACAAGGCTTTGAAGAGATTTATATTTCAGGCGGCCAGCGCGGATTGGATATTCAATTGCGCGTTGAAGACCTGGTCAAATTAACGAATGCGCGGGTTGGTGGAATTAGTAGAGAAGGTGATTTATGAGATTAGTCACTTATATTTAGTACGCAACAATATTCCCCACAAAACTTGAGTTCACCCAAACTGAATATTCTCCTGCAGAATATTTTCCCAATAGGATGTTGGTCTCAAATTGTTGAAACGCATTGTCACAGTTCACCTTGGGGTTTTCGACGCTATATATTTCAATTCTGACTTCGTATGCCTGGTTCGGCGGGTCCACCTTGATGCGTAGCTCGTTGCACACACTCGGCATTGAACCGAGGATGGTTAATTTTGTTCGCACAGGTGTGCTATCTGCTGTTTCAGAGAGATCTAAAGATACGAGAACAACTCCCGCTTTAATTAACCCCTCATCTTCTGCTTTCGGCGCATAAGGATTTTCCTCCTGCGTGAGTACCAGCGGGGAACTTTCGGTGGCTGTTGGGCTTGAGATAGGCTGGGTGATGCAGGCACTTAACACAAAAATCAAAAAGAAAAGAAAGTAGTGTCTCATTTTTCGCTCAATGCAAATTCCACCGCGGCCAATGCATGGATATATGAAGTGGGAAAGAGCGGTACACTGGAATCTTCCTGCTTAACCAGCAGCTCGATTTCTGTGCAGCCAAGAATAATTCCCTGCGCACCTTGTTCAATAAGCGATTGCATGATCTTTTTATATTCGTCTCTTGATTCGTTTTTTACAAGGCCCAAACACAATTCATCATAGATCACGTGATGAACATAATCACGTTCGCTCTTGTTTGGGATATAAACTTTTAATCCGTATTTTTCAATCAGGCGGCCTTTGTAAAAATCCTGTTCCATGGTGAAGCGGGTTCCCAGCAGACCAATCTTTTTTATTCCCGCGACCTGAATCTTTTCGGCAGTTGCATCTGCGATATGTAAAAACGGAATGTTGATATTTACTTGAATTTGGTCTGCCGCCTTGTGCATGGTGTTGGTGCATAGCACAATAAAATCTGCGCCGCCGTGTTCGAGGTCTTGCGCACACTTAATAAGGATCTGTGCGGCTTCATCCCAGCGGTCTTCGTGCTGGAGTTTTTCTATTTCTGCAAAATCAACCGTGACCATTAAGCTTTTCGCAGAATGCAGCCCGCCAAGTTTTTCCCTGGCCGTTTCGTTGATGATTCGATAATATTCAATGGATGATTCCCAACTCATCCCGCCAATTAGCCCGATCGTTTTCATAATTTATCCTTCTTTATATCTGCGCGACATGACGGCTGAACCTAGAGAGGCAAAGCCGAATTTGCCTGCAAGTACGATCATTTTGTTAATCCACCCTGGAATACACTCGAGTTTATTTCTTTCCAGGGCTTTTAGAGATATTTTTACTACCTGTTCTGAAGTCATCCAAAGGAATTTTGGAACGGATGCATAAGTGTTTAGCTTGGAGTAATCTGGTCGTTTGTGAAAGTCACTATAGGTAAACCCAGGTGCAAGGATTTGCACCTTCACGCCCGTTTCCTTGAGTTCATAGGATAAAGACTGCGTGAACGAGTTAAGGAATGACTTTGTCCCTGCGTAGACTGCGTTGCCTGCAAGCGGCATATAGGCTGTGATGGATGAAACATTGATGATTGCTCCCTGCTTTTTTATCATGGCAGGTAAAACAGCAGATGTAAGTCTCACGGTTGCATTGACATGCACGCTGAGCATCTCGTTGTATTTTTGAACAGGTTTATTCGCAAATTTTCCACGGATGCCAAAGCCTGCGTTATTGATAAGCAGAGTGACTGTGGGGTTTGCCTTTATCCAATCTTCAACTTTAGTAATACCATCCTCTGTTGCCAGATCTGCTGCGATCACTTCCACGCGAACTTTATGCTTCTCGTGTAACTCTCCAGAAATGACTTCAAGGTTTTCGTTTCGACGCCCGCTGATGCAAAGATTATATCCACGGCTGGCGAGTTCACGGGCAAAAGCCTCTCCAATTCCGCTGGATGCTCCTGTGATTAATGCCAGTTGCTGCGCCATATATTTCTCCATACGATTGATGTATTTATTAGACATTGTAACTTGAGTTACCCAATCTGACTCACATCATGCTAGAATCTCCAAAATTCATATTACGGAGATTCTTATGAAAGCGTTGCTTGAAAAATTGAATATCCAACCTGTCAATGCTGGTGCGTCTACAGGTGCGGATGGCTGGCTGATGGACTCTAAAGGGAAGGAACTCGTATCGTATAACCCTACCACGGGCGAAGCATTGGCAAAAATAATTCAAGCAACACCTGAATCATACGAGAAAGTGGCATCAGCGGCACAAGTTGCCTTTTTGAAATGGAGACAGCTACCAGCTCCGAAAAGAGGCGATCTTGTCCGCGATCTGGGGAATGCGCTGCGTGAATTCAAAGAGCCATTGGGTGACCTTGTCACTGTAGAGATGGGCAAGATCCGCGCGGAAGGTCATGGTGAGGTGCAGGAGATGATCGACATTTGTGATTTTGCGGTGGGGCAGTCGCGCATGTTGTATGGCCTGACGATGCATTCGGAGCGTCCGTCGCATCGCATGTATGAGCAATGGCATCCGCTGGGAATAGTGGGACTCGTGACCGCGTTTAATTTCCCTGTTGCAGTTTGGTCGTGGAATTCCGCGCTGGCTGCGATTTGCGGTGACACTGTAATTTGGAAGCCATCATCTTATACGCCGCTGACTGCAATTGCTGTAACGCATATCGCGAATAAGGTGATGGCTGATCATGGCTTGTCTGGGATTTTTAACCTTGCAATCGGTTCAGGTCGTGATGTGGGCGAGTTGATGTTGAACGACAAACGCGTACCGTTGATATCATTTACGGGCTCCACACAAGTGGGTATTCATGTTTCTGAAGCGGTTGCACGCCGTTTTGGAAAAACCATTTTAGAGTTGGGCGGCAATAATGCTATTATCGTCACAGCCAATGCCGATCTGGAAATGGCAACACGCGCGATTTTATTTGGCGCAGTAGGCACGGCAGGTCAACGCTGTACTTCCACGCGCCGCATTATTATACATAAATCCATTTCAAAAGATTTGTCCCAACGACTGACGAATGCGTACAAACAAGTTCGTATTGGCGACCCGCTGCAACCAGATACGTTGATGGGACCATTGGTGGTGAATACATCTGTCGAAGAAATGATGGATGCAGTCAATAAGGCCAAGGCCGATGGCGGCGAAGTTCTGATTGGCGGTGATATGCTTGCGAAGCTCGGACCAAATTTTGTGCAGCCCACCATTATAAAAATGCCCGCGCAAACAGAGATCGTCAAAACAGAAACCTTTGCGCCGATTTTATATTTGCTTGAATATGAAACAGTTGAAGATGCCATTCGCATTCATAACGATGTGCCGCAGGGACTCTCAAGCGCGATCTTCACCGACTCGATGCGTGAAGCAGAAACCTTCCTTTCCGTTGGCGGCTCGGATTGCGGTATTGCCAATGTCAACATTGGCACCTCGGGCGCGGAGATCGGCGGTGCATTCGGTGGCGAAAAAGAAACGGGCGGCGGCCGCGAATCGGGTTCGGATGCGTGGAAGACATATATGCGCCGACAAACGAATACGATTAATTGGTCGAAGGATTTGCCTTTGGCGCAAGGGATTAAGTTTGGAGAATAAATAATGCGTCGCCTCTACGAATTCGTTTCTTTCTTAACTGATGCTTGATTCTGTTTTTAGAAAAAGGATTTCACCCCGCACATGACCGACATCAAAGAATCTCCTGCAACTGTTTTGTGCAAATCCTGCGGCCTGTGTTGCAGTGGACATTTATTCGCCTGGGTGCGGCTCAATGCCAATGAGTTGACTCCTGCAGAAGGCCTGGGTTTGAACGTGATTCGCGACGACCCTCGTCAGCGCGGATTTACCCAACCCTGTCCGCTTTGGCAGGGGATATGCACGGTCTATACTTCCCCAAATTATCCACGCAGTTGCGGGAAGTATAAATGTCAATTGCTTAGAGAACTTCTTGACGATAACATCACACTTCCTAATGCGCTGACGGTTATTCGAGATACGCTGGAAATGATTAGCGAGATCGAGCCGCTCTTGCCCGCCTCGTCGATGATCAGCTTTCGCGAGCGTTTGATCACGCACAAGGAACAGCTGGAAGAATCAAAAGAACGGGAACAGACAGTAAACGAGCAGGAATTCATGCTCAAAACTGACGCGTTATTAAGCTATTACGAGGATCGTTTTGGCGTGGATGATTTCATCGATTACGAAAAATGATTTCGTGAATTGATTGACCGCAGACCGCCGACCGCCGACGACAGACCGTCGTCCGCTGTCGGCGGTCAATTGGGTGAAAACCATAGTTTGTGCGGTAGAGAATGTTTACAAAAGAGTTTTCAAATCAACCGTTGCAAAATATTTGCGATAAGCAGATGTTTCATTTAAGATGCCTTTCAATGCAGTATACAACTCCGTTTGCAGGTATGGATTTTTCTCCTGCTTTTCTGCCGATAATTTAATGATATCTTCATCCATCACAACGGAGAGTTGACCTCCCGCCGCCAGCCATTCCAACCCAATTTCAATTGCATTTTCACGTGAAGCCATCGCAGCCGCCAACTCATGGACAGTCGCTTTGCCGCCGCGTTGATTGATCGCATATTTGCATAAGCCAGCGAGTCGGTTTAAATAATCTTCAGGTTTTTCTTCGGCAGGTGGAATTGCAAATACAGAAATTGTCTTTGGTTTGACAATCTCCAAAGCCTTGCGCAATTCAACGGGCGATGGAGGAGTTGTGTAGATTACAAATTCATCGGCTTGAGTCAGGTCAAAGCGTGATTTGCCTTTGGATTTATCTGCACCTTCAGCCCAAACCAAGGTCGAAGGTTGAAGGATGAAGGATGAATTGAGGCGAAGGTCAATAATTTCAACTTTCGAGGATTGGACTTCAACAGGCTGTTCTTCTTCGATTACCCTGAATTCTTCAAATTGAAGTGTGACTTGCTTTTGCCCGCGAAACGTGGATGCTCGCATCGAATACGCAACATCAAAGATACTGTCTGACTCAGGTAATACTTCACTTGCGCCGCCCCACCACAAAAAGGACTGAACATTTCCATTTTCATCTTCCAGGTTCAAGCGTACATGTTCTTTTGCCTTTCCGATCTTTGAAACTGATTTCAATTTCAGATTGCGGGTTGCCAAACTCAAGGCGGGGTTTCCTGCGCCAAACGGGGCCAGCATTTCAAGTGATTCGGCCAGATTTAAGTTTAGTTCATCCAAGATGAGCCACGCATCAATTTGCAAAGTGGGTTCTTCAAAAATGGCTTCGCCCAGTTGCTTTTCAATAGCCTTGCCAAGTCCCTTTCTGAATTCAACAAGCTTCTCGGCGTTGAGCGACATGCCCGCCGCCATGGGATGTCCGCCGAAACCGTGCAGGATATCTTTTTGCGTGGCGATGGCTTCTGTAATGTGCAGCCCTTCAATCGAACGCGCTGAACCGCGCAGAATTCCATCTTCTGATTCGTTGAAGAGAATGGCGGGTTTGTGATAACGATTGACCAACTTGTTGGCTACAATTCCCACCACGCCGCCGGGCCAGTTAAGATGCGAAAGGACAATGGCAGGCTCAGCCAACAGGTCTGGATTCGCGCGTAACTGCGCCTCCGCCGCTTCATAGACCTGGCTGGTTAACAAACGCCGCTGCATGTTCAAGCCTTCAATTTGCGCGGCAAGCACCCGCGCTCGGGCAGGGTCGTTGGTGGTTAATAATTCAACGGCAGGGTTTGCGTCACCCAATCTGCCCAGTGCATTTAATCGCGGCGCAAATGTGAAGCCAATGGTTTCTTCTGTCAGCGTTTCGAGATTTGTCCCTGATAATTCAGCGATCACTTTTAATCCGAGCCGATTGGTCTCGCGTAATTTTTGAATCCCTTTTTGTGCAAGCGAACGTGTTTCACTTTTTAATAAAGCAACATCGGCAATGAGGCCGAGGGCAACGAGATCAAGTAAATCAGCGCTCGATATTGGAGATTCGATATTCGAATATCGATTATCGAGTAACACTTCAGCAAGTTTATATGCGACGCCGACACCTGCTAAATTTGAAAGTATATGATCCTTGGATAATAATTTTGGATTGATAATAGCCACTGCATTTGGAAGCACATCGCCCAGATCGTGATGGTCCGTGATGACCACATCCACGCCGCGCGAGTTGGCGTAGTCCACGGCTTCGTTGGCGGTGATGCCTGTATCACAGGTGACAATTAACTTCGCGCCGTTATCAATGATCGGCTTAAGCGAATCAATATGAACGCCGTGGCTTTCCTTGCCGCGAATGGGGATGTAGTAAATTACGTTTGCATCCAGCGCACGCAGAGCTTGCACCAACACGGCAGTCGATGTCTGCCCATCCACATCGAAGTCGCCCCAAATGCAGATCAAATCTTTATTGCGGATAGCCAATAGAATGCGTTCAACGGTTGCTTCAATATTTGGATATGGAGTCGATAGGATTTTATCTGGATGAAGAAACGCTTCAACTGCAACGGGTGAGCTGATTCCCCGTCGCAGCAGAGTCTGCACGATAAGCGGAGGCAAATTGAGGGTTGAGAATGAAGCGGGAATTTCAATCGGGGAAGGATCAAGCCAGCGAGTCATATGTCTATTTTAACAGGCCTTGTCATTTATTCGGTGCGAATATTTCCTCGATTTTTTTTCCAAATAATTTTGCAATGCTGAAGGCAAGCGGCAGGCTGGGATCATACTTTTCAGTTTCTATCGCGTTGATAGTTTGACGTGAGACATTAAGTTTTTCGGCCAGGTCGGCCTGTGACCAATCCCTTTCGGCGCGTAAAACCTTGAGATTATTTTTCATTGATATTTCCTCCAAAAATATCCCAGGCTGATGCCCCATAAGAAGAACATTATTGGCAGAATCCAAATGGTTGGAAAACTGGGAAAGCCAATGTTTTCAAGAAAGCCATAACTGAATGTGATTAAGCCAGTTGTGATTGCTGAGAATGTTATTGCGTTGAGCTGAACTTTTTGCTGGAGCTCGTCGCTATCTTGTAAGGCGCGCATAATTGCGATAATTACGAAAATGATCGGGATCACGGGAATTAGCACCACGATGATCTTTATGGTCTGCGGTAAGCTGAAGTTTTCAATGAACGTAATGCTTGCGATCAAAAGGATCACGTAGAACGTCATTGAAATAAAAAACTCTTTGTAATATCGTTTTAACACCTGAGTTTGATTCATTTTATCTCCTTTTGTATGTAAAGCTTACTTGACTTCCTGAGTGTAAAGTATGCTTTACTTTAAGTCAAGGGTGGTTTACGCACAGCTTTAAACAAAAACAGCCTGCAACACATGTTGCAGGCTGTTTTTTCAGGCATTAATTTTTTGGAGACCCCGTGCCGTATTTGCGAAAGGCGAATGCCAATGGAATGCCAACGATGAGATATGCACCAAAGTAAAGCAGGCCGCCTGGCCGTTCGGCGAAATTGAAGAGTCCGATATATATGAACGCGGCGACGGTGATGAAGACGATCAGCCCGTAGGCCGTAAAGGAATGATGCAGAATTGCATTCAGGCTTCTGTCCCAAAAATAGGGGACGACTCCCAGCGCGAGCGCGAAATAGAAAACACCAAAACTGCGCAGAGTGAATAATGACATCACTTCAGGAAAAATTCCCGCGTTCGTGCCAGGCGCGCCGATCTGTGCGGTCAATCCATACAAGCCAAGAAAACCGACAGCGATGACGAATGCAATTGCGAGCCAGCTTTGTGCTTGTGTGAAAGTTGAGCTGCTCCCCTGTTTGGATGGACGAATGCGAAGATAATCAAATATACCGATCACTGCAGCGAGCGTGTTGATAAGGAGCGTAATGAGATACAACCATGCGATCGGGTGTTCAAGTTTTAATTTATCGCGAAAGAGGAATAGCACGATCAATTCGCCGATGCCAAAAAGCCATAAGTAAATAAGCGGCGTGTAGACCAGCTTCCATTGCCAGCGGCGGGCGGTGATATAGGCCAGCCATGCATTGCCGAGACACCAACCGCCAATGGTCATGGTCATGAAGGCAGTGACCTTCCATGCGAAAACTGGCGCGAGCTGTTCGGGCAGTAAAAATAATAGCACTCCTAGAATTCCGTAGAGAATGGCACAGAAATAAGTGAACAGTCGTGAAGTGTTTGAAAGCATGATCGTATCCTTTCGTGCAGAAGTTGCAGGTTAAATTTACAACCCTGGACAAGATGCAAAGTTGTATGGAAGTGGCGGCTTGATGCAATGTATAATTCTGCTCATGACTGCGCCTGGATATTCTGGAACCCCGCTTGCAAAGAAGCTTGGAATTAAATCCCAATTGAAAGTATTGACGATCAATGCACCGAGGGAATACAGATCGTGGCTTGGTGTTTTGCCAGCAGGTGTATTGTTGGTGACAAAGGCGAAACCTCCCATTGAAGCCGCGCATGTGTTTACCACCGAGAGAGTGTTTCTTAATGTAATGCTTTCAAAACTACGAAACGAATTGAAGCAGGATGGGTTTGTATGGATATCATGGCCGAAGAAAGCATCTAAAGTGCCAACAGATATTACTGAAGACACGATCCGTGAAATTGCTTTACCGCTGGGATTTGTAGATATAAAAGTCTGTGCAGTCAGTGAGGTTTGGTCTGGCTTAAAGTTGGTGATACGGAAATCCGAAAGGAAGTAGGGTTTTCAACTTATCGTAAAGGAGATAATAAATGAAAAAAATATTCAAGTGGATCGGTATTGTGCTCGGCTCGTTGATCGGATTGTTCCTTGTGACAGTCATGGTGTTGTACTTGATGGGTAACGCGCGCCTTAATAAGACCTATGATTTCCCGCCATCAAATATCACTATTCCCACAGATGCGGCGCGCATTGACTATGGCAAGCATCGCGCTGAGTCTTTGTGCGAGGGCTGCCATGACGCGAATTTGAGTGGAATAAATAAATGGTTCAACGCAGGTCCGCTTGGGACAATTGACTCGGCGAACCTGACTTCAGGCGCTGGTGGAGTTGGGCAGGAATATAAATCTGATGAAGATTATGTACGCGCCATCCGTCATGGTATTGACCCTGAAGGCAAGCCGCTCTTTATGCCCGCGATCTTCTCTACCTCTCAATTAAGTGACGAGGATTTGGCCGCAATCATTGCATATGTCAAATCTGTTCCGCCCGTGGATCATACAACGACAGGTCAGCATTTCAAACCGCTTGCAAAGATTTTATTGGCAGCGGGCATGCTTGGTAAACTGCCTGTCGAGGCAGTGAGTCACGATGTGCATGTGACCGCGCCTGCGGTTGGTGTTAGTGTGGAGTATGGGAAATATCTCGTCAATACGAACGATTGTCAGGCCTGTCATGGAGCACAGTTAAACGGCGGAGCATACCCCGATCCTACGATTACAAAGATTTCCCCGAACTTAACTCCGGGCGGCGAACTCGCCACATGGAGTGAGGATGATTTTATAAATACGCTGCGAACAGGGAAGACGCCCAGCGGGCATGATTTAGACTCCGAGTTTATGCCCTGGAAGAGCTTTGGGAATTTTTATGATGATGAATTGAAGGCAGTGTTTATGTACTTGCAGTCACTTCCGAAGTTGCCGCAATATATAGAATAACAATGCGTTAAAAGGCTATCGCCAGGGTTCATCCCTGGCGATAGCCTTTTTGTTAAAAAATCTATTTTACGTTGAAACTCATCTTCTCTTTGACCGCGTTTGGCAATTCAGGAAGGCGGCTTCGTTCCACAAGGAAGGTGGCGATTTCGGTCAATTCCTTGAAGATGTAATGTTGACTCAGTGCGCCTTCGAGATAGCCTGCTCCGCTTGTGCCGCCTGTGCCCACGCGGACACCGATCATGCGGCGCGTCATGAGCATGTGTTTGTATCGCCATTGCGATAGGAGCTCGTCAATATCGATCAGGGTGTTGAGCAGATCAAACGGCAGTTGGAAGATGGGCAGGTTGCGATACAACATAATAAACAGCACAGCGCGCATGGCAGGGACTGAAAACTCTCCCAGTCCCTCTTTATAAAAGACGCGCTCTAATTCATCCATCCGTCCTTGCTCTGCGCTGGAAAGGCTGTTCTGATAAATCTTTATATAATCATGCCAAAATTTTTGAGAATTATTTTCAGGCGGAAATAAATTTTGATAATCCTTCCAAAGTGACTCATCGAAGAAGGGAGTCCGCTCTGCCCATTGGATGACCAACTCTTTGAGCGTCGCTTCTTTCTCAATCTGATTAATGGTCCTGAAATCCTGCTCGTTGAATCCACCCGGACGAGTGTTCTTGTAATAGTTGGCCTTGTACCTCTGCTCCATCTTCAAACCAAGTTTCGCTTCGATGACCCTGAATTGCAGGCTTTGGAAGCCCGATGACGGAAGTAATAGATTTCTGAATTCAAGAAAGTCCATGGGTGTCATGGTTTCGAGAATGCCGATCTGTTGATTCAACACTTCTAGAATCTTTACTACCCGCTTCAACTTGTGGACGGCGAGACTCATCTCGCCCGCATTATCGTTGACATTTCCCTTGGAAAAAATATTCCGCACAATATCCAGTTCGTGGATGATCTGCTTGAACCACAGTTCATATGCCTGATGGATGACGATGAACAGCATTTCATCCGTTGAGCCTGTGCTCTTTGGATTTTGACTGTTGAGGATCTTATCGAGTTCAAGGTAGTCTGCGTAATAAAGTGGATTGGATTCTTCGTTTGACATGGGGATCCTCACAATCTAATCATTAAACACAAAGGACACAAAGTGCATAAAGGTTTTTACTTGGTGTCCTTCGTGCTTTTTGTGGTTAAAGCATTTCGAATCGGGCAGTAAAGTGACGCAGCAGTTCAGGTGCGTACGTGAATTTATATCCCCGTATTTTATCAGCACGCGCTTTGATTTCGGCGAGCGTATCGGCCACATAATCCATGTG
>JAYVUA010000028.1:0-23090 GCA_043788255.1 Anaerolineales bacterium | reverse complement strand
CGTCAGTTCATGAAATTCCAAATTGGCCGTACACGCCAGCTTTATCAAGACTCGTGGGAAGGTGTCAAAATGCTTGAGCGTGAAGGCCAACTTGCGATTGGTGCGGCATCTACTTTTTATCAAGGCATTTTGGATGATATAGAGAAACACGATTACGATGTGTTTGCCCGCCGTGCCAGCCTTTCCGCATGGGGTAAAGTCAGCCGAATTCCGAGTTTGTGGTTGAAAGTCCGCTCGCTTTAGTTTGAGTATTATTCGTAAAACACAGAGACATTCGCAAGAATGTCTCTGTGTGGTTTAATCAACGAATGCGAAGAGTTACTCTTTTTTCTTTTTTATTCCTGATCTCTTGCGGAGGTTTTGTGCCCACACCTGTTCCATCACAAAAATCCATTCATTATCTTGCCTTGGGTGATTCTTATACCATCGGTGAAAGCGTGGCTGAGAATGACCGTTGGCCGAATCAACTGGCGGCGATGCTTTCCAATCAAGGAATCCAAACCGAGGTCACCATTATCGCCCGCACAGGCTGGACAACCGATGAACTTTGGCAGGGAATTCAAGCCAATCCGCCAAAAGGGAAATACGATCTTGTTTCTTTATTAATTGGCGTGAACAATCAATATCGTGGATATAGCGTGGACGAGTACCGCGAACAATTTCGATTCTTGTTGAATAAGTCCATTGAATACGCAGGCGGGGATGTCAATCACGTTTTTGTCTTCTCGATTCCAGATTGGGGTGTAACTCTGTTTGCTACAGGTCAGGATCGGGGAAGAATTTCATCTGAAATTGATCTGTTCAATACGACCAGCCGCGAGGAAACTGAAAAAGCAGGCGTCCATTATGTAGATATCACTCCTATCTCCCGTAAAGCAGTGGGCGAACCGAATCTACTGGCAGCCGACGGATTGCATCCCTCGGGCGAAATGTACGCCCAGTGGGTCGAACTGGCTTTTCCAGAAATCCTGGATGTAGTGAAATAGGAAGTAAAATTCAAACATTCTTATTTTCCAAGAGGATAAATGCCCAAGATCAAAGCTGTTAATCATGTAGCCGTTGTCGTTGATGATATGGAAAAATCCCTATTGTTTTGGCGGGATGCATTAGGGATTCCATTGCATGAACTGCGTAATGTCCCTGCTGAAAAGTCACAAGTGGCATTTTTGCCCGTTGCGGGCGCAGAGGTGGAATTGGTTATGCCGACTTCGAATGATTCAGGGATTGCCAAATACCTCGCCAAACGCGGCCCCGGCATGCATCACATCTGCCTTGAAGTGGATGATATTGAAGGCATGTTGTCTGAAATGAAAGCAAAAAATATCCGTCTGATCAACGAAGAACCGCGCACCGCTGTAGATGGAAAAAAATATGCCTTCATTCACCCAGAGTCAACGGGCGGGGTGTTGGTAGAGTTGTATCAAATATAAATTACCTAAAAATAAATAATCACAGTTGCCAATAATGCCAGAGAATATAGAAACCTTATTAAGCGAAGAATGCGGTCTTGTCAAAGACCGTTCGATTATTGTTGGTGTTTCAGGCGGACCTGACAGCCTGTGCTTGATGGAAACCCTCCGAAAAGCGGGCTACCCAATCATCGTTGCTCATTTCGATCATCAGCTTCGCGCAGAGTCAGGTCAGGATGCGCGCATTGTGGAGAAAACAGCAACGCGTTTAATGCTTCCATCCATGATTGATGGCGCGGATGTGCGTGATTATGCTGAAAAAGAAAAGCTATCCATTGAGGAAGCTGCTAGAAATTTACGATATCGCTTCCTTTTCAAACTTGCGCGGCAGCATAATGCGCAAGCCGTGGCAGTTGGCCACACTGCAGACGATCAAGTCGAAACCATCCTGATGCATTTTTTACGAGGCAGCGCCCTATCGGGTTTAAAGGGCATGTCTTTCCGTTCGATCATAAAAATGTTTGACCCCGAAATCCCAATTGTCCGACCCCTGTTGAATATGTGGCGAGAGGAAACAGTTGTATATTGCGCGGTAAATGGCATGCGGCCTCATTATGACTCAAGTAATGACTCACTTAATTTTCAGCGTAACCGCATCCGCCACCTCCTGATTCCGAATCTTGAAACCTATAACCCAAAATTTCGAGAGACTGCGTTACGTATGTCACAGTCTCTTAAAGGTGATTATTCCTTTGTGATGGAAACATTGGAAAAAACCTGGCTGGAAACTGTAGTCAAGATGGATGAAGATATCATCGCATTTAAAGCTGACCTGCTCTCCCAACACTCGGTCGGACTTCAACGAAACCTGATCAAACATGCCATGCAGACTCTGCGACCTGGCATTGACATAACTTTTTCTGTCCTTGAGCGGGCTGTAAAAATGATCGAGTCAGATGATAATTCTGGCAGGGCAGATCTAAAAGCTGGGCTGCGCATGTTCCGTGAAGATAATTTCATTTATCTTTGCACCTTGGATGCAGAATTACCCTTTAATCTTTGGCCGCAAATGGTGGATGCCAATTCAACGTCGATCCCCGTACCTGGGCAGACTGCTCTTGCAGGGGGGTGGAAATTCTCATGCGAACTCTGGCGCTTACCTGCTTTAGCCAGAGAACAATCAGAGCGAAACGAAGATCAGTTTCAAGTCTGGTTGGATGCGGATGGACTGCCTGAAACTTTACGATTGCGAGTTCGTCATCCGGGCGATCATTTTGTGCCCCTTGGCATGGATGGTCATTCTCAAAAGCTATCTGATTTCTTTGTGAATGAAAAAGTTCCCCAGCGTGCACGAGATAATTGGCCTTTGCTATGTGTCGGCGACGAGATCATTTGGGTGCCTGGTTATCGCCCTGCTCACCCTTACCGCCTGACAACTGAAACTCGTAAGGTTGTATATTTTTCAGTCGCTCGGCCTCCTGAAAAAATTTTAGAGTAATACAAAACTCCCATCAACATATATTGATGGGAGTTTTTCTTATCTGAGTTCGCCGTTCAGTTGTTTAAGTTTTATGAATAATTCGCGCCATTGAATTTTTGAAACGCCAAGTTTTTGGCGAATCGTATCGGGCTCAATGCCTGCTTGATAATCACGTAAAGCGCATGTCCAGCGGCACATATCAAACGATAAATGCTTTGTAAGGCTGGCTTCAGCGCCGGTATCCTCCAGCAGGTATTCCAGCCTGCGCGGAGACCATGCGAATACCTGGTCGACGGGTTGATATTGAGCGAGGTATTCCTGGTACGATGTGATCCAATCTTCGACCAATTCTATTTTGCGTTCTTTATAACGGTTGGCTGGGCTGGCGTAGCGGATAAAGACGTGTGGTCCAGTTTTGGCGATTAAGTCGATATGATTAATGTGAATGCCAAGACATTCACTTTTTTTGATTCCAGTTGTAAGTAACAGATATACCAATGTATAGGAACGCGCATCGGGCTTTTTTTCACGGCGATGACGATCTGCGGCGAGTAGAACTGCTTCATATTCATCATTAGTGAGGACTTGTGGAAGCGGGCTGATCGCTGAGCGTTGAAGAACTTTTTCTGCAGGGTCTATGGCGAGTGCGCCATGTTGGTGAAGCCAGCGGAAAAATGACTTTACAGATGTGATCCGCCTTGATAAAGTTTTGGGGCTGCAAGGAACATTACGTTCTTTTTCCATCCACGTAAAAAACCGATTAAGTTCATCTGTTGTAACCGCGCCAATAGTTTGGTCTGGTGCAAGAAACTGGTTTAATAAACGGATATCTGAGAGAAAAGCTTTGACGGTATTTGAAGAACGGCCTTGGTCATACATAAACATTTCCCATCCGTTGATGGCGGCAGGCAGCAATGTCTTTGTTGATATATGAGCTGAATCAGAAGTTTTTGGCATGGGTTATCCTTACTTGGTAGCGCATAGTCTTTTCGTATAGTTTAACGAAAATAAGATGCGCTGTCAACTGGGTGGTATGACAACAATAAAACAATTAATGCGAAAGATCCTGAGGTTGGAAGCAGGGTTCGTAATCATAGCCGAGGATCACGCGGTATTGTACGGGACTGTTTGCGTCGGGGAGGGAAATTACATTTGCAGAATACAGGCCGAGAGTGGAGATGATCGTCTGCCTTTGAGTAGAGTCCTGCCCGAGTGTTGAATCTATAATGACGGAGGAGTTGTAATCGCGGCGGTCTGCTGTCGAAATGATGGTTTGGTAGCCTGCATAATTCAACCGCGAAGCAGCAAGAGCATCCCATGTTTCTGATAGCGTGCCATTCTGCACTTCCACATTGATGGATTTGCGCTCAACTGCAGATGTTGACAACGTGGTGGCCTCAATAAGCAGCTGCGTTAATTCGGCGTCATTTGGTAAAAGAACAGCAGCTCCGCCTGGTGTTGTCCATGGAGTTACATAAGGCGGACGAATGTAGTAGCCGCGGATATTTGCGTTTGTAAAATTGAGCGCATATGGAGCCATGCGTAACATATCACTCAGGCCCATGTCTGTAATGATCGTGCTTGCGAAGTCATTATAAAGCTGTGGTATTTTGCTAAACGTATTTGTTTTTAAGGCTTGCCCAAATATTGCACGTAATACTTCCTGTTGACGACGACCGCGATCGAAGTCATTGGATTTGGAGCGCGCACGTGCGTACCATAACGCGAGGTCTCCGTCCATGTGAATTTGACCAGGCCCTACTGTATACAGCCACCAATTATTTTCATTGTAAATATCATAGGACGGGTCGATTAAACGCCAATCTGTATATGCACAAGCGATGGGCACTTCGACGCCGCCAAGCGTATCAACGATGCGGCGAAAGCCATCAAAATCGACCATGGCGGTATGGTCGATGCGAATTCCGAGATTGTAAGAGATTGTGTCTTTGAGCAAACCTGGGCCGCCGCCGAGGTATCCGCTCAACTCTCCACTTTGGTAGGCGGTGTTGATGCGTTGCATGCCAACTGTAGGGATATAAATCCATAGATCGCGTGGAATGGAAATTAGAGCGATCTGGCCCTCTTTCGGCCAGACAACTGCAACGACAATCGTATCTGTGCGATAGGATGAACCAGGGCGTTTATCAGAACCAATCAAAAGAAAGTTGATGGTTTCATTGTCCGTTAATGGTGGCAGCGAGGTTGGGTTAACGAGAACGGATTCTGCAACTGGCGGCGCGGCGGCAGTTGGGAATAGTTGATTGAAATCTACGGTTGGCTCAGATGCAAGAGTTGCGGTTGGGAGTGGAGTTTCAGTTGGAAAAGCTAACGCTGGCGCTAAAATATTATTAAAAGCGTATAGCGCGGGCTGGGTTGGGGTAAAAAGGGATGGTTGAAATGGAGTGGGCGTAGGCGATGCATTTGGAGCAGATGTAATTAATAAAAATGGTAGAGGAGCGGTCTGCGCTGAAGGTTGGGGAGATGCACTGCAAGCAGAAAAAAAGATGGAGAAAATTATATAAAGAGAATACTTTTGGAATGATTTCATCTATGCTATTATCTTTTTGTTGGTCACTTCTTGGCTTGAGGCGCAGTAAGCCAGGCTTGTTGAAAACACCTGTATTTTCAGGCAGACCAACAATTATGGGAAAGGAGTAATTGTTGGTGCAAGCGTGTTTGTTGGGACCGTAGTCGGCGTGGGAGGAACAGGTGTGCTGCTCGGTATGACTGTAATCGTGAAAGGCAATGCGGTTTCAGTTAAAGGATCAGTGGGGTTGGGTGTTACTGTAACTCCGGGCAACGGAGTTGGGTTGGGAGTGCGGGTTGCAACATTCGGTACCCAAAGGATTTCGCCTGGGACAATTAAATCACTGGATTTGCAGTTTACGGATTTTAATAGCCCTGCAGTTGTATAGTGGCTTGTTGCGATGGCGTAAATCGTGTCACCAGCTTTGACTGTGTATGAATTTATCCATCCTGCTGCACCTTTATTGCAAACTGCAAGTGTATTTGCGCTGACTGGGGGAATATATAACTTTGTGCCTGCCGCAAGGTTGTCACTGATTAAACAATTGGCGCTGCGCAAAGCATCTTTGGTTATTCGATAGCGTGCTGCTAGGCTGTCAAGCGTATCGCCAGCCTGAATCTCGATCTGGGTCACCCAGCCAAACGGAGGTTGGCATGAAATCGGAGGAGTGGCTGTATTTTCAAATGTTGAAGTAGCTGTTGCTGTTGGCGAATCGAGCCCTTGGGTTGGTATTGTTGTTGGCGGAAGTGTAATCGTTACCGTTACAGAAATGGGGGATGGCAGAATGGCATTCGTTGGTGTTGGAGTTGCCTCAGGGCTAAATTCCACAAGTGAAATGGACAAAGCTCCAACAATCAAACCAATCGAAATAAGAGACGCTACAAGCGCGGTCCCAAATTCGCGCACATTCCGCATTATTTCTTTCCTTTTGCTTTTGGTTTCTTTTCTGTGGCCATTCCGCCAGCGATCGGCAACAATACACTAAACGTAGAACCAACCCCATGTTCGCTTTCCACCCAAATTCGCCCATGCTGAGCTTCAGTAAGAGTTTTTGCAATGGATAACCCTACGCCCGTATCGCCAACGCCCTGGATGAGGACATTGTCTGCGCGGTATAACCGCGTAAACACACGATGTAAATCTTCTGATGAGATGCCTCCACCGGAATCAGCCACCTGGATCAGAATATATTCCAGCCCTTCTTCGCTTCGTGTTTGGACGTTGAGCCTGACTCTGCCTTCGAACGGAGTCGCCGCCCCTGCGTTTTGTAAAAGATGAATGAGAATTTGCTGGAGGGCTTCACGGTCTGCCTGAACGGGAGCGAGTGATTTTGGCAGCTCAAGGTGAATGGATATATTTTTTTCACGCACCTGAGTACTCGTATAAGACATCGCATTATCAATAATAGAGTTTAAATCGACAGATTCAGGTTTGAGATCATTCAACTCGGTTTCAAGAGTTGTGATCTGGATCATATCGTCTGTTAAGTTACGGATTCGCTCAGTGGAAGCCTTGATCCGTTCTACGAACTTGCGTTGCAAGGCGCCGAGGATGCCCACTGATTCGCCGAGGAGCAGGTCTGTATATCCTACAATTGAAGATAATGGCTGGCGTAATTCCTGTGAAATCGAAGCGACCACTTCCGCTTGTTCGGTACTCTTTGTAGCCACTTGACCCTTTTGGATTTCGTGGGCGTTCATGCTGGCTTCTGCCAATTGGTTTTGCAGACGTGCAACTTCCTGTAAGGTCCTTTTTAATTCCTGCTCAACCTGTACGGAGGAAGAGGATGAAATATTTTTTCCGCTGCGCAGTTCGCCATTTTCAAGCTGTAACTGCTCAATGATTCGCTGAGATTCTTCCTGAGCCACTCGCAGCGAAGCCATGTCCACTGAACCGCCCTTTTGAATTTCTGCACGGGCAGCATCCAATTCCATGGTGAGTTCGCGTGTACGGCGTTCCAAATCTTCAACATCCTTACGTGCTTGATCATTTTGCGTTTCAAGTTTATTTACTTTTTGGGTTCGCTTAATGATCGGAACCAATGAAGTGGCGATATTTGAAAGAAATGCCTGGTCTTCAGCAGTCCATGTGCGGTCTGAGTAGGGGGATAGTAATAGAATGCCGCCCAGCGATTCTTTATCAGGGGTTAGAATCGGTACGCTCAATAAGTGACCCGGGTTGGTCAGCCCAAGAATATCACCCAGGCCTTTAATGTCAGCAGATGTGCTGCTGGCAGGCATGCGCAGCGGACGTCCGCGCTGCAGCGAATTTGCCAGCATGGGGATTGAACTCTTATTAAGGGAGCCGCCATCCAAATTATCCTCACGGATTAAATCGTATCCGCCCGCAATCACCATTTGGTTGTTCGTGTCTGTCAAATAAATCATAAAACATAAGTCAGAGAGCATGGTTTGCGCAATCGCGCGGGTGATCGCCTGACTCACTTTTGTCGGGTTTGATTCTGCTGCAAGAGCAAGCATGGCATGGAAAGTCTTCGGGTCTGTACTATAGCGCCGACGTTCCTGATTGTTGGCATCCTGGTTTGCAGCCACAGATCTTTGCGATGGAGGATTTGTTCCCCCTGTTGCCAATGCATAACGTTGCGGCAGGGTAAGTAATATCGGAAAAGCCGCCATATACGCCAAACGAACAATTCCCGAGTAATTCCCCGCAACTGGAAAAAGCAAGTGCCCAACATGGCCGAGAAAGCCAATTGCAAGCAAAGTAATTCCGCCCCACATTCCATCTGGTTTGCGAACGAACAATGTGGCAATGCCAAGTAGCGCTGCGATCAGTGAACCGATTTGCCAGAACCAATCATCATTGGTTTGGTTGTAGCTGAGTAATGCAATTTGCGGTTTCCAGGTGAGCAGGCTCAGCCCAAGTGCTGTAATCACAAATAAGCTTAACAATGAAACTGCCGCATCGGCAGCACGGCTTGGCTCAGGGAATGCATATAGCCAGGTGATCCAGAGAATGCTGAATAATACAAAAGCACGGTCCATCGGAGGCAAAATGGTTTTAGGCTCAATGATATTTTGCCAGCCAAGACCGCTAAAGGTAAACATAATCACTTGCGCGAGGAGAAGTATGCCCAGTCCCACCAAAGCACGCCGTGCTTGAGGAAATTCAGTTGCGCGCCAGTGGTTAAATGCAGATTGGAGCGCGCTCGCAATGGCAAACACCAAAACAATATAATAAATTAAATCCCCAGGGGGAACGGTGAGTTGCGTAAGGATCAAACTGGTAAATGCGTTCATGCTTCCATGATTATAATGCCAGTTTACAAAGTGTTACAAAATCGCCCAAGCCAAATAATGATATTGCTATTATGTTTGACATTGGCAGCGTTTAAAAACCATTCGAAGACTGTAAAAATATAGCGTAGAATTACTTTTATGCATCCAAAAAAATGGACAGCGCCTCTTATTGGCCTTACCCTAATACTAATTACCCTGACCCCGATTCTTTATACAGGATACTCTGATATTAAACAGGCGGAAACAGCGTGGATTGACAGAGATTTTGCCAGCGCGGAAGGATTTTATTTACATGCTGTTCAGTTTTTACCCTGGCGGCTGGATTTATGGGAAAAAGCGGGCCTGGCTGCAAGCGCAAATGTTGATTATTCAGATGCAATCATATATTTTTCGCGCGCGCCGAGTCTTTCGGAGCAAGGCTGGGCGGCTCTGGGTTTATCTTATATCAGCATAGGTGATACGGCCTCAGCCATTAAGGCTTATCACCAAGGTTTGCAAATTTATGATTCGGCCGCATTGTATAAAGGGCTTGCTTATATTTATCGCCAGCAAAAAGATTGGTTGGCAGAAAGTGAAGCTTTAAAAAATCAAACCAGGCTGGATACAAAGGATGTCTACACTCATTACAGGCTTGGCCTTTTGTTGACCTTTTTGGAGCCTGAACATTCTCTTTCTGAATTAATGCTCGCCTCCTCCCTTAACCCTGAAACTGATCCCGCTGTGCAGACTTTGCGCGCCGCTTTGAATTTATCTGCTATACAAGCAGACCCTTCACAGAAAATGCTGACGATTGGCCGAGCATTAGGTTTGGTGCAGGAATGGGAACTCTCGATTGCGGCATTTAACAAAGCCATTGAGGTTGACGCAAAAAATGCCGAGGCTTGGGCATGGCTGGGCGAAGCGAAGCAGCAAACAGGTCAGGATGGAAGCGAGGAACTTAATCAAGCTTTAGAACTGGATCATTCGTCGGTTATTGTCTATGCTTTGCGAGGTATGTATTGGAATCGAAAAAAGGATTATCTAAAAATGATTGCTGAATACCAACAAGCCGCAAAGCTTGAACCTGATAACCCTGCGTGGCAAGCGGAGATAGGAAACGCATATTCCAAAAATGGTGATTTGGCTTCCGCTTTTATAACGTATCAACGGGCAACTGAGCTTTCCCCTACGAACTCAACATACTGGCGTTTGTTGGCTATTTTTTGCGCTGAAAATGGAATTCATGTGGAAGATACAGGTTTGCCTGCTGCTCAAAAAGCTGTGGAGCTTGCCCCGAATGACCCGCTTGCAATGGATGCGTTGGGCTGGACCTATCTTTTGTCTGGGCGATATGCAAATGCTGAGCAGATATTGTTGGATGCGATCGATAAATTTCCCGATTATTATGGCTCCCATATTCACCTTGCAATGACTTATTTAGCTCAAGGGAATCAGGCCGATGCTTTAAAAGAACTAACCTTTGTTCGTGATATAGATGTTGTCGGGCCAGATGGAAAGTTTGCGCAAGAATTGATGTCTCGATATTTCCCTTAGGATGTCTTAATTGCTAATGATGCCCTTCAATAAGCCCATGATAAAATGACATGTATGAAACGATTTCTTGCATACCTACTCGCTATATTGATTTTTTCTCTGGCCTGTTCCACCTCTTCTGCAACACCTGTTCCACAGGATCAAGCTGCGTCATCGGGTACTGTGTTGTTTCAAGATGATTTTGCTACGCAAGCCACGGGCTGGGATCGCTTAATGACCTCCGAAGGTACCATAGACTATGATGGCGGTGGCTATCGTTTGCTTGTAAATTCCATGAACACAAATTTCTGGTCTACTCCGCATAAAAATTTTGCAGATGTGCGCCTTGAAGTGGATGCCGGGAAACTGGGCGGACCGGATGAAAACCGAATCGGAGTAATTTGCCGATATACAGGAAATGATTATTATTTTTTCATTGTAACCAGTGATGGTTATTATGGGATCGGTCTATATTCAAAAGGACAGGCTGTTTTGCTTGGACAGAATGAAATGCAGACGAGCAGTAACATCAAAACTGGACTGGCTGTAAACCATTTGCGGGCAGATTGTATTGGAGATGCACTTACATTATATGTAAATGGTATTCAAGTTGTATCTACGCAGGATGCCACTTTAAAATCTGGAGATGTCGGTTTATTAGCTGGGACTTTTTCTCAAACTGGTGTAGACATCATTTTTGATAATTTTGTGGCGCTCAAGCCGTAATGCTTGCCCTTGTTGCAGAACTTTAAAGGATGAAATCGGGATAAGTGTCACTTCTGGCCTGACAATGGAAGCTGTATAATTTTTTGGTACTTAACTCTATCGATAATTCTCCAAGGAGCAACTAATGACAGCTCAACTAATTGACGGCAAGATAATTGCACAACAAGTCCGTGATGAGGTGGCAGCAGCCGTTGCAAAACGGACTGCCGCAGGAAAACGTAAACCCACACTTGCTACAGTGCTTGTTGGTGACCGCCCTGATTCCGCAGCGTATGTAGCTTCAAAGGGAAAGGCCTGTCAGGAACTTGGTATGGGTTCGGTGAGCGAACATTTACCAGCCGATGCCACTCAGGAGCAGGTTGAAGCATTGGTAAGGAAGCTAAATGCTGATTCGAACATCAGTGGCATCTTGGTGCAATTGCCCATGCCTTCTCATATTGATGAAGAACGTGTACTCTCTCTCATTAATATCGAAAAAGATGTGGATGGTTTTTCGCCGTTGAATATTGGCCGTCTCGCGCAAAAGGGACGTGAGCCTTTGTTCGTGCCGTGCACGCCGTTTGGTTGTATTTATCTTCTTGAAAAATCTGGCGTAAAAATTGAGGGCGCAAATGCGGTGGTCTTGGGTCGCTCCAATATTGTGGGGATGCCTGCGGCTTTGTTGCTCATCGGCAAGAATGCTACCGTAACGGTTTGTCATTCACGCACAAAGGATATTGCGGGCACCATTCGTCAGGCAGATATTTTGATCGCTGCCATTGGCAAGACTGAGTTCGTGCGCGGGGATTGGATCAAGCCCGGCGCAGCTGTAATCGATGTGGGTATCAATGCAATTCCCGACGCCACGAAGAAGAGTGGTCAACGCTTGGTAGGAGATGTCAATTTTGCTGAGGTGAAGGAAGTGGCGGGTTTCATAACTCCTGTCCCAGGCGGAGTGGGGCCAATGACGATAGCAATGTTGATGAAGAATACGTCACGAGCAGCAGAGATTCAAGAGCCGTAGTTTAGAGAGCAGTAGTCAGTTATAAGTGAACAGTTTTTAGTCCCGCATTGAAGCGGGACTTTTCTATTTATACTCTTGACATATTCTCAATCTCGTACTATTCTTGATTTATTAGTAGTATAAATTTGATATTACTGAAAGGAGCAATAATGACAGAGATTAGTCCGCAAACCAAGAAATTTCAAAAGGAATTAAATGCTGGCACTTCATCACTCGTATTGTTGAGTGTACTCAGCCGCAGTAAGGAAGCGATGTATGGATATCAGATCGCGAAATTGCTCGAGGAAAGCGGCCCTGAGATTCCTATAATGAAACAAGGGACGTTATATCCAGTATTGCGTTCCTTGGAAGAGAACGGCTTGTTGGAAAGCACTGTGGAGCCGTCGGTTTCTGGTCCGCCGCGCAGGTATTACTTGATCACAAGCGAAGGCCGCTCTACCTTGCAAGAGTGGCTGGATATTTGGAAAATGACTAAAAAATACGTTGATGCGAATTTGAAAGGATAGGAACATGTTCAATACAATAGAAGAATATCTTGAAGCTTTGAAAAATGAAATGAAAGAAGCAGACCAGGCTTTGGTGCAGGATGCGCAAGCTGATGCGCGTGAACATTTATCCACTGCGCTGGCGGCTGCAAGTGCGGTCAACCCTGAAATTAGCGAAGCCGATGCGCTCAAGAAGATTATCGAAGAGTATGGATCACCCGAAGAAACAGCATCCGCTTACAGGGAGGTGGAACGTCGTACTTCTCCTGTATTGAAGCAGACAGTCAAATCACGTTCGTGGTTAGGTCGTTTCTTCGGCATATACACTGACCCGCGCACATGGGGTGCCTTGCTTTACATGTTGATCGCCTTTGTGACGGGTGTGTTCTACTTCACCTGGGCGGTTACTGGAGTTTCATTATCAATATCCCTGCTGATCCTTATATTCGGACTTCCAATTGCCCTTTTGTTCCTGCTTTCAGTACGCGGATTGGCCCTGCTCGAAGGCCGTCTCGTTGAAGCATTGCTCGGTATCCGTATGCCGCGCCGACCGTTATTCTCGCATGAAGGCATGAAATGGTTTGACAGGTTGAAAACCCTGCTCACCGATAAAGTTACCTGGTTGATGCTCGTGTATATGCTGCTGCAATTCGTGTTGGGAACTTTATATTTTGTTGCGATTGTCACAGTATTAAGCATTTCGTTGACATTCATTGCTTTGCCATTTATTCAGCTTTTCTTTCACTCTACCCCTATTGTTCAGTTTGGAGATCAACATATATTCCTGCCATACTGGCAATTGATGCTTTTTTCACTTGGCGGCGCCCTTTTATTGACTACGTTCATGCACCTTGTGCGCTGGGTGGGTCAATTGCATGGCAAGGTGGCTAAATTCTTATTGGTCAGCGAATGAGTGAGTCTATGATGAATGAGAATAATCAGCTTGTGGGAAAGTTTGTGAAATTTATACAATTTCCGCTAACCAGAATTGTGCTCGGATTTGTGATCTTGATTGCAGTTCCCTCGTTGATTCAGATCGGTATGGGAGCTCTGATTATCAAAGATACAATGTTCACTGAGCTAATCACTGTATTATTGACGGTGGCTGGTGCATTGTTTTCTTATTATGGCTTTGTGCGCCTCATTGAGAAACGAAGTGTCAGTGAGTTATCTCTGCCACATGCGACAAAGGAGTTAGGCAGCGGATTGTTACTTGGCGCTGCTTTATTTTCCGCCACCATCGCAATCCTATGGGTGCTTGGTTACTATCAAGTATCTGGCATCAATCAGTGGCAAGGAATGTTAGGCTGGCTGTTTATCGGAATCCTTTCTGGAAATGAGGCAAAGGGGTTGTTACAATCTACATTGAACGGTCCTGTACTCCTTTCCGGCGGCGAGTTTGGCGTAAAAGCGTCCATCTTTGCTGTGATTATTTGCCTTGCTGCTGGAATTTATTTTGTCTGGAGATCGTATCAACAGGGAAAATTCATTAATCCATTTTGGAAAAATTAGACTGTTAACTCACCTTACGCGAAACGTCCTGAAGGTTGGAGCAGATAGTCGTTTTTTACGATACGAGCAACCCTTCGGAAGGGCAACTCTTAAGTTGATAAAGTAAAAGTCCCGCATCAACACGGGACTTTTACTTGTTACTGCTTAATTTTTTTTCTTCACCCTGATAGCTTCTATAAAATCTCGGCAAGAGAATATTATTTTTTAATAAAAAGGCCGAGATGATTCGCAACTGCGCGTTCTTTCCCAGGCACATTTAGATCAATGGGCGAGTTCAAGACCCGTGGTTTCCCATCTGATCCCTTGATCGCCATGGACGATGAGCCGCCCCCATCCAGATTTACTCCGGTAAATGCGCCATAAGAAATTAACAAATCCCCTAATTCAGGAAAGGTAACTCCTTCGCTATATCCATCCTGTCGTCCATCAATAACCATCATCGTAAGCCAGCGGCCATTTCTGTTTAAGCCGATTGCGGTTCGTGGTTGTGGAATTGTGGCTGCCAGATTCTTTACAACAATTCCATTTTCAACAACAACACGATCACCGGCGAATGCATTAAAAGGTTTAATGGGCGGTATATTTATAGAGACCTGATTTTTTGGATTGATGTATATCTCAGGTTCGTAGGTTTTTACAGGAGAATACACTGTGCCGCGGGAAGCAGCATATCCATTTACTTTGACAGGGTCTCCGCTGACACATGGAGCGCCGCCCGGAATGGTATTTGGATCCAGATACATCCACCCATCTGCGTTGATGGCAACGTGTAATTTGAATTCATCAAGGAAGTTGGATGTTGTCCGCGTGCAGATTGTCCCATCAGGCTTTGATGCAGGTGTGACCAAAAATTCAAGATTTAAAGTTTGCAAGTCAATCGCCATAACATGAACGACATTTGGGCGCGGCGTGGTTAAGTCTTTGCGCAGGTAGGTAATACCCGTAAACAAAGTTTGCCTGATTGAAGTTGGGCGAGTGTTGCTCTGGAAAACAAGGTAGGTTTTGTCGCACCAACCTGTTAAGCCATCCAATCGTTGAACCTTTATCCATCTCGGGTCAGAAGTGTCATCCAGAGCAGGTATCGTGTCATTTTTCAAGACCGTTCCGAGTATTTTGCTGGTGATGCTTGGAGTTTCGCGTACGTTCAACGTTAAAGTGTTGACACGATACCATTTCTTGTCATTATTATCAGGAATTGGTGTAGGCGGTATGTCATTAGGCCCGGGAGCCGCCGAGGCTTTCAAGTATTGACTAAAACTCCAGCCAGTGATGCTTCCGTTTGATTTACGTATTTTTAGCCACGTTCGATCAGCGGTTGCATCCAGCTCTTCCACAAAGTCACCAAAGTTTACATGTCCCAATGATATGGCTGTTAACTCTGGTTTATCGCGGACATTTAACGATGTTGTTGTGACTCGATACCATTTGCTGAGGGGGGGTGGAGTAGGTGTTGGGTTGCTTACTTTTTGTAAGTATGCGCCAAAACTCCAACCGATTAAACTGCCATCTGCTTTACGAATCTTTATCCAGGCTCTATCAGGGGTTGCTTCCAACTCCTGAACGATTTCTCCAAAATACACATTGCCGAGGGAATTAAAAGTTAACCCAGGTCCTGCGCGAACTTTTAGCGAAGAAGTAGTAACGCGATTCCAGTTTTTGTCTTCAGGGTCGGGCGGCGGATCAGGAATCGGGTCAGGGGCGGGCGCGTTTGTATTTTGAAGATATGAGCTGAAGCTCCATCCGACCAAACTGCCATCCAGTTTACGGATATTAAGCCAGGATCGATCTGAGTTTGCGCCAATCTCTTCCACGATTTCGTTGAGTACAATGCTGCCAACCTGGCTAAACGTTGTTCCCGCTCCCGAGCGAACTTTTAAGGAGGCCACAGTAACGCGGAACATTTTACTTGGAGGAGGTGGGTTTGGCAGCGGTGTATCACTAAGTTTGAAGCGAGTTCGGAAAGCAGTAATATCGCCGTTGAAATAGTTCAGGTCAATATTGCCGCTCTCTACTCCATAGAGGCCGCCATTTCCATTATCTGTGAATTGCCACAGCAGCCATTCATTTTTTGTCCATGGCTTTGGAATGAGTGGTTCCGGGTTCCCATAATTTGCGATCCATAATGGATACTTGTGGAAATATTCGAGATTACTTGCCTCACGTGTGGCATTGGGTGCATTTTCCAACCAATAGTAGTAACCAGTATATACTCCGATCTCTTTCCCCGCAGGTATTAATTGTTTTAACCTTTCCAGAAAGGTATACCAATTTTTCCAGCCCTTGAATGTTCCGTTATAGGTTTCTTCAAAATCTCCAAATAGCGGGAGTTCGCCAAAATCGCCTTCAAACTGTTGCACCCACAACTCGGCCTGACGCTTGGGATCTGCGCGGCTATCGTAGAACCAATATGAGCCGCGCGGCATGCCGGCAAGTTTGGCCTCGCGCCAGTTGCCTTTAAAATCTGTATCTGCCCAAAGATTTTGTCCCGCGCGTACAATGACATATGCCGCAGAATCGCGCATCTTGAAGAAGTCAATTCCTTGCGGGGTTTCGGGGTCGTCTTGATAAAAACTAACATCGGGTCCGATGATATTTGCCATAGCTTATCTCCTTGTTGCCCCGCACATTTCATTTAGCTATTATCGAGATGCGCGGAGTTGTTAGTTGTTTATTGAAATTATACCAAACCGATTGGCAGGTTGATGATGGTCATATCACGTTTTCAAAATGAGTGATCGTGACCTGTGTGCCGGGTTTTCCTTCCACTGCAATTGCGTCGATTTGGAAGTGATCGATCTCATGTTCGGCTGTGTAGTATTGTGCAGAATTTAGCATGTGCTGCTGTTTTTTCGGAGTTATATTTTTTTCAGGGAAGAATTCTTTGCTGGAGGTTAGTGTCTTGACTTCGACAAAAATCACAATATCAGATTGTTTGGCGATGATATCTATTTCGCCATATGGAGTGCGGATATTTCTCCCGATAACCTGATAGCCATGCTCAATCAGCCATTCCGCTGCAATATTTTCCCCCCAAGCCCCGATATCTTTTTTGTACCTTGTCATTGTTTAAAATTCTCCAGAATTTTTCGGAGACGGAGTGCCCAATTTTTTTTCTTCAATGGGGTTTCATCAGCCAGCTTCTCGTATTGGTGGAGCATCAGGCGCGTGGTACGTTCGATGGAGTAATTGGCAGATGCCTTTCGTGCTGAGTTGCTCATTTGGGCGCGCAGGTCTGGGTCAAGACAGAGGCGGGTGAGTTTGGCTGTGAAGGCGGCCTGGTCATGAGTCGCAAGGAAACCTGTAACGTTATCGTCTACAGTATCTCCCACACCAACAGATTGAATGCCCATAACAGGCAGACCGGTACCCATGGCCTCGATCACAGAAAGCGGATGAACTTCGGAGATCGACGCGGTGACAAAAATGTCGCACATTGCAAGATAAGCTGGGAGTTGATCGTATGCAATTTTGCCAGTGAACTGTACTCGTTGTGTAATATCCAATTCGCTCACAAGCGAGTGGATCTCCTCTTCAAATTGATGAGCTCCGCTGCCAACCATTAGTAGATATACATTTGGAAACGCCTGAGTGATGCCTGCAAAAGATTTCAAAAGGAAAGGGATATTTTTTTCTGGCGCGAGGCGGCCCGCATATACCAGCAGGGTGTCATTTTCTGTATATCCAAAATCAGCACGGGCAAGAGGCACGGCGGAGCTGAATAATTTTAGATCCACTCCATTGGGTACAACTTCTATGTTGCCTTCCACGTTAAGTTCTCGTAATACTTTTTCCATCCCTGCTGAAGGTGTGATCACAAGATCCATGGCTTTGCAGAAGGAAGGCATATAGGCCTGCAAAAGACTCAGACTCACTTTGTCTGGCATTATTGGCAGGTATGCATGCGCATATAGATCGTAACGAGTGTGGTTTGTGTAGGCGACTGGAATATTCAGCGAAGAGACATACCTTAATGCAAGACGCCCGCTTAGAAATGGGTGATGCACATGAACAACATCCATTGTTTGGAGGAGCTTTTTTGCTGACCGTGAATAACGCATGGAGAGATAGAAGCCCGAATCTGACAAAGGCATACCGCGATTACGGATTATGTTTGGCTCTTGATCCTTATAGTCCAGATCTCCAAATGTAAAGACAAAGACCTCATGCCCGGCCATTTCAAGGTGACGTTTGTTTATATCAACATAGTTTGTAATACCGCTGGTGTACGGTTTGTAAGAATCCACCATCATTCCAATTCGCATATCTATATGCTAAGACAAGCGGATGTAGATGTCAAGCTGATTGTGCACAAAGGAGGGAGAAAATGTGTACGATAAAACATTGTCACGCGGGCGGATGGGATGAAATCTATTTCTTATAAAGAGTCGTTGAATTTTCTGGAGGCAAAAAGAGTGGAAAATTATTTGTTCGAAAGGGAGGTAGGGCAATCACTTTTATATTCATGCCCCAAGTGTGGTCAGCCTATCTTAGCCCCTGATCTTAATTTATCTTAATAATGTTGCGACTAAACCCAATAAGAATAATCCCAAGGCCGTATAGCCCGCAATAAGTTCCTGAGGGAAAATCGAGAAGGCGGGAATTTCAAAACTGGATTGTCGTAGATCATCGCGGTCAGGAACTTCCTGTTTGCCCATCAGTGCTTCGCGAAATTCTATTACAGTTTTTGGGCGATCATCGGGATGCAGAGACATTGCCCACAAAATGGCTTTTTCCACGCGCATGCTAACGTTAGGATTAATCTCTCGAGGCCGTTTCAGGCTTCGGGTGTCCAGGAAGCGTTTGCGTGCTTCGGCGGGAGGTTCGTTGGTGAGCAGGTTATATAGAGTCGCACCAAACGAAAAAATATCCGCACGCGCATCTGTATGCGCATCGTCGCCGCCATATTGTTCGAGTGGTGTATACATTGCGGTGCCTTGACCTTGTATAATGGTAATCGTTACTTCATCGAGCGCCATGATCTTGACAAGGCCAAAGTCTACAAGTTTGATCAATCCGCTCGGCGTGATCTTGAGGTTGCTGGGTTTGATGTCGCGATGAATGATGGATGGGTCCTGGCTGTGAAGATAGTTCAATGCATCAGCAAGTTGAACTGCCCAGCGTAAAACTTCATTTTCAGAAAGAAACATTTTGTTGCGGCGGGCTTCCTGCATGCGCTCACGCAGGTCTTTGCCTGGCACAAAATCCATTACCAGATAATCGCGCGGACCATCAGAGAAGAAATCTGAAACCTTGGGAAGGTTGGGGTGATCGAGGCGCGCAAGAACAGACGCCTCGCGAAAAAATTGTTCGCGTGCCTGTTCAAAAACATGGGTTGGGAGAGCCTGGTTGTGCTCAACTTCCTTGAGCGCGCATAATCTACCTTCCAGACGTGTATCTTCTGCAAGATAAATACTGCCAGTGCCGCCTTGTCCGATCTGTTCGCGGATCTTGTAGCGGTCACGCAGGATCTGCCCATTCTGCAAAGATTGGGACAAAATTGTTCTCCTTATTGTTTTCCAAGTGAATTCAAGGACGAGTCTTGACCAAGTGATATTTTCGGCGTGTATCACTTTGTTTATCAAGACCATATAAGTTCCATGATTAAGTATCCACAGAATTGCACTTTTCTGCTATATTATAAACGTCTTTATCGTTACAGAGTAATTGGCTTTCTATATAAGAGACCTTACGCAATGTCGTTCTGAGCGACACTTGCGCCCTACGTGATTTGCTTAGCAAATCACGTAGGTGAGAACCTCTACTTCTATTGAAAGAGACCATTGCTTTTGAAGTGGTGAGGCGGCAGAATAATTATTCAAAGAAATATTTGAGGCATTTATGGAACACAAAGAAGAAGAATATCCCATTCTCGTTGCTCAAGATGGACCTTTGAAGGGTCAGCGCTGGCCGTTAAGCCGCACGTTAATGGTGGGGCGCGACCCTTCCTGTGAGATCACCGTGCAAGACCGTCAGGTCTCACGCTTTCATGCACGTATTACGCCCACCCAGGAAGGGGTAACGATTGAAGATCTTGGCAGTAAGAATGGTACAAATCATAATGGCACAGAATTAACTGCGCCTGTCATGCTGCAAGATGGCGACCTGCTGGGAATTGCTCTTGCGCAACAATTTTTATTCCTCACTTCAGATGCCACCATGCCGCTGATTGAGGGAGGCCATCGTCCGGGGCGTTTATTGATGGATCAAAAATCGAGGCAGGTCTGGGTTAATCAACAACAAGTAACGCCTCCATTATCTGCCCAACAATTCAGGTTGTTATGGATGTTGTACGAAAATCAAAGTCAGGTGATTACCCGCGTTGATCTGGTAGCCATTGTCTGGGGCGAAGATCAAATGGCTGGTGTTTCTGATCAGGCGCTTGATGCGCTTATCCGCCGTCTGCGTGACAGACTCGCCGCGTATGACCCTACTCATCAATTCATTGATACGGTTCGCGGCCACGGCATGCGGTTGGATAACCCTCCTGCGGGGAGTGAGGATAAATAGCATGGATGCCCAGTCAGAAAAAATGCTTGCCCATATTATTCGCCGCTCGCGGACAGCCGCCCTTGGCACATTGCGTGACGAAGCTCCGCTTGTTTCCATGGTAACTTTTATCGTTGAAGAAGATTTCTCCCTTTTTTATATTTTTGTCAGCCGCCTTGCCCAACACACTGTAGATATGCAAAAAGACAAGCGTGTTGGTTTGTTGATCGTTGAAACAGATGATGGCCGCAGAGACCCTCAAACTCTTTCGCGTGTTTCCATTCGCGGTTCTGCCGAGATGATTCAAAACGGTCAACCAGGCTATACGCCGCTAAAAGAAAGATATCTTGGGCGTTTCCCCGAAGCGGAGCAGTTATTTAAACTTGAAGATTTTAATTTCTGGCGCATTAAACCCAAAGGCGGGCGTTTTATTGCAGACCTTTCAAAAGCTTATAACATCACTGTTGAAACCCTTCAAAAAGTTTCAGGACGATAAATTTGAAGTTCATCAGCTTGCTGATGAACTTTTCTTAAGGAGCTATACATGGATTCATTAAAGTTGCTTGCAGTCTTCGCACATCCTGATGACGAATCAATGGGCATGGGTGGGACGCTGGCGAAGTATTCTGCCGAAGGAGTGGAAACACACCTCGTCTGCGCTTCTCGCGGAGAAAAAGGCTGGTTCGGCCCCGAGGAGCAGAATCCAGGCCCAGAAAGACTCGGCCAAATCCGCACCGTGGAATTGGAGAATGCCGTCAAAGAACTTGGTATGCAGGGACTGTATTTTCTCGATTACATCGATGGGGATGTGGATCAAGCAAATTATTCGGAAGCCATTGGTAAGATTGTTACATACATCCGCAGAATTAAACCGCAAGTCGTTGTAACTTTTCCTCCTGATGGAAATTACGGCCACCCCGATCACATCGCCATTGGACAGTTTACCGCCGCCGCCATCGTCTGTGCCGCGGACTCAACTTATAGCGATGCAGAAAATCTTCCATCTCATCGCGTCTCAAAACTATATTACATGGTGGATGGCGAAAATTTCATCAACCTTGTTGCGCCATTTGTAACCGATATGACCTTCCCTGTAGATGACCAAATCCGCGAAGAAACCCCGTGGAAGGAATGGATGATTACCACTCGTATTGACATGGCCAAGCATTGCATAGCTGCGAGGAAGGCTATCCTATGTTATCCAACTCAATTTTCAACTATTGGTGTTCTCGCTGAATTACCCGAAGATGCCGCAGCTTCTGTCCTCGCCATGCAAGGGACTTTTTACCGAGCTTTTAGTTTGGTCAATGGGGGCAGGAAAGTGGAAACGGATTTATTTGAGGGATTGAGATAAATCATTCTTCACGCCACTTTCCCCTACTAAATTGTGTTTATACTATGTCTTAATCTAATAACTGTTTAGTGAAATGATTCGAATGTGATGGAAAGAGGCTTGTTATGTTACAAACCATTGAAACGATAATTGACGAAAAAGGGGTTTTGAGAATCCTTGATGCCGTTGACCTGCCAAAGATGCGGCGGGTCATTGAGACGATCCTCAACGAAGAGCCGACAAAGGAATTTCTTGACCGCGCATTGCAGAATCAAAAAATTGTTGCAATGGAACAAAGACACGCCGAAGGATATGCAAAGCGCTCCTCAAAGAAAGATGAGCTTTCTGAATGGGAATCTGAACAAGTGTGGGGCGAATCTTGAAGTAGGGCGATATTTGTTGGTATACGTTTCGTGCTCCTGATAAGCGTCGCCCTGTGTTGTTATTAACGCGCGATTCGGCAATTCCATTATTAACGGGTGTTTCAGTTGCCCCGCTTACTACTGTAATTCGTGACATTCCTTCCGAGGTTCTCTTAACACCCGAAGATGACGGCGTTCCTGAAATTTGTGTTGTAAACACAGACAATATTCAGACTATACAAAAAGAAAATCTTGGGGCTTTTATTACACATCTATCATCAGCAAAAATGCGTGAAATTTATGGGGCAATCGCGTTTTCTTTAGGTTTTGACGCTTTGTAGAAAGCCATCTGGAATTTTTTGCATTGGGCTCATTTCAACGACGGTTGCGTAGAATTTGTAGACAAAGGCGTCTAGTCAACGGGGGCAGGAAAGTGGAAACGGATTTATTTGAGGGGTTGAAGTAAATCATTCTTCCAAGACCTGACAGATTTCACTGTGTCGTGAGTCAATCGGGATTCTGTGAATCAAAGCTATGCTGGTTGATGGGATTTCTACGGAAACCTGTCAGAGAGCGTTTCTTAAGTAGTCGGGTAAGGTTGGAGAATGACCAAATTCAAGCAAACCTACCCGACTGACCTCAAGTATATCGAATGGATGTTGATAGCGGACTTTTTTCCAGCTACGCAGATGGGACGTCCGCGCAAATGGGAGATGTGGCAGATTATTAATGCTATTCTCTATGTAGTGCGTACTGGTTGCCAATGGCGCATGTTGCCGAAAGACTTTGCTCCTTGGCAAACCGTCTACGGTTACTTTCGACGATGGAAGCGACAAGGTCTATGGGTACGCATTAATGAAGCCCTGGTCAAGACAGTCCGTGTACAAGCGGGACGTGATCCCAAACCGAGTGCCGTGATTATTGACAGTCAAAGCGTAAAAACATCGGAAGGCGGCGAACAGCGCGGCGTAGATGTCCACAAACAAACTCCT
>JAYVUA010000027.1:0-9040 GCA_043788255.1 Anaerolineales bacterium | reverse complement strand
TTTCTGAAAACTTCGATTTCTTCATCTGGATCTCTCCTGGCTCTATTTTGCCACGATTTTTCCACTTCTCTTTGGTATGATTTTACGGGCTGGTTACCCAAGCAGACAATAAATAAACAGACTTAAACTTTCTTTTATACTAAAAATTTCCAACCAGTCAAAAATCGTAGTATTTATACGCGCCACTACAATTTGATCTGGACCATCTAACGCAACGGTTAATCCCTGACCAAAGTTAGGTTCAAAAAATGGGTGTAGCAAGTTTGGGGTTATCCACATTGCCAACGCAGACAGCGCAACAAGTGTTACCGCCATAGCTATAACAGGTTGCCATTGTTTCTTGCGAATAAACCACAAGCAAATCATTACGACTGTAACGAATGTGATATTAGGTTTGATAAGCAAAAACGCCAATAAAAACCCTGTGTATTTCCACTGATGGTTGTGAATAGATAATATTGTTAAAACCAGAATGAAAAGCACCAAAATAGCAGCTTGTTCATATCGCATGGTTATCCAGCCGAAGGTCAAAGTAGATAGAATAAAAAGAGAATAAAGTCGCCACCCTTTTTGATGCCAATTTAGAATTTGGCTTAATTTCCACAAGCTAATATTCCAAGCTGTTAAATTAAATGCCATCCAAATTCCACGCGCAAACTGAAAGGGCAATGATGCAATTGGCACAAAAAGCCAGGCAAACCAAGGTGGATAGTAATATGGGTTGTTACCCATCCTCCCAGTAATCTGAAGCAATACAGGCGCGACCTGGTGATAGTCATAAGGATTCCCCCCCCACAGTAGAACACGAGCGGCAGCATAATAGCCGCGAAAATCCACTCCAAAATACATGAATGATATGACTGCCAAACCTGCACTGATTATCAACCAACCCGATAATGCTATAAAATCAAAGCGCCTCGTCCATTGAATAGATGAGAAATTCATATTAGAGTCCAATCCTATATATTGCTACGCGGAGTTTTTGGTACAACTCGTCCCCTTCGGGCTGCGGGTTTGTTATTGGATGAATGGTAGAGGAATACGCGGAGAGGACGGTTGTCAACGGATGTCATAGCGGATGAGCGGATGGAAACGGATTTTGACAATTGATGGGCATGGGTTATGTCCCCGTGAAATGAGGTGAGCAAATTATAACCGTTAAGAGAAAAAGACCTCCAAGTTTTCGAAAAACTTGGAGGTCTCACCTTTGGCGTTTATTTTATTTCAATCAGACTTTTACTTCGGATCGACTCCACCGCCGCAAAAGTGGATTGGGTGACACCGATCAATTGCTCATACGGAATCGGCGCTCCGACTCCGCTCTTAATTGATTCTGCAAAAGCGGCCATTTCTGCCTTCCAGCCTTTATCCTGCGCCCCACTCTGCACAGTCTTCTTTCCGTCTTTCACAGTGGTTAAAGAAACATAGTCATCCAGCACCGCGATCATACCTTCGCAGAATACTTCGAGCCGCTCCTTGGGATGAGATTTATCACCGTTGGCGAGATAGTCCACGATGCCGAGAGAACCATCGGGGAAAGTGAAAGTCATTGAGACATTGTCCTCGCGATATTTTCCGCCATCGGGTAATGCGTGCGTGCTCACACTGACAGGTGATGCACCAACGAGAAAGGTAATCAAGTCAATGAAGTGACAGGCTTCGCCAATGATGCGCCCGCCGCCGAGAGTGGGGTCTTGAGTCCAGTGATTCAGCGGAATATAACCAGCATTGACTCTATAATGAGCGTGGAGGGGTGATTTGCGATTTTCTATTGACGATTTCAGATTTCGAGCAAGTGGAGAGAAGCGACGATTAAAACCTACGGTTAATAGCGATTGGCTGTTAGCTTTTAGCTGTTTGCTGATGGCTGAAAGCTGAGTGCTATTTATCGCCAACGGTTTTTCAACGAATACATGTTTCCCAGCTTTCAATGCCTTCACAACCAAGTCCGCATGGGAATCGTGACGAGTCAAAATAGCGACTGTGTTTATATTTTTATCATTGATGATTTCATCTTCGCTGGATGTGGCGTATTGGAAGCCAAACTTTTTTCCTGAATGCTGTGCGTGGAGTCCGCCTGAAGAAGCGATGCCAACCAGTTCAAAGTCCTTGTTGTTTTTGATGACTGGAAGCAAAGTTGCGTTGGCATAAAGGCCTGCGCCGAGAACGCCTAATTTGACCGTGGACAACGGACGATGGACGGTGGACGGAAACTCGATCTTCTTTCCTCTTTCTTCTTTCGTCTCATCATATTTCAACAAAACGCCAAGAAACACCTCTTTCTTCTTCCCCGTAATCACTTCATACGCCTGCACCCCATCTTCAATTGGGAAGCGATGTGAAATAAGACTTTCGACCTTCAACTTTCGACTTGAAAGCAAATCAACTACTGCTTGGAAATTTCTTCCTTCTGTCCATCTTATATAGCCGATTGGATAATCAATTCCATTTTCTTCGTAATTGGCATCGTAGCGGCCAGGTCCATAGGAACGGGAGTTGATGAAGGAAATTTCTTTTTCGTAGTAAATCTTGCGCGGGATGTTAAGTCCAACCGCGCCAGTGGCGACCACTTTGGCACGGTCACGGGCGATGACGCCTGCCAGTTCAATCGGGTCATTGGATGATGTGTCGGCGCAGATGATGATACTGTCAAAGCCGCAGTTGGCAGTGAATGCCGCAGATGCTGATTCTGCATTCGGGCGGGTGACAGCTTGAAGTCCAAGTGCTGATGCGAGTTGGATGCGCTTCGGGTCAAGGTCAATGCCGAGGACGTTACATCCAGCCGCGGCCGCAAGTTGAATCGTCAATAATCCTAAAAGACCCAAGCCGATAATGGCGACGTTTTCGCCAAGCTGAGGTTCTGCCAAACGAAAACCATGCAACGCAATTGCGCCAAGCGTGGTGAAGGCCGCGGATTCGAAATCCACATTTTTGGGGAGCGGAGTTAAAAGATTACGCGGCACAACATTGTATTCGGCGTGTGTGGCGTAACCGCCGCCCGCGCACGCTACACGCTGACCGACCTTGAAGCCCTGCATATTTTTTCCAAGCGCAACGATGGTGCCAGCAGATGAATATCCGAGCGCCATCGGCTGGTCGAGACGATTGAAGACAGTCTGCACGGTCGGCATGATGCCTTCACGTTTGGCTTTATCAAGCGTTTGTTTTACAAGATCGGGGCGGGAGCGAGCTTTGCCGAGATAACTTTTTTCGGCAAATTCAACCACCATGCGTTCAGTACCCGCCGAGACCAGGCTGGCAGAAACTTTGACAAGCGCCTGTCCATCACGCGGGGTGGGGACAGGAACTTCTTCGACAATTGTTTTTCCGTTTTTTATGTGTTGTAGGAGTTGTTTCATTTTGATTTGTATTTTTTTGATTTCAGATTTTGGATTGCGAAAGTATAACGCATATCACGAAAGGCCAATAAAACAGTGGAGACAAGCTCAATATGACAAACGTCACTTTTTCGATTAAGTAAAACCTTAATTATTGACTCGAATTTTCACAAGTGCTACTCTATGTTTAATAAAAGCAGCGTTGGCTGTTTATTTTCGTTTGCAAAAGGAGAACATTATGGAACTCGGTGGTTATGCAAATCGGATCGGTTGGGTGGATTTGACAGCAGGCAAGGTGGAATTCAAACCCATGCCCGAAGATGATGCCCGCAAATATATCGGTGGACGCGGCCTCGGTGTGAAGTTTGTTTTTGATAATGGCCCGAAAGTAGATGCCCTCTCTCCTGATAATATTTTATGTTTCATGAACGGCCCGCTTACTGGCTCCGAAGCCAACATGAGCGGACGTATGGCGGTCGTAACCAAATCGCCTCTGACTGGAACCGTAACTGATTCTCACCATGGCGGCTGGTCTGCCGCTCGATTGCGCTGGGCAGGCTTCGACGGCCTCGTCTTTAAGGGCAAAGCCGCAAAACCAACCTATGCCTACATCCATGACGATCAATTGGAATTGCTGGACGCCTCCGAAGTTTGGGGAAAGAATGTTCACGACACCATTAAACATTTCAAGGAAAAATACGGCGAGAAAGACCTGACCGTCATCACGATTGGAACCGCAGGCGAAAACCTCGTCAAGTTTGCATGCTGGATGAACGAAGATGACCGCGCCTCTGGCCGCGGCGGTACAGGCTGCGTGGGCGGTTCCAAGAACCTCAAGGCCATTGTGATCAAAGCGGAGAAGAAGATCGTCAAAGCTGCAGATCGTGATAAATGGAAGACTGCCCACACCAAGGCGCTGGCCGAGATCATGGACGAGCGCGTTGTCACTTCCCCACGCAAAGGCGGACTCTCCGTTTATGGCACAAACGTATTGATGAACATGACCAATGTCATCGGTGGTTTGCCTTCAATGAACAGCCAATTCACCACATACGAACACGCCGAAAAGATCAGCGGTGAATATGTCAACGATAATATCCTCGTCGGTAACCCCACCTGTCACGCCTGCCCTGTTGCCTGCAAGAAAGAAGTTGAAATCAAAGACGGCCCATATGCCGGCCTGCGCATGGAATCAGTGGAATACGAACCCGCTTGGTCAGTTGGCGCGAACTGCGGCAATGATGATATCCGCGTGGTAGCCAAAATGATCGACCTGTGCAACGACTACGGCATGGATGCGATCGAGATCGGTCACCCACTCTCCATTTGGATGGAAGCCTCCGAAAAAGGGTACACCAACGGCGACGGCAATCTCGCCTGGGGTGATGGCGCCAGAATGGTGGAGATGGCACGCAAGATCGCCATGCGCGAAGGACTCGGTAATATCATGGCCGATGGCGCAAACCCAACCGCCAAACATTTTGGTCACCCCGAACTCGCCATGACCGCCAAAGGTCAGGGCATGCCCGCGTACGATCCGCGCGGCATCAAGGGCATGGGTCTCGGCTATGCCACATCCAACCGCGGCGCCTGCCACCTTCGTGGCTATACTCCCGCCGCTGAAGTGGTCGGTAACGTGCTTGGCCCGTCAACCGTAGCCGATCCGCTCGCGTGGAAAGGCAAAGGCGAGTTGAACTTCATCTTCCAAAATGTCCATGCCGTCACCGATTGTTTGGATGTTTGCAAATTTGCCACCTTCGCAGAATCGCTGGATTCATTCGCGGCGCAGTATGAAGCGATGACTGGCGTCCCCTGTGACGCGGGCCACCTGCTCAAAATCGGCGAGCGCGTTTACAACCTTGAGCGCCACATCAACAACCTCAACGGTTTCCGCGAAGGCTCAGATCAACTTCCCCAGCGCTTCCTCACCGAACCCTCACAGGGCGGCGGCAGCAAAGGCCAGGTCTGCGAACTCGATGAAATGCTCGTGGAATACTACGACAAGCGCGGATGGGTCAACGGCGTGGTACCAGAATCCAAACTCAAAGAGTTGGAAATCATCTAACGCACGCATCACCCTTAACTGAAACCTGATTCTGTTTTCTGAAACAGAATCTCCCCGATAACAAAGCAGGGCGACTCACGTCGCCCTGCTTTTATTCTGCACTCCAAAACTACTACCCGCCGCCCACCGCAGGAAAGACATTGACCGTATCCTCCTGCATGATCTTCGTATCAAATTTATCATCCATAAATTGCACATCCCGTCCATTAATAAAAAAGTGGACGTGCCCGTACATCTCCCCGTTTTCATTAAGCAATTCTTTTTTCATAGGTGGGAATCTTACAATGATGGCATCCATCAATTCCTGGGCGGTAATGCCATGATCCAGATCAAACTCAATATTTTTTCCGCCAGCAATATCACGCAAGGTTGCAAAGAAACTAACTTTCATATAAAACTCCTTGTTTAAATTAACCGCGCATCACTTCCACATTCATTTTACCGCTGGAGATGGGCGAAAACATACTGACAACGTCATCTGACTCGAGCGGCATCTCCACGCCTAATTTCTCAAGGCGCGGGTTACGTCCGTTGACAAAGATCGGCACATCAGGCAAAAGGTCATTTGTTGAACTAAATAAATAGGGTTGAATAACAGGAAAATTTTCGATGAGAACGTTTAACAAACTACGCACAGTATCCCCGCCTTTTAGATCCGTAACTTCAAAAACTTCCTGCCCCACTATCGTCCGCATGTTGGCATAAAAACGCACTTGCATAGCATACTCCTATGGAAAAACTTCCATGCCTGATTTTTGCGCGGCATTATGAAGTTCCTTGTCAAACGTTGCCAGCAGAACGGGTGCGCCAAGCAGTTCGCTCCAAGTCAACGCGCACGCGAGATGGACGGCATCATAACCGCGCAAACTGTATTGTCCAGTAAGAAAATCTGCGCGGATAACAATTTGTTCAGTGACCAGAATACGATGATAGTCACCCCATTCCCTGCGAAAGTTACCCAGCGCGGCTTCACATTCCGCCTGATTGACCACCTTCATTCTTGTCAATCGGTTAATACCGGCGGCAGTTTCTGCGCGCGTAATCAATCCTGTGGCAACCAGATTGGCATTTTCCACCAAACCCCTTATTTCATCTGAATAGGTTTCCTGTATAAATAATTTTATTAATGCGCTGGCATCAATATAAAGATTCATTTTGCATTTCCATATAAATATCGGATGCAAGTTTTTTATTCTTATTGATCATCACAGGCTTCGCGGGTTTTAGTTTTTTCCCGCTCCAGGCAATCAATCCAGCTTCCTGCAGGGTCTTAACCCGAGTCATCAACTCCTCACGCGTGGGGGTCAGTTGGGCAATAGGCTTGCCATGTGATGTGATGATAATGGTATGTCCCTTTTGCACTTTTTCCAAATATGCGCTTAAATGCGCTTTGAGGTCGCGAATACCAATTGTATATTGAGTCATAACATTTTCCTTTGTGACTACATTTTACCACTAAGGGTCACACTTTTGAAACACAGGAATAAACAAAAAAACTCGAATTCTCTGCCTCCAGCAAAGATATCCGAGCCAAAAAAGATTAACTCAATTTACGGGCATTGAATAATTCCCTGTGCCCACAAACATCCTCCGCAGACAGGGAAATCGGAGTTCCCAAAGCAATCCTCTTCGTTGGTCTCAGAGAGGTCACAGCCTCCACAGAAAGTGCAAGGCGCAAAGACAAAGTTATGCAAACGCTCACGATAGCTGACGTAAGCAGGGTCGCGCCACAATTGCTCAACAGTCTTCTCACTAACATTTCCAATCACATGTTTCTTTGAGAGTCTCGGTTTGTCATGCAAATAACTTGTATGCGTATGCATCAACGGCCAGCATGGACTAACCTCCCCCGTCCACGAGATGGAGAGTGTACCGCTTTCGACAAAATTGCAGACGTCATTTGCCCCGCCCCAATTATTGCCCGCGAAGCTGACATTGCATCCGCTATTGAATGCTTCAGTCAACGCGGCCTGTGTGTCTTCGTTGAAATCCATTTTGGGCAGGCTAAGTTTGGGAAGCATAGGCGATGGAAGGTAGGCAATATTGCGCATGGTACGTGTGTACAGACGATCTGCCTGCATTTCAGGCGTGGCTGGCTGTACATTGCTAACCGAATAATATTTTGCGCCAAAGGTATGTCCCAGCTTAATGATCTTCGGCAGGTCGTTGATGTTGCGCTTCATGGCAACAAAAGCAACGCCAATCTCAGGCTTGGGGAAATGTCCTCCACCGCGCATCCTGAAAAGGCGGCGCAGGTTTTCAAGGATCAGAGGAAGTTCCGCTCCCAGGCGCACATCTGCAAAACTTTCGGGAGTTCCACCATCCAGCGAGACCCACAACACATCCAGCCCTGCATCAATCAATTCCCGCGATTTCTTCTCAGTGAGGATGGTTCCGTTGGTAATGACTTCAACTTTTGCGCCAAGCTGCTTAATGCGGCGAATCCATTCGATGGTTTTTTGATGAAAAAGCGGTTCGCCAATTCCGCCAAAGTACACGCTGGGAATTGGGTCCATTTGCTTGAGTCCGTTAAAGATACTTTCAAAAGTCTCTTCGGTCATGCGGCCAATGGGTTGATCCCATGCGTTGCGGAAGCAGGTAATGCAGTCCAGATTACAGGCGACAGTCGGTTCGATATAGACTTTCGTGAGATGAGTCACGGGCCGATGCATGCGGACAAAGTTGGTGCCTTCGTCGAGGCGCACCTTCGAGCCGGGAGTCAGCCCGTATTGCTGGGCAACTTCGGGCGGAAGAATGAGGCGTCCATTTTCGTCCACTTCTGCCCAGGCGGTAGTCGGTTTTTGGGATAATATAACCATATTTACTCCTTACCAAATAAACGGGTATTTGTACTAAGCATATCCATTTTTCAAAAAAATTCACGTGACATAAGTTACAAATACTTAAATGACAAACCGCCTCTGGTTCGAGACGGTTTGAAGATAACGTCAGTTCGGGATAACTACTAAAAGGCGTTTTGGACGCAGATAAACGCTGCTTTTCGCTGATTCAAAAGAATTAATCTGCGTTTTCTGCGTGAATCAGCGTCCAAATTCTTTATCCCGAATTCAGGTTAAGATAAAGTCTATCGATTCAGAAACTCATCCAACAATCCATGAAAATGATGGACACCATTTTCACGTTTGACCGAGTACCGTCCCTGACGATACACACCCGATTGTAAATTTCGCTGAACATCTTCGCAGAGTTGAATATCTTCCTTTTGAACATTATCGCTAAAGGCAATTCCATCTTGCAGGTTACTCCAAGCTTCGGGCGTGCCGGGGTCTGCAAAATACCATTCAAAGATGGTCAAAGTTTTATCGTGACTAAGCGGCACGATAATATTGATCTGCACATTGCCCGGATAAGTATTGACCATGAAGTTGGGAAATATCCAATAATAATGCGCCTGCTCATCGCCTTTGAGTTCGGTAAAGATACGTCCCGAGGAATCTTCTGAACGGACGGGGCGAATCGGCGCATACTGCGAAGAATAATAGCGGAAGGTATCCACGCGATAGTTATCGTAATCCACTTCTTTGAATAAACCTGGATGAGCAATTGGGATGTGATAGCCTTCAAGATAATTATCAATATACACTTTCCAATTGGCATTGATTATATAATCGCGGCG
>JAYVUA010000026.1:0-60029 GCA_043788255.1 Anaerolineales bacterium | reverse complement strand
ACGAGGCATTACAGGGCTTATCGCCCCGCCAATACGCAATTCAAAATGCCTGATTTTGTCTATTTATCTTTGGTATATAAAATGGGTACTTGACACCAGGATTCCACCTGTGCCGTAAAATTCCATTTTCGATTCAACCAGAACGGCTTCTATCCATCCCACCTTAAGTGAGAACCATCTACGGGCATCCATTCGCGAGATGCTCTTCAAAAGTCTCAGCGAAGAGGTGGTAGCCTGAGCTATCACAGTTTGCTTGAAAATAATAATAAGAGGAGTCTTCAGGAAATGCGACAGCCTGCAACGCTTCCAAACTGGGGCTCGCAATTGGGCCAGGCGGCAGGCCTGAATATACATAGGTATTGTATAAAGAATCGTATTTTAGGTCATCGAGGCTGAGCGGATTCGTCCACCAGCTTTGTTGATCGGAATTATAGCCAAGTGCATACTGCACGGTGGGGTCGCTGCCGAGGGTCATGCCGATGTTCAAGCGATTGATAAAAACAGATGCGATCAATGGCATTTCTTCATTGTGAATCGATTCGCGTTCCACAATGGAAGCCAAGATAACTGCTTGATATACGTCCAGGCCTTGTGCTGAAAAACCAGAGCGCAGGTCATCGGTGATGTGCAAAGCAAAGTTGCGCGCGATGGTATCGAGCAATCCGTCCACGGTGGTGGAACGCGGCAGAGTGTAGGAATCTGGAAAGAAGAATCCTTCCATTGTTGCGGGGGATGTCAGGGCGAGCACTTGAGGCGGAGTCTGCGCGGCGGTGAGAAATACATCGGGAGGAATATCCAGGCCAGAGGTTGGGAGCGAAGCGGCGATCTCTTCCATCCGCCAGCCAGGCAGAATAACGAGAGTCGCATCGGAGGGAGAAAAATCCTGCAGCTTGCGGGCAATGTCCACAATGGAAAGCGCGGAGCTGAGCGTGTAATCGCCTGCCTGCAAAGTAGTATCGAGACCCGTGTACACAAGATAATCGTAAAGTACTTGCGCATTGACAATGATGCCTGATTGTTCAAGCCTGTCTGCGATGGATAATATCGGCTCACCCTGGTCAATATGAAAAGGCTGATCAAATCCATTTGGGTTGAGAGGAGTTGTAAGCAGTTCGCCATGCGAAAGCAGTCGTCTTGAATAATCAATGCGCTCCGATATCGAAAGGGAACGGGCGGGCGGACCATACAGCAGCGAGGCACGCCCGGGAATATAACCAAACGCAAAATAGACACCGACAATGGCGGCAAGAATTACAAGGATGATGAGAATCAGTTGATAGCGGCGCATGTTGATTTTTGATTTACGGGTTTGTGTTTGTGGTGGTTGAGTTGCCCCGCATGGTTTTGCGGGGTGTATCGAAACCACGATTATTTACGATTGGATTCCAGATACGATTGCAAAATAACCACGGCGGCGAATGCATCTTGATGGCCTGCACGATTCTTTCTTGAAACCCCAAGCTCGATGCGGGCGGAACGTGCATCCTGTGTGCTGAAGGATTCGTCCCATAATTCAACGGGGATATTCGTTTGCATTTTTAATTCATCGGCAAAGCGGCCTGCGCGCCTGCCTGCGGGATTTGGCCTGCCTTCTTCATCAAACGATTGGCCGATCACGATCAAGGTGACATCATTTTGGACGGCCAGGTCAGCAATCTGAGCCGCATCAATTTTGCGCGAAATATGTTCAATTACTTTTAATGGGCTGGCAATCGTTCCAGTAGTATCGCTCATTGCAAGGCCGATGCGTTTTTCACCATGATCCACCGAAAGGATTCTCATTTCGTCTCCAGGGAGACATTGAATGGTATCAACGGAAGCCAGGGCCACCACGAAGGAGTAAGTTTGATCTCTGGTTCTTTTCGCAAGGATAAGCCTGCGAATAATTCACTTCGCGCATATTGAAGGCTGTGTCCGCGCATTAAGGAAAATACGTGGGTTTGATCGACATTACGCAACAGGTTTTGTTTTACTTCAAGGTCAAAGTGCGTAATGCCTGACGAATCTGTCACAGGTTCAGTCAACGGATTCAATTTCACAATTCCAAACATGGAAAAACCTTCTGGAACCGAAGCGCTCAAAGTGGATCGGGAGAGTTGCACAAGATCATCTCTTGAAATATATCGCGCAGTAAATTTAACTTTCATGGTAAGTTGAAGCGTTTTCCCTGCCTGTCCCACGGGCGGGTCAAATTCCTCTTGCAGAATATCGGCGGCTTCCAAAGTGTCCAACAATAGGATATCGCCAGTTTTGATCTGCGTGCGCATTTGTTCCTTCGCAGACTCGCTCAAATTATCAAACACCACCCCACTTAACTTCGAGCGGTCTTCATCGGTGGCGCCAACAACTTTTGCATCCGCACCGCCAGAGATTTGGTTGGGATTGGTCACAGTCAGCGATAGACCGAGCGGGCCTTCAACAACTGCAATTGCATTTTCAGGAATATTTCCACTTGCTCCAGCTTCGATTGCTTCGATCGGAATATCTACAAACTCGTCAACGCCCGCGGGCAAAAGCGTATCATGCAAAGTGACAAATCGAATGGAAGAATTTGTTGCAACCACTGTGCCTGCGCGAATATTCACTTCGCTTTGACCCAAATTCGTAAAGCGCGCAATTCCCTGTGACTTTGATTTCGGGACGGATATCTCGCTCGCGATTGCCAGGGATTGTTCCGCATCGACAACTGCTGATAACACGTGGGCAGGAATCGCTCCTGTGACGGAAACTGACTCAGTCGACTCACTTGCAGCAACAGGAATAACCACACTTTGAATCTGCGCTTCGGGATATAAGGTCAGCGCAGCACGCGGGACAAATAAGCCTGCTACTGTCAAAACGGCTATCACTCCCGCTGTGAAAGTGAGCACGCGCCCCAGCAGAGATGTGCGCCAGGGTGCTTCCTTCTCGTAAATATAATCGCGGACTTTGCGCAAGTCTCGCCGCGGCACTTTCGGTATACGTCTGCTTCTCGGAAGCGAGACAGGCCACAGGTCGCGTTGTGCTGCGGCGGTTGAGTCAAAGACGGGAATGCCAAGCGATTCAGCATCCCGCCGAACTTTCAGTCGTTTCGTAACGATCCCAAGTTGGGCGCCCAAAGAATCCGCATGCCTCTGCAGAACCTTCAAATCCAAAATACGGAGCGTGACCTTCTCCTTCTTTGGCCAGACCAGCAAAATACGCGGAGTCTTCGCCCACGCCAATTTATCGCGGACAGAGATGAGGTCATCGTGAGATTCGAGGGTGATGATTTGGGTTTTCAAAGATTAATTACCACTGATAAACACAGATGAAAAGGATAAGGAATAAATGTCGTTGCGAGGGCGTTCTTGTTCTTCGCCCGAAGCAATCTCTGACTCGACGAGAAGATTGCTTCGTCGGATAGTGCAAATACCCTCCTCGCAACGACATAACCTTTTAATTCTTTATCAGCCATGCAATACCTTAGCTAGATACATCTAAAAAATCTCCGTTCATCGCTGGTTTAAAGTTCTAGCTTTTTCAACCAACTCAGGTAGAGCTTTTAAAAACTCATCCACATGCTCAGGCGTAGAATCAACTCCCAAAGTAATTCGCAAAGATCCCAATGACCAATCTCGCGAATATCCAAGAGACGTAATCACTTCACTGGGTTCAGGATTCCCTGTTTTGCACGCAGAACCCGAGGAACAGGCAAAGCCTGCCGCATCCAGAAGCTGAAGCAACAGGTTGCCATCCACATCCTTGAATACAAAGGATGCATGGTTTGGAAGGCGGTTTTCTGGGTGACCTGTCAAACGCGAATCTGAAATCACTTCAAGGACATTGCCAATAATATGATCGCGCAAAGGTTTGACGTGCGTCTGTCTTTCTTCCCGTTCTTCAGCAGCAAGGTGCAAGGCTTCGGCAAAGCCCACAATATACGGCACATTCTGAGTCCCTGCCCGCAAACTAAACTCCTGCCCCCCACCCGTCATATGCTGAATCAGATTGGTTCCCTTGCGAATATAGAGAGCCCCCACACCTTTTGGCCCATAGAATTTATGCCCGCCCAGTGACATCAAGTCCACGCCAAGTTTTTCAACATCCACATCCAAATACGCTGCAGCCTGAACCGCATCCGTATGAAAGAGAATGTGATTGGCCTTCGCAATTTCAGCAAGTTCCTGAATTGGGTTGATCGTGCCGATTTCATTATTGGCATACATTACTGAGGCAAGGGCAGTTTCATTACAAACCGCCTTGCTCAAGGATTCTGACGTTACTCCACCAAACTCATCAACATCCAACCATTCAAGTAAAAAGCCATATTCCTTTTCAAGCTGCTGAGCTGTTTTACTGACAGCATGATGCTCGGTTTTCGAAGTTAATATCCACTTTTCGCCCGAAGTATTCCTTCTAGCTAAGGCAGCGCCGCGAATCGCAAGATTGTCTGATTCAGTACCGCAGGATGTGAAAACGATCTCTTCAGGTTTGCAGTGAAGGACAGCTGCTACCTTCTCACGCGCTTCATCCACTGCGGCTTCAGCTTTTTGCCCAAGGCGATGCACAGAAGATGGATTTCCATAGGTTTCTCGAAAGTATGGAAGCATCGCATCCAGGACGCGCTTGTCAACGGGGGTGGTGGCTGCATAATCAAGATATATCATGCGAATGATTATAGCAAACAATTTTGTTTGAATGATAAAATACATTTATGCAGAAAACTTGGAAAAATATCGCAAGTATGCTACTGGGGATCGTTATAGCTGTAGGAACACTCATTACACATCAAATTAATCCTGAACACGCTACCTTGGGCCTGAAAAACCTTGTGTTTCTTTTCGCAGGAACACTCTTATTTTTATCAGCCCTGTTTTATCGTGAAGAAAACACAATTGGGAAGTTGGTACATACGAAAATTGGGAGAGTTTATTTATCATCAGCCATTCTTGGCAGTGTCATTGTCCTCATTTACATTTGGATCATCAGCATCGGCACATGGACGATCTGGCCAGCAACTACGAATTATTACGATCTGCTCGCCAAGGGATTTAGTCATGGGCAACTCAGCCTTGAAGAAAAGCCAGACCCCGCCCTGCTTGCGCTGGCAGATCCCTACAACCCAGACAATCGCGAAGGCATTCCAGTATTATGGGACTTAACTCTCTATAAAGGAAATTATTATCTCTACTGGGGGCCAATCCCAGCTTTATTGCTTGCCATCGTCAAACCATTTTATTCAACGCCAGTACCAGATAATATTTTGACATTTATTTTCATGGTGGGATTGCTCTTCTTCCAGATTTTACTTATCCTTGAGATTTGGAAAAATTACTTTCAAGAAACACCATTATGGGCCATATTATTAAGCATCTCCTTCATCGGCCTTATCAACCCATCGCTTTATGTATTATTGGAACCACGGATTTATGAAGCCGCCGTAATCAGTGGTCAGCTCTTTTTTATTGGCGGTTTATACTGGCTATTCTCAGCATTCAACAAACCATCTGTGATGAAACTTGTTTTGGCAGGAAGTTTTTTTGCATTTTCTGTCGGGTCACGCACAACCATGCTGATTCCAATTGCCTTCCTCGCACTTATTGCTTTGATCTGGGCAGTTCGAACATATCCTGCGCAAGCTCTTAAATTCGTCATCGCACTTGCACTTCCGCTCGCACTCGGCGGAGCAAGCTATGCATGGTACAACTACTTGCGCTTCGACTCATTTACAGAATTCGGCCTCGGCTATCAACTCACTCAAACTGATATTCACGAAACACTTGGTGAAACATTTTCCATCGCATACGCGCCGCCCAATCTTTTCAAATTACTGGTCAACCCATTTGAAGCCAAGGAAACATTTCCATTTATAAAAGCCACTCGTTGGGGCGGGCCCGCGTGGTACGAAAGCTACAATCCACAAATTTACGATTACTTTGCAGAAGAAATTACAGGCATCCTGATCGCCAGTCCTTTTTTGGTCTTCGTATTTTTTGCGGCGGCGAGCAAACAAAAAAATATTGGCTGGATCACTGCCTCACTGACAGGCGCATCCCTTTTACTTTTTATTACCTTATTGATTTTTTTCTACCTGACCATGCGCTACCTTCTGGACCTGTTACCTGCCCTGTCCTTATTAACCTGTATCGGCTTCTGGCAGGGACTCCAACTATATCAAACCAGGCGAACAGCTCGAATTTTATACACGATGACAGGTACTGGCCTCTGGGCTTATACAGTTTTCATCAGCTTTATCATTTGCTACTCAAGCAACACCCACAGGATCAAAATCTATAACCCTGAACTAATTCAAAATATCACCTGGGCATTTAATCACCTCGTTAAATAAAGGAGCACCATGACAGACTTTCTTAATTTTCTCAACACAGCAGACCTTGATACGCTGACTAAAATTCCAGGCATTACGCCTACTATCGCAGACAATATCATCGCAGCGCGGCCGTTCGGGGACGTGAATGAATGCTTGAAAATCCGCGGGATGGGAAAAAACTTACTGGCGCGGATGCAGTCTATGGTTGAGGCTAAGGAAAATGTCCCCGAAAGCAGTGCCATGATTCTAGTCACAGAAGAGGCGGCGCCCGCTTTGGTTGAAAAAAGTCAGCCTGCACAGGAACCTGCCAAAGAACAGGGACCTTCCTTCTGGTCGCGTTTGGGGCGGGCGTTTCTTAATTTCATTCGTGCATTTCTCAGGCTGCTGATTACGCTCGCGGTCATTGTTGGGATTGGCGCAGGAATTTATTATGGATTACCCTACATAAAAAAAACATTCATCGCCCCAGTGGAGCAGAACACGGCGCGTGTAAATGAACTCGAAAACACAGTTGCAGATTTGCAATCACAAATAGATGAAATGAACACCCGCGTAGGCGCAATTGAATCTTCTATAGAATCGCACACAGCCTCGCTTGAAAAATTAAATGAAATGCAGGCAACTCTCGAAAGCGAACTTCAGAGAAATAACAATAAAGTATTGTTGGGCTTAAAACATGAAGTGATGATGACTCGCGCACTGGATATGCTTGGCCGCGCAAGGCTGTATCTGGCGCAAAGTAATTTTGGCCTGGCAAAAGAAGATGTGCAAAATGCACGAGACCTGCTCGCAGGTTTACAAACCGAAACAAATGATGAGCTGCTCAAGCAGGTTGTAGCACGCCTCGACCTGGCACTCGGCAACCTGCCTGATTTCCCTGTGGTAGCGTCTGGTGATTTGGAAATTGCCTGGCAGATTTTGATTTCTGGGAAAGCAGCAGTCACACCCGCAACTGCCACATTCACACAGACTCCTGCGTTAGTCGATACCGCCACTCCTACTCCATTACTTCCACCAGCTACTCTTTCTTCAACACCTACACCCTAACAATAAAAACTCCGAGCCAAGCTCTCGGAGTTCCTTTTTTCGGATGATATAATTTTGCAAGTCATTACTTCTTAGGAGAAAACTCATGGCACAAAAACTAAAATTTGGCACAGACGGCTGGCGCGGAGTCATTGCGGAGGATTACACGTTCGATAATGTGCGCCGCGCGGCGCAAGGCTTTGCATCGTACATACTTTCAATCGGCAAAAAGGGACAGTGGATCATCGTTGGGTACGATATGCGCTTTAGCAGTGAGCATTTCGCTGCGGCAGTTGCGGAAGTGTTGGTTGGCAATGGGCTAAAAGTCTATTTGACTCAGGAAGCTACTCCAACCCCTGTGATCGCTTATGCAGTAGTGGATAAAAAAGCTGCTGGTGCTGTGAACATTACAGCCAGTCACAACCCGCCTACTGATAACGGATTCAAGGTGCGCAATAATACAGGCGGCGCGATTGAACCTGATGGATTAAAACAAATTGAAGGCGGCATCCCTGAGGATGTGAAAGATGTCAAACGCAAAGATTACAAGGAAGCCGTTGCCGCTGGCGAAATTGTCAAGTTTGATGCAGCCACCCCATATATTGAACATTTGACTAAAGACAAGTTAATCGACCTGCAGCCCATCAAAGATGCTGGCTTAACTGTGATGGTGGATACGATGTGGGGTAACGGCATGGGTTGGTTCCCGCGCTTATTGGCAGGCGGAAAGACTCGCGTGATTGAAATTCACAACCACCGCAACCCTTCCTTCCCCGAGATGAAGAGACCCGAACCGATTCAACCGAATATTGATGTAGGTTTGAAGGCCACAGTCGATAACAAAGCAGACGTGTTGCTTATCACCGATGGCGATGCAGACCGTTGCGGAATCGGCGACGAGAACGGTGAGTTCATCAATCAACTGCGCGTGTTCGGATTGCTTGCCTATTACATGCTAGAAATCCGCGGCGACCGTGGTGATATTGTGAAGACACTTTCCACAACAGGCATGTTGAACAAGCTTGGCGAGATTTACGGAGTGCCTGTACACGAAACTGGCGTAGGATTCAAATATGTGGCCCCAAAGATGACCGAAACCAACGCCCTCATCGGCGGCGAAGAATCTGGCGGCTATGCTTTCCGAGGAAATGTCCCTGAGCGTGATGGGATTTTAGCTGGCTTGTATATGCTGGATTTCATGGTGAAGACAGGCAAAAAACCCACTGAATTACTCAAAGATCTATTCGCCAAAGTGGGCGGAGAGTATTTCTACGACCGAGTGGATAGTCCCTTCAGCGGCGACCCGGAAGCCCGCAAGAAGATCATCATGGACAATAATCCCAAGACTCTCGGCGGCTTGAAAGTGACCGAGCTCATCACCGTGGACGGTTTCCAATTCAAGATGGAAGACGGCGGCTGGATGTTAATCCGCTTCTCTGGCACCGAGCCAATTCTGCGTGTGTATTGCGAAACAAGGCATGGCGATAAAGTAAAAGCGATTCTGGAAGATGGTTTGAAGGTTGCAGGAATAAAATAATCGTTTACAAGTTGATACGTTCGAACGTTAAAACGTTCGAACGTATCAACCTATTATCCAATTAATATCATCAAATCAATAGCGGTATAATCTGAATATGAAGCAGGTTTATGATTGGGACAAGAGAAAAGCCCAAACCAACCTCGCAAAGCACAAGGTGAGTTTTGAAGAAGGCGAAACGATCTTTGATGATCCACTTCTTGTCACTTACGCTGATGAAATGCACTCAAAAAACGAAGAACGATTAATAAGCATAGGTATATCTAAAAATGAGCGCCTCTTATTGGTAGTACACGTAGAAAAATCAGAAACCAATAATTTTATCTTGATCCGTATCATCAGCTGCCGCAAAGCCACACCAGTTGAAAGAAGGCTATATGAAGAAAGCGAATAACATCAAACCCAAAAATTACGATGACAGTATGTTACCCGAATATGATTTTACAGGTCAAAAAGGCGTGCGCGGAAAATATTATTTGGGCAGGCAAAAAGGGTACACTGTCCATATTCACAATGATGATGGCACAACCACCGTGCAGCATTTTGGACCAACTGTCACCCTTGAACCCGATGTAGCCGTTTATTTTCCTGATTCTGAAAGCGTAAATAACGCATTACGTACATTAATTGCTCTTGTTCCGAATAAACAAATTGGCGAAAAAAAAGCAAAATACAAAGTCAGTAAAAAGCCTGCAAAGAAGATTGCCGCCAAAAAGTAACTGGCGGTATTTTTTTGCAATGATCTACCTCATCCTTCCTCCTTTCTTATGAATCTTACCGATACTCATTGCCATCTCGACTATAACAAATTTGACTCCGACCGCGCAGAAGTGATCCAACGCGCGGTTGATTCAGGGCTGATTCGGATTCTCGTGCCAGGACTCCATCACAGGTCAAGTAGAGAAGCGGTGCAGTTGGCAGAATCAAATCCCAGCGTGTACGCTGCAGTTGGGTTCCATCCAACGGATTTGGAGGAATTCTCCGAAACAACTTTTCAAGAAGTGAAGGCACTCGCCCACCATCCAAAAGTGGTTGCGATTGGCGAGATTGGTATTGACTATTATTGGGTGAAGGAAAGTGACAAGCGCACCTTTCAACGTGAAGTTCTCAAACAGCAACTTGCTTTTGCAAAAGAAATGAACAAGCCTGTCATCATTCACATGCGCGAAGAAAATGATGCATGGATTGGCGACGCTTCTGTGGATTTATTGGGAATATTAGATGAATGGCAACATAGTTTAAATGGTATGCTGGCTGAAAAACCTGGGGTGCTGCATTCGTTCAATGGAAATCTTGAAACCGCACAAAAAGCATTGGCACTCAATTTTTTTATTGGAATTACAGGCCCCGTGACTTACAAAAATGCGGATGAAAAACGTCAAATTATCAGACAAATTCCACTTGACAAAATTCTCATCGAAACAGACTCGCCTTTTCTCTCGCCAGTTCCGCAGCGCGGGAAAAGAAACGAACCTGCCTTTGTTCATCATATTGCTGATAAAATAGCAGAAATACATTCCAAAAGCCCTGTAGAGATAGCCAGCATTACCACCACCAACGCGGCACGGCTCTTTGCATGGGGAGATTGATTTGAACGCGGTAACTTTCCTAACTCCTGTAACAGAAGAAATAAAGCTTGTTGAAGAACGGATGCGCGCTCAGGCGGATGAAGCTCATTCAGACCTGCGCGCGGCTCTTGAGCATTTGCTTAAGGCGGGAGGCAAACGCATCCGCCCGACCCTCGGCCTGCTCGTCGGAAATATGCTGGGTGCGCCGCTGGAAAAACTCGTCACCCTTGGCGCTGCGGTGGAATTATTGCACACCGCCACCCTGGTGCACGATGACCTGATAGACGGCTCATTACTTCGTCGCGGTATGCCCACCTTGAACGCACGCTGGTCTCCCCCAGCCACAGTATTAACTGGTGATTTTCTTTTTGCACGCGCAGCCATCACCGCTGCTGAAACAGATCACCTGGCGTTGATGAAATTATTTTCTGAAACCCTGGCGATCATCGTAAACGGCGAGCTGACGCAAATGTTCACCTCGCGCGGCCTGATCAACCGCGAAAATTATTACAAACGTATTTACGCCAAGACCGCCTCATTATTTGAAATGACATCGCGCGCCTCAGCCATGGTCAGCCCGGTGGATGAGACAGTGACCGAGTCTATGCGCGATTTCGGATATCAGATCGGCATGGCATTCCAGATCGTGGACGACATCCTTGATTTCAATGGTGAACAATCTGCCGTAGGCAAACCGCTCGGCTCTGACCTGTTGAACGGACTTGTGACCTTGCCTGCCATTTACTACGCTGAAGCCAACCCCGAAGACACAGATGTACTCTCCTTACCCAACGGCGGCTGGACCAATAATGAAAACATGACACGGCTCGTGAATAATATCCGCGCAAGCAATGCCACAAAAAAAGCCATGCTCGAAGCCGAACAACACATAGACCGCGCCCTCACCTGCCTCGAATCTTTTGAATCCTGCGCAGAACGCGATGCGCTCGAAAATCTTGCGAAATATATTGTAGATAGAAAAGTATAATTATTAGTTTGGTAGTTTATTAGCCGCACGCCTTTAATCACTTATGTTACGTAATGACAACTGTTCCTTCATCATTCATAATTCAACCTTCATAATTTCCCTTTCCCATGCCAAACACAAAAAAACCCTTCCGTATTAATGTCGGCTTTATTGCCCATGAAGAAATTGGCCGCAGTCACGACTTCCCATTTGAACTTGACAAGATCATCCTTGACGAAGATTTTGAGCTGCGTTCATTTGACGGCATTGTCAATATAAGCAGAACCCCGCAGGGACTTTTTCTGCAAGCTGATTTCTCCGCCGAGACCACACTTGAATGCGTGCGCTGTCTCACCAACTATAACCATGAACTCGATTGGTCATTCACTGAGTTATATGCCTTTGATGGCCGTTCTGAAACAGAATCTGAACTTATTCTGCCTGAAGATGGGTACATTGAACTGGCTACACTGATTCGAGAGTTTGCCATGTTGGAAGTGCCGATCAGCCCCATCTGCAAACCTGATTGCCAGGGATTGTGCACCGAGTGCGGCCAAAACTTGAATGAAAAGGATTGCGGCCACGGCCCCGCTGAAAACGATTCGCCATTTGCAAAACTCAAGGATCTGCTCGATTAACCACATACCTTCGCAAGTTAATATCTCTCCTTACACACCTAACCGTGATCCTGAGCGGTAGCGACACTTGCGCCCTACGCCAGTGCGGTGAGAGTCTCTGAGATAATCATAGAGGTTCTTCGCTACCGCTCAGAACGACACTGCATAAGTGAGTTAATATAACCCATTCCTGTTTTACTTAAAACTCACAAGACAATTCGTACTTGGAGATAGTATGAAAGCATTTTTTCAAAAAGCATCTGGGGTTATCATTACACTTGCGTTGATCGGGGGCATGATCTTTTTGCGCGCGCGAATCAGCTACACCACCTTTGATACTCAAAAATCAAACTTCTCTTTTTTCTGGCTGGCGGGGCGAATGCTGCTGAATGGAGAAAATCCTTATAATGAAACACAATACCTTGCGGGGCATGAAACGTACGGTCTCAAATGGCAGCCCAATAGGATATTTCCCTACCCATTGCCGCTGGCAATCTTCTGTATTCCGCTTGGTTTTCTCTCATTGCCAGCTGCTTACATCACCTGGCAGGTGATCACACTAATGATCGTTGCGTTTACGATCTTTGTCCTTTTAAATCACTGGGAGGAAGCCGCGCACAAACGCTTACTTATCCCCATCTTTGCGTTCATGTTTTTCTTTGGCCCGTTGTATCTCACTTTACTGACAGGCTCCATCGGCGCATTTGCTTTGCTGGCGATCCTGGGATCTATTCTCCTCTTTGAAAGAGACATGTCCCTGCTCGCGGGAATCGTTCTTTCGCTGACCATGCTCAAGCCTCCTCAAGGACTGACAATTCTTTTACTCGCGGGATTTTGGTTTCTTGCACGGCGCGACTGGAAGGTGATCATGGGCGTGGCAATTGGCGGGGTTGGATTGCTCATTATCGGCATGTTTCAAGACCCATTGTGGGTTATCAAATTTGGCACCGCAAGTCAGGCTGTAATGAATAGGACGCAGGGAATCCACTCAAATATATGGGCATTTTCTTATTTAGCATGCAAAGGCGCTTCACCCTGCTCCACGCTGCTCGGCGGGACTTTGGCACTGGTCCTGCTTGGGCTGGGCGGATTCTACCTTTGGAAGAATCAAGCCAAAGTCACAGCCTGGGAGGCGTTCAATATCATCCTGCCAATCGCATTTGTATCCACGGTCTATCTTTGGTCGTATGACCAGCTTCCCTATATCATTCCCTTTATTTGGATCATTGGCTCGCTCGTGTCAAGAACAAAGAGCTACATTTACGCTTTTATTTTATTAACCGTACTTGATCTGTTTTCGTTTTTTGCGCTCGCACAAATACGACTGGGTTCAATAGATAATGACCGTTGGAGTTTGGGGACGACGATCATTATTTTGGGAATGGTATTAGGGCTGATGTATTTGAATAAGCTAAAACCCATTGACAAACCAACCCCCACCACCTAAAATATCTTAGTGGCTACACGCCTCGAGGCAGGCGCAAAACCGCGTTGGAACGGCAGGTTAGCTTTTATATAACACACGGGCTATCCATAACTTGGATGGCCTTTTTGTTACTTACAGAAATCATATTCGGGAGCAGGAATGACAACGACAGGTGTGGAAGAAACCTACTATAAAACTTTTGTGTTGACGGAAGATGGAGTGAGAGGGTTCCATAAGATCATGGAAAATGCCGCTCAACATTTTCCCGCGCCTGCAGAAGTTACATACACCATTGTCACAACCAATTTTCGGTATTTCGAGTCAACTCGCTTGGAAGATGTGCTGCATGATCTTGAGATTCAGAAACGAAATATCATCCAATTGATCATGGATGCGGATTTTATTAAACAACCAGACCATATTAAAGGCGAATTTGTTCACAAGGGCACACGCGAAAATTGGAACGTGCGGGTTACGTTCAGTATGAGTCAAAGAGGTTTGTGGGAAGTCCGTACGGACAGAATCAGTTTGCGCGTTCAATCGGAAGATAGGAAATGGGCATCAGACTACATCGACAGGCTGGAAGACCAGATCTATGGCACTCCGCGTGGAAGCCGCATCCCAAATATGATCTTCTGGCTGTTTGCGATTCCATTATTTACACTGGTTCGAACCTATCTTGCCCACCTTGGAGATTTCACCAGCTGGCTAAAGACACCTTTTGAGCAATATGCGTTTTTTGCTTATATTGCGATCTCAGCCGCCATGGTTTTATTCGGAGCAGCAAGCAGGTTTTTCAATTTCAACCCGTCAATCTTGCGAAGATTATTTGGCCCTCAGTCAGCTTTTGTTTGGGGGCAGGGAAAATATGATTACGAGAGACGGGAGCAAATCAGGCAATATACCCTTTTGGCCTTGGGAACAGTCTTTATTTTCTTCCTGATCATCAGCATAAACTTCTCAATGCATTAAATCACCTTGCAACAAATTACATGACATAGTAAACTTCACGCTATGAAAACAAGACCTGCCTCTTTGATGCAAATAAACATGGACATGCAAACCCGCGTCTGGAAAGCACGTTAGTTTTTCGTACCTGAAACGAATGACGGGCTGTCCAGTAACGCGGGCGGCCTTTTTGTTTGTAAGAGACGATTATTCGAAAGTAGATAATTCGAATACTGAAAATCAGATCAAAATTGACAATTATAACAACGACAATACCCGAATATCGAATGCCGATTATCGGGGAACGGAGTTCACAATGAACGAAAACATCTTAATCGCAGTTGCCTGGCCGTATGCCAATGCTGAAATCCACGTTGGAAACCTGACGGGTTCGCACCTGCCTGGGGACATTTCCGCACGCTATCACCGCCTGAAGGGAAACAAGGTGCTGATGATCACCGGCACCGACTCGCATGGCACACCGGTCACCATGAGCGCGGACAAACTCGGCAAGCCTGTCGAGGAAGTCTACAAGTCTTATCACGAAGGTTTTATTGACTTGTTCAAGCAGATCGGCATTTCATATGATCTGTACACAACCACGCACAGCGAAAATCATTTCAAGGTTTCGCAGACCATCTTTTTGGCTCTGCAAAAAAACGGATTCCTATTCAAGAAGACGGAACCGCAATGGTTCTCGCCTGGATTGAATCGCTTTCTGCCTGACCGCTACATCGAAGGGACTTGTTACATCTGCGGCACCGATGGCGCGCGATCTGATCAATGCGATACCTGCGGAAATGTGCTTGACCCAACCAAGTTGGTTAACCCGAAATCAAAGGTCGAAGGTGATACTTCTTCGCCTGAATTGCGCGACACCGAACATTATTTTATAGACCTTTCAAAGCTTGAGCCTGATGTTATTAAATACTTGAAGGAACGTGCGAATCACATGCGCGATACGGTATTGGGCGAGTCGTTACGCAAGGTCGAAGCTGAAGGTCTCAAGCCACGCGCCATCACACGTGACCTCGATTGGGGCATTCCTCTCCCGGGCAATGAAGCAGGCTGGGAAACGAAAAAACTCTACGTGTGGTTCGAAGCAGTTATCGGGTATCTCTCCGCTCCGATTGAGTGGAGTCAGTTATCGGGTAATGGCGAAGCGTGGCGCAATTGGTGGACGAATCCACAAGCGAAACAATATCATTTCATCGGCAAAGACAACATCTTCTTCCACACATCCCTGTGGCCCGCCGAGTTGATGGGAGTCGGCAGTGCGTTCATGGAAATTTTCGCGGGCGAAGAAGTCCCGTTGATCCTGCCGTACGATGTGCCCGCCAATCAATTCATGAACCTCGAAGGCAAGAAGATCAGCGGCTCGCGCAACTGGGCTGTCTGGGGACGTGACGTCCTGACCCGTTTTGACCCTGACGCCATCCGCTATTACCTAACCGTCAACATGCCTGAAGCCAAGGACAGTGATTGGGATTGGGCAGAGTTTGTGGCGCGCAACAACAATGAACTGGTGGCAACCTGGGGCAACCTTGCGAACCGTGTGCTGGCGTTCTGTTATAAGAATTGGGATGGGCACGTGCCTGATGTGGATTTGAACACGCTTCGTCCCGCGGACCTTGAACTGCTTGCCACCATCGAAAATGGATTCAACACTGTGGGCGCGGAATTCGATGCCGTGCGACTGCGTTCTGCATTAAGCGAAGCGATGAAACTCGCCACTGTGGTCAATCAATATCTCGACGTCAACGCGCCGTGGTCAGCCATCAAAGTGGACAAGGACGGCGCGAGCAAGACCGTCTACACCGCTCTCAAAGCCATTGACTCGCTCAAAGTGATGTTCGCCCCGTTCCTGCCCTTCACCTGCGAAAAACTACACGGCTTCTTCAACTATGAGACTCCCCTCTTCGGCGAGCAATACACCGAGACAGTCAAGGATTCACTTGGTGAGCATACGGTTTTACGCTATAAAGGAATTGAAGGCTTGCAGTGGAAACCCAGCGGCTTACAGTCTGGGAAGAAGTTGAATCAGCCAGGTCCGCTGTTTAAGAAACTGGAGAATGAAGTGATTGATGTGGAGCGAGGAAAGTTGGGAAAGTAAATTTAAAATCGGATGTCGAAATGGCATCCGATTTTTTGTTTAATTATCTTGCGCTGAACAGCAGAGGAAAACGCAGAGTTTACGAGTTTCAGTCATAGAGTTTCCCCGAATGTGAGAGGATGGTCAAATTATACGGCAATAAGGGTGAATGGATGAATCACCGAGTCAATTAACGAACATCAAATCTCCAGCCCATCCTTGCGGATTCTGAGACTCGTCTTCAACTTCTCAAAAGCAGAATCACGGTTCTCTGACGGGTAATACTTAAGTCCCTGCCTGTCTTTTAATGCACGCGGCAGTTCAGTTTCATCCAAACGAATGGGAATGATGAATATCGCCCCCTCAACCTTTTCCTGCGCAATATTCAACACCCGTCGCAACTCCTTTTGGACGTATCCTTCTTTTGCAACGGAAGCATTAGATACAAAAACCAGCACCACATCAGAAGATTCGACCGCTTTTTCAATCTCCAGATTCCAATCCTGCCCGGGCAGCAGTTGGTCTTCATCCAGCCAGGGTTCAATCCAATTTTCAGCGAGCAATCTCTTGTTTAAGTCACGGACGGCGGATTTATCCTGTGAAGCATGGCAAAGAAAAACACGGAGTTTTCGGTTGGCTGGCATGGTTGATCTCCCTATAAGTTAAAAATTTTGATCGTGCTATTAAGATTAAATTATAAATTAGATTTTCAATCAAATATCATTGACATTGCATTTGAAATGTTAGTGAAAATTTTCTGTATTAATTCCATTTCAGACTACATTGCTCCACTTTCGGATGTATAATCTGGGCATGCCTGAGTGGATTGGTCAAACCATTGGAAAAGTTCGGGTCGATAAATACCTTGCGCGCGGGGGCATGGCTGAGGTATTTTTGGGAACCCATCTGTCACTTGAACGCCCTGTCGCTATTAAAGTTTTACATAATTACATCGAATCTGACCCCGAGCTTTTGGAACGCTTTCAACGTGAAGCAAAAGCTGTTGCGGGTCTTCGTCACCCCAACATTGTCCAGGTTTTTGATTTCGACACCTTTGATGGACATCCTTATATCGTAATGGAATACTTGAAAGGCCCGTCCCTTTCAACTTATCTGCATACCCTGCACAAGAGCGGAACAAAGCTTGACCCCGAACAGATCGGGCACTTACTTAGATCCATCGTAGCCGGTCTTGATTACGCACATTCCCAAGGCATCGTTCATCGCGACATTAAACCAGCGAATATTATTCTCCATAACAAAAGCGGAGAATTTACAGAACACTCTCCACTCACCAAAGATGTAGAACCTGTCATTACCGATTTTGGTCTGGCTCGCATCGCACATTCAGGCAACCAAACTGCATCTGGCCTCGTGAGTGGAACTCCCTCATACATGTCTCCCGAGCAGGCTCGCGGCACCAAGGTGGATCATCGAACCGATATCTACTCCCTTGGCGTTGTGTTGTATGAAATGGTCGCAGGGCGCGTCCCATTTGAGGGCGACACATCCATCACGATCATTTACAAACACATCAACGAACCTCCCCCACCCATTGAAGAAGTTTCCCCAGAACTGCAATCCGTCATTGACAAAGCATTAACCAAATATCCAGATGACCGCTATCAATCAGGCCGCGATCTGGCTGTTGACTTTTATGAAGCAGTCGGCATGCACACCCAGGCTGAAACGATTTATTCGTCTCGAACTCGGACGCCCCGGCCTGCTACTATTTCGATGAAAAAGAAACCAGCTCTGAATCCGCTTTGGATCGGCACAGGAATATTTGCTTGTGCTTGTATGTCCATCGTGCTATTGAGTGTGTTGGGAATATCAGTTTATTCTTTTTTCCCACAATTAAGAACAACTCAGGTGGCGGCTGAACCCACGATGGTAATGGATACCGGAAGCATCCCAACCACAGGCGGCACCCCAGACCCAGCAGATACCGAGTTTGGCGTTCTGCGCTTTCAGGATGGCGCGGCATTGGCAGATACGATCACTGTCAACGCTCAACTTGCCAGCCCGCCAGAAAACACCCAATATGAAGTCTGGTTGATCGATGACAGCGGAGAACAAAGCCGCAGCATTGGTGTCCTTACAGCAGATAATACTGGCACCTACAGCTTAACTTTCGTTGACCCGCAAAGCCGCAATTTATTGACTGACTCTTCTCGTATGGAAATTACAGTCGAGCCTAATCCGGATAGCAGCCCCAACCCATCAGGTGACGTTGCCTACTCTTCGGGCATCCCCGGCAGAGCACTTACTCACATTCGGCATTTATTAGTCGCAACAGATGAAACTCCCAATCAGATCGGCATGATCGATGGCTTGAAAAACTACTCCACACTAATCAATGCAACCGCGGAGAACATGCTCACTGCATTTGAAGCAGGCAAGCAGAAGGATGTTCGCAGTACTGCAGAGGCACTCGCTAATCTTGTCATTGGCAGCCAGGATCCTTCGCACTCAGATTGGGATGGTAACGGAACCATCGATGACCCCGGAGATGGTTTTGGCTTGCTCGTGAACGGCGATCAAACTGGCTATGTTGGCGGAACACACCATCATTCAAGTTATTCAGCTACAGCAGAAGACTCCACTCCGGAGATTCGCGCGCATGATGAACATGTGGAAATATCCATTCAAAATATTGAGGCGTGGGCAATAGCGCTGCGTGATGCATCGGAGCGAATCGCACAAGCTCCCGCTGGAGCAGACATCGAAGCAGATGTCCGCACCGCCGTGGCGTTAGCCAGTCAGATCCTCAACGGTTTGGATATTAACGGGAATGAATCCATTGAACCGATTGTCGGTGAGGGCGGAGCACTGACAGCTTATCAACATGCCTATTACATGGCCGATATACCAATATTGGCAGGCAAAGACCGCATGCCAGCTACCGGAAAATAACGCTCTTCGCGATAAAAAAGATAAGTCTACTGTAGAGAAACTGAATTCAACCAATCAGGCAACTGATTAAAGAGTTTGCGCATGACAGTCTTTGTTCGGTCGTGAAACAGTTCAACGTTTCCGTACGCCTCTCCCCCGTCACCGCCAACCAAATCACTAACGGCACGTAAAATCAATAAAGGCATCTTATTCTTTTGTGCCACCCAGGCAATCGCACCAGATTCCCAATCTGCGGCAACTGCCTTGTATTTCTCTATGAGCATGGCAATATCATCTACGATGATGTCACGGTCAGCAGAGACAAGGAGTCCGCGCAAGATGGGATAAGGCACATTAGGTGACAACCAGCTTAGGTCAAGGGAAGATGCGTAATGGCTGATCGCGTCCGCACCATCTCCCATCTGCTCGATAATGTCGTAAACCAAAGTCTGCTCCACAAGGATGATGGTCCCTGTTTCTATTCGGCCTTCAAAACCACCGCATGTGCCAAGATTAACGAGAAGGTCTGGTTGATAATAATCGATCACATATTGTGTCGTGGCAGCTGCAGAGATTTTGCCCCAACCTCCATGGAATAATATAACGCCATGCCCATTGATATTTAAGCCTGCGACTTCACCAAATGGCGACTCTTTCAGAACAAGATCTGGATATAGCTCCTTTACCACACGCCACTCAGCATTAGCCGAAATCAGTACAAGAGTTTTCATGTAAGTTTCCCTTCCAAATAATCCAAAACGAATTGCAGTGCAGCTTCAGATGACTCATTTTTATTTTGCTCACGATCTCCATCCCACACAAAATGCCTTGCCCACTGGCCGCGATCTGTCGAAAGACCAACCCAGGTGGTTCCTACAGGTTTTTCAAGTGTACCTCCAGTGGGCCCGGCGATGCCACTGACTGACACACCGATATTTGTCTCGAATAATTTACGCACGCCGCGGGCCATCTCAAGCACAGTTTCACTGCTGACAGCGCCGTGCGTGTTGAGGGTCTCCTCTGACACGCCGAGCAGTTTGGCCTTGGCTTCGTTTGAGTAAGTCACAACGCCGCCAGGGAAATATTCGGATGAACCAGAAATATTTGTAATCCGATGTGAAACCAGGCCGCCAGTGCAAGACTCAGCCGCAGACAGTTTCAGGTTTTGCGTATGTAAATAGTCGCTTAGAATCTTTTCAGGCGTTATTGTCATTAAGAGCTCCTTGAAATCAGGTAAATTATACTATCGGGTATAATTCGCCAATGTCAAATTGGACTGGCAAAACACTTGGCAAGGTACGAATCGGGGAATTAATTGCGCGCGGCGGCATGGCCGAGGTGTATATCGGTGAACATATTTCACTCAATCGTAAAGTTGCCGTAAAAATCATGCGCGAGCATGTCGATACTGACCCGGACAATCAAATGCGCTTCGAACGTGAAGCACGCGTTGTCGCGGGTTTGCGCCATCCCAACATCATCCAAATGTTTGATTACGATCTTGCTGACGGCCAGCCATGCTTGATTATGGAATTGGTGCCGGGAGGGTCGCTCGCTGGCTATCTAAAAGCACTTCATAAACGCGGCGAAAAACTTTCACTAGATATGATCGCGCGAATTTTATCCGCACTTGCCTCTGCAGTTGATTATGCTCACGCTCAACACATGGTCCATCGGGATCTTAAACCTGCCAATGTATTATTACGTTCGGCAAGCGGGCCTGTTGACCCCAACGAACCTTTACCTGCAGATGTAGAACCGATTCTCACAGACTTTGGGTTGGTCCGCCTTCTAGATTCATCGATCCAAACCTCAACAGGGACAGTCTCCGGGACACCTGCTTATATGAGTCCCGAACAAGCTCGCGGCGACCGTGTAGATCGAAAAACCGACATCTATGCCCTCGGCGTTATGCTTTATGAAATGCTCGCAGGCAGCGTACCCTTCGATGCTGAATCATCATTCGGTGTACTAATGAAACACCTAAACGATCCGCCGCCGCCGATTTTCGGTATCTCTTCAGATTTGCAGGCTGTTTTGAATCGTGCACTGGCAAAAGATCCTGAAATACGTTACGCCAGCGCAAAAGAAATGGTGGATGAATTTACTTCAGTTTTTAATGGGCAAACCATATCATTGAAAACTGCGACTGCTTTAAAATCAGCGCAATCATCTTCGCAAAATAAAAAACAGGCAAGTCCATTCAAATGGGCATGGGCAGGGATTGGCGCACTCACAGTTGTCATTGTTGCATTAATTGCCTATCGATTTTTGTCTTCATCTGCTTTGGATGAAAACATGCTCGTTGGCCAGATAACCTATTCAGATCAAAATGCACTGGTCGACAAAGCAATCATAAAACTTACAGGACTCCCCGCTCCTGAATCTGGCACACACTATGATGTTTGGTATCTCGCTCAAGGTGGAGAGATAAGGCGAAATGTAGGCTCTATAAAAATGGATAATTCTGGTCAGGGAGAATTATCCTTTACCAACCCAAATCAGGAAAATATTCTTCAGGTTTTTGATCAGGTTGAAGTCACGATTGAAGCGGATAATGACCCCAATCCAAACGAATCTTCAGGCAATATTGCAGCATCGTCAGTGTTTCCCCCGTTTGCGCTGATTCATGTACGTCATCTTATCGTTTCCTTCCCCAGCGCTCCTGAGCAAATAGCTCTTGTCCAAGGGTTGTGGGGTTCCGTAGATGTTTTGAATACCAGTACATATGAACTGCAAGATGCCTTTTCCAAAGGGGATGAAAAGCTCATTCGCAAGAAGACAGAAGAGATTATTAATGACATTGTGGGAAACGCAAGCACCCGCCAATATCTTGATTGGGATAAAGATGGAACAGTCGATGATGTCAGTGATGGGTTTGGTCTCCTGCAAAATGGCGATCCGGGATACACGGATCAAGGTTATATCTCACAGGCGAAATCTCATGCAAAATTCGCTGCACAGGCTCCAGATGCAACTGAAAACATAATATTACATAGCGGATATGTAATTATCTGTCTTGATAACATGAATGGTTGGACGGAGCAGCTTCTTCAAAGAGCTTTGCAACTTCAAGAAATGCCGTTTGGCTCGGATATGGAGCTCATTATTAAAGAAATGTTGGTGCTCTCAAATCAAATCGCTTCTGGTACAGATTCCAATGGTAATGAGCTGATTGAGCCTATTATAGGAGAAGGCGGTGCGACCACCGCCTATGAACAAGTCTACTCCATGGCCGAAATGCCGCTGCTAGTAGGGACACATCGCATACCGCCATCAGCTCCAACAGCAACAATCAGCAAATAAAAAAATGCGCTAGTTAACGCCCTGCTTTTCTGAAAAGTAAAGTTAACATAACTGTTAAGGAAAAATTATTTGAATCACTTGTCTTTTTTTATAGAACGTGTAAAATAAAGTCAAGCTTAGGAGACCTTCCTAAGAAATCTACTAGAAAGGAGATTTCTATCCATGTTATTTTCACCCAAAGAAAAAGGTCAGGGTCTTGTTGAATATGCCTTAATTCTCGTTTTGGTAGCTATCGTCGTCATTGCAGCTTTGATGATCCTTGGCCCAATCATCGGTAATGTGTTCAGCAAAATCAATTCCAGCCTCGGCACCGTCTAATTTCAAGAACAATATAAAAAGCCCCGTCTTTTTGACGGGGCTTTTTATATTGTTCTCTTATGTTATTTTTTAACAGATTTATCCGTGATCGCCAAAGCTTTATCTAGCACATCCATCCCTTCTTGTAATTCTTCTTCCGTAATAATCAATGGCGGAATGATCAACACGGTATGCCAATGCGTATAAAGAAAGAGACCGTGATCGGTACAATATTTTTTCAAAGCAATCATCTCAGGTGCAGACCCATTCCATGGCGCCATCGGTTCCTTCGTTTTGCGGTCTTTGACCAATTCAATAATGCCAAATAAGCCAATATTGCGGACTTCTCCAATGGACGGATGCGCTTCACCAAGATCAGTCAACATACGTCTCAAGACTGCGCCCATGTTTGCTGCATGCTCGACGAGTTTATCTTCCTTCATCACGCTGATGTTCGCTACAGCTGCTGCCAATGAAATAGGATGCGATGTATAGGTCAAGCCGCTTTCAAAGGCATGCTCATCGAAAGCCGCGGCAATTTCAGGTCTCATTGCGACCGCGCCGAGCGGGGCATATGCGGATGTGAGGCCCTTTGCCATGGTCATAATATCTGGAACAACATCCCAATGCTCAATGGCAAACCATTTACCCGTGCGGCCAAACCCGCTCATGACTTCGTCGGCGATCATCACGATTCCATACTTATCACATAAAGCGCGGACGCCCTGCATATATCCCTGCGGCGGGATGATAATACCGTTCGTACCCGTCACGGATTCCAGGATGATGCCAGCAATGGATTCAGGACCTTCATACAAAATAATTTCTTCCAAATGATTGACGTAATCGCGCGCAAAATCCTCCTCTGAAATATCGGGATTCATCCGATGAAAAGTTGAGCGATAACGATATGGGTCAAGGAAATGAACCACACCGGTCATCAAGTTCGGCTCCCATGCCACGCGGCGCGGATCGCCTGTGGCGGCCATGGCCCCCGCGCTCGCGCCGTGATACGAACGGTAACGCGCGAGAATCTTGTGCCGTTGGCGCAGCCCCCTGTGGGTTGTGTAACCGCGCGCAAGTTTGATGGCATTCTCATTCGCATCCGCGCCGCCAAGAGTGAACAATACTTTGCTCAAAGCTCCTTGCGGGGTGACATCTGACACAGCCTTGCTTGCTAGTGCGCGAATTTTGGTGGTCATGCCCGGGGCAGCGTAAGGCAATTCTGCGGCTTGATCCTGCATGGCTTTGATGACGCGCTGATTGCCGTGACCGATATTCACACACATGGTCATCGAGTTGAAATCTAGATATTTCTTATCGTCCACATCCCAAAAATACACACCCTTGGCACGCTTGATGGTAATGGGATTTACTTTGGCTTGTGCAGACCACGTCCAGAAGACATGCTCTTTGGAAAGTGGGAGAATTTCATTATCGGGGAGATCAAACATATGGCCTCATTTGGATTTACGGTTTTTGATTTTGGATTTGCGATTGGTGGCCGAGACCTGATTTTGGATTGGTGATTAGCAAATTATAATCCCACACTATATATGAACACATTCCCATATCAGCGCATTGTTGTTATCGGCACAACTTCATCGGGTAAAAGCACATTGGCGAGTCAACTCGCTGAAAAGCTTGGCGCAGACTTTATTGAACTCGACGCATTACATTGGGAGCCAAATTGGGTGGAAGCGCCTGATGAAGTATTTCGAATGCGTGTTGAAACAGCAATCCGCTCACAAAGCTGGGTTGCGGCGGGGAATTATCATGTTGTGCGTGACGTTATCTGGCAGCAAGCGGAAGCCATCATTTGGCTCGATTATCCATTCCACATTGTCTTCTGGAGAATGCTAACGCGCACAATCCGCAGAGCCGTTTTTCAAGAAGAATTATGGAACGGAAATCGCGAAAATTTTTGGACTCACTTAAAATTCTGGTCAGATGAATCGCTTTTTCGCTGGCTGTTCAAAACCTATTGGCGGCGCAAAGGTGAATACCCCATGCTATTTGCATTGCCTGAGAACACTCATCTACAAATGATTCACTTTAAGCATCCGCAAGAAACAAAAAATTGGTTGAAAAATTTGAGAAAAGCGGACTGAAGTCCGCGCTCCATTTTTTCTACCGCTTCAACCAACCAATCAATTGCCCCAACCCAAGCAAGATGGCAAGCACAAGCAATACACCCCACTCAAAAGTAAATTGAACACGCACCATCATTGTAATGGATGCGAGAAACAAACCAATCAGTACAAGCAGGCTGACTCGTAAAAGATGGCGGCGTTCAATTCCACGCGTATCATCATCCTTCGCCATTACTCGGAGGCGTTGACGAAAGTCAGTCATATCCCATGCGAAGAGCGCGAAGATGCCACCTGCAAACATCCAACCTGGGGGAAGACCAAACCATAAACCCAACGCAGCTGTTATTGTTGAAACAATCAAGGCAAATGAAGAATACCATTTCCATCCCTGCCAGACGGCGAAGAACCAACCTGCACCAAGAAGTAACAACCAAATTGAAAGAGATATAAATCCATGCTGAGCAAACCCCCATCCGAGGGAACCAGAACAAAATACAATGCTTGATAAAAGTGCGAACAAAATCACAATGACCTCCTTTGGCGCATCAACATCGGACCGATCGCCTGGTCGAGCGGAATGGACACATCCCACTCGATGACCTGAATCCCTGCGCGCTCGAGGCGGCGAATTAACAAGTCACGTTCCATGCGAATGACACGAGCCGCTAAATCCACTTGTTGGGTTGATGGCAAAAACCCCAGTTCAAATCTGACAGGGTCGGGGCTGATGATAAGGACCTGATAACCTCGTCCGCGCAATTGGACCAAAACGCTTAGATCATCATCAACCAACGAACTGACCAGTACGATCTGCGATTCAGGCGGAAACATTCGCGGAGATAAATGTTCCAGCCCGGCAAAGACCGAACTGGCTCCTACCTCTGCATGTGCAAGAGCCTGCATAATACGTTCACGTTGAACTTTCCCATACCCGGGCAATGTATATCCGAGATAACTACCATATATCAGCAATCCGACACGGTTGCCCTGGGTCAAAAAGGCATCTGAGAGAGCAGCAGTGGCAGCCACTGTATGTTCAAAAATGGATCGGTTAACATTAAAAAGGTTTGCACGGATGCGCGCATCTACAACAATACCGACATCTGCCACCCGTTCCTGTTGATATTCATTGGAATATAAATTTTCATCATGCCTCGCACTAACGCGCCAGTTGATCGTGCGCGGTGAATCGCCAGATTGATATTCACGCACGCCAAAGAATTCCGTGCCAGAGCCGCCAACACGCGCTGGGATGGAACCTGCGTAAACACGTGTTCTGCGCGGACGGATTGCCACATGCTTAAGCCGCCGAAATTCAGGGAAGATAAATAATCTTTCGTTTGAATAAATCATCTGTTCGCGGTGAATCAACCCAAAAAAATCAGTTGCAGAGGCATGAATGGATTCAAATGGGTAAGAGCCGCGCGGGCCTGTAACAGTATATGTGAAAGTGTGGGAATCGCCTTTCGGAAGCCGAAGCAGGTGACGGGTGGCACCGAAGCGGACTACCAACGAAGGCGATATTTTTTCGTCGAGAAAAAGTTCTTCGATATCTGATCCCTGGTTGGTTATCATCAACGTTATTGATGCTTCTGAATCAGGAGTAATGCGGTCATTGGAAAGTTTTCGCTGGATAAGAAGATTAAGTTCTTCTGGCGCATTCCAAAATCCGTATAAAAGATAAAGCATAAGTGGAATTGCAAGTGCGATAAATTGGCCGCGCAAGGTGATCAACCCGGCAAGCAATAAACTGTAAACCAGTACGGAAAGTAAAATAGACCGACGCACGCTATTGAATGACAGGCACAGGAGTGGCTTTCAAAACATCACGAATCACATCACCGTGGATTTGCTGAGACATCCAATATTCGGGTTGAAGCAAAAGACGATGGCTTAGTACGGGCACGGCAAAATGCTTGATGTCATCTGGCAGAATATAATCGCGGCCTTCAAGCACAGCACGCGCACGCGCCATTTTGAGAAATGCCAGCGATCCACGCGGACTTGCACCGACAGCAACACGACGGTCAATACGAGTGGCGTGTACGAGCGCAGAAATATAACCTTCAAGGTCAGGGTCAACATGCACGGTCTCAAGCGCAGCGCGCATTTCAATCAATTGTTTGGGCTTAGTGATCTGTTTGAGGGAAAGCTCATCCTGTTTGCGATCTCGGCGGCGCTGTAAAATTTCTTTTTCTTCTTCAAGGCTGGGATACCCCACAGTTAACCTCAACATGAAACGATCCAACTGTGCTTCGGGCAGCGGAAAGGTGCCTTCATATTCAATTGGGTTTTGAGTGGCTAATACGAGGAACGGATCTGAGAGTTTCAGACTCTCCCCTTCCAATGTTACCTGGCCTTCCTGCATCGCCTCCAATAATGCAGATTGTGTTTTGGGGGAAGCGCGATTAATCTCATCTGCGAGCAGAATATTGGTAAAGACGGGTCCCTGACGTAACTCAAACTTGTTTTTTGTACGATTGAAAATATAACCGCCTGTAATATCGCCGGGCAAAAGGTCAGGCGTGAATTGGATACGCTTGAAATCCAAACCAAGCGCGGAAGCAAAACTGCGAGCGATCAGTGTTTTGCCGAGGCCTGGATAATCTTCCAACAAAACATGCCCGCCTGCCAATACAGCAGCCATGATCATTTCAAGCAGGTCACGCTTGCCAACCACGGCGCGTTCCACTTCGTCAACGACTTTTCTGCTTAATTCAGATACCTTTTCGATTTCGGTCATGGCTTGTCTCCATCTCATCTTCAAGATAATCGATCACTTGCCGGGGGTCTACATCCAATGGTGTAGAGTGCGGTTTTGCCCAACGGGAAGGTTGGGGAAAATTTGCAAACGAACCATTCAGCCCTGTTTCAAGATAGGCATCTATTTCCTGCGGTGGTAACCAGTTACGCCCATTCAATGGCCCAAATTTCTTACTGACGGCCTGCCCATCCCGCTGTGCTAATATTTCTCTGGCAGTTTTCCCCAATCGATTTGCAATCAGCCACTTATAATAAATCCCTCCGCGGTTGGATTTATTCATCCAATTTGCGAGACTTGCGATCTGCCCGTGGATGATGACTGGGGCTGGCTTCTCGGTCTTGCCTGATCGAACTTCAGGCATCAGGCTGGACATTGCCGCAAAGACAACAATCAGAATAAGAACGATCCAAAGCATATATTGCGGGAACGACAAATAATATAATCTCAGAACCCACCAAAGATAAGCCAGCGGAGTAATGATCGTACGTTCAACCACATCCCTTAGAAAAAAAGCCGTAATAAAAGCCAGTAAAAATAAGCCAATCAAAGTTAAACGGCGGCGTGCTTTCATAAAGTCTCTCCGCAATATTTCAAAATGGATGTGAGGCACGAGATGGCCTCATCAACTTCACTCTGACCAGAAACTTGAGTTCCATAACGCGCGGTTTCAAACAACCTTGTCAGGCGGTTCACTGGCTCGCGCGGCAGGCCAGCTTTCTCAAGTCGTGATGCGAACTCAGCAGGGGTCATTGCCACATCGCGAGATAGTCCGCGTTTCATACCTACTACACTGCTCATCCGTTCGTAACATTGAATAATCGTATCGTGATATGAAGCAGCTCCCAAAGATAATTCCTTGATCGAGGTCCGTGTGATCTCAGCTAACTCTTCCAATGGGCGGCGTAGGGCAAGTAATTCGTTCTGATGTGCCCACCAGCGGTTAATACGCCAGACGACTATTGAGACAAGCAGGACAATTCCAAATGTTACAAAAAAGGAAAGCCAGCCTGATATATGCGGAGGTTCAAAGACAGGCGGCGGAATATCTTTAAATGGATTGGGGGGCGCAGTGCCGTTGCCCAACCCTGCCTGGGCAAAGATTCCTTCAAAGAAACTGGGGTTATTCTGAACGATGTAAATAAAGACAATCGCAAAAAGTGCCATGCGTATAAAACCCAGGAGCAAACGCTTCCGCATTTCTGGCGAGAGCAGAGAGGAGACGAGCAAAATAAAAAAGAAAAGCAGGATCCAAAAAGCCACCTGCTTCCATAAAGGGACTTCGCCAATTCTAGTGATTACTTCACCAACAGATATCTTAATCGTTTCAGAATCTGATTGGCGTAATGGCTGGGGAGCGCGAAATGAAACATCCCTTAATGTGCTGCCAAGCACAACCAATGCAAGGATTGAGAACAAAGCCACAATTAAAATCACACGTTTATCTTTAAAGATACCTGCCATATATTCAGGAATTTTACCATTTGAATACGGGCTGCATGTTATACTACCAAAATCCTCCGATTATGCTGACACGAATAGACGCTATTCTCAACATCCGCTCTGAAGAACGCCGCACGGTTTATCTCATGCTGGCGCAATATTTTTTCATGGGCGCGGCTATGCTCTTCGCGCAAACAGCTTCCATGCCGCTGTTTCTATCCTATTGGGATGCGACCGCGATCCCATTTACATATATCGGCATCGCGCTGGTTGTTTCCAGCATTACCGCTGTTTTTTTGAAAATTTCAGAGCGTGTTTCACTCGCACGCTGGCTGTGGCTGACCATGGTTTTTCTTATACTCACCACACTTGGCTTTCGTTTCGGTCTCGCCCTTGCTCCTTCCAAAACGCTCGCACTCTTCCTCCCCATTTGGACACAAACTCTCATCAACCTGGCCGTACTCGCCTTCTGGACTCTCGCATCTGATATGTTTGATGTGCGACAGGGCAAAAGATTATTTGGTTTATTGAATGCAGGTTCATGGCTATCTTATGTTGTGGCGGGTCCCTTCTCTGGCAGCATTGCCAAAACTCTCGGCACGGAAAATCTTTACATCATCATTGCCGCATGTCTTTTTGTGGCACTTCTAATTCAAAGCATTATTTTACGGGGCAGACAAAAACCAAAAGCGCAAAACATTGATGCTCCAACGTCGAAACAAACTCCCACCAAGGCGCTTTTTCGCAATCGCTATATTCTGATGGTCTTCGCATTAGCGGCTCTTTGGCGCATATCGTATTTCGTAATGGACGCCATTTTTTATGGCATGGCAGCCGTTCAATTTCCTAATACAGCTGACAATGCAGGCTTCATTGGTAATTTTTTCAGCATGGTGGGTTTACTCGGCTTTCTAACAGACACCTTCCTGACCGGCCGCATCATTAGCAGGTTTGGATTATGGGCTGGACTCTTAACCACACCTATTGCATTGATCGCATCCATGAGCGGATTCGCAGGCGTAGGCATCTTCGCATCTTCCTGGACCTTGGGCCTGTTCTGGTTTGCAATTGCAGGGAAATTTAACAATGAGGGACTCGGCTTCACCCTCGACCAGTCAGCATCCTCCATTCTTTATCAACCGATAGCAGATGCGTTGCGTCCGAAGGCGCGCGCCATCGGCGAAGGAATCATCCAACCAGCTGCAATCGGTATTGCAGGGTTGCTCCTCGCATTGCTTTCCAATATTTTGAAACTTGGCACTGTTCAGCTTTCATTCGTTTATCTTGTACTGACAATTGCATGGCTCTTATTAAGTATCGTTCTGGCAAATGCATATCCCAAACAACTGGGAGAAGCCATTCACAAGCGGCGTTTCAAACGCGAAGACCTGATCAATGTGGAAGAAATAAACGCCGAGATATTATTCAAAGGGTTATCCAGTCAACATGAAGGGACGGTCATCTATTCTCTCGACCTGCTTGAAGAACTCAATCACCCGCAACTAAAGAGCGAGTTGATCAATTTATTAGGACATGCCTCTTCTCACGTGCGCATTTCGGTACTGGAAAAAATTGAGCGCATCAAACTACAGCAGGCGCGTGAAAGGCTTGTAGAAAGAATTCCACAGGAGGAGATGCCCAATACCCGCCGAGCCGCAGTGCAGGCGTTTTCCGCTTTGACTGCGGATGATATTAATCTCATACTGCCGTATTTGAATTCAAATAATGAATCAGATACTTTCGGTGCATTGGTGGGTTTGCTGAAATATGGCGGGGAAAGTGGGTTATCCATTTCAAAAGATAAGTTGGAAAAACTTGCCAATCACCCATTACCAGCCAACCGTGTTCTTGCGGCACAGGCTTTGAAAAGATTCGATTCACAAGGGTTTGAAGGTTTGCTCGACAAACTTCTGGATGACACTGAGATAAAAGTGCGGCGCGAGGCTTTGCTGGCTGTGGGTGCAAGCAAACAAAATACACTCTGGCCCAAGGTGATCGAAGCTGTAAAGCATCCGTCCACGCGAACACAAGCCGCAAACGCATTGGAGATGGGCGGCGAAACGTCACTGCCTTTCATTGCGAACACCTTCACCCAAGCGGACTTTCCCAAAGCTGCACTTAGAAAGCTTATCCGTGTTTGCGGGAACATTCGCGGAAACTCTGTGATGACCATGCTTGAGTCTTATATCAGCCACGTGGATTCAGAACTGCGCGAAACTGTCCATGCGGCGTTGGTGGAATGCGGCTACAGGGTTGATCCTGTCAACGAGCAGGTGCAGGCTCAACTTAAGCGCGAAGCGGATTATGTGCGGGTGTTGTATTCTGCGCTGCGGGAGATCGAATCAAAAGATGAGATGAATCTGCTGGCGCAGGCGATCCGCATTGAGATTTATCATGTACGCGAAAGGCTTTTTCATTTGATGAGTTTTATTTATGACCGCAAAGCATTGGTCAATGCACGGCGCGTGATCCTAAGAAAAGATGCGGCGAAGGTTCCGTATGCGATAGAGACGTTGGATACGATTTTGCCGCGCACTGCAAAGTCAATTATGCTGCCGCTGGTTGAAGAACTTTCGACAGCGGATGTATGCAAACGATTGGGGATATCAGAAAAAGTTTCGTTGCAGGAGTTGGCAGGTCAGGCTCAAGGCTGGCTCTTGATCTGCGTGCGAGCGATGATGGAAAAAGGAAAAACGAAAATGCATTCAACTGTTGAAAAAGTGATGATCTTGAAGTCGGTGAATTTATTCAAAGCTACACCCGATGATGTGCTGGCCGAATTGAGCGAGCTTCTGGCTGAAATGGAAATACCTGCGGGCAAAAATATCGTTGAAAAAGGTGAAGAGGGAGACAGCATGTTCATTATCGTCAACGGTAAAGTGGCGGTGATGAATGGTGAGCGTGTGTTAAATACCCTGGGTGAGCGCGCGGTGTTTGGTGAGTTGGCGCTGCTGGATACAGAGCCACGCACAGCGACCATCCGCGCACTGGAAGACACATTGGTATTCAGACTCGACCAAAAGCCGTTCTATGAGTTGATGTCTGACCGTGTGGAAGTGGCGATGGGGACGATCCAAATGTTGACTGGAAATTTGCGCGCGCGTGTGCATGAGGTGATTGAATTACGGGAAGAGCTGGGGAAATAAAAATAAAGGATGAAAGCGAAAGGATGAAGGATGAATATTGATTGTGATGGTGTTTTGCATCCGAAGGCGATTGAGGGGTTGAAGTTATTTAATCAAAAGAAGTTTTTTGAAACACATGAAGAATTGGAAACTGCATGGCGTGATGAAACAGGCGCCATTCGTGAGCTGTATCGCGGGATATTACAAGTGGCGGTGGTGTACTTGCATATTACACGTGGAAATTACAACGGAGCGATTAAAGTACACGAGCGCTGTATCAAATGGCTAAACAATTGGCCTGATGTTTGCCGTGGAATTTATGTGGAGAAGTTACGTAATGATCTTGAAAATGTAATTACGGAAGTACGCAGGTTAGGCAAGGAAAATATTAACAAATTTAATTCAGCTTTGTTTAAAGATGTAATCTGGAATGAAAAGAGAACATGTATCTGCGACCGCTGCGGGACTCAGATGCACGAAAAGAGCTGCAAGGTAAGTTGTCCTAATTGCGGAAACAGATTTGATTGTTCGGATTTGAATATTTATTTTGATTGAAGATATTGACCGCAGACGGCGGACGGCGATAGATACGATTAAATAAATTAATCAAAAAAGGAATTATTTATGTTATTTCAAAATAAAATTGCTCTTGTGACAGGCTCTGGCCGTGGAATTGGAAAGGCGATTGCCCTGCATTTTGCACAACACGGCGCAGACGTGATCATTAACTTCTTTCGTAATCGCGCGCCTGCCGAAGAGACGGCGCGCGAGGTCGAAAAATTAGGCCGTCGTGCGTTACTCGTCAAAGCGGATGTTGGCGACCTTGATGACTTAAACCGCATGTTCGATGAAGTGGAAAAAGAATTCGATGCGCTGGATATCTTCATCCACAATGCGGCTTCAGGATATAACCGTCCTGCCATGGAGCAGAAACCCAAAGGCTGGGATTGGACCATGAATATCAATGCACGTGCCCTATTATTCTCTGCTCAACGCGCAGCAGCTTTGATGGAGAAACGTGGCGGTGGAAAGATCGTCAGTATTTCGAGCGCAGGCTCCACGCGGGTATTGCCTGACTATGTTGTTGTCGGTGCGAGCAAGGCTGCATTGGAAGCGCTCACCCGCTATCTGGGTGTCGAGTTGATCTCAAAAGGGATCAATGTCAACGCTGTGTCACCAGGTGTGGTTGAGACAGATGCGTTAAATCATTTCGCGTCGATGGGGAATCAGGATCACATCCTGCAAAATTTCATCAAGCAAGTACCCGCGGGAAGATTGATCACACCAGAAGAAGTGGCAGAGGTGGTAGCCTTTTTATGCTCTCCTTCTGCATCAATGATTGTGGGGCAAACGATTATTGTAGATGGCGGATATACGCTGCCGATACCAAAATAGAAAGCTTGGGAAACAAACTCGCCCGAAAAAAATTCGGGCGAGTTTGTTTCAGGGGATCGAAATGATAATATCGAGCTTACGGCAGCGCAATCGGCGTGAGTGTAACTGTTGGCTGCGGAATCGGAGTTGGTAACAAGGGAGTCCAGCCGCTGAGATTAAAGTATTCAGACAAAAATGCGGAGCGCTCGGCGGTTGTCATCGGGCGCGGACGGGAATAATCTTCCAACATGGCGGTCAGCAATTCCATGCCAAGATAATGACCGTTATAAAAAACATGGCGGTCTAGAAATTCACGGCGCGTACCATCGATCACATCTCCATTCGGCAAGATATAAGTCATCTGGTCAAAGAATAAATTTCCCAACCCAAAATGAATAAACGAATCGCCGCGGAACTCCATAATATGCGGAAAATGCGCCTGGCTGCCGCTTACTATCGTGGCGCCTGCATCTGCAACTCTATGGAATCCTTCGAGGTGGGTATAACATGGGCCAGCAAAATAACACTCCTCATGTTGGAAGGTAAAAATCACCATATATCCCTGAGCCTTTACGTCTTTAACCTGCTGGGCAAAAAAATCATAGTCACATCTTGCCGCGCCGGGAATCGTATCGGTAGCCTTGGGATATTTCAGCTTTCCATTACACCCCATAAAAGCAATCTTATTCCCATTGACGGTCATCAATAAAGGCTTTCGCGCTTCTGTTTCATTTGCGCCGCCGCCATAATACGGAAGATTATTTTTTTTGTATAAAGAAAGCGTGTCAAGCATGGCGTTCACACCGCGATCTGCGAAATGATCGCCTGTCAATTCAATCACATCTGTGCCCACATTCAAAAACAATTCCATATATTTCGGGTCGGAGCATAAGACCAAATTTGTATAACTATAATTCGGAGTCGGGCACGATGCATCAAATGGAACCTCATTACTAACATGAGCAACATCTGCCTCACGCAGCCAATCCCCTATCAACGAACCAGGGTAGGTAATGCCTTTTACTTCCATCGTTGCGGCAATGGCGCGCACCAGTGCTGTTACGCCAGTTAATACAACAGTTGCAAGTTTGGACGCATCGCGATTCGACTCAGGCATGGTCAATCCTGCGGGGTTTGATAAACCAAAATTTATTTTTAGTGGATAAGTATTCGCATCAAAATCCTTATGGATGGGAGATTGGCCATCCACAGATAAAACCTTCCACTTCGGTTGGATTTCCTCAAACGGGATGATCGCCCATGCAGGCATGTCTGCCCAAGCGATATCAACCAAGCTGTCAGATGAAACGACTCTAACTGCGCCCGAAGCTGGTTCACCCCAAAGAGCAGTAAACGCCACCAGTGTGGACTCTGCCATTAGAATCGGGTGCCCGCTAAACGGTCCCGCTTGAACGCCTTTCCAAGTGGAAGATAAATCCGCATAACTCACATGATCTGTGACAGTGGGGAAAGGTGCAACGAGGGCATATATCCACAAAGAACCTGAATTAGACACATCCAGTTTCTGAGTTGCTAAAGCGGGGTCTTTTATAATTGGAATATTCCATGATTTTGCAACAGTAAGAAGATCGGCTGGAACAGATGGACTGACCCACAATGCTTCAGGCATCGGGGAACTGGTCTCAGCAACAGTGGCAGTTGGGGATGACACAGGCTCTATAACATTTACAGGCACATCGGTAGCTGGGGCACACGCTGCAAGAATTGAAATAAGAATTATGGTGATAAAAGTTCTTTTCATTTAAATTGAGTCTCTTTTATTTATGGCATTAAGATTTTTTGGCAGTTGTACTGCCAATATTCTCGTGTTGTAAATTTATTGGCCTGCCTGCGCAAAATTCCAACCGCTCTCATCAAAATAATCTGTCAGGAATTTAGTCCGTTCGGCGGGCTTCATATATCGCGGGCGGGCGTAATCTTCAAGAAAGGTTGTAATTAATTCCACGCCAAGGTAACGTCCGTCATAAAACACATGACGGTCAATGAATTCATTTTGCTTGGGACTTCGCCCAACCTTCAGCACCTGATCAAAGAATAAATTGCCCAACCCATAGTGAATGAACGAGTCTTTATAAAATTCCATCACTTGTGGAACATGTGCCTGGCTTCCGCTCACGATGACCGCGCCCGCATCTGCCATGGTGCGAAAATCAATTTCCTGCTGGGGAGTGGCCTTCGCAAAATCGAATTCGTGATATTGAAAAGTGGAAATGGGTAAATAACCCTGTGCACGGTAGGAAGCGATCTGTTGAGTCATATATTCAAAATCACAAGGGACCGAGCCAGGGATTGTATCAGTTGCACTGGCATAATCCACTTTGTAATTGCAGCCGATAAACATAAGTTTGTTTCCGTTTACTTCAAGCAGTAAAGGTTTGCGGCCATCTTCCACATTCAAGCCGCCGCCATAATATGGGATTTTATTTTGCTTGTAAATATCGATCGTTTCAAACATAGCCCCTGAGCCATAATCAGCGAAATGGTCACCAGAAAGTTCGAGGACATCCGTACCAATATCGGTCAGCAACTTGATATAACGCGGGGCGCTGCAAAACACCAGGGTCTCCTGATTCGGGTCAGGCGACGGGCATTTACTATAAAACGGTACTTCGTTATTGATATGGGTAATATCCGCTTCAAGCAGTATGTCGCGAATCGCTTCGCCGGGATACAGAATCCCTTTTGCATCCATGGTGGCTGCGGTAGCCCGCACGAGAGCAGTAACCCCCGTCATGATGACTGTCGCAAGTTTCTTCGGGTTTCGATTTTGAAAAGCGAGCCTGGCTGCATTTTGAACCTGACAGGGATTGGCACAGGTCAATTGATAGGATGCCATTAGCGGGTAGGATGCCGCGTCAAACGCTTTTTGAATAGGAGATTGCCCATCAATCGTCAAAACTTTCCATTTTGGTTCAATTGATTCAAAGGGGATAATCGCCCATGCTGGCATTTGATTCCAGGCAGTCCCCAATAATTTATCAGCAGAGACAACTTGCACAGCACCCTGAGCTGGCTCACCCAATATGGTGGTGAATGTGACCAGCGTGGATTCTTCCATCAAAAATGGGATTCCACTAAACGGTCCTGATGATGATCCGCGCCATGCAGACAGCAAATCTTCTGACGTAATGTCATCCACAACGGTTGGGAATGGGACAACGAGTGCGTATGTCCACGTGGAAGAATCAGGAATGTAAGCAGCTGGCTTTACTACATCAATAAACAGCCCATCCGATTCTGCCCTGGATGTGGAAACTTGAAATCCGTTTTGCTCAAAATTACTACGCAAAAGAGATGGGATTGCCGGGCTTATCCAAATTAAAGATTCGTTAAGTGGTTCAGGGGTAAAGGTCTGAGTTGGGGGTACTGCTGTAAATGTTGGCGGAAGTGTGGACGTTGGCGGCACAGCGGTTATCGTAGGCAAAATCGCTGTGGGCGGCGGCAAAGGTGTGCCCCACAGCGCAGGCTGGCAGGCAGACAGCAAAAAAATAACAGCAAAGTAAATATTCTTTACACGCTTTTCTTGGCTTCTATTTGTCTTTTTTTCAAACAATGATTTCGGTTTTAATATTGAACTATGCATAATAAATTTCGAGCCATTACATTGCACTTAATTTGTAAATGATAATCGTGCCTTTGTAAAATTCTTCAAGGAATCTTCATCAAGGGTAACGCCCAAACCTGGGCCGTTCGGCACATCAATGGTTGAATCTGAATTTAACATAAAGTGCTCATTGGTGATATCACGCGTGTAATATCGGTCTGAAGCAGAAATATCACCGGGCAAAACAAAGTTCGGCAGGGATGCCAACGCCAGATTCGAAGCGCGCCCAATCCCTGTTTCCAACATTCCGCCGCACCAGACAGGCATGGAAATCTCTTCACATAGATTATGCACCATCACAGCCTGGCTTAATCCACCTAAACGGCCCGCCTTGATATTGATAATTCGGCATGCATTCATTTCAATGGCGTATCGCGCATGACGCGGAGTAATAATACTCTCATCCAAACAGATCGGCGTATCAAACCGTTCCTGCATTTTATGATGATCCCAGATGTCATCCTCAAATAAGGGTTGCTCAATAAGTAATAAATTTAATTTATCAAGCGGCTTAAGGATTTGCGCATCATCCAATGTATACGCAGAATTTGCATCTACTTGCAATCGCAAATTTGGGAATTCACTGCGAACAGCGGACGCATCTTCAACATCTCTGCCAGGTTTAATCTTGATCTTCACCCGCGCATATCCCTGCTTAACATAAGCCGCTACGCTTCGAACCAAACTTTGAGCTGAATCCTGTATCCCAATGGATACTCCCACTTCAACTTTTTCGCGCTGTCCGCCCAGTAACTCTCGCAGAGATTTTCCCGCACGCTTGCCAAGCAGATCCCATAGTGCCATTTCCACACCAGCTTTTGCAAGGTGATGTCCACGAATACCAGAGACTCGTTCTTGAAAATCTTCTGCATCCCTGACATCCTTACCCATTAGCAAGGGAACAATAAAGTCCTTGAGGATATGCATTGCCGTACCGGTAGTTTCATAGTTGTAGCCCGGGTCACGCGAAGGCACACCCTCGCCATAGCCTGTAAGTCCCTCAGAGTTGATTTCGACCAAAACACACTCGCGGTCTGTCTCAACGCCAAAAGATGTCTCAAACGGCGAGACCAGCGGCATGCTCAAATGATGAAGGGTGATGGAATCTATTTTCATTTTACTGACTCACTTTACGAAAAACATCCTGCAGATCTCTTATAGGGTTAACAAGAGCTATCTGCACATTATTGAATGTAACTATTCAACTTTGACATCACCCTGCTCATCTTCCATTTTCAAACCGCGCAGGGCATCGTCAATACTTGTGGATTCCAATCTCATGCCGGGGGCAGGTGTACCGCAATATGGGCAAATATTCCATGATAATTCTATAAACCTGGAACAGTTATGGCAGGTTTTCTTTAACTTCGTGTGACAGTTCGGGCAGATCTGCCAATCTTCCTTTACGCGCCTTTCGCAGCCCGGGCAAAGCGGAAGATCTTCAAGGGCTTGAAGCAAGGCTTCCTCTTCCAGCGTGCGTTGATACTCCTCTTCCAGCGTGCGAGTCGGACGCAAAATAATATATACCAACACACCTGGCAAATTCAATACCGCAACAAGTAATGCTGCTAAAGTTTGTACCAATGGGTCACGGGCACGGGCGCGGATATCGCGATACGTCCACACGACAAGGCTGATCCACAAAGCGGCAAGAAATGCTCCGCCAAAGGCTGTTAGCACAAGGGTTAAGCTGCTTAGAAAAACGGGGTCAAAGGTCATAAGAACTCCGGGTCGACCGGGAATGTTTTATTTTACCGCTTGTCTCACGAATAAATAATTTTTTAAACGATGCTGTATTCTGAAATCCATTATCTCACGCTACATGAACTTTGGGGTAAATGATTATGGGGTTAGGAAAACGAAATGCCAGTCTGTCCCATTTTGTGTAATGGTTGAGTTCACGCCCATCACCTCGTAGAACGTCCGCCCGGGCCGCATATAAATTGGTTCTCCATTTAAAGTTGTCAATAAAATAGGCTGATCGTCACGGGTGCGATGCCAAATAGCAGGGATCTCTATTCCATCGCGGAACACATAAGCATTTCCATAATCCAGCAAATCGATGTTAAAGACCTGATCGTGCGCGTTATAAGTATTTGCATATATATGCGGCACAAAAAGCTCAACCACGTTTTCAGCTGTGACTGGCAACCCAGTTTGCGCATCTGAAAGCGGCGCATATGCTTCGGTCTTCCCGTTAATCATATCATTCGCTTCCTGATAACGAAAATATTTATGGGTTGCGGGGTCATAGTCCCAATAGTTATAACTATAAACTGAATAGGAAGAATAGATCCGTTTAGCAGCCACATCGCTTTGCGGCACATCCTCAGAGAAAAATCCGCCGCTGAGCACTTGTGCAGAATTGTCCACTCCCTTTTTCGCGGCACAGACCGCCCACTTTGTCGAATTAAAAAATTGATTGTTGTAGGATTCACGTATATACGGACCGAGAAAATACGGGGAACAGCCGCCATAACCCACAATCACAAGAAAATCTTTAAGATCGCCGCCCTGTAAATAGGATAACTCACGCGGGTCGGCAGATTTAAATACAAGAAAGGCATGATACATGCGCATCACATGCTCATCAAAATAACGCCCTGAGCGGACAGGCCCGACCATGCTGGGATTATTTGAATAAAACACTGCAATAAAGCGTGTATCGCCCCACTCAATATAATATTCATAAACGACATCAGCCAAAGTCAACCCAGATTGCGGGCGGATGTAATCCGGTGAGTTCGCAATCTTGATTGCAAAGGGCCTGTGCTGCATAAAAGATGGGTCGGTGACGGGTAAGCCTGTCAATGGGTTGTACGTGGTAAGAGGGCTAACTTCTGATGGCGGGAGTATTTGAACAGGAACGGGCAATGTCTCAGCAAGAACGTAATGTGTTGGGTAAGGTGTAAATGTAGATTCAGGCTGGGAAGTAGTAAACGGGGTGAAAATCGGGTCTGCGGAGGGTTGAAAAGGCGTCAGCGTGGGAAGAATTGGCAGGATAACCGCAGCAGGCGTCACATTTGGCAGAGAGGCGCAGGATGCAATTAAAATCCCATAAATAATATTTAATCCAATGAATCTGCGTTTTCGAAAAGTCATGGGCGTGATTGTACCAAAAGCAAAAGGGCAAAGTGCCTCGGCAATAAAACTGATACAATGACTATCTCCCATGTTAATTTTAGTTTCCTGCCTTCTACTATTTGCCTCTGCGTTGGCATTGACCCTTCTTCGTATCTTTCAACCCAACGCTCGTTATGTATTTCTGGTGGCAATCGGCGGCTCAATCCTAGCTTTGGTCAGTGTACTTGGCTGGTTGGCACAAATTCCCTTTGACCTCGCTTTACCGGCATGGCAGCCCAGTTCCCTTTTTGTAAACCCCATCCTTTTCCGGGCTGATGATATTTCATGGCCGTTCGCATTGAGTATTGCCGCGCTTACATTGGGGGTGCTGCTTACTGCGGTTGCACGGTCGGCTTTCACAAATTCCTATACATGGGCGGGAAGCCTGGCTTTAGGCGGGCTTGGAATTTTAGCGGTCACGGCCAATAACCCATTAACCTTACTGATGGTCTGGGGCGCGTTGGATATGGCCGAACTCGTTACGCAATTATGGTCGGTAGACGGACCAGCGAACAATGAAAAAGTTGTGACATCTTTTTCCACGCGTGCATTTGGGATCGGTTTGTTATTGTGGGCCAGCATTGTAAGTATTGCCCAGGGAAACACATTTGATTTTCAATCCATTGCCCCGGGCTCCGGGTTATTTCTGGTTGCCGCAGCTGGGCTGCGCCTGGGAGTACTTCCGCTTCATTTACCGTATTCATCTGAATCCACATTACGGCGCGGGTTCGGAACTTCATTACGGTTAATCTCAGCAGCATCGAGTTTGGTATTACTTGCACACGTTCCTGCTGGAAGTTTAATATCCTCGGTAACGCCAATTTTATTCAGCCTGTCTGTCATTGCCGCGCTATATGGCGGCTGGATGTGGCTGCGCGCGCCGGATGAATTAACAGGCCGTCCATATTGGATCATTGGAATTGCGTCGCTGGCTGTTATTTCAGCACTAAACGGAAATTCAATGGGCGTTGTTGCATGGGGCTGCGCTCTCATCCTCGTTGGCGGAGCGCTCTTTCTGGCATCTGTCCAGCAAACATGGTTGAACCGCGCCATGTTAATCGGTGCGTGGAGTTTATCTTCTTTGCCTTTCTCACTTACTGCAAGTGCATGGCTGGGTCGATTGGGATTCTTCATACCGTTTGCTGCGGCCACCCAAGCCTTACTCATTGCCGGGTTTATTCGCAGTACACTCCGATCCACTGGCCGCGAAGCATTAGATGTACAACAAAATTGGATGAGGACTGTGTATCCTGCTGGAATTGTTTTGCTATTATTTTTTCAACTTTTACTGGGTTTACTCGGCTGGAATGGTGCGCGTCAAATTGGCGCGTGGCTGCTGGCTATCATCGTTTCACTCGTGACCTTTGGGCTGGTTTGGGCGACACCGCGTTTACGCATCCTCAACCCGGTCCGTGCACATTGGGTTAATCCCGCAAGCAGTGGTTTGGGTAATATTTATCAGAGTCTCTGGACGATCTACCGTGTACTTGGACGACTCAGCCAAACGATCACAGACGCACTTGAAGGCGAAGGCGGCGTCATGTGGACATTGCTCTTTTTAATTTTGTTTATTTCATTGTTGACACAGGGTTCCCCATAAAATGTTGAACAATTTTGTTTCATGGGCCGCAGTGATCTTAATTTTTGCAACAAGCACAACAGTATTAATCACTCGTGACTGGCGTGTTAGTCTTGGCGCACTCGCCGCACAATATCTTGCTGCCTTCTGGCTGGTCACGCGTCACATCCCATTTGCGATGGGATCAGCCAAACTAATCACGGGCTGGATGGTGGTTGCCGCTTTAGGGATGACTCGTTTGAGTATTTCAAATCTTGAAGGGGATAACAAAGATACCTTTTGGCCGCGCGGACAATGGTTCCGTATTATATTGGTTTTTATTGTTGCTCTTGTTACAGCAGGAACAACATCCCGTGTTGAAGCTGTCATCCCAGGCCTTGGACTCCCGGTCATTGCAGGCAGCCTATTGCTAATTGGTGCTGGGGTTGTGCACCTCGGCGTCACATCAGATACCTTGCAAGTCATTCTCGGCTTATTAACCATGTTGACGGGCTTTGAAATTTTATATGGAGCAGTCGAAAGCTCCATCCTCGTTGCAGGGTTTCTTGCAATTACAAATTTAGGGTTGGGAATTGTTGGTTCGTATTTATTAATTGCAGGACATTATCCACCTGAAACAGAGGAAGAAGCATGAGTGCTCCCATTATTTGGATATTGATCCCATTTGTTCTTGGGTTTTTGATCTTATTCCTTTTACCTGAAAAATATTCTCCGCTTGCTGGCGGCACGGCCGCAACGATTCTATCTCTCGTCGCATTGATCTTCCCCATTGATGTAGCCCTCCTGGTTGGCTCGTTCTCTCTAAAGATATCAACATCCATTCAATTTTTTGGGCGCAGCTTCGTGTTCAACACAGCAGACGGCTCATTACTCGCCATCATATATGGAATTGCAGCATTGTGGTTTTTTGGCACGCAGGCGTCTGGAACGGCAAACCGTTTTGTGTCGCTGGGTTTGATGATCGTTGCATTATTAGCTGCATCCATTGCGGTGGAGCCATTTCTCTTTGCAGCAGTTCTGCTTGAAATAGCCGCCATGCTTGTCGTTCCTTTACTTGTGCTCCCGTACCAAAAACCAGGGAAAGGTGTAATTCGTTTTCTTATCTATCAAACTCTGGCAATGCCATTTATTCTCTTCTCAGGCTGGATGCTTGCAGGCGTGGAAGCAAGCCCCGGCGATCTTGGCACCACCACGCAAGCAGGTGCCATGCTTGGCATGGGATTTGCGTTTTTACTTGGCGTCTTCCCTCTCTATAACTGGATTCCCATGCTGATGGAGGAATCCTCACCTTATGTAACAGGTTTCCTGCTCTGGGCATTACCTACCTTCACTGTAATATTTGCTTTGGGCTTTTTAGATCAATACACATGGATCAGGAACACACCTCAACTATTAAATGCCATCCAATATGCCGGTGTATTCATGGTTGTAAGCAGCGGTTTATTTGCAGCTGTGCAGCGCCATATTGGGCGTATTATGGGGTATGCTGCCATAGCAGAGGTTGGGTTGATTGTCGTTGCTATGACTCTGAAAACTTCAGAACTTATCAATGTCACCTTCCTTCTCCTTATCCCGCGCGGATTGGAATTAGCCGTATGGGCATTGGCTCTTTCGATCATGAAACGCAAGGTTTATTCATTACGATTCAGTGAACTTCAAGGTCTTGCACGTAGCTATCCCATTACAGTTACCGCACTGATCCTGGCACATCTTTCAATAACAGGTCTTCCATTACTTGCCGGCTTTCCACCCCGAATCGCATTATGGCAGGAATTGGCCGGGCAATCCCTCATCATTTCTTTTTGGATATTTTTAGGTTTACTCGGCCTGCTTATCGCCGCAATCCGAACTCTTGCTGTATTTGTAATGGCCGAACAAAGCACGCCCTGGGAAATCAGCGAAAGCTGGCCCCAAATAGCCATGCTCGGAATAGGTATGATCGGGCTTTTCTTACTGGGAATCTTTCCGCAGATATTGCAGCCTTTCATTGCCAACCTGCCGGCTTTATTTGACCATTTGGGTCAATAAGCGAGCATGCTATAATTTCCTACACTAATTTCTTCACATATATTGGAGAGCACCATGGAATTCGAACAAATTATCAAACGGCTTGAATGGCTGGATAAACAGCAACGCGAAAATACAGATGTGCTTTCCACACTGGATGCGCGCATGGCTTCTTTTGAGTCATCGGTAAGCGTCGTTTCAAAACAAATCAAAACCCTGAGCAAGCAAATCACAGACATCACCCCCGCCACAAAACGCGTTGAACAATTCGAAACAATGTTAACCAAGCAGCGCAGCGAGGTCATCAACCTTATTGAAGAGAAAGAAAAAGCGCGCACCCTTGCCGACAAGGAAACTGCAAAACGCATCCAATCTGAATTGAGCGACATCAATAAAGCCATTTCACAGGTTAAAACAACGACCGACCTCTCCGAACTAAAGAAACAACTCAAAGAGCGGACGGATGAAATACAGCGCATTCTAAATAATGTAAGCGACCTTAGAACACGCATAGATGAGAGCATGCGATATAAGGAAGATGTGATGCATTCGCTCAAAGCCGTGGAAGAAACACGTAAAAACGATCTCAAACGTATCGCCGACGTTCAAGGTGAAGTCACATCCATGCGCAAGCGCGTGGACGAGAGCCGTGAAAAAGCAACAATGAACGCGGATACCATCCGCAATATTGAAAATCGGTTTACAGATCTGATTGCATCTGAACTCGAACGAAAACAATCACAAACAGCCTTCATTGAGCAGCAAGCCATTGCCCAAATCGACCGTGATCGAGCATGGAAAGAATGGAAGGAAAAATACGACGCCTTCCAAAAAGAAGCTGCCGGGTTGGATACCCACATTCAAGGCTTGGACGAAGCCCTGCGCGGCGCAAAGAAAGCTCAGGAAACCTACCTTGAACTCAACACAAAACTCGAACGCCGCATCAACGAAGTTACAGAAATGCAGCGGCTTGCTGAAGACCGCATCCGTCAGGAGTGGGTCAGCTTCAAGGCCGATGATCAAAAACGCTGGACGGGTTACTCCCTTTCAGCCGAAGAGTCATTCCGTGAAATTCGCAAAGATGTCCAAAAAACTGACGGACGCATGACATCCTTTGATGATGTTGCACAGGTTTTACAGGATCAAATGCACCAAACCACAGATGCCACTGAAAAACAACTCCAGGAACTCATGAATGTAGTACATGAATGGATGACATCCTATCAACGGATTATGAGCCACGGCAAGAAAACAAAGAAGTAAATTTAATATGCATTCATACCCGCAGACACATCCATCTGCGGGCAATTTTATTAATGCCTGTTTCTAATCACTTTGTGGTTAAATAGAGATATGCGAGTCATTGGCACAGCAGGTCATGTAGATCACGGAAAATCCACGCTCATCGCGGCGCTTACAGGCACACACCCTGACCGCCTCAAAGAAGAACAAGCACGCGAGATGACCATTGAACTCGGCTTCGGCTGGCTCACTCTGCCCAATGGTGAAGAAGTGGGCATTGTAGATGTACCAGGCCATCGAGATTTTATTGAAAACATGCTTTCAGGCATCGGGGGAATTGACGCAGCCTTATTAGTCATCGCAGCAGACGAAGGCGTAATGCCGCAAACAAAAGAGCATTTAGCAATTTTAGATTTATTACAAATTCCAGCTGGAATTATCGTTCTGACGAAAACAGACCTCGCCTCAGACTCAGCCTGGCTTGATCTTGTAGAAATTGACATTCGTGGTTCTGTTAGCGATACCGTCCTAAAAGATGCACCCATTGTAAGAGTCTCAGCAAAAAATAAAACAGGACTCGATATCCTGATCACAACGCTCAGTAAAATATTGGAAGAGAAACCATCTCGACCAGACCTAAACCGTCCGCGCCTGCCAATTGACCGCGTCTTCAGCATGAGCGGTTTTGGCACTGTGGTTACAGGTACTCTACATGACGGTCACCTCTCCATTGGTGATGAAGTGGAAATTTTACCAAGCGGCTTAACCGGTAGAGTGAGAGGGCTGCAAACCCACAAAAAGAAAGAAGAAAGAGCTGTTCCTGGCTCTCGCACAGCGATTAATATTTCAGGGGTTGATACAGAATTAATTCAACGCGGCGAAGTCGTTGTACGCAGGAATCCAAATCAATACCAGCCAACCCGAAGAGTTGACGCGCGATTGCGGTTACTTAAGGATGCATCTGCGCCCATTAAACATAACGATGAAGTAAAGTTCTTTGTAGGCGCAAGTGAAACAATCGCCACGCTCCGCCTGCTTGGTAAGGAGGAGTTACAGCCTGGCGAAGAGGGCTGGATACAGCTGGAGTTACGTGACCCCATCGTCACAGTACGCGGTGATAAATATATTCTGCGCCGCCCCTCTCCAAGCGAAACGCTTGGCGGCGGTATCATCCTAGATCATCAACCCAAAGGCAGGCACAAACGATTTGATGAGGCCATCCTCAAATCATTCGAATCCCTTATGAAAGGCTCACCCGCCGATATTATGTTTGAAGCAGCTCTCGCCTTGGATATTGCAAGCATAAAAGAAGTGGCGGCAAAATCACGACTGAAAATATTTGATGCACAAAACGGATTAAACGAGTTGATTGCAAATGAACAGCTTGTATTATTGGAAGGTGAGGAAGTAAAAGTTAATGATGATTTGCTTATCTGCGCCATATCCAGATGGAATGATTTAAAAGATCGCGTGGAGAATTTACTTAAAACTTATCATACACAATATCCACTTAGACGCGGAATTTCCCGCGAAGAATTAAAGAGTAAGATAAAACTATCTCCACGAATATATAATGCGGTCATCTCAAAATTCAAATCCAAAAAATTAATTGCTGAAGAGGGAAATTGGGTGGCAATTATCGGGCATGAGATTCGCTTTGAGGCCAGGCAGCAGGCTCAAGTCCAGGATTTGATGCGCAAGTTTGACCAAAATCCTTATGCCGCGCCGAGTGTCAAGGAATGTCAAAACGAAGTCGGCGAGGAAGTCGTCACTGCCCTGATCGAATTACAGGAATTGATCGCGGTTTCAGCCGATGTGATCTTCCGTAAAAGCGATTATGCTGAGATGGTAAAAAAACTTCGCGCAGCACTTCAGCAAAAGGGGCAGATTACACTGGCGGAAGTGCGCGATCTTTTTAAAACAAGCCGCAAGTATGCGCAAGCCTTGTTAGAGCATCTGGACGCCATAGGAATTACGATGCGAGACGGCGATTTCAGAAAGTTGAAAAACCCATGAGTTTTTTTAAAAAAATATTTACCGCCCCTGTTTTCGATGATGAGCTTAAAACCCAGCAAGCGTATTTGTTGCATATCATATTGTGGACACTTGTCTGTGTCCCTATTCCATTTCTTATATATTCACTTGCTCTGACACCTGAAATTTCCAGCCGAACACTAATTCAAACAGTCTCTGGGGAAATAGCTAATATCATTCTTCTGCTCATGTTACGCCGTGGTTACGTCAGAGCAACATCCATCATGCAAGTGAGTGCATTCTGGTTTTTCTTTACTGTTACGGCTTCCACAGGAAACGGAGTACAGGGAGAACCATATTTGTTGGGATATGGGCTGGTCATTGTAATTGCAGGAATCCTATTAGGCGGAACTGGGGCATTGATATTTACCTTTATGTCACTTGCGGCAGGCGGCTGGATGGTGTATGGCCAAACACAAGGGTTTATTATCTCCAGTTTTGACAGCGCTCCGGTTACCACATGGGTTGTCAGCCTGGTGCTTTTTCCTGTAAGCGCTGTACTTCAGCATCTGGCATCCCGCACTTTACGATTGGCGCTTGCCCGCGCCCGTGCAAGTGAGGAAAAATATCGCCTGATATCCCAGGTCAGTTCGGATTATACATTTTCAACAGATGTTGACTTGGATGGAAAAATGCAACTCAATTGGGTGGCAGGTGCTTTTGAAAAAATCACCGGATATACTCGCGAGGAATATATTGCGAACGGCGGCTGGCTGGCGCACCTCCACCACGATGATATTGAGAAGGATGCCCAAGATTTGGCTGTCTTGCAAAAAAAACAATCTGTTATTTCAGAGTTGCGTACACGTAGAAGAGGCGGCTCTTTGCGCTGGGTACAAGTCTCGGCAGATTCGGTTTGGGATGATCAGCAAAACCGATTACGAGGGATTGTTGGCGCTGTAAAAGACATTACTGAGCGCAAGCAAGCCGAAGAAGCTTTGCGTGAATCTGAATCAATTTACCGCCAGGCAATTGTAGTTGCCGGTGCTGTGCCTTATCGCCAGACTTTTGACAAGGAAGGCAGGATTATTTATGAATTCATGGGCGAGGGGATTCGGCAAATTACCGGTTATGGACCAGAAGAATTTAGTGATGACCTGTGGGACTCGTTAGTACAGGAAAGACAGCTTCTGGAAGATTTAGCGCCATATTCTCTGGATGATGCCATTCAACAGGTACGTTTAGGTAAAACCCCCGTTTGGAAATGTGAACACCTCATAAAGGCACGTGATGGAAAAATCCACTGGGTATTTGAAGCTGCAATAGACCTGCGTGATGAACATGGGATCGCGCATGGTTCCATTGGGTTGTATCAGGATATTACCGAAAGAAAACGTACGGAGGAGGCACTCAAGTACGAACGCGATCTTCTACAGATCTTTATGGATAATATACCGGATCTTATCTATTTCAAAGACATTGAATCGCGCTTTGTACGCATTAATGAAGCACATGCGCAATTCCTGGGTGTTGATAGTCCTCAAGATGCTATCGGCAAAACCGATCTCGATTTTCAAAACCCAAAGCTCGCGCGAGAATTATTATTGGAAGAAAAACAGATTATCGAAACTGGTCAACCGCTCTGGAATCATGCTGAATTCAATCCAACGAAAGACGGAAAACTGCGCTGGCTTTCAACCACCAAAGTACCGGCCAAGAACGAGTTCGGGCAAATCATCGGAACTATTGGCATATCACGTAATATTACGGCACAAAAACAAATCGAAGAAGCGCTTACATATGAACGTGATCTTCTACAGATATTTATGGATAACATACCAGACACCATATATTTCAAAGATACGGGATCGCGCTTTGTCCGCATCAACCAAGCGCAGGCTAGACTCCTGAATATTGACAACCCGGAATCAGCCATCGGCAAAACTGATCTTGATTTTCAAGATTCCGAACTTGCGCAAAAATTTATGGCTGAGGAAAAACAAATCCTTGAGACCGGCCAACCTATTTTCAATCGAATCGAATTTAATCCTACAACTGATGGAAAACCACGCTGGTTGTCAGCCAGTAAAGTGCCGATTAAAGACCGGGCTGGACAGGCAATTGGGATCATTGGAATATCAAGAGATGTGACCGAACAAAAGTTGGCCGCCGAACTTGAGCAAAAACGCAGCATTATGCTTGAAAAAGTTATTCAGTTGGGCAAACAAGTTGCGAAATCAGATAACCTCCGAACAACGATCCACAAGATATGGCATGGTGTTCATAACGATCTTGAATTTGACCGGCTGGCGATCTTTCTATACAACCCCGAACACAATTCCATGGACGATACAGTCGGCACAAACAACTCCGGCGAGATGGTGGGGCAATGGGGCATCTCTTTCCCGATCGACTCTACATTTGCGGCTTTACTACAAAACCCGAATGGCGTCTATTCTACACAAGCTTATGATATTGAAAACAAAATCCCGGAAGGACATGAAATGTATGGGGTGAAAGATTATGTTGCTGTGGCAGCATGGGCGGGGGATAAACCTGTTGCCGTGATCTGTGCAGACCAGTACATCACTCACCGTCCCATCACACCTGAACAACTGGAAGCCTTACGCTTATTCGGCGGATACGCTGGGCTTGCCATTGAAAATGCCCGCCTTAATGAAAAAATTAAAAATGAGCTATCCCTGCAAATACAAGCCAAAGAACGGGAAGAACATCGCCGCGCCATATTGGAAAAAGTTATCAATCTCGGGGTGTATATAACCGAAGTAACTGACCTTCGTACTACCTTGGTAAACATCTGGCACGGAATTCGCTACGATCTCGGTTTTGATAGACTCGCCATTTTTCTCTACAACCCAGTCCAGAAATCAATGGATGGCACATTTGGCACCAACAATCAGGGAGAAATGACTGATGATTGGCACATCTCGCATCCCTTGAACGAAGAGAATAACCCTTCGTCAAAACCATTTCTGCGGGTACTTGAAAAACCAGATACGATCTATTTCACGCGAAACTTCGAAGAAGATTACAAAATTCCCCAGGGCCATATCATGGCTGGCGTGAAGGATTTCGCTTCAATTGCAGCTTGGGCTGGCGAAAAACCAGTCGCCTTTATTAGCGTTGACCATGTGATCACAGGGCGCCCAATCAGCGAGGAACAACTTGAAGCACTGCGGCTATTTGCAGGATACGCCGGATTGGCAATTGAAAATGCACGCCTGAATTCAGCGCTGGAAGCAGAACTGGCACAGCGAAAAAATTTCATAGTAGAACTTGAAGCAAAAAACGCTGAACTGGAACGCTTCACATATACCGTTTCGCATGATCTTAAATCCCCGCTGGTAACCATCAAAGGGTTTCTAGGTTATCTTGAAAAGGATGCCCTAGAGGGTAATTTCGAAAAGCTCAAACATGATAAGCAGCGCATTGAAACAGCTGTTGAAAAAATGCAAAACCTGCTTCAAGATCTGTTGGAGCTTTCCCGTATTGGCAGATTAATGAACACACCCGTTGAAATCCCATTTGATGACATTGTCAGAGATGCTCTTGAAATTGTGCATGGGCAGATCAAAATTGGAAATGTCCGCATCGAACAGAAAAGCAATCACGTCAGTATTAAGTGTGACCGAATCCGTATCACTGAAGTTCTGCAAAACCTCATTGACAATGCCATAAAGTTTATGGGGACTCAACCCAATCCGCAGATTGAGATCGGCGCCTTTCTCAACGATAATCATGAAAACGTACTTTATGTAAAAGACAATGGCATGGGTATAGCTCCTGAGTATCACGGAAAAATATTCGGTTTGTTCGATAAACTTACCGTGGATAGTGAAGGTACTGGAATCGGCCTAGCACTCGTCAAAAGAATCATTGAAGTGCATGGCGGGCGAATTTGGGTTGAATCCCAAATCGGCCAGGGCACAACTTTTTTCTTCACCCTACCATAAAGTAAAACTGGCAGCCTACAAGGAGAAATCATGTGTGGAAGATTTACACTTACAGTTGACCCTGCTGAATTAAAAGATAAATTTGGAGATTTTATTTTCCCCGGGCAATTCGCGCCTCGTTTCAACATAGCGCCTACGCAACCTGTACTTGTCATTCCCAACGATGGAAAGAACAAGGCAGATTTTTTTCTGTGGGGATTGATTCCTTCCTGGTCTAAAGACCCAACCATCGCAAACAAACTCATCAACGCGCGCGGTGAAACCATCGCAGAAAAACCATCCTTTCGCAGCGGATTCAAATACAAACGCTGCCTCATTCTCACTGATGGCTTTTACGAATGGAAAGTACAAGCAGGTGAAAAAATAAAAACACCTTATTACATCCACATGAACGACCGCAAACCATTTGCATTTGGAGGGTTATGGGATGAATGGCAATCACCTTCCGGCGGCGCACTTCGCACCTGCACCATCATCACCATCACGCCCAATGAATTGATGTCGACTCTGCACAATCGCATGCCAGTGATTCTGGACCAAAAAAATTATGCCGATTGGCTGGACCCTGCGCCTCGGACTCCCGACAGCCTGCTCCACCTCATCCAACCTTTCCCCGCTAACAATATGTCCGCCTACCCCGTCTCGACAATGGTCAACAGCCCAGGCACTGATCGTGCTGAGTTGGTTGCGTCGATATTAAGATTCTGAGTCCTGAGCTGGTAGTTGAGCTTGTCGATACCGAGTCGTACGCTCTTGCTTTATGTACGGCGTAGTTGAAGGACAGGAATTCAGATTGGCTAAATTTCAAATCAAAGCATCCTTCGATTACGCTCCTCGAAGATTGCTCATCTTTCCGCTCAGGAAGTAATGTATAAACTTCGCAACATCCTCGCACAACGCTTCCCCGCATTAGCATCTCGTGATTTCGCCATCTTCTGGATGGGACATTTAACTTCGTTAATCGGCACATCCATGCAAAGTACGGCTCTACCATTACTGGCTTATCGCCTTAGCGGCCGTCCATTTGATCTTGGTCTCATAGGCTTTGCTGTATCTCTGCCAACATTTTTTCTTGCCATCCCAGGCGGAGTGTTGATAGAACACGTAGACAAACGCAAAGCCATCATCTTCCTGCAATTCATCATGATGCTGGACACATTTGCACTGGCATTCCTTGCATTAAGCGAATCGATTCAAATTTGGCACATTATCGTCACATCCCTTATTCTCGGCGTTGCCTCTGCTTTCGAAATTACAGCCCGTCAGGCGATGTTAATTGAGCTAGTTGGACGCGATTCCCTCCCTAATGCAATTGCCCTTCAATCAACTGCTTTCAATCTTTCACGTGTACTCGGACCTGCACTTGTCGTCCCATTACTCTTGTTGTTTAAAAAGAATGGCGAAGGTTGGATTTTTCTTCTAAACAGTATAAGTTTTATCGCCATCATCATCGGATTATTTTTTGTGCGGGCGCAATATAAAGCGCCTGTTCAACCACGCACACGCCCCATGATGACTGAACTGCGTGAAGGTGCCCAATATCTGACGAAAAACTCCGGAGTGGGATTATTAATTATTATTGCAGCCACGTTGGGAATTTTTGCACTCCCCATCGTGCAACAATTACCGGTTATTGCCAAGGACCTACTCGGGCAGGCTGGAGATACAAAAGACATTGTAGACATGCGAAACAGCCTTCTGTATACGGCGCAAGGGGTTGGCGCACTTATTGCCGCCTTCTCAATAGCAATGAACAACACTTCCCGCTGGCGTGGGCTTCGCCTCATATTAGGAGAGGCCGCTTTTATTCTCGGCATGATTGCCATCCCGTTTACGCGATCGATTTGGCCTGCCATGATCGTAATCGCCTTGATGGGCTGGGGCGCAGTGACTCAACTTGCAACCATGAATACCTTAATCCAGTTGCAGGTACCTGATAACTTGCGCGGACGTGTCTTTAGTATCTACCTTTGGGCTCTGCAAGGAATTACTCCCTTCGGCAGCCTGTTAATTGGCTGGATGACCCAGGAATTCAACTTGTCAACTACCGCCCTGCTTTGCGGGATACTTTCTTTGTTCATTATTGGCGGGATTCAGATATTTCGCCCAATTGTCCGACAAACGGCGGGTTAACGCAGGATTAGCGTTTGGAATATAGCTTGACGCTAATTTTTTGCCCATGTTATGATGAACTACATGAAAAACGATTTTAATGAAGAAACATCTGATTCTGAAAAAACAAATGAAAAATCAGGGCAATCATTTTCTACTCAAAGCCCTGTAAGACAGCGCAGTTTTCTAACTCGTTGGATAAACGCGCTCGTTCAAATGGGGTTGGGTGAATCTCTTTTACGTGTTGGAACCAATCTTTTTTCCATTGTTGCAATCGGAGTGGTTATTTTCCTTGTACAGGCTTTTTACAGTCAAACGTCAAATAAACTGTCAGGAAACTACGGGCAGGCTTCAGGTCCGGCCGCGACCGCTGTTGTAAACGTCAACACTATTCCTGCAATGGATAGTTCTCTTATTATCGGAATATCACGTGCAGCACAGATCCACACGAATATTCCTTCACGTCCACGTGATGAGCTGTCAACCTATATCGTGCAGGATGGAGATACAGTCTTTGGAATTGCAGAAAAATTTGGTCTCGACCCGCAAACCATTTTATGGGGCAATTACAATATTCTGTTGGATGACCCCCATTCCTTGAAACCAGGTCAGGAGTTGACCATTCTGCCAGTGGATGGAGTTTATTGGCAATGGCTGGGTGGAATTCCCTTTGGGAAGTGGGCTGAATTTTATGGCGTTACAGCTGCCGATATTATTGATTTTCCCGGTAACAACATAGACCCTAATACTGTTGGTGACTATAGCAATGCAAATATCAAGAATGGCACATGGTTAATCATTCCTAGCGGCTCAAGGGAATTTGTGAATTGGAGCGCGCCGCTTGGTGTGACGCGTGAAAACCCCGCTTCTGCGCGCGTGCTGGGAGAGGGCGCTTGCGACCCAGTCAGCGGCGGCGCTGTGGGATACGGCACGTATATATACCCGACAAACAAACATTATTTATCTGGATTTGATTACTCTGAAAAAACAAACCATCGCGGCATTGATCTCGCAGGTAATTTAGGCGAAGCAGTATATGCTGCTGATGCTGGCGTGATTGTATATGCGGGCTGGAACAATTACGGCTATGGCAACATGATCATGATTGATCATGGAAATGGTTGGCAATCGTTGTACGCCCACTTGAGCGCGCTCAATGTCGGGTGCGGGCAAAGTGTTGGGCAGGGAGAGGTGATCGGCGCAGTCGGGTCCACTGGCCATTCTTCCGGGCCGCATCTGCATTTTGAATTAATGGCTGGAATGAAGGTAAATCCATGGTCATATCTGCCGCCGCCCTAATTCCTTGCCAAAGGTTAAAGGCTATACTATAATCTCCGTCGCTTCATCGGTCTCATAGTTCAGTTGGTTAGAACATTCGGTTCACATCCGAAAGGTCACTGGTTCGAGCCCAGTTGAGACCACAACAAAAAACCGCCAAAATTGGTGGTTTTTTGTTTCGATATTGGCAAACTTGAAAAAACTATTACTATAGGCCAATTCACAACTACTAAGCAAGGCTATCAAAAAGTCTCAACGTTTCATAAGAATTCTGATTTTGGCTCAATTTTCTCTTATAATCACCCCATCATGACCACACGCACTAATGAAGAATGGCTGGCAGACTTAAGAGCAACGGGCGAAATCCATGATGCCGCATTGAATGATCTGCGGGATGTGATCCAGAAAGGCCTACCCTATGCACTTTCACGCTGGCTCTCGTCAGATAATCCACTTTTCCAACCTCTGGTTGAAGAAGTAACACAAGAAACCCTTCTGCGTGTCCTCGATCAGCTTGGCACCTTTGAGGGCCGCAGCCTTTTCACTACATGGGTACACAAGATCGCCATCCGCATTGCGTTGACTGAACTGCGCCGCAAACGCTGGAGGGATGCATCCCTTGACGAATTGACCGAAAACGAAGACGCTCCTCCGCCCCCTGGCCTGCTTGCAGATTCCCAGGCATCTCCCGAAACCTCAGCAGAACGCTCCGATATGCTGGTGCGCGTCCGCCGCATTCTGGAGGAAGAGCTTACTCCCAAGCAGCGTGAGGCTTTGGTTCTCCTTGGCCTGCAGGATATGCCCATGGAAGATGCCGCCAAACGCATGAAAACCAATCGAAATGCCCTGTATAAGCTTTTACATGATGCCCGCCTACGGCTGAAAAGACGTCTCGCTCTTGAAGACCTCACCCCACAAGACCTTTTAATGGCCTTTGAGCAAAAGTAAGATTAATATTTTATTAATCGTCAAACTTTTAGCATGAATATAAGAAACTTTTTTAAACACATTCAAGACAGCTTCAAACCTCAGGAGAAACTAAAGGATGAGGTTGTTCTTAAGTTCCTGCGGGTGCTTGAGAAAGCACGCATAGAGGAATTATCCTGTGACGATACATATGCGCGCCTTGATGAATTTGTCGAAACTCAAGTTCGGTCAAAGGATGCAGAGAAGATTATGCCGCTCATCCGCGAACACCTGGATACATGCTCGGATTGTTGTGAAGAATACGAAACACTTCTAACTGTTCTGGAAAATACCAGGGAACTATAAAAAAACGACGGGAAATTATCTCGTCGTTTTACATTTAATAAATTAGGGAATTTTCAAAAGTAAAATCGCACATCCTAAAAGATAATACCGCCTATTCATGGAACAACTTCTCACCTGCACGAATTGCCACTTTCAAACGATTCTCGGCAGGCGTAATTGGGCAAGACCACATCTCGTTATAAGCACAGTAAGGATTATAGGCAATATTGAAATCTACAAGAAAGCGGTCACCGGGCAAAGGTTCGGGCTCCAGATAACGCCCCGCCGGGTAGGTTTCCTTACCAGCCAAAGAATCCACAAAAGGGAGAAAGAAACCGTGCTCGCTTTGGTAAATCCTCAACTCTACTTCAACGCCATCCACAACAAAGTGAAACTTCCCAAACTTCTCATAGAGTTGAACGCTCCCTGTTGAAGTCTGCATTTCAAATTGTTCTCCAACTGGGAACCTTTCTATCTTAACTTTGAGGCGCAGAGCATCATTTTCAAGAAAATAATTTAAACCCTTAAAATCCTTCTTTTGCTCACGAGATAATGGGCTTTGCGGGTGACTTCCAAAAAATTCGTTTTTTTCAGCGCGAAATGCGTCCAACTCTGTCATAATTCCTCCGATATTTGATAAACTAATAGACTATAGAACAACAGGGTTTCTTACAAATTCATAATCAAATCCACTATCCAAACCAAGTGCCCTTGTCAATTCAATTGTAATATGCTATTTTTAATAATAAGGAAATAGAATGTCAACTCCACAAAAAACCGTAATGATCATTGAAGATGAACCGGAAGCTGCCGAATTGTTTGGCGAAATGATGCGGCTTAATGGCTTCAAAGTGCATAAAATGTTCTCCAGCGCCCCCGCCATACCAATGATCATACAGGAAAAACCAGATGTGATCATCCTTGATATTATGATGCCGGATATCTCAGGCCTTGAGGTACTCCGCTTTATGCGCCGTGAACCTTCACTCTCATCCATTCCAGTTATTGTTGTATCTGCCAAAAGCATGCCCAGCGACATCAAAACTGGCCTTGAAGCAGGAGCATCAATGTATCTTACAAAACCTGTGGGCTTTCTTGAGCTCAAACAAGCCGTAGAAAAAGTACTACTGAAAGCGTAAATACACTGCATGGGCCTCCTACGCGCCTTCATCGCCATAGAATTACCCGAACATCTACAAGACGCAATCGAAAAGCAAACTTCTCGGTTGCGTCAAGTATTAGGGGATGAGATCATTCGTTGGGTTCCCACTCAAAACATGCACCTAACCTTGAAATTTCTGGGGGATATTGCCACCTCACATGTGGACTTTCTAAAACAGTTGATCGCAAAAGAAGCAGCTTCGCATCCGCAATTTGATTTGCAACTTGGCGGCCTCGGCGCATTCCCAACCTCGCGCCGGCCACGCATCCTCTGGGCTGGACTCCACGCTCCGGCAGATTTGATCTCACTTCAAAAAAGCATTGAAGCGGGTACGTTCCGCTTAGGCTATGAAAAAGAAGAACGCGACTTCTCTCCCCACCTGACGCTTGGCCGTGTTCGTCAGACCACAGAAATGGCTGACCTGCAAAAAATTCACATCGCGCTGGATACAATTCAACTTGGCAATATTGGCATAACCAGAGTAGACTCCATCCATCTTATCAAAAGCGACCTGCGCCCCAGCGGGCCCATATATACCAATTTATTCTCGGCACCATTATCCAAACCATGAGGTGAAACCTGAACGCACTAGAACTTGCACGTGAAATTGTAAACTCACTTGAAGATAAAAAAGCGGAAGATATTGTCCTGATAGAATTAAAAGATATTGTTTCTTTTACTGATTATTTTGTCATCTGCACGGGCACCAGTGATCGTATGATCGACGCACTCGCCAAAGCCACCATAGAAGATATTCGTTCAAAACATAAAAAGAAGGGTAAGCAGCAAGGCTTTGCCCGCGACGGTTGGGTGGTGGTCGATTACGGAGATGTGGTGGTACACCTCTTCTCTCCTGACCAACGTGATTTTTATAACCTGGAAGAATTATGGGAAGACGGCAAAGTTCTGCTAAGATTACAGTAAAGCAGTTTGAAACATTATAAATAAAAACGAAAACATCCCATGCAATAAGCATGGGATGTTTAATTTACAACTCAGACACAAGAATATTTATTTACTTCTCAAAGATCCACTGATCCACTGCGCGCTTCCAGTCAACCAGTTCTTCCGTCTTGAACCACAGGGCAACTTCGCGTTCACCTGTCTCAGGCTTGTCAGAAGCATGGATCAAGTTACGACCAACCTCGAGAGCATAATCGTGGCGAATAGTGCCAGGCGCAGACTCTACAGGTTTGGTGGAGCCAACAGTCTGACGCACGGCAGCAACTGCATTAGACCCTTCCCACACCATCGCCATCACTGGCGCAGATGTAATATAAACAATCAACCCATCATAGAATGGCTTGCCCTTATGTTCGGCATAGTGTGTTTCAGCGAGTGAAGAGCTGACTTGAATAAATTTCGCAGCAACCAACCGAAGGCCGCGACGTTCAAAACGTGCAATCACTTCACCAATCAACCCGCGTTGCACACCATCGGGTTTTACGAGTACGAGCGTTCTTTCCACAGAAATTCCTCCAAAACAAAATATAGGCAGACTCTCACCCACCATCAGACCTAAAGGGCAACCCTTACAGATTACCGAATTAATTCTTCAGCTTTGTTATAAGATTCCAAAGCTTCTTTCAAACGATTGGCTCGCATATAGGCATCGCCCAGAGTTTGCCAGATACCCACTTCGACTGGATAGCGATACAGCGATTCTGTAAGATCCCGAATGGTCTCTTCAAGATGTTTTCCTTTTTTGATCAGCTTGCCGTAATGATCCAAAGCAGCAGGGATATCACCACGGTCCAACTCACCTTTGGCTTGATTTAACACAGTAGGCAGGCTCTGCGCTTCAACTTGACGTGGTTTAGCGGGCTGGCTTGGCTTCTTCTTTGAAGCCGTAGTTGGAGCAGGTGCAACTTCAACAGGCTTTTGCGCTGCTTCTGCTGCAATGGGATGCCAATCGGATGGCGATGTACGCTTGGGTTGTTGTAAACCTTCGGCTTCCCATTTCTCTCGTTGCAGCCAGGGTGGGGTATCGTCGCCATTTGCTATTTCTTGAGTGTTTTCAGCTTTCTCGTCCACGCCTTGCAGCCAATTGGGTAGATCAGCTAAGTTGCTAACCAGAGCTAGCTCCTCGGTCCGAATTGAAGCGGCAGGCACAGACTCCACGTCAACAGCCTTCTTCCACAAATCTTCTTCCAAATCCTCTTGTGGTGCATCAACACCACTTAACCAATCAGGAAGCCCAGTGTCTTTTGCTTTCTGAGATTTATTTGAATCAACTTCTTTAGCTGCCTTTGCTGCCAAAATAGAATCGGGGGTTGGAAGCGCATCAAAGGGCAGACCGGGCTCATCATCCAAACCACTCAACCAGTTTGAAAGATCATTATTAGCCAGGTCCTGACTACTAATCGAATTTTGTGCGGAAGATTCTTCTTCGATACCGCTTAACCAATTAGGAAGGTCCGAACTCTCAGTAACAGGTTGTTGCTCTGCAATACTAGCTGGGGTTTTGGCAGCATCACTTAACCACGCAGGCATGTCATCATGCTGAACTTTCTGATCATCTACTTTTTCAACTTGCGTTTGCGCACCACTTAACCAATCAAGCACATCATTTGACTTCGTTGCAGAAAATTCTTCTTCTTTTTCTTTCTTTTCAAGATCACGCAGCCACATCCCTGTTTCATCTGTTGAAGATGAAATTGGCTCAGCGGTGGATGCACTTTCAAATTCAGCAAAGAATTGCTCGCCAATGTTAAGTGCGTTTTCAACTGCTTCTGGCTTTTGACTCTCGGTCTCCAATGAAGCAGATGCAGCCTGTGCTTCACCAATAGATTGAGCTTGAGAGACCCATTCTGGAGGTGTCTCAAATCGTTTGCTTGGATCAGTAACCAACTCTTCGGGCTTGGCACCATGTTTGGCCGCTAGAGATTCAAGCCATGCGACTGCATCATCTTGTTCTTGTGCAGTGGAGCCCAGG